>CAZXVI010000087.1:0-2504 GCA_964644275.1 uncultured Ruminococcus sp. | reverse complement strand
TGGCATACCGTGCTCTTTCCCTGCTGCTGAAGCGTCCTCCGGGACGTGAGGCATACCCCGGCGATGTGTTCTATCTCCATTCCCGTTTGCTGGAGCGTGCGTGCAGCTACAATGAAAATTACGGCGGCGGCAGCCTGACGGCACTGCCCATTATTGAGACACAGGCAGGCGATGTTTCTGCCTATATTCCGACCAATGTCATCTCCATTACGGATGGTCAGATCTTTCTGGAAACCGACCTGTTCAATGCCGGCGTCCGCCCTGCGGTGAACCCGGGTATCTCCGTTTCCCGTGTGGGAAGCGCTGCCCAGATCAAGGCAATGAAAAAGGTTTCCGGTTCTCTGAAGCTGTCCTATTCCCAGTACCGGGAACTGCAGGCCTTCTCTCAGTTCGGCTCCGACCTGGATGCGGACACCAAGAACCGTTTGTCCCTGGGCGAGCGCATTGTGGAAGTCCTCAAGCAGGACAGAAATGCCCCCGTTCCTGTGGAGCTCCAGGTCTGCATCATCTATGCAGTCACCAAGGGCTATCTCAAGGATGTGTCTGTGGGGAACATTGCCGATTATCAGGAAAAAATGTTTGACTATATGCGTGAGGAAAAACCGGAGATTCTGGCTTCCATCCTGGAAACCAAGGATCTGACTGCCGAGAACGAGTCGCTTCTGAAGGAAGCACTGGATGCTTTCACCAAGCAGTATATTGCCGAGAGCTGATGGGAGTGAGAGAATGGCAAATCTGAAGGATATCAAACGCCGCATCCGCAGCGTAGAGAGCACCATGCAGATCACCAAGGCAATGGAGCTGGTGGCTTCCTCCAAATTCCGTCATGCCAAGGAGCGTGCGGAGGCATCCCAGCCGTTCTTTGAGGCTACCTACAAGCTGATGGCGGAAATTGCCGCAGAGGATCCCTATTTCAATTCCCAGTATGTTCGCAGGCGTACGGACAACGGTGCTGCGCTGCTCATTGTGATAGCCGGCGACAGGGGACTGGCAGGGGGCTTTAACTCCAATATATTCCGCCTTGCACAGGCCAGAATCAACGAAGTCAAGGCAGCGGGAGGAAATCCCATTGTGATTCCCATCGGGCAGAAGGCGGTGGATTACTTCCAGCACCACGATGTGAAGGTGCTCAGCAGCTACCACCATGTGGCAGAGCATTTCAGCATCTACCATGCAATGGACATTGCCGACCTGGTGCTCAGCACTTACGAACGTCATGCCTCCCTTCAGAGCGTGGAACTGATATTTACCAACTATGTATCCCCCCTTGTCCAGGAGGCGCAGAGAATGCAGGTGATTCCTCTGGAAAATCTTGCTGTCAGCCATCCGAGACATTGTGCCGTGGAGTATGAGCCGTCTCCGGAGGCGGTATTTGACAAGCTGGTACCCCAGTATCTGTCGGGGCTGATTTACGGTGCTGTGGTGGAATCCTTTGCCTCCGAACAGGCAGCAAGGCGCACGGCAATGGAGAATGCAACGGACAATGCAACGGAAATGATCGACAGCCTGTCCCTGCTTTATAACCGTGCAAGACAGGGTGCCATTACCCAGGAGCTTACAGAAATCGTAGCAGGTGCGAATGCGCAGTCTTAGGACGGCGGATTCCTTAACATAAGGGAACCTCCGACAACATGATTTCAGAGGCTCCATAAACTATCCGGAAAGGAGCGGGATCATCACATCCCGATAAGAAATATGCAGAATATTGGTAAAATTGTGCAGATCATTGGCGCAGTAGTGGACGTCCGGTTCCAGAAGGACCATCTGCCGAAGCTCCTCAGCGCCATTACTGTGGATAATCACGGACAGAAGCTGGTGATTGAGGCAGCGCAGCATATCGGGGATGATATTGTCCGCTGCATTGCCATGAGCAGCACCGATGGTCTTGTGAGAGGGATGGATGCTGTGGATACCGGGGCACCGATTACGGTACCCGTGGGAAGAGAAACCCTGGGAAGAATGTTCAACCTCCTGGGGGATGCTATTGATGAAAAGCCCGCCCCGGAAACGGCGCAGCGCTGGGCAATCCACCGGGAAGCCCCCAGCTATGAGGAGCAGACTGCTTCCAGTGAAGTGCTGGAAACCGGCATTAAGGTCATTGACCTCATTGCACCCTACCTCAAGGGCGGCAAAATCGGACTTTTCGGCGGCGCCGGTGTTGGCAAAACCGTCCTGATCCAGGAGCTGATCAACAACGTTGCCAACCAGCATGGCGGTATCTCCGTTTTCACAGGCGTGGGAGAGAGAACCCGTGAGGGTAATGACCTCTATAATGAAATGAAGGAAAGCGGCGTTATTGACAAGACTGTCCTGGTGTACGGGCAGATGAATGAACCGCCCGGCGCAAGAATGCGTGTGGGACTGTCCGGTCTGACCATGGCGGAATATTTCCGTGACGTGGAGGGACAGGATGTGCTGCTGTTCATCGACAACATTTTCCGTTTTACACAGGCAGGCTCCGAGGTATCCGCACTGCTGGGACGTATGCCATCCGCCGTTGGCTA
>CAZXVI010000086.1:0-2877 GCA_964644275.1 uncultured Ruminococcus sp. | reverse complement strand
ACACCGAACTGACCGATGATCTGCTGATCCTCACCAAGCTTGTTGTCCGTCTTGAACTTCAGGGAACCGCTGCTGGCAATGGTGCCCAGGTTCTGCTCCAGCTCTTCTGCGGTCATGCCGATGCCGTTGTCGGAAATGGTAATGGTGCGTGCTTCCTTGTCCAGATCAATGCGGATGGCGAAATCATCCTTGTTCATCCCCACACTGTCGTCCGTCAGGGAACGGAAATACAGCTTGTCAATCGCATCACTTGCGTTGGAAATCAGCTCACGGAGAAAAATCTCCTTGTGGGTATAAATTGAATGAATCATCATGTCCAGCAGCTTCTTGGACTCCGCCTGAAATGCCTTTGTTTCCATATTACATCCTCTTTTCTCGTTGCGTTTGTTACTGTTGCGCCAGCGCAGACTCCGTTTGTGCCGGCTCCGAATTAGCACTCTCGATCGTAGAGTGCTAATTCCAGTATAGCACGTTCTCAGAAAAATGCAATAGAATTCATGGAAAATTCATCATTTTTTCACGATATTGAAACAAAAAAGAAACTTACTTATTTTTAATATCCAGCTTATTTGCAAATTTCCGAAGGCTGTACCCCTCCTTAACCGTCATGGCACCCCGGTCGATGGCAAGGGAATAATCGGGGACATCCTTGGTAACAGTGGTGCCGGCAGCGGTGTAGACATATTTGCCAAGCTTTACAGGCGCAACCAGATTGGTATTGCAGCCGATGAAGCAGTTGTCGCCGATCTGGCAGCGGCTCTTGATGATGCCGTCATAGTTGACGGTTACTGTACCGCAGCCGAAGTTCACCTTCTTGCCCACATCGCTGTCGCCCACATAGGTCAGATGGGCAACGGCGGTGCCTTCGCCGATGGTGGAATTCTTGATTTCCACGAAGTCGCCGATCTTCACGCCCTGCTTGATATGGCTGCCGGGGCGGATATGTACGAAGGGACCGATTTTCACATTCCGTTCAATGGTGGACTTGTATGCCTGGACGTAATTCAGCTGCACGCCGTCCTCAATGCGGCAGTTCTCAATCAGGCAGTTGGGACCGATTACACAGTTTTCGCCGATAACAGTACAGCCCTTGAGAATGGTACCGGAGAGAATCTGCGTACCTGCGCCGATCCGTACATCCGGGTCAATGGTAATGCCGTCCGTGCAGGTAAATACCACGCCGTTATCCAGATGCTTGTCAATGATCTGCATTCTTGCCAGGGTGTTCAGTTCCAGGAGATCTCGCTGGCTGTTAGCGCCCAGAATCACATCCGTATTCTCCGTGCAGTAAGCGCCTGCCGTTTCTCCCATTCCCAGAAGGATGGCAACAGTGTCCGTAAGGTAGTATTCCCCGGCAGCATTGCTGCAGTCCAGCTTCTGCAGTGCCTCCAGCAGGGAAGCGGTTCTGAACCAGTAGGCACCGGAATTGATTTCCCGGATTACCTTCTGTTCGGCGGTTGCGTCCTTCTCCTCCACAATGCCGGCAATGCCGTTCTCCGTGCGGAGAATTCTGCCGTAGCCCGTGGGATCGGTGATTTCCGCTGTGATCACAGTGACGGCATTTCCCTGTGCGTCATGCTGGGCTTTGGCAGCCTGAATTGTAGCCGCATCCAGGAAGGGGGCATCGCCGCAGAGCACCAGGGTGCTGCCGGCAGGATCCCTGGCAAGAAAGTCCGCTGCCTGCATGACGGCATGGCCGGTGCCCTTCTGCTCAGCCTGGAGCACTGTTGCATATCTGCCGCCCAGGTATTCGTCAATCTGCTCACCGCAGAAGCCCTTCACCACGCAGAGTTCCTTTACTTCAGCCGTTTCACAGGCACGGATGACCCATTCCAGCATGGGAATGCCCAACACCTCAAAAAGAGGCTTGGGGCGGTTCGCCTTCATACGCTTTCCCTTGCCTCCAGCAAGAATAACTCCAAAATCCATATCAAATAGCTCCTTTCATACTACTTCCAAATGTAAACAGGGGTTTTATTATGTTCAGACCAAAGACATATCGGAACAGCAGCATCTGTTTTATGCATTGTGTACAAATTTTCCCATTGAAAAACATAAAGTACATACTTCTTATTATCGCAGATATGAAACATTTTTGCAAGCCTATTTTAGAAATTTTTAGTTTCTTCATAATTTTTGTGTAAATTGCCATAAAAATTCAGGGGAATTTTTCTCGAAAACCTATAGCTTTTTTTTTTAAGATATGTTATAATAGAAGGGTAAATCTGAGATGGAGTGTAGTTTCTTCCGTTTTCAGATAAAATCAAGTTGGAGGTAAATACCAATGAGCAAAAAATACGTTTATCAGTTCAATGAGGGCAACGCTTCTATGCGTGAACTCCTGGGCGGTAAGGGTGCAAACCTGGCTGAGATGACAAGCCTGGGACTGCCGGTTCCGCAGGGTTTCACCATTTCTACTGAGGCCTGCACACAGTACTATGAGGACGGCCGTCAGATCAATGACGAGATCATGGCTGAAATCATGAAGAACATCGAAATCATGGAAGAAAGAGTCGGCAAGAAGTTCGGCGACAAGGAGAATCCGCTCCTGGTTTCCGTACGTTCCGGCGCAAGAGCATCCATGCCCGGTATGATGGATACCATTCTGAACCTAGGTCTGAATGAGGATGTTGTTGCATACATGTCCGAGAAGTCCGGCAATCCCCGCTGGGCATGGGACTGCTACAGAAGATTCATCCAGATGTATTCCGACGTAGTTATGGAAGTCGGCAAGAAATATTTTGAAGAGCTCATCGATAAGATGAAAGCAGAGAAGGGTGTGAAGCAGGACGTTGAGCTGACTGCAGACGACCTGAAGACTCTGGCTGAGCAGTTCAAGGCTGAATACAAAGAGAAAATCGGCGCAGATTTCCCGTC
>CAZXVI010000085.1:0-2968 GCA_964644275.1 uncultured Ruminococcus sp. | reverse complement strand
AGGGTGAGTTCCTCAGCCTCATAGGTACCAAGCTCCAGTGCAGATGTCTCATACCGGGGCATGACGCTGTAAAAGGAGAAGCTCATTGCTGCGGCCATTGTAACTGCTGTTAGTTTCTTCCAGAATTTGCTCATACGGTTCATCCTTTCCAAAATATGTTTAGATAATCTCATTATACCATATTTTTTCAAGCACTTCCACCGACATTTTCGACAAAAATTAATAGCTGATTTTGGTCAAAGTGCGGGAAACAGCTGTGAAGTTCGCCTGCGGCGCCGTACTTTTTACAGGGATCATTGCAAAAGAGGACAAGCTGTGTTATAATGGAGCTACAAACAAACCAATGGAGGTAATGCCATGATTACAAAATATCGGTTCGGGACCCCTTTCCCGACAGAGGCAGTGGTGAGGGAGCTTCCGATATGTGAAGCGCCAATGCCCTATCTGACATTGCTGCAGCACAATACTTTTTATTACACGCTGCAGGAACAGGATATTGTCTATGGTCTTGGGGAACAAGTCCGCGGTATCAATAAGCGTGGATGGAAATATACCAGCTATAATCTTGACAATCCCCATCATCACGAGGATACCGTATCCCTCTACGGATCGCATAATTTCCTGCTGATTGCAGGAGAAACAGTTTTCGGTATTTTTTTTGATTACCCCGGAAAGCTGGTTTTTGATGTTGGCTATTCCCATCGGAACGCACTGACTGTCACCGCAGAAACCATGGACATGGATGTGTATCTGATCACGGGCGAAGAGGAGCGCACGATTGTCCATGAATTCCGTCAGCTCATCGGCAGAAGCTATATTGCCCCCCTCTGGGCATTCGGCTATGGCCAGAGCCGCTGGGGCTACCGGACTGCGGAGGAAATCCGGCAGGTGGCAAAGGAATACCGGAGCCGGGAAATCCCTATTGACAGCATCTATCTTGACATTGATTATATGGAGCACTTCAAGGATTTCACAGTCAATGAGGAAACTTTTCCGGAATTGGAAACCCTGTGCAGTGAAATGCAGGAACATGGGATTCACCTTGTACCCATTATTGATGCTGGTGTCAGAATTGAGGACGGCTATACAGTGTATGAGGAAGGCGTGCAGTATGACTACTTCTGCAAGGATGCGGACGGCAATGACTTTGTGGGTGCTGTCTGGCCGGGGAAGGTGCATTTCCCGGATTTCCTGAATCCCGATGCACGCCGGTGGTTCGGAAGAAACTACGCCTATCTGCTGGAGAAGGGCATTGACGGCTTCTGGAATGATATGAATGAACCGGCAATTTTCTATTCTGAAACACGTCTGGAACAGGTAATGGCGCGTATTAATACCCTGAGCAAAGAAAATATGGGCATCTACGACTATTTTGAGTTTACAGGGCTGGTTGCCGGCATCAGCAATCATCCGGATGACCATAGGGAGTTTTATCACCGGGTTGGCAACGAACGGATTCCCCACCAGCAGGTGCATAATCTTTATGGGTATGATATGACAAGAGCAGCGGGGGAGGCCTTTGAAATACTGTCCCCGGAAAAGCGGATCCTGCTATTTTCACGTTCCTCCTATATAGGGGCCCACCGTTACGGAGGCATCTGGCAGGGAGATAACAATTCCTGGTGGTCCCATCTTCTGATGAATCTGCAGATGATGCCCTCGCTGAACATGACAGGTTTTCTTTTTACCGGGGCGGATACCGGCGGCTTCAATTGTGATGTGACGGAAGATCTCATGCTCCGCTGGCTGCAGCTGTCCTTGTTTACGCCCCTCATGCGCAACCATTCTGCCCTTGGAACAAGGGAGCAGGAGCTGTATCGTTTTGACCAATGCCAGGCATGCAGGAATATGATTAATATTCGGTATGCTTTGATTCCCTACCTCTACAGCGAATACATGAAGGCGGTATTGCAGGATGAAATGATGTTCCGGCCCCTTGCCTTTGATTTCAGAGGGGATCCGGATGCTGCGGACACCGAGGATCAGCTGCTCCTCGGCAATGAGCTGATGATTGCACCGGTATACCAGCAGAATAAAAACGGCAGACATGTGTATCTGCCGGAGGAAATGATGCTCGTGCGGATGCGGACACCGGAGGAATATGAAACAGAAATCCTTCCGGCAGGACATCACTATGTGAAAGCGGCACTCACGGAGCTTGTATTTTTTATCCGGAAGGGGAAAGCCATTGCTTTTGGCAAAAGTGCACCGAATACCGGACTGCTGGATTCTTCTGCCATTGGCTGTCTTGGCTATCCGGGCGCAGCATATGCGCTGTATGAAGATGACGGCATTTCCAGGACATGTAATTTGGATGCCGGCATTCGTGTGATTCAGTAGTTGACAAAATCTCCCTGACCAGCGGAAAACTGATCAGGGAGAATACTTTTTAATTAGCCAAGTACGATCTTATGGAATACTTTCTTGCCCTTTTTGAGAATCACTTCGCCCTCAATGGCAATCATGGCATTGGGGTCAGTGACCTTTTCACCGTTGACGCTGACACCGCCCTGCTGAACCAGACGTCTACCCTCGGATCTTGTGGGAATCAGCTTTGCTTCCGTCATCAGATCCAGAATGTTGATGGCACCATCCGTCAGTTTATCGGCACTCAGCTCTGTGGTGGGCATATTCTCAGAATTGCCGCCCCCGGAGAAAACAGCTCTTGCCGCTTCCAGCGCACGCTTGGCCTCCTCCTCACCGTGTACCAGAGCTGTCAGCTCATAAGCAAGGATTTCCTTTGCCTTATTGAAGGCAGCACCTTCCATGGTCTTTTCCATTTCCTCAGTTTCCTCAATGGGAACAAAGGTCAGCATCTTCAGACACTTGATCACATCGGCATCCGCCACATTTCTCCAGTACTGGAAGAACTCGTAGGGGCTGGTCTTTTCAGGATCCAGCCACACGGCACCCTTTTCCGTCTTGCCCATTTTCTTGCCCTCGGAATTCAGCAGCAGGGTAATGGTCA
>CAZXVI010000084.1:0-3353 GCA_964644275.1 uncultured Ruminococcus sp. | reverse complement strand
CCACGGACTTTCTGACAAAGAAAAAGAAGAAGAACGAGGGCGAGGTGCCGCAGTACTATGTGGAAAATAACCACCCGGCAATCATAAAGCTTGAAACCTTTGAACTGGTGCAGGCGGAGATGATACAGAACTGCATCGCTGAGAATGCAAGGATTGCTATTGATCAGGAAAAATACCGGGAACGCTACAACGGTCTGGTAGACCGATATGAGGGGATGAAAGCAAAATATGACAGCACCTGCACGGAAATTTCCGATAAAACGGCGAGGTCACAGATACTGAACGGATTCCTTGCTTCCTTGAGGGAAGGGACAATAATTGAGAAATTTGACGAGGCACTGTGGGCAAGCATGGTGGATCACATCACGGTGGCAAAGGATAAAAAAATGGTGTTTATATTCAAGAACTGAGCGGAGATTGAGGTGTGATACGTTAGACTGATTTCTGCAATAATTGAAACTGACAGTTTTCAAGAAAAGCGAACATCCGTCTCTCAACAGAAGATGCGAAAGATGCAAGGAGATTGTAGTTTAAAGCGACCATATATTATTGACTGTGGCTTCGAACTCTTCAGATGAAGCGGTACGGATTATTTTGAGAGAAAATGCAATAGCGTGCGGCACTTAAATTCACTGCAGCAACATTTTTGCAACAAATCTGTGCTATACTGAAATTGCATATAAAAAACAGGAGGACTCAAGCCATGTTTAAAATCTTAGTGGTAGAGGACGATAAAAACCTGAACCGGATGGTTTGTAAGTTCTTAAATGATAACGGGTACACCGCCACAGGCTGCCTTTGTGTAAACGATGCGTACAATGTGATGTATGATATGATCTTTGACCTTATCATCTCCGATATCATGATGCCGGACATCTCCGGCTTCGAGTTTGCGGAGGCTGTGAGGGGGATTGACAACAAAATTCCGATTATGTTCGTAACGGCGAAGGATGACTTTTTATCGAAGCAGAAGGGGTTCCGGATGGGCATTGATGATTACATGGTCAAGCCCATCGACCCCAACGAACTCGTGCTGCACGTGGGCGCGCTTTTGCGCAGGGCAGGTATTGCCAACGAGAAAAAGATAACGGTCGGGAAGCTTACGCTGGATGCGGACGGTCCCTCCGCAGTTTACGGGGGCTGCGAATTGCAGCTGACAGTGCGTGAGTTCAATATCCTTTATAAGCTGCTGTCCTATCTCGGCAAGACCTTTTCCCGCAGCCAGCTTATGAATGAGTTCTGGGAAATGGATACGGATACGACGCTGCGTTCCGTGGATGTGTATATTTCAAGACTCCGGGAGGCAATTTTAAGATCACAACGGTGCATGGGCTTGGATACAAGGCGGTGCTGCGATGAGAAAGAAGCACTCTGTGTTCTCGCCCCGATGGAAATGGTTTATCCTGATGATCTCTTTTCTGCTTGTGCTGATTGTCATACCGTTTATCATTCTGCGTGTGTTCATGCCCTATGACCAGTTGCCATTTAATTTTGTACTTTCCATGATTGGATATGTTGTGGCGGCATCAGGATGCTATACGGCAATTATCTATTTTATTGTCAGACGAACCCTGCTTAACCCGATCAATAAATTGAATGAGGCTGCCAGAAGGATTACGGCAGGGGATTTTTCTGTTTACATAGAGCCGGAGCATACGATCAACCGCCTGAGTGAGCTGGACGAGCTGATCTCGAGCATCAACATCATGGTGGATGAGCTTGACTCCAATGAGATGATGAAAAGGGACTTTATTTCCAATGTGTCCCATGAGATCAAAACGCCCCTTGCTGTGATTCAGAATTGCTGCTTTGCGCTTCAGCAGGAGGATCTTTCTCCGGGACAGCAAAGAGAGTATACGGAAGTCATCATACAATCATCCAAGCGGCTGAACACGCTGGTAGGCAATATTCTGAAACTGAACAAACTGGAAAACCAGGAGATAAAGCCGGACAAGCAGCCGTATGACTTTTGTGAGCAGCTCAGCGACTGTATCCTGCTTTTTGAAAGCGTGATAGATGATAGGGCTATCAGGTTAAATGCCAGGCTGCAGGAACGGACGACCATCCAGGCAGACCGGGAGCTTCTGGATATAGTGTGGACAAACCTTTTATCCAATGCTTTTAAATTTACCGAGCCGGGCGGCAGTATCAGCGTTGTGCAGGCTGCCGATGATACCCATTATTATGTGACCGTATCGGATTCGGGCTGTGGGATGGATGACAAGACAAAAAGGCGGCTGTTTGAAAAGTTTTATCAGGGCGACACATCCCATGCGAAAGAGGGCAATAGTCTGGGGATGGCACTGGTATACCGTATTCTGCAGATGTCAGATGGCACCATTGAAGTAGAGAGCGAGCTGGGAAAAGGCTCTTCCATCAAAGTCAGGATCCCAAAGGAATAACAAAATACAGCGCCGTGCAGCAAGGTTTGTTACACGGCTGTTTTTTATATTTCTGCAACATTTCTGCAAGGTTTCTCAAACATACGGAGCCTATACTACCAGTATCCATTATAAAAGAGAGTGAGGAAGGACGCGTATGATAAAAATCGAATGGAAAAGCTGCCTGAAGCTCGGCGTCACGGCGCTGGCGGTTTTTCTGTGCATCTACTACTGGAAAGCGGGGACGGGCTTTGTTCTGGCAGTTGTCAGGGCGCTGGCGTCCCTGATTGCCGGCGGGGTGATTGCCTATATTGTCAATATCCTGATGAGCTTTCTGGAGCGGCATTACTTTCAGAAATTGAAGAAGAAGCTGGCAGGCAAAAGCAGGCGGCCGGTGTGTATGGTTACGGTCTATCTACTTGTGATTGCGCTGCTTGTCCTTGTGGTTGCTTTGGTTGTGCCGGAGCTTGTGCAATGCATAAAAATCCTGATTGACCGGCTGCCAGAGGCATTGGAAGAGTTGTCTGAAAATGAAACAGTTGCCCAGCATCTTCCAGTGGTGACAGAGAAGCTGGCAGAGGTGGATTGGGACGATATGATAGCGCAGGTTCAGGAGTTTGTGAAGGCCAATGCGGGCGGGGTGGCCGGCAATATCGCCTCTTCGGTATCCACTGTATTTTCTTCCATCGTTACCTTTGTGATCGGCATTATTTTTTCCATTTACCTGCTGCTTGGCAAGGAAAAGCTGGGTGCCCAATGCACAGCACTGATGACCCGCTACCTGAAACCGGGCATCAAGGCAAAAATCCAATATGTCCTTGCAATACTGAACCGCAATTTCCATAAATACATCGTTGGCCAATGCACGGAGGCGCTGATGATCGGAGTGCTGACAGGTATTCCTGTTGTGGGTGGGCTTATAGGCGGCGTGATCGGCGCTTTGATGATGCTTACGGTCTCACCGATGAAGGC
>CAZXVI010000083.1:0-3426 GCA_964644275.1 uncultured Ruminococcus sp. | reverse complement strand
AGTGTAAAAATTATGCTGAGAAGCTTTTGTAAGAGCCTTTTATCTCAGCGCTCTCATCAAAAATCTCTCAGCATAAAAGTCTACAGCCCTTTGAGGAATGCCTTCAGATCAGGATCATCATTCCAGTCCGGCATGGCGGGAGTCTTCATTTTCCTATCCATTGTCTCCAGCGCTTTGCGGCGGGCTTCCGGGTTTGCCTTTGCGTACACCTGCGTGGTTTCAATGGATTCATGTCCGAGAAAGTCGCGGATGTAAATCAGGTTTTTGCCCGCTTCCACCAGGTGCATGGCCTTGGAATGACGCAGACAGTGTGGTGTAATCTCAGGCAATGACACATCTGTTGTTTCATTTGCCTGGCAGATGTATTTGGCCAGCACATAGGAAACACCACTGCGAGTGAGTTTTTTCCCCTGTGGATTCACAAAAAGTGGATCGTTGCTGCGGCCAGGTGCATCCAAGTGGTTCTCCTGAATGTAGCGCCGCAGCACCTTGGCGCACGGCTCGGTAAGCGGAACCTCACGGTTCTTTCTTCCTTTCCCGAAAAGGTGAACCACTGCCGGTGCGTCTACGCGGACATCGCATACCTTCAGATCGCAGAGCTCCTGTACTCTTGCTGCTGAATCATAAAGAAGCAGTAGCAAGGCCAGATCCCTGCGACCTTTAGGCCTGGAGATATCCGGTTGTTCCATCAGTACATCAGTCTGGCTATTACTCAGATACTGGATTACCGGTTTTTCAGAACTCTTTCCATCAATGGAAAGAATGCTCTGGCACAGTGCCATTTCATCTGGACGTTCGACCTGAACATACTTTGCAAAGGATTTCAATGTAGCAAGGCGCTGGTTTCGGGAAGTTGCGCTGTAGCCTCGTTCAGTCTCCAGATACGAAAGGAATTCGAGAACGAGATCACGGGAAAGATCACTGACACTTGTTTTTTCCAGCTTAAATCCTCGCTGCTTTTCGAGATAGTCATTGAAGATAACAAAGGTATCTCTGTAGGAGTGGATCGTATTATTGCTTACGTTTTTAGTGCCAGCAAGATGCTTTTTGAAATAGCTGGACACCATATCCGAATAATCATACTTCTTCTTCATCGTCTAGTGCCTCCGTGATCTTCTGGAATCTATCCTTGAACGGATTGGTGAGCTCGCCATAGGCATCAGGAATCAGGCGGAGATATTTTTCCGTTGCTGTTAAGCGGGAATGCCCAAGGTAAACCCGCAAAATCGGCAGGCAGGTGTACATATCCTTTCCTTCGCTGCTCCATTTATTGAGCACATGCACGGCAAAGGAATGACGCAAGTCATGAACACGTGGCCCCTTGCCCCTGCCGCGGTGAGGAATTCCCGCCATGAAGAGATAATCTCTGAAGTAGGCATAAATGGTGCTGGTGTCATAGAACCCGCCGTCCGGCGCCGGGAAAAAGTATTCACTGTCAAACTCGGCCACCATGGGATTGGCCCGGTAGTTCCGCATGTATTCCAGCATGGAATCGGAAATGCCGACCATGCGGTCTTTATCTCCTTTGGCGCCGTAAATCGTCATCATGCCCAAATCCAGATCCACATCGGATACTTTCAGTCGCAGGGCTTCGGAAGCCCGCAATCCGCATGTGTAAATCAGCCTGAAAAGGACGGGCATAACCAGATGCCGGATTGGAGAGGCCGGTGTCGATTCTGTAGCATCTACAGCAGAAAATAACCGTTCGAGTTCATTTTTCGTGAAGATGTACGGAACAAACTGCTGAGATTTCTTCGGCGCAGGATGGAAAGTCCCAGGAACATCATAGCCATTGTTATGGAGGTATTCACAAAGCTGGCGCACATAGGAAATCCGAATGAGCTGAGTGGTTTCGTTTTCATGTGGCCTCTTTTCTTCCCAAATCGAAAGCAATTCCCTGGAAATGGAAGGAGTGTTCAGATGCTGCTCATTGCAAAAACGGTCAAACCCGTTGAAAACCTCAACACAGGCATTGTACTTGTTCCCAAGAGCACGCTTCTGCTCGACGAAATCAATCATGCATGGAGCGAGGATGCTGATGCACTGCAGGGAAAGAAGTTTTTCTTCATACATTAGTCGGTCACCTCCAATGCGCATGAACGAAGCTGCCGGACATTTACGCCAATATACTTCTCCGTAGACTCAGCGTTAACGTGGCCAAGGACCCCCTGGATGGACGTAATAGGGATTTCCTCATCCAGCATGTGAGTCGCAAGACTGTGGCGCAGAGAATGAAGGCCGTGGTGCTTCAGCGAATCCAGGGGAATGCCGGCCTTGCGCATATGCTTGATCAGGATGTTGTCAAAGTTCTGCAGCGATTCATACGGTGCGACTGCCCGGAGGAAAATCTCAGGCGTGTCGCTGACAGGGCGACCGTTCTTCAGGTAATCAATGACGGCCCATCCCACATCCATTGGAAGCGGCAGCGACAGGGGCTCTCCCGTTTTGATCTGGGTAAATGATACCATGTGCTGATCCCAGTCAAAGTTGGATGGCCGGAGATTCCGGATATCGCAGGTTCTAATGCCCAGCTTCACAGCGATCATCAGCACGGCATAATCGCGTTTCCCCTGCGGACTTTCACGGTCCACGGAAGAAAGAATGTTTTCAATCTGCTCCATGGTCAGGGTCGTTGGGATACGTGCGGAAGTAGCTGAACGCTTTACTGGAACCAGTTTCAGGGATAAATCCTCCTTCGCGTTTCCGGACAAGGCCAGATACTGGAGAAAGCGCCGAAGGATACCGTAATACTCCATGGCCACCGAGTTGCTGTAATTGCACAAAATGACCTTGATGAACTGGTTAACTGTATCGGCTGTGAGGTATTCATATCCTGTAATACCGATGCTGTCCAGAAAATCTGTAAAGCGGAGCAGAAACTTTCTGTGGCTGAGTACCGTGTTTTTCTTACGGCCACGAAGCTCCATCTGTTTCAGATACCCCTCAGATGTTGATTCAAGGGCTGCCGGGAATACACGGTTCAGCCTGCGGCGGATCATTACAGTGCCAAAATGCTGATAATCCGACAGCAGATCCATAGCGCGGTGTGCTCTGGAGCACCGCCGCTCCACAGTCCCAGGCTGAACGCCATAGCAATCCAGAAGGAATTGCTGAGCAAGCTCTGTTGAGAGGTACTGTTCTTCGTGTTCATCGCAGTATGACAGCAATCGGTTGAATACCTGCTGAAATCCGCTGATGTAGGTTTCGCTGTACTGCTTTGCCTTGATGCAAGGCATGACATCCTCTACAAGCTCCGAAACGGTGAGCCGTTTTTCTCCGTCCATGTGGTTACCTCCAATCGTGGGTGATGCCCAGATTATAGGTTTTTTATGCGGAGAAAAACAGTCTGTTTTTCAAATTTTTCTCGGTATACTATGGAAGTTTTGGGTCAAAACTCAGCATAAAAACTTGCTGAACATAAAGCAT
>CAZXVI010000082.1:0-3546 GCA_964644275.1 uncultured Ruminococcus sp. | reverse complement strand
AGAGCCAGCAGCTGCATATCGCCGTGGTGATGGACGAATTCGGCTCCACGGCAGGTCTGGTGACCCTGGAGGATATCCTGGAGGAGCTGGTGGGCGAAATCTGGGATGAGCATGACGAAATTGTCAAGGAAATCACCAAAACTGCCGACAATACATACCTGGTCTCCGGCAAGGCAAATGTGGAGAAAATCTTCGAGATTCTCCGGGTGGAGGGCGACTATGAAGCCATCACCGTCAGCGGCTGGGTCATGGAAATTCTGGAAAAAATCCCCAGCGAGGGGGATACCTTTGAGGACTGCGGCCTGCGTGTCCGGGTTCTCCGGATGAGCGGCAAGCGGACGGAGCAGGTGGAAATTGTCCGCCTGGAGGAAACGGACGCTCCGGTAGCCTGATCAATGTCATCAGCTTAAGGGAGCGTTTGCCAAAGCTGCCCTCCCCCTGACCCCCATCGGGGTGGCTAACTGCCGGCAGGGGAAAGCTCCTGCTCCGCCTCCTTAATCATGGTCATATACTCGGCAACGGATTTGTGATACGCCTCGTAGGCATGGAGCTTTGAGGCATTGCCGCAGGAACACAGGAGCCGGAATTCCCCCATGTACCTGCCCGGATACAGGCGGTTGTCAAGAGCGGGCACTGCGCCGCACCGGGGACAGGGTGCGATTCCGGCAAAGCAATAGGCTGTTTCCATAGCACCGGGTTTGTCTTTGATCATCGGGATTCCTCCTCCGGAAAACGGTTGACAAGGGACAGATAGTCGTTCATGGTGTCAATTTCCTCCTGGGTCATGGCATTCTCCCGGGCGGTACCGGGACGGGAATAATTCTGCTCCGTTGTCTCCCAGAGCTGCACCACAGCACGCCAGTCGGCAATGGGCTGTCCCGCTCTGCGCCAGCCGGAGGCTTCATAGCAGTGGAAGAACCGCTCCGGACTGATGGGGCTGTGCCGTTCCCGGCAGTAGTCCTGCACCTGGGCAAGAGTGGGGATGACAGTGCGGGAGAGGGCGTCCCCTTTTCTCTCTTTCTCCATTCTTCTTTCTTCTTGTTCTTTCTTATACTGATGACAATGGGATGTTGCAGGACTGTTGGCTGCCTGCTGACCGGCTGCGGATTCCCTGTTGTCCTCCTGATAGCGGATGAAGTTTGTTAACGCAATCACCGTAGCTTTTCCCTGTTTTTTCCTTGTTAGCTCCCCTGTTGTTTCCAGGTGATCCAGGGCGGTGCGTATCTTCTGAATGGACAGTCCCGTCTCCTCCGCAAGGGTCTGGAGACTGGCAATCCGTGCCCCCCTGGGAACCAGAATGCCGTGCCAGTGCTGCGTCTCAATGGAGACAGTCAGCAGCAGATGGAGAAACAGAATTTTGGTATTTGGTTCATCGTACCATTCCCACCGGAGCATGGAACGGTGCAGCTTAATCCAGCCATGTTGCAGCATAGCGATCAACTCCTTTCACTGAAGGTTCAAAAAAGAGGAAAAATTGTACGTTTGTATACAACATTTCCGAAAATTTTTTGTCCTCAAAGGGTTGCGCGCTTTTTTTATCCGGCTTTCCCGCTGCAAACGGCGACAGTCTCTGGCGAAGATCGTGCTGCGCACCGCCCTGAAATGCGGCTGAAAGGGTGCAGCCCTTCCCGATTCACAAAAAATTCAGAAACTATTCATGCAGTCCCCATTGAAGATTGCTTCCAAAAATAGTAAACTAATAATGACAATTCGCTCCATATGACTATTGTATTCTGTGCAAAGTTCATCGGAGCGAAATTTCTCTTGCAAAGGGGGAATTATCATGGACAGAACAATAGCGGAACTGCAGGAACTGATTATGGCCGTCATGCCCCACTGGCACTGCCGGATTGCCAAGCCTCTGCGGCGGCTGCTGGATGAGGGGATAACGCCGGAGATGTTCTTCTGCCTCCAGCGCCTGCGGATCCGGGGAAACGGCATGGCCATGTCAGAGCTGGCACAGGCAGTGCGCAGTCCCAAGCAGCAGATGACCAAGGTGGTGGACAAGCTCATTGAGAAAGGGTTTGCGGAACGTGTTTCCGACCCCTGCGACCGGCGCATTGTCCGGCTGATCCTGACAGACCGGGGGCTTGCCTACATTGAACAGTTTCTGCAGCAGGACGCCGCCTACTACCGGAGCCTGTTCGATGCTATGTCACCGGAGGACAGGGAGGACTTCGGTGAGGCGCTGGAAACCATATTCCGGGTGCTCTCCTCCCTGCCCTGTCACTCACCACAGAAAGGAAGTACAGTATGATCAAACAGCTTGCTGCGTGCGTAAGAGAATACAAGAAACCAACCATTCTTACGCTGCTCTTCATTACGGGAGAGGCGATCATTGAAACCCTCATCCCCTTCGTCACCGCAGAGCTTGTGGAACGGATCCAGATCAGCGCACCCATGAAGAACGTGCTGATCATCGGACTTTCGCTGATTCTCCTGGCATGTGTTTCCCTCATCTGCGGCGGACTGGCAGGCTTTACCTGCGCCAGAGCCTCCACGGGCTTTGCCAAGAATCTGAGAAAGGATATGTTCCGGAAAATCCAGACCTATGATTTCCAGAACATCGACAAGTTCTCCTCCTCCTCCCTGGTCACCAGAATGACTACGGATGTCACCAATGTGCAGATGGCGTTCATGATGCTCATCCGCATCGCCATCCGCAGCCCCCTGATGCTGATTTTCTCCGCTGTCATGGCGTTCATCATGGGCGGCAGGCTTGCAGTGGCATTTGTGATTGTCATTCCCGTCCTTGCGGTGGGGCTGTTCTTTATCGGAAAAAAAGCAATGCCGGCGTTCCGGAGCGTGTTCAAGAAATACGACCGCCTCAATGAATCCGTTGAGGAAAATGTCCGGGGCATGCGTGTGGTCAAGGGCTTCTCCCGTGAGGAATACGAAAAGGAAAAATTCAGCTCTGCTGCGGAGAATATCCGCAGGGATTTCACCAGAGCAGAACGGATTGTTGCCCTGAATAACCCCCTCATGCAGGTCTGCATGTATTTCGATATGGTCTTCATCCTGCTGGTGGGCGCCAGAATGGCCATCATCGACCAGAGCATCAGCATCGGTCAGATTTCCGCCATGCTCAGCTACGGCGTACAGATTCTCATGGCTCTGATGATGATCTCCATGATCTATGTCATGCTCACCATGTCCGCCGAATCCGCCAAGCGTATCTGCGAGGTGCTGGCGGAGGAGCCCATTCTCCACTCTCCGGCGGACCCGGTCACGGAGGTTGCCGACGGCTCCATTGATTTCGAGAACGTGCACTTCAAGTACTCCGCTGATGCGGAAAAATTCGCCCTCAATGACATTGATCTGCACATTGCCTCCGGTATGACGGTGGGCATCATCGGCGGCACCGGCTCCAGCAAATCCTCCCTGGTACAGCTCATTCCCCGTCTTTACGATGTGACAGAGGGCTGCGTCAGAGTGGGCGGCGTGGATGTCCGTGCCTACGATGTGGAGGTGCTGCGCAGCCAGGTGGCAATGGTGCTCCAGAAGAACCTTCTGTTCTCCGGCACCATCAAGGAAAACCTCCGCTGG
>CAZXVI010000081.1:0-3682 GCA_964644275.1 uncultured Ruminococcus sp. | reverse complement strand
TTTCTTGGAATCAGGCGTACCGTAAAAGCACGGCCTCTCTGTATCTCCTAAGCGGTAGGTCGGGTGTTCGAATCACCTCGGGAACGCCAGCACTTTATTTGCGGTGTCTGCCGCAGGAGGGGAGTCTCCCGAACAGGGAGGTTCCCCTCTTTCTTATTATATATGTGAAAGCACCTGAATGTCTGTTTTCAATAAAGTGAGAGAAGCTTGTCCAGGATTCTGTGAGCCGCTTCTTCCTTTGAAAGGAGGGGCAGTTCGGTGGTATCCTCTTTCGTAATCATGGTAATGCGATTGGTATCCACTCCGAAGCCTGCATCAGCAGCATTCAGGGAATTGGCACAAATCATGTCACAGTTTTTGGAAAGAAGTTTCTTCCGGGAATTCTCCAGCACATGCTCTGTCTCCATGGAGAAGCCGCAGATCATCTGGTGTTCTGCCCGGTGCTGCCCCAGATATTGCAGGATATCCGTTGTCCGTTTCAGAGGGATGGAAAGGGCATCATCGGATTTTTTGATCTTCTGATCGGCAGTTTCCAGCGGCGTATAATCTGCAACCGCCGCCGCCTTGATAATGAAATCCTGCTCCGGGGCAAGGCGTGCCACTTCCCGGAACATGTCCTCTGCACTTTCCGTTTCCACACAGCGGACGAACATAGGAGCCGGAACCTCCGTATGCGCCTTCACCAGTGTCACCTCGGCACCCCTGTGCATAGCAGCTTTCGCAACGGCAACGCCCATCTTGCCGCTGGAATGATTGGTGAGGAAACGCACGGGATCCAGCCGTTCTCTTGTTGCGCCGGCAGTCACAAGCACTTTTTTTCCGGCAAGATCCTTCGGGCAGGCAATTTCCCGGAGCACATATTCCAGCAAAACACTTTCATCGGGCATTCTGCCGTCACCCATATCCCCATTGGCAAGCATCCCATGATCCGGCGCGACAATCTCGTAATCAAAACGGCGGAGTTTCTCAATATTATCCTGAACAATGGGATTGTGGAACATATTATGATTCATTGCAGGGGAAATAATTTTTTTGCAGGGGCACGCCATAATTGTGGTGGTAAGCATATCATCCGCAATGCCGCCGGCAAGCTTTCCGATGACATTGGCGGAGGCAGGTGCCACCAGAACCACATCCGCCTGCTTGGCAATGGCTACATGCTCTACGCTGAACTGAAAGTTCCGGTCAAAAGTATCAATGAGACATTTATTGCCCGTCAGGCTCTCAAAAGTGATGGGATTGATAAAGCAGGTGGCATTCTGCGTCATCAGCACATGGACGGTACAATGGAGCTTCTTCAGCATTCTGGCAAGGTTCGCAATTTTATAGGCAGCGATACTGCCGGTTACCGCCAGCACAGCAGTTTTTCCGTTGAGCATATGATTCTTCCTTTCTCCGGTCGGGCTTCACAGCCCTTTTGCTGCCGGATTGCTCTTTATTTTAAAATTCTACAAATATTATACCATAAATTTGTCAAAAAAGCTATAGCTTTTTTTCAAAATTCATGATATAATTAATATGGATACGTTTCAAGTGCTCCGGCCGCTTGCTTTGCAGAGCCGCAGGTATTCCGTTTCCGGAAATCTGACGCAGGCCGGCAGACAGAAGCTGATCCGATGTATTGTATCTCAGTCATGAGAATAATAACAAGGAGGTTTTTTCTGATGCAAAAAACAAAATGGGACATGAAACAGCTGGTAATTCTGGGACTGTTAACAGCACTGACGATCATTTTTTCGTTCACGCCAATCGGTTCCATCCCCATCGGCCCCCTGGTCATTACGCTGAATGTAATTCCGATCGCACTGGCAGCAGTGGCCGCCGGACCCATTGGCGGTCTGATCATCGGCAGCGTATTCGGACTGCTCAGCTTCCTGCAATGCTTCGGCATTGGTATCCCCAGCGGGATGGGAGCCATTCTTGTGGAAATCAATCCGTTCCTTGCCTTTGTGCAGCGGTTTGTACCGCGTGCTCTGGACGGTTTCCTGGTGGGGCTGATTTTCAAGGGCGTCCGCAAACTGACCAATTTCGGCGTTGCCTGCGCAGTAACCGGATTCTGTTCCGCTTTCCTGAACACGGCACTTTTTATGTCCGCACTGGTTCTGCTGTATGGCAACACTGAGTACGTACAGGGCTTGATGGGCGGCAAGAATATTCTGGTGTTCATCTGCACCTTCGTAGGTGTCAATGCGGTTTTTGAAATGATTGCTTCTACGATTCTTACCGGCGCTGTGGGAGGGGCTCTCTACAAAGCCAAGCTGTTGACTCCGGCACCAGCCAAGCAATAAGATTGTATAAAATCTCCATAAGGCTCTGCTGGTATCAAAAGAATTTTATGCAAAAAAACGGTTTTCCGCCTTTTGTCTTGACAAAAGGCGGATTTCAGTGTATGATGATTTTATGGGCAGCTGCAGCAGCTGCCAAATTAAATATGTGGAAGCAATGATGCTGATTACCTACCCCCTTGGGATAGGTAGGGCATCTTTTTGTTTTTTCGCAGAAGTGGGAGTGTTACTATGGAAGATTACAGAGTGGAACAGCCATTCGAAGCCCAGGGATTATACCATCCCCAGTTTGAGCATGATAACTGCGGCATCGGCGCCGTTGTAAACATTAAAGGAATTCCCTCACACAAAGTCGTGAAACAGGCACTGGAAATTGTAGAGCATCTGGAACACAGAGCCGGCAAGGACGCAGAGGGAAAAACCGGCGACGGCGTAGGTATCCTGCTGCAGATTTCCCATTCTTTTTTTAGCAAAGAAGCGGAAAAGCTCGGCATTTCCCTTGGAGGCCAGCGTGAATACGGCGTGGGAATGTTCTTTCTGCCCCAGGATTCCCTTCGCCGCAGGCAGGCAATGAAGCTGTTTGAAATCATTGTTTCCAAGGAAGGAATGGAATTTCTGGGCTGGCGCCAGGTTCCTACCGTTCCGGAGGTACTGGGACAGAAGGCACTGGACAGCATGCCCTGCATTATGCAGTGTTTCATCCGCAAGCCGGAGCATTGTGAAAAAGGGCTGGCATTTGATCGGAAGCTCTATGTTGCAAGACGGGTTTTTGAGCAGAGCAATGAAAACACCTATGTAGTATCCCTGTCCAGCCGTACCATTGTCTATAAGGGCATGTTTCTGGTAAAGGAGCTGCAGGAATTTTTCCCGGATCTCCAAGATCCGGACTATACCTCAGCAATTGCTACGGTACATTCCCGTTTCAGCACCAATACCAATCCCAGCTGGCAGAAGGCACACCCCAACCGGTTCATCGTCCACAACGGTGAGATCAACACCATCACCGGCAATGCGGATAAGATGCTTACCCGTGAAGAGACCATTTCCTGTGATGTCCTGAAAAACGACATGCACAAGGTTATGCCCATTATTGATGTCAACGGCTCCGACTCTGCAAGACTGGACAATGCCCTGGAATTTATGGTAATGTCCGGCATGCCCCTGCCCCTGGCAGTCATGATCACCATTCCGGAGCCATGGCACCACAACCGTACTATGAACCAGAAAAAGCGGGATTTTTATCACTACTATGCCACAATGATGGAACCCTGGGACGGTCCCGCCTCCATCCTGTTCTCCGATGGTGATGTCATGGGTGCAGTCCTTGACAGAAATGGTCTGCGTCCTTCCCGGTACTGCATTACAAACGACGGCTTCCTGATCCTCTCCTCCGAGGT
>CAZXVI010000080.1:0-3720 GCA_964644275.1 uncultured Ruminococcus sp. | reverse complement strand
GGAGGGTACTGCGTACCCTCCACCCGCCTCTTGCAGAGGACTTTCCGTCTATGTTCCGGGGACTGCAGGGGGCGCAGCTTCTGGACGGGACTATTCCGACAGTCTACAATATGAGGAACCTCAAAAGCATATCCTTTGAGGTTCCTTTTTTATGTATTATTCTGTTGCTTCTGCTGCGTCAAAAATCCGATAATATTGCAGCTGCTCGTATTCCTGCAGCACCGAGGAGCTTTCAAGAGTTTCATTGAGGGAGAGGAAGGTTCTGGTTCCATCCAGCACGCCATAGGAATTCAGCACGGGGTATTCCTCCATTGCTTTCAGACGGAAGGAATCCCAGCTGTCCAGCGCAAGACCGGCATTCTGCTTCAGGAGCGCAGAGAGATAATTGAGGCTGATCTGCTCCTGTTCTTCCCAATCCACATCATAATTCGCCCACATAATATAAGGAATGGTATAATTTGTCTCCCGGACAGCCACTTCATTGGAAGCATCCGCATACAGGGTTTCATAGGGCATTGCCAGCGCCGGCTGATGATCACCGAACATCAGGATGATGGTATCCTCAGGATATTCCTCAAAATATGTAATCAGCTCCTCAAAAGCCCGATCGCTTTCATGGGCAACAGTAAGATACTGATTCACCTCATCCCCTGCGCCCTCACAGATTTCGATGCTCTCAAAATCCTCTCCTTCATAGCCATAGGAACCATGATTCTGGATGGTGACTGTAAAAATAAACTGCGGTGTTTCCGGATCCTTCTCTTCCATTACCTCCATCACCTTGCGGTAATTTTCGGAGTCACTGATGAATCCCCGGATATAATCCAGGTCACCGAAATACAGATCCTCATCCATCCCCTCCGGCACTTCTCCGGAACCATCTCCGAAATCCGGACCGGTAATGAACTCATCAAATCCCATCAGGGGATAGTTCTCAGCACGGTTCCACTCCACACCGTAATAAGGATGGATGGCACAGGTCGCATAGCCGAGGCTGCGAAGGGAGCTTGCAAGGCTGTCGGTTTCATGGTCGATCAGCTGATTGTAGGGAACGGAAGTAACGGAAAGAAATGCCATACTGTTTCCAGTGAGGAACTCCCATTCGGAGTTGCAGGTGTAACCGCCAAAGACGGAAGCATAGGCCCTGCCCTTGATGCAGTTTTCCTCCATACTATGGATAAAGGGCAGCACATCCTGGGTCAGAGGAAGCTCTCCCACATAGTCGTAATCCGTCAGGGATTCATTCATCACAACAATGATATTGGGCATTCCTTCATGATTGGAATGATTATTCCACTCCAGCTTCTCCTTCGCTTTTTCCTGGGAATAGTTGACAGGAGCTTCCACGGCATAGCTCTTCAGCTCTACAAACAGGGAATACAAAACACCATTTTCCTTTGTAAAGGTATTAATATCAAATTTAATATCCCCGTCATTATGATTTTCAATGCCCCCGAACATGGAGAGCGGAAGGGCAATGCACAGAACGGTGGCTCCGCCGCAAAACTTCTTTCTGCGGCATTGCTTATCATCGTACTGCCGCAGCAGAACCATCATAACGGTAAGCAGCCCTGCGCACAACAGGAAATCCCTGACCATGCCCCAGGTAATCATAAAGCTGTAACGTCCTGACAGACGTATCGCATCGGAAAGACAAAAGAAATCACTGAGCTGGAACGCAACGGAACGGGCATTGATGGAAAATTCATTTGCAATGGACAGTGCCAGCATGATGACAGTGATTGTAATCATAGCAGGTTTGATTTTCCGGAACAATACAATGAACAGTCCGTACACAATCGACAGCAATAAAATATTAAAAATCTGCACATACCACACCACATTAAAATAGAGTGCAATTTCAAGTAAAACCGGATAAATCGCTGCGGCAGCGAAAACTGCTTTCTCATGTTTGATTGCAGGAATTTTCATAGCTTCCTCCCAATTATGTTTCTCTTTCTTTGAGGGATCTCTAAAAATTATGTTCTTCGAGAGGTGGGCATGGGGTGATGCCCCGGAGGGCAGAGGGGACGGGCACCGATCAGGTGAAGCCCTACAAAATAGCCCTTCCTTCTCCGATTCAAAACAAGGTTTCTGAATCTTTAGAGATTTCCTTTGTTCATTTACAGTTCTTTGTTTACAGCACTTACTATAAATTCTGCATCAGATCATAACAAAACCCTATGGCAGAATAAGAAGCAACATTGATTTTCGTGCAAAATTGATAAAAAACCAACTTCACTTTTATATATATAAGTATACCAGAAACCGGGATGCATGTCAAGAGTAAAACGATAAATTTCAACGGATTTTTTAAATTGCTCAACAGCGTTGCCAGGCCCCCGTATCGGATACCGGCGATACCTCCGGAGAGGATTTGACAAGAACTGCATTTCCTGTTATAATAAGTAACAGTGTGAGGTGATTGCATGCTGTTAAAAGCAGTGAATATTCATAAAATCTACAATGGCGTTCCTCTGCTGTCGGACATCAGTCTTCAGATTGAAGATCAGGATCGCATCGGGCTTATTGGCGCCAACGGCTGCGGCAAATCCACTCTTCTGAAAATCCTGCTGGGCGAAATTCTCCCGGATCATGAGGTGGAGGAGGACGGTGTCATCATCCGAGGTGCCAGAACCTCTGTGGGATATCTGGCACAGTCCGCTGCCCTGGATTCCTCATTGACAGTCTGGGAGGAAATGCGCAGTGTTTTTGCGGAGCTTCTGGAAACCCAGGAGAAAATGCGCCGGGCCGAGCTTGCCATGCAGCATGGTGATCTGTCCGTTGCTGAAGAATATGATCGGATTTCCGCATGGTTTGAAGCCAATGACGGCTACCGGATTGATGTGAAAATCAAAACGGTACTCCATGGCATGGGATTTACAGACCCGGAATTTCACAGAATTGTTTCCAGCTTCAGCGGCGGTGAAAAAACAAGGCTTGCGATTACCAAACTTCTGCTGGAATCCCCCAATCTGCTGATACTGGATGAACCCACCAACCACCTGGATTTTGAAACCATCCAGTGGCTGGAGGATTACTTGCAAAGCTACAAGGGAGCACTGCTGATCGTTTCCCATGACCGCTATTTTCTGGACAAGCTGGCGACCTCCATCTGCGAAATTGAGCGTGGGCGGCTGACCAGGTTCAAGGGGAATTATTCCGCCTACACTGTACAGAAAGCGGCAGCTGTGGAACGGCAGGAAAAAGAATACGCCATGCAGCAGAAGGAAATTGCCAAGCTGGAAGATTATGTTGCCCGCAATATCACAAGGGCATCCACCTCCAAAAGCGCCAAAAGCCGGCAGAAGCAGCTGGACCGAATGGAACGCATTGAAAAGCCCGTTACCCGGCAGAAGCGTGCCGGATTATCCTTTACCTATGAAGTGGAGCCGCCCCTGGATGTGCTGGAAGTACGGGATGCAGATATTTCTGTCGGCGAGGGTGCAGCCCGCAAAACACTGATGGAACATGTCAGCTTCCAGGTGCGCCGGGGTGAAAAGCTGGGTATCATCGGGAGCAATGGCATCGGGAAATCCACGCTGCTGAAAGAAATCCTGAATTTTCTCCCCCATCAGGGGTTGATCCGCTTTAACAAGAATATTAAACTTGGCTACTTTGATCAGGAAAGCACCAACCTGAATCCTGAAAATACAGTGCTTGATGAGCTGCATGATCGTTTTCCGGCCATGCTGGACGGAGAAATCCGCAGCATTTTTG
>CAZXVI010000079.1:0-3827 GCA_964644275.1 uncultured Ruminococcus sp. | reverse complement strand
AGTTACATAATATGATCAAACCTCTACGCTTTCCTGTAATGCATCTACCCAGTTTTCACCTTCATATGTATCAATCAAAGAGACAATTCGATCTATAAACTTTCTGAGATCCGGGTTTTCATCTGCACCCTGTGCAAACCACACATTAGCTTGCCCAAATCCATAGGAGATTCCCCTTTGCTTACGGGGTACCCTCCAAATATTACTCTTTCTGCGAAGGCTGCGGGGAAGGAGAACACAGTCCTCCTTCCTGGCTATCGCATTGTAGAATTGTTCGTAAACGGTTCCATCCTCATTTAAAAAATTGATCCGGGCATAATTGCGATACACAGTCGCATGCTTATACCATCCAATGACATAGGTTTCGTTTGCAAGCGAATCCGGATATTTTGCGCAATAAATCACCAGGACATCATCAACTTTAGGCTCCTTCTTAAGTGCGGCGCAGCCCTCAATTCTCTCAATGTTGAGCTGGTTTACTGTTTTGCCATTG
This sequence comes from uncultured Ruminococcus sp., assembly GCA_964644275.1. Classification (GTDB taxonomy): domain Bacteria; phylum Bacillota; class Clostridia; order Oscillospirales; family Ruminococcaceae; genus UBA3855. Next base: position 3,334 of record CAZXVI010000079.1, on the reverse strand, counting down.
GTGGATTTTGTTTCTACAAATCCAAAGCAATAGTCATCATCAGGGTAGCCACATTCGTTTTCTGTAAGATAAACCGACTGAAAATTATATTTTTCATGAGCATCGTTGTTCTCAAGGACATACGCGCCGCCGTTTCTGGGTTCATCCTTGCCAGGGATAATCCCCTGATAATAATCCATCCAGGCTATATTACAAAATAGTATCCTCACATCAACCACCTCCCTGCAGTACTACGGCATAAAGATATCCCTGATTATTTCATTAATCTTATAGGAATCCAAGCCCTCGCCAGCATATTCTTCCGTAACGATCAGGTTCTTACCCCTGACTATGCCATTTTGGGCGTAGAATTTTTCTTTCTCCGCCCAGCGTTTGGCATACTTCGCGTCGGACATCATGCCACAGTGTTCCCAATACCATTCTTCCCCAGTGTCCGCATCAATGATTTTGAAATCTGGCCTTTTTACCTTCCCTTCGAGAATCAGTTCCGGCTCATATTGGTATTCCAGCCCGTTATGGAACAATGCGTCCGCAATAATCACCTCAGATTTGGAACGAACCAGTTCTCCGCGGGCAGTCTTGTGAATAAGTTTCTCATCAAAGAACGTATCGCCGACTTTCGTAATCTGTGGCTTATGGGCACCTTCGTCATCTGGGAAGATATCCGTAAAAAGATCGGTAAACCTCTTTGCAATGTCAGAATTCATCTCTGACGCATATTTCATGAGATGATAGGCTTCCTGGTTATACAGGATGATGATCTTATCCACCTGCCTGGTCAAGGCAGTATAAAGCAGTTCCCTGGATATAATACGGCAAGGTTCAGCCAGCACAAGGATCACTGTGCCAAACTGGCTGCCTTGCGATTTATGGACTGTCAGCGCGTACGCAAGTTCCAACCGGCCAGTGCCTGCTTCATCGTCAAAGTCATGCCAATCGTAGGAATATGTATAGCCTTTCTGCGAAGAGAAACATACATTCAAGAAATCATTCTTTAGCCCCCTTTTGTATGTCCCGCAGGCAATTCCAATCTCACCATTTGCCACATAATTTATGGCCTTTCCGTCTTTCGGATACGCCTCTTTTCCAATATTCTGGACATTGATTACTTTGTCACCATATACAATTTCCTCATCACCATAAGCCTTTGGAATGCATTTCCTATATCCGCGCCGATACGAAAGCTCAATCTGGCGCGCCCTGTATTTCTGATGGAAAAGACGGTTGATGTTGACAACGCCCTGTGGCATGTTGCGCAAGGGAGCAATAATCTGCCAACGATCCGCATATTGTGCGGAGTCCTTGTTGAAAAAGGTTGCAAAATCTCCGACACTCGCGCCGAAGGCACGGTCAAACCCGGCCTGGTCATTCGGATCCGTCATTCCGATTTCAGATGCGACAGTATCAAACAGCAAGGCTTCCAGTTCTTCCCGGGTATTCCACTGCTTAAACTGGATATTTGCGCTCATTCCCTGGACAATCTCAGAAATGATGTCTTCCTCATCATCCAATTTCTCCGACCGGGTAAAGCAGCGGGATAGGTTTACATCGAGGCGTTCCTCTTCCTTCTGCTGCCTGCGGTTTATTCGCAGTTCCCCGTAGCAGTTGCAGACACGTGGATTTTCCAGACCGGATTTCTCAGGAAGTTCCTCCCTTAGGAGGTTGACCAAGTCTACAAAGGGCTTACCGGAACCGATCGGCGGCAGCTGGTTTGGGTCACCGACGAAGATAATTCTCTTCACAGTCCCAACTGCTTCTAAAAGCGCACCAAACATTTCTTCCGTCAGCATGGAAGCCTCATCGATAATGACCGTCTCAGGAAGGTCTGTATATGGCTGCCTCGAAAGCCTGAAACGCATTTCCTCCCAGTCAAACCGTTGGCTGCGTGTAAGAAATTGTGCCACATTCAAAGCAGAAAACCTTTGTCCATCGCCGCCAACGCTCTCCATCAAGTGTACCGTCGCTTTTCCCGTTGGGGCAAGCAGAAGCACGCCTCCGGCTGCAATCGAAGGCTCGCTGCAAAGGACAGAGAGAACCGTTGTCTTTCCGGTTCCGGCGTCACCCACCAGCACGGAAAGACGGGACTGCGAAAGGACTTTAAGAACAGCTGCTTTCTCATTACGGGCCAGATTTTCCAGTTCCGAAAGGTTTTTTCCTCCAAACTTTTCATCCAGCAATTTCCGCCAATCAGCATAGACCTGGAGCTTCGTTGCCTTGAGGCGTTTTCTGACACGCTTTTCAATTTCAATGTCGAACGCATTCAGGCGCACAAGTTTGTAATACTCCGTGCCGTCTTTCATCTCACGTTTCATGACTTCCGGGCTCATGAAAGATTCGATTGCAGTAACCATATCAGCCGTCACGGGGCAAGCCGGTTTCAGAGCCATATTCTGAACCTGATCCGTCAGGATTGTACATGGCAGGAAGGTGTGTCCTTGCATTGCAGCATACTCGAGGACAGAGATAACGATTGCCCTGACCCGCCGTTCATCATTATCAGATACAAGTCTTGATGGAGCACGAAGCGGGTATTTTTCCGCAATCGATGGTACTGGAAATACCGCCCTATCAACCTTCTGGACAGATAGATAGAGGTCATCCAGCTTCAGTCTTGTCTGTTCATATAGGATGTAAGGGTTCTCCAGGATCTCTTTATCCGAACAGCAAATATGCTTCTTTTCTCTTTGATCCCCGTTAAACAGAATATTTGCCTGATCCAGATTAAGCGCAAAGCGGCAAAGAAGCTGAAACAGCTGTCTGCGTTCCATCTTCAATGTCTTCCATGTTTTTTTCACGATTGGTGTGATGGAACTACATAATGTTTCCGAAATATAGGGCTTTGGATTCTCTATGACCGCATCCACATATCCCCAGAAATCATCATGGCTGCCGACAAAGGTCTCTTTGATCTCCCGTGCCAATGGAATGCCCAGCTGGATGCCAAAAGCACTTAGCATAACACCCAGTCCAGGGAATGCGCCCCGGTCTTCCCAGACGATGGAAAGCTGCTCATTCAGCCAGCTTAAGACATTAGAATAGTCCTCGTCCAGGCACTCATTTATGATCTGAAATGCCTTAATACAGCAAAGCAGCACGTCAATTACGGCATCATAGCTCAGATGTTCTGTCGCATAAGAGAACTCGCGAAAAGCATCATCCGGCGCAAATACTGTAATGGATGCCATATCAAAATCCGGGTGTTCCTTTGCGTATTCCATCATCTGCTGGTAAGGAATCACGAAACCATCCTTATGATCGTCACGGATAGAATGGCATACCATGGTCTCCCAAATCATGGATCGTAGGCTGCCTGCATTGGTGTGTTTATGCTCAA
>CAZXVI010000078.1:0-3837 GCA_964644275.1 uncultured Ruminococcus sp. | reverse complement strand
AGGTGCCGGCTCCTTCCCCGTCTCATTTTCTGAGACGGGGTTTTTAGTTTATGAACAGGAAAAGGATGTGTCATTTTGCAGGAAACACTGAAACTGATACCGATAGGGCACATATACACTGATTTCAAGGAGAAATTCGGAATTCCAAGGCAGAGCGGAAGAGTAGCATCTCTTACAGGAAGAATTGTCTTTACTCCGGAATTCCGGAATCCTGAGGCACTCCGTGGTATCGAAGAGTTTTCACATCTGTGGCTGATTTTTGATTTTTCAAAGGCACATCGTACGCAGTGGTCGCCTACAGTAAGACCGCCGAGACTTGGTGGCAATCAGCGGATTGGCGTATTTGCCAGTCGTTCCCCGTTTCGGCCGAATCCCATTGGCTTATCATGTGTCCGCTTAATCAGAATTGAACAAACAACAAATGAAGGCGCTGTCCTTATCGTTGGCGGCGCTGATCTTTTGGACGGCACGCCCATACTGGACATCAAGCCCTACCTGCCCTATGCGGATTGCCATATGGATGCAAAAGGCAGTTATGGCGAAGCCCTTCAACACTATCATCTAAATGTGAAGTTTCCGGAGCATTTGCTGCAAATGATTCCATCCCAGAAGCAGCAGACTCTGATAGCATGTCTTGCAGATGATCCCCGACCTTCTTATCAGGATGATCCCGATCGGGTTTACAGTATGCGTTTTGCGGAGTTTGATGTCCATTTCAGAGTTGAGGGGCAATGTGTGGATGTGATTGGCATTGATATTGTAGAATAACTAACGGGTCTTCTTGATTTTGCTGTCAAAAAACAAGGCTGCTTTTGTCTGTTAGAACAAAAGCAGCCTTGTTATGTCTTTCTATGGATATATCCTGTTGATATTTCTTATTCGTCCAGACCGGAAATGGTGAATGTGACTTCCACAGTGGTCCAGCTTGCGAAATCATCAGGATCCACATTGACGGAAGAATAATCGGAAGTATCCGACAGTTCGGAGAGTAGACCTTCTTCAGAACGTGCATCATCAGGTGGAGTTGATACCCATTCATTGTATATATCGCTATAAACATCGTCACTCTCAACGCATGTGTAATTTTTAGCTGTCATGTCGATTTTTGTTCCGTCCACAGTGATACTGTCAATGGTAATTACTGCATCCGGGCAGTATTCTTCGCCGTCCATAATCACTACTGACAGATAACTAAGACCTTCCGGAGTATATTGCTCATTGATATCGCCGGTTGTATCATAACGGAACCCATTGGTATCCGCTGTAACGCTGACGGTATAGGAACCATTGCCGTTAATCTTTGCAACGCCCGCCTCATAAGCAAGCATGTCACTGCTGTCTCCCCAGTATTGAATCCACCATTCATTGTCCACGATGGCCAGGTATGCTTCACCTGACTGGGCAGTAACCGCTTCCTCAAGCTGTTCACGGTCAAGCTGCTGCTGGCAGTATTCAGAATAATAATCCGCATAATAAAAATCTCCGAGTTCATCAAAGATTGTTTTTGCGGCTGCATACTCACCGTCATCATACAGTTCAAGGGCATAATAATATTTGCAGTAATCCGCCATATCTGCCGCATCACTGTAGTCGCCCAGGGAGTCAAAAATCAGGCTGGCTTCTTGATATTGATCTTCCCAGTACAGGTCATAGGCAATGTTATAAGTACATTTCTTTGCCATATCCGCTGCATCGCTGTAATCTCCCAGAGCTTCAAAAGCAGCAGCTGCCTCCTCATACGCCGAATCAAGGTAAAGATCATAGGCGAACTCGTAGTTGCAGGCATTGAGCATTTCGATAACATCATCACTGTCACCGGCTTTTTCAAAGTATGCTGCAGCTTCTTCATAGTCGCTGTAGTAATAGCAATTCATTCCTAGCTCATAGTAACATTCCTGGGCTTTCTTGGCAGCATTATCATAGTCGCCCAATGCTGCAAATGCCTCCGCAGCTTCCTCATACTCCTGATCCTTCAGAAGCTCCAGTGCGATTTCATAGGAGCAAGCCTTCATCTGCTCCTTGGCATCCTTATAGTCACCCAGTTTATCAAATGCTTTCAGGGCTTTTTCGTACTTTTCATCATCAAATAAATCCATTGCCTTGCCGTAATTGCAGGCGTTGATCATATCCGGCGCATCCTTATAGTCCCCCATCGCCTCAAAGGCATCCAATGCCTCGTCATAATCGCCGTCTTCGTACAGGCTCATTGCATCCTTATAACGCATCTCCGGCAGAATAACCAGATTGGCAAGAACAGCAATACCGCCCGCCAGCACGACTGCACCGCCGGCAATGGCTGCAATCAGAACCGGTTTCTTGGATTTTTTCTCCGGAACACCGGGCACACCGGCTTGATATGCCATGCGGGCATGTTCTTCGCAGAATTGCAGTTTTTCTGCAGCATCCGCATATTGAATGACCTGACGGAATTTCTCTGCAGCTTCCTCAAACTGCTGCGGGGTAGAAGCGTGCTCCATCAGGGTATTGGCTTCCTGATAGATCTGTTCAACCGTTGTATTCATGATAGTACCTCCCTAAATTCCTTATGATAGTACCATTATATCATAAATTTGACAATTGGTCAAGATAATTTTATAATCAACACAGGGCAATCGCTTTGAAACCAAACTGTCAATTCAGCGGACCGCAGCAAGCGGCACTATATGTTGCCGATGCTCAGCTTGCCGATAAAATGGCAGTTTCATAACATTTGCCCTCCCCCTCCTTGAAGGAGGGGAAAAGTTTGTGGAGGGTACTGCGTACCCTCCACCCGCCTCTTGCAGAGGACTTTTTCGATAGTCTGCGCAGCAAGCGACACTACATGTCGCTGCAGCCGCTTTTTAAAGCTTGGTGGAGCTTTGTCTTATTCATCCTCTGCTATCCCGGTTTTCTTAAATTACATCATCAGTTTGCCCTGATAATCAGCCATGGAAATCAATTTTTATGGGGGATTTCAGAGGTAACCTGTAATTGATTATTCGGTAATTGCCTTCTTCATGATTCTGACATAATCCCCCACTGGTGCAGCAGCATCCCTGCCATACTGTTCAAGCAGCTTGATGATGGCAGATCCTACAATAGTGCCGTCGGCAAGGGACGCCATGCGTTTTGCCTGCTCCGGGGTAGAGATACCAAAACCGATGGCACAGGGCAGATCGGTATTTTCACGAACCACCTTGATGATGGAAGAAAGGTCAGTGGTGATTTCACTTCTGGTTCCGGTAACGCCAAGGCTGGAAACAATGTACAGGAAGCCCTCTGCTTCCTTGGCAATCATGGCAATGCGCTGCTGGGAGGTGGGAGCGATCAGAGAAATCAGATCCACATCATATCTCCTGCAGACCGGCAGGAACTCTTCCTTTTCCTCATAGGGCAGATCCGGCAGAATGATGCCGTCAATGCCGATTTCCTTGCATGCCGCCATAAAGGCTTCCGCACCATAGGAGAAAACAACATTGGCATAAGTCATAAATACCAGCGGAATGGAGATATCCCTGCGCAGCTCTTTTACAAAATCAAAAATCATATCCGTGGTGATACCGCCGGACAATGCCCGGAGATTGGCGCCCTGAATGACGGGCCCCTCCGCAGTCGGGTCGGAAAAGGGAATGCCAAGCTCAATGAGATCGGCGCCGTTTTCCACAGCTGCACGGACAACGGCACCTGTGGTGGCAAGGTCGGGATCACCGCAGGTAATAAACGGAATAAATGCCTTTCCATTCTGGAAGGCGGAACGGATGTTACTCATAAATATCCTCCCCTCTGTAGCGTGCAATTGCTGCACAGTCCTTGTCACCTCTGCCGGAGTAAGCCAGATGCAAAGCCTTGCGGCAAGTC
>CAZXVI010000077.1:0-4069 GCA_964644275.1 uncultured Ruminococcus sp. | reverse complement strand
AGAACGCAGCACCCGGTAACGAGAAAACCGTTGAGGAAGATTCCACTAGTAAATACGGCAGCGTGAATGACGCCGACATCGGTCAGACCGTCAATTTCAAGAGCGCCATCACGATTCCCAAGGGTTCTGAAAATATTGTGTTCCACGATACCATGAGCAAAGGTCTGACCCTGGATGCGGACAGCATCAAGGTTTATACCGATGAAAATATGGCCACTGATCTTGCTGCTGACGATTACACCGTGACCACCTCTGACCTGACGGATAGCTGCACCTTTGAGGTTTCCTTTGCCCAGACCTACCTTGACAACTTGGCAGTTGACAGCACCACTGTGTATGTGAAATATTCTGCCACTGTCAATGCGAGCGCTGTTGTGGGTGGTGATGGCAACACCAACGAGAGTAAGGTAAGCTACGGCGACGAGAACAATACCAAGATTACCCCTGGCAGCACCACAACCACCTATACTTGGAGCTTTGACGTTCTGAAATATGCCAATGGTAATGAAACCAAGGTTTTGGCAGACGCTCAGTTCGTTCTGCTAAATAAGGCTAAGGACAAGGTTGCTATCATCGTGAACGGGAAGTTTACAGGCTGGGCCGATGTTCCTGACGCCGGAACGGATGATACGATTACCTGGCCTGCAAACACGACTTTGACTACTGACGCTAATGGCAAGATTGCGATTGCAGGTCTGGATGCCGATACATATTATCTGCGTGAGATCAAAGCTCCTGACGGTTATAACAAGCTGACAGCTGATGTTGAAGTGAAGATCGAGCCAACAACAGCTGACAATGGAAAATCCATGACACTTACTCCCGTCACTGCTAAGGTCGAGAACAAATCCGGCTCTGAACTGCCCTCCACCGGCGGTATGGGCACCACCATCTTCTATGTGATTGGCGGTATTCTGGTGGCTGGCGTTGCCGTTCTGCTGATTACCAGGAAGCGCATGAGCGTTGAAAAATAAGCGAAAGTCATCACGAAAAAGGATTGCCTCAACAATTATTTTAATATCGGTTTTTCTTGTAGGGCTGTCCTTGCTGCTGTATCCCACGGTAAGCGATTATTGGAACTCTCTGCATCAGTCCAGGGCCATCACGGAGTATGCCGGGCAGGTAGCGAGGCTGGACAACGATACCTATGAAACACTGTGGAACAATGCCCGGACATACAACAAAACTCTGGTTGGCAAGTCAGACCGCTTTAACCTGACGGAAGAAGAACTGGAGGAATACGAAGGTTATCTGAGTGTATCTGGCACCAGCGTAATCGGTTATATCGAGATCGGGAAAATCGGCTGTTATCTGCCGATCTACCACGGCACCGATGAAGCCGTCCTGCAGGTGGGCGTGGGGCATCTGGAAGGCTCGTCCCTGCCTGTGGGTGGCGAAAGTACCCACACAGTGATCTCCGGGCACCGGGGGCTGCCGGGCGCCAGACTGTTTACCGATTTAGACCAGCTGGAGATGGGAGATACCTTCATCCTTTATGTGCTGGATGAAATTCTGACCTATGAGGTGGATCAAATCCGCATTGTGGAACCCCAGGAGATCGGAGAGCTGGAGATTGTAGAGGGAGAGGACTACTGCACGTTAGTTACCTGCACCCCCTACGGCATCAATACCCACCGGCTGCTGGTGCGGGGGCATCGGGTAGAAAATACAGCTTCAGCCAGCACTGTCCGCATCACGGCAGACGCATTGCAAATCGAGCCGGTCATTGCAGCTTCGCTGGTAGCAGCTCCCATATTGATTCTGCTGCTTGCCGGACTGCTGTTTAAGACCCGCAGAAGAAAATGATCGAAGGAGGACTTTGAAATGCAATTACAAAAACGACTCTATATGCTGTTTTTAGCCATATATTTTGTTCTTGCCATGAGTATGACAGTCTATGCCCATGAAGCGCCGGATATTGCAAAGACCGGCTCCGTCTCGGTTACCATGATCTATGAAGGAAATACAGTGCCTGGGGGAACACTGACACTGTATCAGGCGGGCGAAATATCCGAGAACAACGGCAGCTACAGCTTTGTCCCGGCAGAAGCTTTTAAGGAGAGCGGTGTGTCTCTGAATGATCTTTCCTCCGCTTCGCTGGCGTCTGATCTTGCGGCATACGTTTCTGCCAACAGTCTGACCGGGGTAACGGTAGAAATTGGTAATGACGGAAAGGCCACAGCCGACGGCCTGACATTGGGTCTGTATCTGGTAGTGCAGACACGGGCAGCCGATGGCTACGAGAAGGTTGCGCCATTCCTGGTCAGCGTTCCCATGAATGAAGGCGGATCCTATCTCTATAACGTGGACGCAGCTCCAAAGATGAGTACGCTGACGAAATCCACACCGGATGCACCGACTGTTCCCAACGCATCGTCAGAAACTGCCCTGCCGCAGACCGGGCAGTTGAATTGGCCTGTGCCAGTGCTGGCAGCGGCGGGAGTGTGCCTGTTCCTGACAGGTTGGGCGCTGCAAAAATCATAAACGGGGTGCACATGCGAATTCATAAGGCAGACGAATCGTGAAATGGTTTTGTTGCTGTCATGGAGCTTTCATATTTGGAGCGGAAATTATGTTGGGGCGATCTGGAGAGTATCGTTATACAGCAGATGGACAGCATTCACGAAGGGAAGTAATCTTCTTTATGGCATTTATGATCGGACTAATGCTGATCGCAGGCATAATGATCTCGCTTTTTCCTATGTATTACCTGTTTTAATGCTTTCCAAGCTGCCAGAAAGCAACAGCGCTTGCAGCCGCAACATTTAAGGAATCTACTCCGTGGGACATAGGGATGCGAACGGTATAATCACAGTCAGCAATGGTACGGGAGGCCAGACCATCTCCCTCCGTCCCCAATACAATAGCCAGCTTCTCCTCTGCCATGAGCCGGGGATCGTCGATACGGATCGAATGATCGCTTAATGCCATGGCAGCCGTTTTAAAGCCCATATTCTGCAAATGCTTCATGCCCGGCTGCGGCCATTGGAAAGACGCATTATCAAGAAATGTCCAGGGAATCTGAAATACCGTGCCCATGCTGACCCTTATGGCACGACGATACAGCGGATTGCTGCACGCAGGCGTCAGTAGGATTGCGTCCATACCTAATGCTGCCGCAGAACGGAAAATAGCGCCGATGTTAGTGGGATTTACTATATTTTCAAGTATGACGATCCGACGGGCATCGGCGCAGATTTCTTCCACTTCAGGCAGAGACGGACGCCGCATGGCACATAACATGCCCCGGGTAAGCTGAAAGCCGGTTAGTTTCGTCAGGACATCAAATTCCGCCGTATAAACGGGGATATCTGCACAGCGGGCGATAATATCCCGGGCTTCTCCGGCAATATGTTTCCGTTCTGTCAAAAAGGAAACAGGCACATATCCGGCATCCAGAGCCCGTTGAATGACTTTGGGACTTTCCGCAATAAAAAGCCCTTTTTCCGGTTCGTGCCGGTTGATCAGTTGGTTCTCCGTAAGCCGGGCATAGACATCCAGTTCCGGCGCTGAAAAATCATTTATTTCTATAATATTTGACATCGTGATCTCCTTAAAATCATCAGGGAGCACTTTTATATTCCCCAATATTGCATATTTTCTATCGTTGGTATTATGAAAAACACATCGTGTTTCCCATATGCTACATTATAAGATTTCCGGTATAGGGCTGTCAAACTCATAAGTTAATAACCAAGGTTTTACGAGTCTTTTGCCGGAGCTATAAAAACGTGCTATAATGTCCGCGAAGGCAAAAATAAGCATACCTTGTGAAACGCCGAATGGCATAATGGGATGCCCCAGAGGGTATACCTTTTGAAACGCCGAATGGCATAATGTAGTGCCCCAGAGGGTATACAAAAAGGAACACCTGCTTTTGGAGATATAGAAAATGGCAAAAATCGTAATTGTAGAAGATGATGAAAATATTCGCCGGGAATTAAAACAATTCCTGTGCAACGCAGGCTATGAAGCAGCGTATTTGAAAGAATTCCCGAAAGAGAAGGAAATCGCAGATACTTTGCTTTCTATGCATCCGGATCTGATCCTGCTGGACATGAAGCTTCCG
>CAZXVI010000076.1:0-4188 GCA_964644275.1 uncultured Ruminococcus sp. | reverse complement strand
CTCTTGTTACTTACGCAATCGCCTGATTCAAGGCGTATTCGCATATCATTTTGGCAGCCTCCTTGATTTCCTCGCTGCCGGTAAACTTTGTCGCAACCCATTTGACTGCTCCGGGGTCCAACGACAAAACTTCTCCAAGCGTCTTGCCTCCAAACTTTGTAATCGGGCAGGAAACCTGCATGGCCTGCTGAAGCTTCTCCTCCGGAGTCAGTTCCTTTGAGGACTGCTCAGGCTCAACTTGCTCTGGTTCTGTCGTCACATCATTTTCCGGATGCGTCTGGATACTGGGCTGGCCGTTACCGGAACCTGAAATATTTTCAGAAACGCCCAGCTCATTTGGCGCCACATCCTCAAAATCTTCTCCTGCCATAGAGAACTGCAGACCGAAACCGGCATTGCGCAAAGCAATACCAACGGCCGCAGTCTGCGCCCACTCACGGGGAGAGACCGAGGGCTTATCGGGAAGGTAGCCACGGGACGCAGTAGCTTCCGCCAAAAAACAATCCACTGGATCTTTATAGCTGGGATAAACCTTTGCCGTAGCGACAAAGCAGTCCTTTCCCGGTGAAACCTGAACCGCAATCCTGCCCTCCGGATATTTCAAACGAAACCATGCCATCTGAATCATGACCGGCAGGCGCTTGCGTACCTCCCCAGTGTTCAGATCCGTGTAATCCACGGCAAATGGCGCGGGATCAAACCCTGAAACCTCATTTATCTTTTCAATGGCGGCCAACATTGCCGCCTTATCATTCGAGTTATTCTGACTCATGATTAAGCCTCCTTTGATTAAAGTTTAATGTAAGTATCCCGATATGCCATCCAAACAGGCAATACGGTATTCGTAAACTTGCTGATCAGATTTTTATATTGCTCCTGAGTCCCCGCTGAAAAGCTCAAAAACGGCTTTCTGCCATCCTGTACAACACGCTCCAGCGATACCCATGCCGTCTCACGGCGTTTCTGTCCTTCGACATCCGCTTTCGGCCCAAATTTTCTTTCATTCAGGATAAATCGGATATAAGCATCCACCAACTGGAAATGATATCCCATCACCCTTGTGTCCATGGTAATCGGGGCTGATTTGCAGAAGGACTGGAAAGTTTCCAATACGCAAATGCGGTAATTGAGCTCCTGCATCACGAGCAAATCCTCCAAAGGAAGGCTGTTTTCTGCAATCTGAGAGCGGATCACGCTCTGCCGTTCACGATACTGTTCTAATAATGTTGCCATGACTGACTCCTTTCTTACTTCTTAAATTCCTGAATTCTGGCAGATAACTGGGTACCACGCTTCTCCGTATCTGTTCGCTTGATGGCAATGTGCAATGCACGTTTCTCACCAACAATCGTCACCTTGGTCTTTCCTCTGGTAATCGCTGTATAAATCAGCGGACGGGTCAGCATGATAGAATGGACACACTGCAGGTTGATAATGACGGACTGATACTCAGAACCCTGGGATTTGTGAATCGTAGAGGCATATCCCAGATCCACCACATCCAGCTCAGCGGAATCATATTCCACAATTCTTTCATCGCCAAAATCAATCGTAACGGTTGTATCGCCGCCGCACTGTGAGATTCCGGTAATATACCCGATATCCCCGTTGTTCACTTCATCTTGATTCTTCGTCTGCATCACCTTATCTCCGGAGCGGAACACCCGCTTTCCGCAGGTAGTTTCTCGCTTCGCAGGATTCGGCGGATTGACGTTCTCCCTGAGACGCAGATTCAAGGAATTGACGCCTGTTTCGGTTTTCTGCCGGTATGGCGTAAGCAGTGCCACATTGTCCACACCGTACATTGCTGTTTCCTGCAGGTACAGCTTTTCAATGATCTCTGCTGACTGTTCCAGATTTGCCGACTCAATCAACTGAAAATCCGGTCCGTATTCCAGCCCATGACTTCCATGCCGGATCAGTTTCGCGTTAGTCGCAATCCGGCTTCCAGCATCCTGTCGGTAAACCTTATCCAGACGTACAACCGGGATACACCCACTGGCAATCATTTCGCTCAGCACCGCACCTGGTCCCACCGAAGGCAGCTGATCGGCATCCCCAATCAGTACCATACGGCTGCCAGCCTTAACAGAATCAAACAAATGCCATGCCAGAAAAATATCCAACATGGATACCTCATCCACCAGAATCAGATCCGCATCCAGCATTTCCGATCCACTGCATTCATCGTCTTCATCTGCTATCAGCCCCAGCGCCTTATGTACCGTAGAAGCTGGATATCCCGTTGACTGCTCCATGCGTCTGGCCGCACGTCCGGTAGGGGCGCAGCAAACGATTTCGTCATTCGGATGTTTCCTGTGATAAATATCAAGCAGCGCCTTTTGGATCATGGTCTTGCCGGTACCCGGACCGCCGGTGATAATACACAGGCCATGGGTCAATGCCATTTTGACCGCTTCCCGCTGTTCCGGTGCCAGACGAATATTTAACCGCTGTTCTTCTTGGTCCAGTTCCACATCCAGATCTCCATACGAATACGACTTCTGATGCTTCATCTGGTAGCAGATTGCCCGTGCCAGCTGTTCCTCAGCGTCCGCCGTTTTCGTGCGGTACACAAAGTCACGATATATGACCAACCTGCCATCATACACAAGTCTGGTAGCTCGGCTGCCCACCATTTGTTCTGTCAGCTGCGGAGTATTCAGCACCTTGAGGCAAGCCTTCAGAAACGCATGCTTCTGCATACAAAGATGCCCTTTTCCTTCTGCATCTGCCAGAGTATAAAGAATTCCCTCATCCACGCGCTCCGGTGACAGCTTATCGAATCCCATACTCATGGCAATTTTATCTGCTGAAGTAAATCCGATTCCTGCAATTTCACAGAGCTGATACGGGTGGTTACGCACGATATCCATCGTCTTGTCGCCGTATTCCCGGTACAGACGGACTGCCCGGTTAGGAGTGATGCCATGTGGGGCTAAAAATGCAACTACATCACGGGCACCCCGGTTGGCAAGATAAGAATCCCTGATTTTTTCCAGCTTTCCTTCACTGATGCCGGAGATAGTCAGCAGCTGCTCCGGGTCCTTGTCCAGTACCTCCAATGCCTGCGTGCCAAATTCATCATAGATACGCTCCGCAAGCTTCGGCCCGATACCTTTGATCTGACCGGAGGACAGATACGCGATCACGCCCTCTTTGGTTGGGACTATCACCTCGTTGTAGCTTTCTACCTCAAACTGAATGCCATGCTTCGGATTTTTGCTCCAATGCCCCTGCATGTCATAACGCAGCTTTTTTGTAAGCGGGAGACAATATCCCACCGCCTTAACCTGGGTAACAGCATTGCCTGTCGTATCCCTGATTTTTTCACAAGGGCGGTAAAGGGCAATGATGTAACTGTTTTCATCCACCTTAGAAATATCCGGCGGATATATAATTCTTTCAAACTGACATATCACTGTTTTTTCTCCTTTCTGATCCTGAACACAAAAAACTCCTGGGTTTCAGTCACATCGTACAGCTGGTTTTCATTCTCTCCCTCCAGACCAAGCCATTGATCCTTGAGATTGCAGACATACGATATTGACTGATTCCAGGAGTTTATTGTGGGATATTGGAAATGGTCTTTAAGAAACCGCATCATACTGTTCCGGGAACGATTATCCACGCAATGGGAGAATCGCATCACGACGGATCACAACTCTTCCAGATAATTGGTCGGTTCTGTCATTGCCATCGGAAAATGATCCCGGTCTATGCACACGGTCTTCTTACTGCCGCTATGCTGCGTCACAATCTTCCGAACCTCCAGATACAGTTCCTCATCAAAGACCATGATTGGCATATTCAGAGATGCCGCATAGGCAATCTCACTGCGCATCCCTTTGCTCAGCCGATTGCCGCACACCAGAACCAGATCGCTCTGTTCCAAAAGCCGCTGACCAAACAGAAGTGCCAGCGCACGCTCTGCCGGCACCGCATCACACAGCAACATGGGCAGATACGCATGAGGTGCTCTGGCATCCATATTCATCTTTTCCATCGCATAGAGCATATAGGCTCTGGCGGTGCGCATATTCCAGATGAATTCCTGCTTCGTTGGCGCACTGAGAGGTGAACAGATATATGCCCGTTTTCGGCACCTGTTGTTTGCCAGAAATTGAGCTTCCAGACGACGTTCCCAATTGGGTGTAAAAATGTTATCTATACTTTTTGTCCTTTCTT
>CAZXVI010000075.1:0-4198 GCA_964644275.1 uncultured Ruminococcus sp. | reverse complement strand
TTTGCCGCTTCTTTACTGACGCATTGTACAGGAACATATGCCGTGATTCCCTTGGGCGTATGGATCGGGATTTCTGTCTGCAGGATGCCTGTAAGAAGATGGGTGGCGGCCGCCTGTGCCGCAGCTGCCGCACAGGTTCCCGTAGTAATGCCCAACCGCAGCTGCTTTTGATTTACCACCCTGTACCGGGAATCAATATCCCGAAACAGCCCTGACACTTTCTCCTCCGCCATAATGCCTCCTGTTCAATTACCGCCTGCGGCAGTTTGTCCTGCCCTACGCTCTGATGTTCCGCTCCTGTGCTTCCAGCCATGCCGCAGCGCTCCTATATACAGGAAGCCGCATTTCTTCCGCCAGTTCCATCAAGCGTCCGTTCATTTTATTAGTACTGCCTATTGGGACGCCCGCATGAATCAGAGTCCCCGCCTTTCGCATCCACTCCAGCGCCTGTTCAAGCTGCTCCTTTGTCATTGTCTCAAACGCAGGAGCCGTTACCACATGCCCGCTAAGGGCAAAAGCCACCGGACAGTCAATGTCATTTTCATGAAGTATACCCGTTGCAAAGGGAATCTGCCATTTTTGGAGCAGACGGTACACTTCCGCGCCATATCCGCCGCCCGCCACGACGAACACTCTTGGCTTTCCTTTGATACGGCCAAACTCCACGCTGCCATAGAACCGGTTATAGCTTCCGTTTTCCAACCCGTACAATTTTTCTATGGCGCCATCCTTCAGAATTTCCTCCGGAGTGCCGAAAGCCGCTATTGTATCCCCTTTCACACATACCATATAATCCGAAATTTTTGACGCCAGGTCTATCTCATGGAGCGACATGATCACGGTGGTTCCTTCCTCACGGGCCATTTCCCGCAGGATACCCAGAAGTTCAATCTTGAAATGAATATCCAGATATGCCGTTGGCTCGTCCAACACAATCACCTGTGGCTCCTGACATATTGCCCTTGCCAGCATAATCCGCTGACGCTGACCATCACTCAGGGTAGAGAAGTCCTGCTCCGCCAGTTCCATGGCGTGAACTCTCTGAAGCGCCCTCAGAACCGCATCCTTATCCGCCGCTGTCATCTTTCCCATAGCATTAGTGTAAGGATAACGACCCATAGCAACCACTTCCTTACAAGTCATCAGTTCGGGGCGGAGACGCTCTGTCAACACCACGGCCATCCGGCTTGCCATCTCTTTCACACTCCAGCCTTGTATATCCTCTCCCCCAATCGCTACCGTCCCTCTGATTCCGGTCAACTGTCTGGTGATCGTTTTCAGTATGGTGGACTTGCCCGCACCATTGGGACCGATCAAAGTCAGAATCTTTCCTTTCCCGATACCGATGTTAATATCATGAATCAGGCTCCTGCCCCGATACCCCACCGATAGGTTTTCTGTCTTAAAATACTCCATTCGCATCTCCTGCAATTCTATTGCTCCGTACTCCGGCGTTTCACCATCATTACAATTACCACAGGCGCCCCGAATGCTGCCGTCACTGTTCCTATGGCAAGCTCAGTCGGTGAAAATAAAGTCCGGGCAATCAGGTCGCAGTAAATGCAGAATACCGCCCCGCATAAATATGTGACAGGTATCACCACTGCCGGCCGGGATGTCTTCAACATGGTTTTTGTGATATGGGGTACCGCAATTCCAACAAAAGAAATGGGCCCCGCAAAGGCCGTCACGCAGGCTGAAAGCAGGCTTGACAATAAGATCAAAGCAGCCCTAAACAGCTTCACATTTACGCCCATGCTCTGTGCATACCCTTCTCCGAGCGCATAAACGCTGATTGGTTTCGACAAAAGCCACGCTGCCACAAGTCCCGGAATGCATATCCATGCCGAAAATTCCACATTCTGCCAGTTTGCACCGGAAAAGCTGCCCATCGACCAGCCTGTCAGATTCGCAATATCATGCTCCTGTGCGAACGTAATGCAGAAATCCGTAGCCGCGGAGCAGATATATCCTATCATAATCCCCACCACCAGCAGCATTGACATACTATGTACTCTCTGTGAAAACAAAAGCACTGCCGATACCACCAGAAGGGAACCGAGAAATGCTGATATAATCAACGCCGCTGAACTGATCCTTCCGATATAGCGCACCCCAAAAACCAAAGTAATCCCTACTATCAGTTTTGCTCCGGAAGAAATGCCCAACACGAAAGGTCCGGCAATCGGATTCCGAAAAAAGGTTTGCAGCAGGAATCCGGAAACAGCCAGCGCACCGCCCAAGATAGCAGCCAGCATCATGCGGGGCATCCTTATGCTAAAAAGAATCTTTGACTGCGTGGATGCCTCTATGACTGCCTCGGCCTGTTCCGCATAGGCGCCCCCGGTAAACAGGTTCAACACCTGATACCGGACGGCATCCCACATCATGCGGAAGATATCGCCGATCGGAATATGTACCGAGCCAAGGTTGATGTTCAGCGCCAGTCCCCAGACCAGCAGAACGGTCAGGATAATCATTGTCGCCAAAAACCTTTTTCGCGTATGTTTCATACCATCTTACCTATTCTTCTGTTTCCTGCGGTATTTTAATCAGATGGTCCGTTGTCACTTCATCCGGATTCTCGCTGGATAAAATCGTATTCATATCGGCAACAATAGAAGAGATTGCCGAGGTTGCCTGTGTGAAGTCAGGAGATGTAATCCATACATGCCCCTCCTTTACCGCCTTGAAATCCGCAAATAAAGGCTCGTATTCCGTCATCTCCTGAATAGAATAAAACTTGTTCCCAAGATTCCAGTAAAAAAGATAGTCCGCGTCCTTGAAAGCAGCATACCACTCCTCAAAAGTCATAGAAGTATTTCCGCTCTCTTCCGGCTCCATATCGGCACAGACATACTCGCCGCCTGCAAGCTCGATCATCTGTACAAGATAGTCGCCGCCATTTCTCGCGTAACATTTATCACTGGATGTAATATAACCCATTGCAACGGTGATGCCTGAGCTTTCCGCCGCTGTAGCCTGATCCATCAACGCTTTCTGGTTATCAAAATATGCCTGCGCCTGCGCCTCCGCTTCCTTACCAAACAATACCCCCAGCAGCTTCACCCATTCCACACGAGCCAGGGGATGGTTTTCTTTGGAAGAAACTTCAACAAGATTCGGGATTCCCAGCTCTGTAAATTTCTCGTTGACTTCCGGTACGGAATCGATCATGGCATTGTCAATGTGAAGCTGAATGCCCTGCTCCACCATCATCTCATAATCAGGCTCCTTATAATTTCCTGAAAAGCCGATTCTGCCATCCTCCACCGCTGCCTTTACTTCATCAATATACCAGCCGTCCGCATCGGTCGCCACCAGCTTGACATAATCCAATGCGTCAATAGCGTTCATCAAAGAAACCATACCCGTGCTGGCAATATATGCATTGTCAATGGGCATCTGAAGCACGGTCACCGTCTCATCTGATTCCTCCGGCACACTCATTCCCTCCGGCACTACAAGATACTTTGCCGCCGGATCACCGACGGAAATCATGCGGTAGCCGCCCTTAAAAAGTTCAATAGAAAAGCCCTTGGCATAGTCCATTTCCATAACGCCGTCGGAAACCAGCTTTCCGTCATAATTTTCTTCTTCAGACGACGAATCAGACGTTTCCGTACCGGTTTCTGAATCAGCTCCTGCATTGGTTTCCGCATTAATTTCCGTACCGGTTTCGGTAACATTTGCTTCGGGTGTATTTTCTGCCGCATCGGCCGCCTCGCTGCTTTCCGCAGATACGCTGCCCTGTGTCCGGCCTCCATCATTGCCGCAGCCTGCCAGCGCTGAAATCCCCAGTAGCATCACCAAAATAATAGCCGCAATTCTTTTTTTCATAATTACTCCTTTCCTTCCTGTACTTTCAGGTAATTTATAATTTTGTGAATATAGCGGGAATAAAGACTGCGCCGATACAGCTCTTGATCAGCGTACAAAAAGAAAACCCTTTTCTTCGAAAAAAGGGTCAAAAAACCTAAAGACAAGGGTTTAATTTTGTCTCTCGGTATGTACTCCCAATTACTCGTAGGCTGGAACAGCTGTTCCTGTACAACAGCAGGCAGGTCTCCTGGCTCATAGATCATCGCATCGGCCATCTTCCCAGGATAATATTTGTTTATTCCCAGTGATATAGCGGCTCCTGCTCCCTAAATACAGTGACGAGTTCGTACAGGATTCTCACCTGTTTCCCTTTTCA
>CAZXVI010000074.1:0-4492 GCA_964644275.1 uncultured Ruminococcus sp. | reverse complement strand
GCCATGGTGCTGAGCGATCTGGTGCAGGGGAAACAGAATGCATTTGCAGAAGCCTTTTGCCCGTCAAGAAGTATGATGAAATCCCAGCTGCTGCTCAATGGATTTGAGGGAGCGAAGAATTTGCTGACCTTTTCCGGCAAGCGCTGCCCCCATCTTGGCTGTGCGCTGCACTGGAATCCTGCGGAGCATTCCTGGGACTGTGCCTGCCATGGCTCCCGTTTTGCGGAAAACGGAAGGATGCTGGATAATCCCGCAAACGGAGATTTAAAGAAATAGATTCGGACGGGGACGAAAAATGCAGGTATTCTTTGTGTTTGTATGCCGGAGAATACTTGCAATTTATCCGGCGTTATGATATAATAGGAGTAATCTGATCCGAGAGGTGAATATGATGGAATTTCAAATAGAGTATGAAGTCACCCAGGCATCCATGGATGCTGCACTTGCCATTATGGAAAAGACAGTTTTTCGGCGGAAGAAAATAGCTTCGGTGATTTCCTTTGGCTTGTTTGCATTGTTCGACATCCTTCTGAGCATTTTGGACAGGAACTTGTGGACGATGCTGCTGGCGCTTGTCTTTGTTGTCCTTTGCATCAGTACTCTGGGCAGTTTCCGAAAAGAATTTATAGACGCCAATTCCATGGAAAAAGGGCAGCGATACTGGTCCGCCCGGCGGAAGCTGACTGTGTACGATACATATGTACAGATTTATGCCGGGTATGAAAATCCGGACGAAGAGCTGACCGATGAAGAAAGAGCGGATGCGGATTACATGCAGATGCGTGAGGAAATGAATGAGGAGATGAGCCGCACGGATTATGCGTATGCAAAATGCCGATGCTATGAAAGTGATCAGGCACTGATGCTGTACTGCAGCCGTGATAAAAATCAAACGCTGCTCAAATCCCAGCTGACAGATGCTGAACTGGGGACGCTGCGGTCACTGCTGCAAGAAAGGCTGGGCAAGCGGTATATAATTCTGGGCAGTCTTTAAAAAAATTTGAATGCTCAGGATGGGGGAGCAAATACGGAAAGGAAGCAAACTAATGATCAACATGGATTCATTCAGCGCACTGGAAATCATCAATAGGGTCATTGACGAAACTGTGCAGGAAGGGGATATCTGCATTGACGCTACTGCCGGCAGGGGAAACGATACCCTCCATTTGTGCAGACTTGTAGGAGAGAGCGGCCATGTGACCTCCTTTGACATCCAACAGGAAGCTGTGGAAAGCACCAGGGCACTGCTGGAACGAAACGGCATGGCTTCCCGTGCTGATGTACTGCTCCGAAGCCACAGTGAGATGGATGCATATTTTGAAGAGGAAAGCATAGCCCTGATTACCTTTAATTTCGGCTGGCTGCCCAGGGGGAATCACCACATTTTTACCCATAAGGAAACCAGCATTCCTGCCATTGAGAAGGGGTTAAAGCTTTTGAAACAGGGCGGTATCATGACATTGATTCTCTACTACGGCAGGGAAACGGGTTATGAGGAACGGGATGCGCTACTGGAGTTCCTTCCCACTCTGGACAGCAAACGCTATACTGTAATTGCAATGCCTTTTATCAATCGTTCCAACTGCCCGCCCATCCCCATTGTGATTATAAAGGGAGCGTAGGACTTTCCCAGGGCAGCAGAATCCGTGTAAATGGTGAAAGTTCTGTGAAAATTGCCGGATATGGAACATTGGAAAATAAAAGCACTTGACAATTACCATAAAAAAGTGTATAATGGAGAAAGTTATCAGGCAGATTGCTTTATGGGAACACCTAAAACTCCTGTTATTACAATTAAAAAATAAAAGGTGAATTCTGTGGGGCTTCACCCCACCACTAAAAACAAGTTGTTAGTGGTTCCCTTTTGAGTTTGAAAGGACGGTTTACAATGAAAAAAGTAATTGCAATATGTATCGTTGCTTCTATGGCAGCCGTTACGTTTGGCTGCAGCGGTGATAAAAATTCGGATTCCGGTGCACAAGCTACCACTGCTCCTATTGAGATTGCTTCTGGCATTACAGCGGATGATCTGAAGGCGGAACTGAGCTTCAGCTACGGCAACGGTGATGATGTGGACGCTACTGAGGCTGCCCAGACCAATAATGAGGATCCTGTGGAAAATCCCGGGGATACTCCTGCTGAAACTGTACTTGTAACAGAAGTTGTGAATGTAACAGAAGCGGACGGTCAGCCTGTGACTGATGCAGATGGTGTTGCAGAGACAGAAGTTGTCGTTGTCGGAACAGAAGCAGCAGAAGCAACGGAAGGCTCTGGCTCCAGTGGAACTCAGCCCGGCGGCAGCACCTATACGCCTGAGTATGATATTTGTACTGCGTACTGGTTCGATACTTCTCAGATGAAGGACTTCTTCTTTGAAGGGCAATTTCTGGTGATTGATTTTGTCATTAACGAAACGACACCGGACGGCAACTATCCCATTACCATCTCCAAGACCGATATCGGCAGCTGGGAGTTGGTAACACAGGTTCCCACCATTGTTGACGGTGAGGTGGCTGTCGGAGATGCACAGGTAAGTAATCAGGCTTCTGCTGCAGATGATGAGTTTACACTGGTTGTCAACAGCGTCAGCGGTCAGCCGGGTGATACTGTCAGCGTTGCCATTGACCTTAAGAATAACCCCGGTTTTGTTGGCTTTATCATTGACGTGAAGTATGACAAGAATGCACTGACCATTGCGGATACCAGAGGCGGTGCGGATTTTGATGCAGCAGTCAATTATGTAGAATAGTACATCATAGCGGCTCTCCGGTTCCCGGAGAGCCTGTTCTGTTCAAAAATTTTATTCAGTCACTGCTTCTTTTCCTTTCAGGTAGATCGGCGCAGTGACTGAACTTTTTCTTTTTTCTTCGGCATAGGCAGGACAAGCTCCCATACATTAAAAAATCGTAAGTCTTCCTAAAGAAAACTTACGATTTTTGGTGCCGCTGACCCGACTTGAACGGGCACGATTTCGCAATCGAAGGATTTTAAGTCCTTTGTGTCTGCCGATTTCACCACAGCGGCGTAACCTTATTCATTATAGCACGGAAACCTTTTCTTGTCAAGATTTTTTCTAAAAATCATTATAACAGTTCATCTGTAAAAGCGAACACCCGGCATACAAACCGGGTGCTCATTCATTTTGTGGGACAGATCATATGGCAATCTGCCTTGCGCAGATGCGCTCACTCCTTCGGGCCGTGACTGTTCAGAATCTGTGCAATTCCTTCGGACAATTGATAATATTCTGTCTTCAAAGACTCAAGGTATTCCTTACCAGCCGGTTCCAGGTGATAGTACACTCTGGTACGGCGGCGGCCTACAAGACGCTGCTCATCCGTAATCAGACCCTTGTCAATCAGTCTGTACAGAATCGGATAAGCAGTGCCTTCCTTGAGCTCGAACATGCCATTACTTCTGCTTTGCAGTTCCTGCAAAAGCTCATAGCCGTACATGTCATTTTCTTGAAGAAGGTGAAGAATGACCATTTCCACAGTGCCACGCTTTAAGCTATCTCTGATCTTCATTGCCATGTATCCTTTCCTAAGAATATTTATACATATAAATGTATATAACTTTAGTATAGCACACAAATTTGAATTTGTCAACACCTTTTTTGATAATATAAATAAAAATGATTTTTGATCTTGTTTAATAAGCTCATATTATTTATTTGCGAATGCAAATACCTGATATAAAACAAGTCACCATACTTCTTTTGAAATTACAAATGGCTGTTTGTTGAGCTTTGCCTGCTATACAAGCCATAGAAACTGCATGCCAGACTATCAATAAAATCCCGTCCAGCCCCTGCGCCTGCCGGCGCATGACTGGATTAAGTGGTTATGGTTTCGTTGCGCCTTCGGCTGACATCACGCCGCAGGCGAGCAGGCGGAAGATGACTCCTCACGGGGTGAGATGGAATCTTGACACTAAATAACCTCCGGATGGAACCGGAGGTTATTTAGCAATGCTTACTTTTTGTTTGGCAGGTACTTGTCCATGATATCGCAGAAATCAAACGTTGCAAAATAATCAGCGGGTGTTTCTGCACGGCGGATCATTTTCACAGTTCCGTCTTCACAATACAGCAGTTCTGCAGAACGAAGCTTGCCGTTATAGTTATATCCCATTGAAAAGCCGTGCGCGCCGGTATCGTGAATAACCAGCAGATCACCGATTTCGATCGGAGGCAGCATACGGTCAATGGCAAACTTATCATTGTTTTCACAAAGGCCGCCAGTTACATCGCATTGATAGGTGCAAGGATCATTCTCCTTGCCCAGGACGGTAATATGATGATAGGAACCATACATTGCGGGGCGCATAAGGTTGGCAGCGCATGCATCCACACCAACATACTCTTTGTAGATATGCTTCTTGTGCAGGACTCTGGTAACCAGATGCCCATAGGGTGCCAGCATAAAACGGCCCATTTCGGTGAAAATGGCAACGTCTCCAAGGCCTGCCGGCGTCAGAATTTCTTCATATA
>CAZXVI010000073.1:0-4559 GCA_964644275.1 uncultured Ruminococcus sp. | reverse complement strand
GTATGCCCTTACGGTATAATTACGACAAACCGGGAAAGCCCTGAATTACCAACGGTTTTTGGGATTCTGCACCCTGATTCTTCGTCCTTTTCCAACCCGAAAAATCAAGCAGAATGAAGGCAAATTTTTGGAGGTGTTAAATTAACGACAAATTCATATCCCCCGGATAAGGCTTCCCTTATCCAAGATTAAGGGCATTTCCGCACTACGGGAATGCCCTTTTTCTATGCCCAAAATCTTTGAAAGGAGGCAATGCCATGCCAAAGAAAGCGCCGGAAAAGATTGGTTCCGTTCTCCGTGTGCCGTTATCCCAGCTTCACCCACATCCGCAAAATCCCTTCGCCGTGCGTGACGATTCTGCCATGCAGGAGCTAAAGGAAAGCATCAGCCAGAATGGTGTCCTTGTCCCTGCCATTGCCCGCCCTCGCGCAGAAGGCGGCTATGAGCTGATCGCCGGGCACAGGCGGAAACACGCCTGCGAACAGGCCGGGCATGATTCCATGCCCGTGATCGTTCTGAACCTGAATGATGATGAAGCCGTCATCCAGCTTGTAGACAGCAACATCCAGCGGGAGGATATTCTTCCCTCGGAACGGGCCAGGGCATACAAGATGAAAATGGATGCCATCAAACGGCAGGGTGCGAGGACCGATTTAACTTCGCCGAATGTTTCGGCGAAGTTCCGCAGTGACGATTCCGTGGGAGAGAAAGACGGCATCAGCGGTGACACCGTGCGCAACTACATTTCTCTGAACAATCTTACCCCGCCGCTGATGCAGATGGTGGACGAAAAGAAAATCGCCCTCACTCCAGCCTATCAGCTTGCAGCTCTTTCAGAGCAGGAGCAGGAACTGCTGGTGGAAACCATGAGCAGCGAGCAGGCCACCCCGTCACTGTCCCAGGCGCAGCGGATGAAAAAATTGAGCCAGAGCGGAGAACTGAATGAGGACACCATGCTTTCCATTATGATGGAGCAGAAAAAGCCCGTGAGGAATGATATTGTCCTCCCCGGCGAAAAGCTGCGCAAGTATTTCCCCCGTTCCTACTCTCCCGAAAAAATCCAGGAGACCATCTTCAAACTGTTGGATGCCTGGATACGCAAGCGCCAGCACGACAAAAGTCGGTAAAACTGAATATCCCCCCAGCCGGACAGCATTTGTCCGGCTTTTTTCATTTCCAAGCAAAGGAGATATTCTATATCCATAAGTTCACCTATTCTGCCGAGGATGTGGATTGCAAGCTCTGCACAGAGCATTTTGGAAGAAATGGATGCCGGCAGGACTTCTGTCCCTATTATGCGGAGCGGATTGAAGCCGGTGTCATTTCCTACGGAGAAGCAATTTCTTCGCTGATTCTATCCACAAGCAGTATCCGACCCCGTCTGCCTGGATTGATTCACAGTTTCTCCGGCTCCCTCTGGGCAGATGAAAAGCACGAAAACAGAATGAAGGTCTTTGATAACCGTCTGGGCTACATCAAAAGCAGAAACACCCCCAGCTATTACGCAGCCCTGTACCTTCTGACCTCCAGCGACGCACTGTACCGGCGGACTGCCAACTGCTTTTACCACGGCGGCATTGACTTTTCCTATGCCGTTCTTCGCGGCATTTCTCCGCACAACTACGCCCTGTTCTGTGCCGCCAAGGGGCTGCGCCATGCCGGAGGCGTAACAGAATCAGAGCTTGCCGATCCTATGACAATCGACGATGAAGCGTTTCGGCTGATTATGAACGCCCTTCTCATTGCCAAATATGGCACCGCCGCATTCAATTTGAAAGGAGATTTTTCCCATGAGCCGTGATTTTGGCGTTACAGACGGTCATTCCCTCTATTCCCTCCATCGCTACCGCAGCGATGTACGCCACATGGTCATTTTCGATGATCTGGTAGAAAAAGAACACCACCGGGTTCGACTCTACATTTCCGAGCCGATCTATGAACTGGTGCGTCAGGCGGAAACCAGTGGGCTGCTTCGGATCGTCCACCACGAGGAAATCGTGGAGGGCTGCTCCGAGCCGGATTCCCCCCGGCGCAGAAAGCACAAGCACAAATAATCATTTTCCAAATCTATCAGGAGGTTTATTTCCATGAACAAAATTGAAAAGCTGAACGAAAGCATCCGCACCCTCTTTCGCGGTGAAGGTGAGAAATTCTGCTACACCCCCGGCGAAATCGAGCGGCTGGTATGCAGCCTGAATTATAAGCAGCTGTACAGCGTTCTGTGCGACATGGCAGAGCCTGTATTCGCCTGCTGTGCCGGAGGCGGTATCTGCGATTCCCATCAGTATCACAGCACCAAGCTGTTCCCGGCAAACGCAACGCTGATTTGGAGTGACGAGGGGGAACCGCTGGGCGATGACAACATCTCCACTTCCTACTCCAATGAGCTTTGGCTGCTGGAGGATATGACCATCGCCGCTACTTCCTGCTTCCGTGTTCTCAACTCCGCTGCCAGCTATATCACCGAGTATCGGGAATACAAAGGTGACGAATGGCCCGCCCACCTGGTTCCTGTGAACATTCTGGAACTGTGGCAATCTCTGATCGATAAGTACCAGGACTGCGGCGATGAAGAACTGGATGCTGCGCTGAAGGCGATCATCTACGAGCCTTAATACATCAGCACTGACCCATCATCAAAATTTAATAAGATTGGAGCGCAGAACGCTTAGTAAACGCTTTGCATGGGAGGGTATGAACGCAGATTCATGCCCTCCGTGCATTTTGGAGGTAAAGCAAATGGCTGTATTTCGCATTGAAAAGAACAAAAATTATACGGTGATGGCAAACTATCACCTTCGGGATATATCTCTTTCCCTCAAAGCCAAGGGGCTGCTGTCCCTGATGCTCTCCCTGCCGGAGGGATGGGACTACACCACCAAGGGGCTTGCCTGCATCTGCAAGGACGGCGTGGACAGCATCTGCTCCACGGTGAAAGAGCTGGAAAAAGCCGGATATGTTCAGCGCAGACGGCTCAGAAATGAGCTGGGGCATCTCACGGAGATCGAGTATACGATTCTGGAAAAGCCTGTCCGTCCATCTTCTTCGGAGGAATCCGCGCTGCCCGACAGCTCTGCAGAAACCGGGACTCCACCTAAACGGGAAAAGCCAGTCTTGGATGATCCTGTTTTGGATATTCCTGAACAGGCTTTCCCTGAACAGGCAATTCCTGAACAGGAGGAACCTGAACAGGATAATCCCGCCCAATTAAATATACAAGAATCAATTACAGAAAAATCAATTACTGATCTATCAAGTAAAGATTCATTCTTTCCTTCTACGGGGGCAATTCCGGTAAACAGACAGGCTCCGCTGACAGACGGAAGGACAGAAAGAGAAAAGATCAGAGAGCAGATTGAGTATGAGATTATGTTGGAGCGGTACAGCCGAGAGCAACTCGATGAGCTTGTGGAGATCATGCTGGAGGTTTCCATGAATCGTAGTCCCACCATCCGCATTGGCAGGGACGCGGAATATCCGACCTCCTATGTGCAGGAACGGTTCTCCAAGATCAACGCCATGCACATTGAGCGTGTCTGCGACGGCATCCGGGATAATCACACCCAAGTGCGAAATACCAAAGCCTACCTTCTGGCGGCGCTGTTCAATGCCGTCTCTACCCTGGACAGCTACTACACCATGCAGGCAAACAGTGATTTTGGCGGCTTGTTCTGAGCCGCTTTTTTCATGCCCGGACACCGGGAGAAAGGACAACAATGACAGATTTCCAGATAATTCACCGTCTTGTGGTTCCACCTTAGCGGTTGATACCCGCAAAAACACGGAAAGGAGATGATACCCCATGCAGGAAGAAGTAGAACAAAGGGTTGTCACCCTCATTGTCAACTGCTCCAAGCTGACAGAGCAGGAACTGAGAAAGGCATTGAGTAAACTGCTTGCCCAGATGAAAACCCGGCATCAGACCAAGCAGCCCCACGGGAAAATGACCGTTAAAAAGCTCGCCGCCCAGAATCGGGGCCTGCAGAGCGTGGAGGTCACGGACCAAAATATCGGTTCCTTCAACCGGATTGCCCGAAAGTACGGCATTGACTTTGCCCCCTTCAAGGCAAAGGGACAGGATCGCTACCTGATTTTCTTCAAAGGGCAAGATGCCGATGCCATGACCGCCGCTTTCAAGGAGTACACGGAGCAGATCGTGAACAGGAAGTCCCGCCCCTCTGTCCTTGCCAAGCTGGAACAGTTCAAGGCGCTGATCCAGTCTGCCGTGGTGGATCGGACGAAGAAAAAGGAGCTGGAACGATGAAGCAGGTAAACTGGAAGAAAATCCTGCTGCCGAACCTGCCCTATGTGTTCATCGCCCTGTTCTGCACAAAGCTGGGGCAGGCGGCACGGCTGGCTACTGGTGCTGATTTTGCTGGAAAGTTCCTGCATTTTCTGGAAGGGCTGTCGGATGCCTTTGCGGTTCCTCTGCCCAGCTTCCACCCGGTGGATCTCTGTGTTGGCATTGCCATCGCCGCCGCCATGCGCCTGGGGGTCTATGTGAAGGGCAAAAATGCCAAGAAGTTCCGCAAGAACATGGAATACGGCTCTGCCCGGTG
>CAZXVI010000072.1:0-4666 GCA_964644275.1 uncultured Ruminococcus sp. | reverse complement strand
TAGCGCTCGATAGCGGGCTGATATTTCATGATGTTGTGGGACATACCGTTGTCTACGGTGTAACATTCACCTGTGATTCCGTCTGCAAAATCCGTACACATCATGTATGCCACTCGGGCAACGCAATCGACAGGCTTCATTTCATCAGTCTGCTGAATTGCGATTTCCTCATACAGAGCATCCTGTGCCTCCTCAGGAATATCTTCCACTACCATATTGGTAACAGCACCGCTCGTCTGCATTGCGCCGGGTGCCACAGTGTTCACCATGATTCCGAAGCGCTTCAGCTCTTTTGCGGTTTCGATCGTCAGGGAGAGCAGGCCGCCCTTGGAAGCGGTATAGTGTGCGTAACCGCCAAAAGTGGGGTAAGGAAGCCATGCAGCGTTGGAGGAGATCAGGCACATTTTTCCCTGAATCCCTTTTTCAATCATGTACTTGGAAACATGCTTTACGGTGCGGAAAGTACCGTTCAGGTTCACATCAATAACCTTCATAAATTCTTCTTCCGGCATATCGTAAATGTGTGCATAGCTCCAAACTGCAGCGCTGGTCACGAGAATATCCAGAGAACCGAAGGCTTCATCCGTAAAACGAACCAGTTTTTCAACATCTTCCTCGTCCCTGATATTTGTTTTGCAGAAACGAACCCGATCGGGGCCATAACCGATCTCACCCAAAACGCCAAGTGCATTTTCGGCTTTGTATTCGGAGCTGCCGGCGATTACAACATTTGCTCCGCCTTCCAGGAATCGGACAGCAATGTCAAAGCCCAAGCCAGAGGTACCTCCGGTAACCAGTGCAACCTTACCTTTTACTGACAGCATATCCTGCAGCGAAGGCATGTGACCCAAATCTTTTTTTAACTGCTCGACTTCTCGTCTGCTGGAATCATAAGCCATTTCTTTTTTCCTCCTTATTGGTTTTATCCGATTTGCTGGCTGTATTATAGGCGGAAGCCGCATTTTATGAAACCCGCTGATATAACGGTTTATTGGTCAGGATTCCGGTATTATTGATGGTTTCCAAAAGAGTTCATCAGTTTTTTCCAGATTTTTCTTTATCCATTGTCTGCATCATAGATTGTCCGTGTATGAAAAAACCGAACAACTTCCATGATCGAAAGTTGTTCGGTTTTTATCCCACTATTGGGGAGACGTCCATTAATTATTTAACAGTAATGCAACTTCCTGCATTGGGAATTTCTCATGATTCAATGCCTCTTATGCCGGAAATGAATTGGTAGATCAGTGCAGCAATTTCCGAAGGCGTTTTTTCAATGTTTTCCGTCAGCCATTGACGCAGGATCATAAAAAAACCTCCCGCATAATAATAGGATGCCAGCTTCATGTCTACAGAATCAATATGATATTCCTGCTGAACCTTTTGAAACTCCGGCAGATGCTCCTGATACAGCTCATTCAACAGCTGCGTGAATCCTTCGTCAGTTCTGTTTGCAAACAGAATTTTCAGCTGTTCTGAATGATCATAGCAATACTGGCATATGGTTTCCAATTCCTTCTGCATATTTTCATCAGATCTTTCATGGCGGATGAGTGTTTCGATTTCAAACAGGGTGTTTCTGCGCATCTCGTCCAGTACGTCCCGAGGAATGGCATAGTGCCTGTAAAAGGTAGCACGGTTGATTCCGGATTCCTCGCAAAGCTCAATAACCTTAATCTTGTCAAGGGGCTTGATTTTCAAAAGCCGAACCAGCCCTTCCTGAAGCATCCGTTTTGTGACCGTTATCCGCTGATTGTCTTTCATAATCTATCTCCTTGTAAACAATCTGTGACGTTGCAGCATAATAACTGTTTTTGATGCACTTGCAACAATCATTATGATACTGTTTATTGTGCGTGCGACATTTGTATATTATAATAATGGCAGTCGCAAATTGTGTCAAGCAAAAATGGAGAGCAAACTATGCAGATTCTTTTGACAGTTTTCATTTGTTTTATTGCAGGAATAGGTGCCGGACTGGGAACAGGCTTTGCCGGGATGAGCGCTGCGGCGGTAATCAGCCCCATGCTAATCACATTTTTGGGTATTGAGCCTTACGAAGCTGTGGGAATTGCACTGGCTTCGGATGTACTCGCCAGTGCTGTCAGTGCCTATACCTATGGAAAGAACAAAAATCTGGATATCAAAAACGGTCTGGTAATGATGGCGGCAGTACTGGTCTTTACATTGGTTGGAAGCTGGGTCTCCAGTCTGGTTCCCAGCAATACCATGGGCAGCTTTTCCGTATTCATGACCATGATTTTGGGCGTTAAATTTATTGTGAAACCTGTTATGACTACGAAGGAAACCATGAACCAGGTTTCTCCTAAAAAGCGATTAATCCAGAGTATCCTCTGCGGAATCAACATTGGTTTCATCTGCGGCTTCATCGGTGCAGGTGGTGGAATGATGATGCTGCTCATTCTGACCTCGGTTTTGGGCTATGAGCTGAAGACCGCTGTTGGTACCAGCGTTTTTATTATGACCTTCACTGCTCTAACCGGTTCTGTCAGTCATTTTGCAATAGGTGGCGCACCAGACTGGATTATTCTCACACTCTGTGTTGTTTTTACACTACTGTGGGCAAGAATTGCAGCACGAATTGCCAACAAGGTGGATGCCAAAATGCTGAATCGGGCTACCGGTGTGATCCTTGTAGTTCTTGGTGCTGCCGTCCTGATTGTAAATAGCATCAAATAAAAATCGTATACGCTTATAGGCTACTTGCGGAGGAAAGATATGCGCTCGATTGATGAGCCGTTTCTTTGTCGTTTTATTCGAAGAATACCCATGAAAAAATCAGTGAAGAACAACAGAAGAAAATCAATCTCTTTCTATATTGCTCAGTTACAATCAGCTTTCTGGTTCCGATTGTATTCCTGATTATTCAAATACTGCTGGGAGATGTGCCGAAAAATGAAGCAGGTTATCACTCCGATGCAGATTATGCGTTGATGATTGTGCAGTGTGCGCTTGGTCTTGTCGTACGTAGATTATCACAAAGCTCCGTGCCTATGCTGTGGAGAACGATGTGATTGTCCGATATGAAGCAGTGAAGCTCCAAATTCGTCTGCATCATGAAGCCGCCAGGAGCAAATATCATTTCTTCCGTCCCTTCCATTCGGAAGTACCCCTTAGGGCGATGTCATCAACTTAAGCTTTCGCACATCGTCTACCATTGTCATTGCGAGGAGCGCAGCGACGTGGCAATCCGTTTTCTCCTTGGTAACAGGTGCAAAATCGGGACGTTGTAAGGGGAGCGGATTGCCACACCAGTCTGAGGACTGGTTCGCAATGACAGGGAAATCGACCCGGGTTCCTTAAGTTGATGACATTGCCCCTTAGGGAGCATCTGAAGGAGATGCATGAGCATCTGGAAATCAGAAAGAGATAAGGATCGAGGTACTTAAAAATGTTTGATAAGCATGATATTTCCCGCAATGCCTGTATGCTCAAAGGGCGGCAGGCGCGGTGCGGTTACGATTGGTGGTGGCATTCTTTCACGGGCTACCACTCCGTCACCGGTGAAGCAAAAACATTCTTTGTTGAGTTCTTCCTGTGCAATCCCGCGCTTGGTGGTGAGGAGCCGGTGTTCGGTCAGCTGCCGGAAAACCAAGCAGCCGGGAAAAAGCCATCGTATCTGATGGTGAAAGCCGGAGCATGGGGAGAAGATGCCGCCCAGCTGCACTGCTTCTATGGTTGGAAGAAAATCAAGGTAGATTGGGGGATTCCCTTCTCTATCCGGGCAGAGCAGGTATTCCTGAGTGAAACCGAAACCTTCGGCACGGTTCAGGTCACGTCGGAGGAAAGCCGCAGCCATCCTGAATACATGAGCGACGCAGGCAATATGTCCTGGAACCTGAACATCCGCAAGAAGATTCCTTTCAATGTGGGCTACGGTGCCGGAAGGTTTTTCCGTACCCTGCAGGCCTTTGAAATGTTCTGGCATGCCGAAGGCATGAAAACGGAATATGATGGCCGCGTCACGTGGAATGGAGAAACTTATCTGGTGAAACCGGAAACGTGCTGCGGTTATGCGGATAAGAACTGGGGCAAAGGCTTTACCTCTCCCTGGGTATGGCTGTCCTCCTGCAACCTGACCAGCCGAATAACCGGTCGGAAGCTCACAGACAGCGTCTTTGACATTGGCGGCGGCAATCCCAAAGCAGGCCCCACTGTGTTCCGCAATCAGCTCCTCACCGCCATTCGGTATGAAGGGAAAAATTATGAATTCAACTTCTCCAAGTTTTGGACCGGTGCCCGGACAAAATTTGATTGCCGGGAAACGGACACGCAGATTCTTTGGCATATTGAGCAGCGCAACTGGACGCAGCGGATGGTAGCTGACTTCACCTGCGAAAAGAAGGATATGCTCCTAGTCAATTACGAAGCACCCAATGGCGAAAAACGCCACAACCGTCTGTGGAACGGCGGCAACGGAAAGGGTACTATTCTCCTGTATGAGCATGGAAAACTGGTTGATGAAATTGCTGCTGAGAATACCGGCTGCGAGTATGGAGAATTTGATGCAATGCATGACAATTGAATCCCAGAGCTAACAGGCTGTTTGTCAATTGTAAAAAGAGGCCAACTCCCCGAAAAAAGGGAATTGACCTCTTTTATTTGTACCCGGGAAGAAGCTGGCACCGCTTACCGAATAAGCAGC
>CAZXVI010000071.1:0-5216 GCA_964644275.1 uncultured Ruminococcus sp. | reverse complement strand
ACAAAATCCACCTTTTATTCTTTTCCGATTTTAAAAACAGGGGTTTTTAGAGGCTACCTATAATAAAAAGGAGGAATGCCAATGAAACCGATTGCCCTTGCGCTGGCACTGCTGCTGATGCTGCATGGGGTTCCGTCCGTTTCTGTATACGCAGAAAGCAGCGCCGCTGCCACACTGCTGATGGAAAGCGGCACAGGGAGTGTGCTCTCCCAGGAAAACGCTGACACACCCCTGCCCATGGGTTCCCTCGCCAAGCTCATGACCGCCTATCTGACTGCACGAGCCATAGAGGAGGGACAGTTCACCACAGCAACCCTGCTCACTGCCGGAAGCAACGTGACCGGTATCAAGGGTGCCATCATCTGGCTGGAGCAGGGGGATACCATAACAGTGGATGAACTGCTCATGGGGCTTCTTGCCGGAAACGCCAATGATGCTGCCGCCGTGCTGGCGCAGGCAGTTTCCGGAGACACGGAAACCTTTGTCATGGACATGAATGCTGCCGCCTTTGATCTGGGAATGCGCAGCACCTGGTTTACTTCTCCCCAGGGCTACGATGATCCTATGGCGCACTCCACTGCAAGGGACCTGGGCATTCTGGCATGTGCCGTACTGCAATACGATATTCTGAAGCCCTATTTTACTACATGGCGAACCTTTATCCGGGACGAGACGGTGGAAATTGTCAACGAAAACACCTTCACCCGCACTCTGGACGGCTGTCTGGGACTGAAAGCGGCGCACTCCGAAGAAGCCGGGCAATGTCTCATTGCTGCCCGTGAACAGGGCGGCATGGTCTGTGTAGCAGTGGTACTGGGCTGCCAGGACGAGGATGAGCGGTTCCGGATTGCCAAATCCCTGCTGAACACGGGATTCCAGAACTACCATGTAACCCTGCCCGGATTTTCCGAGGAATTTCTCACGCCCCTTTCCGTCCGGGGAGGAACGGAATCGGCAGTCCTGCTGGAACTTGCAGCCATGCCGGAGCTGACCGTTCCCAAAGGGGCAAAGGATCTTCAGGCAATAATGGTGCTGCCGGAATATGTCCAGGCTCCCGTTGCCAAAGGGCAGCAGGTAGGAACGGTCTATTTTTATTATGAGGATACTTTGCTGTGCAGCGCGCCCCTGCTTGCCGCAGAGGATGTGGCAGCCATTACATTCTCCTATGCTCTGAAAAAATCGCTGCGGTTTCTGTTCACATAGCGCAATTTCAGCAGGCATTACTAAAAAACAGACTGCCCGGAAGCAGTCTGTTTTTTTAATTGCAAAACATCAATGATTTTCCGTTTACTTTACAATGAACTTGTCAATTGCAGCAAACAGCTCCTCTGCGTCATCCGTGTATGCACGCAGTTCAATCGGCTTGGACAAGTCAAGGCTGAAGATACCCATAATGGACTTAGCGTCCACTGCGTATCTGCCGGATACGAGGTCGATGTCGAAGTCGAAACGCATGATCGTGTTGACAAAAAGCTTTACATCATCAATTGCCTTCAGCGATACTGTTGTTGTTGTCATAAAAATACCTCCTAAGCCGTTTGTTTTTTTCCTTGTGTACAGCTTTTTCCGCTGTGACTATAGCATACCATGAAATAATCCCGATGTCAAGGGGCTTGCAGAATTTTCGGCAATTTGGTATAATAGAACCGACGGCGGTTCCGCTTTTTTAGACAGGTTTTCCATGGGCGGCTGCAAAACCAATGCAGACGATGACAAAAACCGCTATATTATGTAATAACTCGACATCATGCTGTAGTATTTCATACTAATTCTCTATCAAACCACCCCCATGGTTTGATAGAGAGCGCGTGCTAACGCACTCGCCATTTTATGCCGTAAAACGGCATAAAATCCGTCTCATTCATTCTCATACGCCGCCTATGGCGGCTATGAAAATCATGATTTTTATCATGATTTTCAAATGAGAATAGTATCATCGTTTGTATACAGGGAGGAATTTGTACTGTATGAAGGTATTGTTACAAAGCTTTGGCTGCAAGGTCAATGCCATTGAAACAGAGAGTCTTGCTATGCTGCTGTGCAGCAGGGGCTGGGAACGGTGTACCCGTCCGGAGGAAGCGGATGCCATTATTCTCAACTCCTGCACGGTGACTGCCTCCGGAGATCACCGGATGCTGACGGCACTCCGGAAGCTGCGCAGTGCCGCACCGGAAGCGGTGATTGTACTGACCGGCTGCTACGTCCAGGCCTTTCCGGAGCAGGCCGCTTCCCTGGCGGAGGCAGATCTTCTGGTGGGTACCAAGGAACGGCAAAATATACCGCTGCTGCTGGAGGAATACCTGCACACCGGGCGGAGATGCACAAGCATTGTACCGCACCGGAAGGGTGATGCTTTTGAGACTCTGCCCACCGGTTCGGATACCGAGCACACAAGGGCATTCCTGAAAATCCAGGACGGCTGCAACCGGTTCTGCACCTACTGCATCATTCCCTACGCAAGGGGGAGATGCCGTTCCAAAAAACTGGCAGAGCTTCAAGAGGAAGCCCGGAAGCTGCACAGCAAGGGATTCCGGGAGATTGTTCTGTGCGGCATTAATCTTGCCTGCTATGGACAGGACGAAGGTCTGACCATTGCGGATGCCGTGGATGCCTGCAGTGACGCCGGACTGGAACGGGTACGGCTCGGTTCCCTGGAACCGGAGGGACTGACCAATGAAGTCCTGGCTGCGCTCGCCGCCAATTCCGCCTTCTGTCCTCAGTTTCACATCTCCCTCCAGAGCGGCTGTGACCGTACGCTGCAGGCCATGGGACGGCATTACTCCTGCGGGGACTATGCTGCCCTTGTGCAGAAGATCCGAACGCTGTTCCCGGGCTGTGCTGTGACAACGGATCTCATGACGGGCTTTCCCGGCGAGACGGAGGAGGATTTCCGGGAAACCCTTCGTTTTGCCGAGGAGATGCAGTTTGCCAAAATTCACATTTTCCGCTATTCCCGCCGTCCCGGAACAGCGGCGGACCGTATGCCGGATCAGATTCCGGAAGCGGTCAAGAAGCAGCGTGCGGAGCAGCTGACAGCTCTGGCGCATAAGCTGAGGGATGCGCATCTTCAGAGCTGCCTGGGCAGGAATGTACAGGTGCTGTTTGAACGGGAAAAGAACCCGGCGTTCCACAGAGGACATGCACCGGACTACAGCACCGTCCTGGTGCCGGCAGCACCGGAGGACGGCAGCTTCCGGAACAGAATTGCCGATGTCACAATCACAGAGATCCGGGACGGACAGCTGTTGGGAATACTGGCATAACCTGTTTTCTTATGGTAATCTCTTAGAGATTACCTCAGACTGTCGAAAAAGTCCTGTCCAGCCGCTGCGCCCTCGGTGCATACGGGGGCTGCGTTTCTAGCAGCCCTCGAAACATAGGCAAAAAGTCCTCTGCAAGAGGCAGATGGAGGGTACGCAGTACCCTCCATAAACTCTCTCCGGGCAAATTTTTCAAAACTGCGATTTTATCGACAAGCTGGCTCTAAAAACTGGTTTTTGGAGGTTCCCTTATTTTTTTCAAAAAACTTGCAAAAAACATTTGCGTTTTTCAGAAGAATATGGTACAATAAAAACAAACATGCAGTTCCGTGCCGGCGCATGGGCTGCACGGTAGAACTATTTGCTGAAAAGGAGAACTATTATGCCTGTTTTTCGTGTCTATGTAGAGAAGAAGCCTGCCTACGCCGTAGAAGCACAGTCCGTGCTGAGCGATGTCCGCACCGCACTGCGGCTGAACATCAACAGTGTCCGGATCCTGAACCGTTATGACGCGGACAATCTGTCCGAAGAGGATTTCCGGATGTCCATCCCCAATGTTTTTTCTGAGCCGGCAGTAGACATTGTATATCAGGAGCTTCCTGCCCTCCAGCCTGCAGAGCGCATGTTTGCCGTAGAATTTCTGCCCGGGCAGTTTGACCAGAGAGCGGACAGCTGCGAACAGTGCATTCAGATTCTGACCCAGAAGGAACGCTGCCGCGTCAGAAATGCACGGATTTACATTATTAACGGCAATCTGACGGATGCGGAATTTGACCGTTTGAAAAAGTATCTGATCAACCCCGTAGAGAGCCGTGAGGCAACACTGAATACCTACCAGACCCTGGATACCAACTATGAGATTCCTACTACTGTTGAAGTACTGGAAGGCTTTATCCGTCTGAATGAGGAAGGCCTCAAGGCGTTCATCCGTGAGTTCGGACTTGCCATGGATCTGGATGATATCCGCTTCTGCCAGGAGTATTTCCGCAGCACCGAGAAGCGTGATCCCACCATTACAGAAATCCGCATGATTGATACCTACTGGTCCGATCACTGCCGCCACACCACATTTCTTACCAACATCAAAAATGTAGAGATTCCCACCGACTACATCCGTGAAACCTATGAGGGCTATCTTGCGGACCGCAGGGCACTTGGCAGGGAGAACAAGCCCCTGACCCTGATGGATCTGGCAACCATGGGCGCCAGAAAGCTCAAGGCCGACGGCAAGCTCCAGGATCTGGATGAAAGCGAAGAGATCAATGCCTGCTCCGTAAAAATCAAAGCAAATATTGACGGCGAGGAAGCGGACTGGATTCTGATGTTTAAAAATGAGACCCACAACCATCCCACGGAGATTGAGCCCTACGGCGGCGCAGCAACCTGCCTGGGCGGTGCCATCCGTGATCCCCTGTCCGGACGTTCCTATGTTTATCAGGCAATGCGTGTGACCGGTGCGGCAAATCCCCTGGTGCCTGTGGAGGATACCATCAACGGCAAGCTGCCCCAGCGTAAGATTACTGTCGGTGCTGCAAACGGCTACAGCTCCTACGGCAACCAGATCGGTCTGGCTACGGGGCATGTTTCCGAGGTATATCATCCTGGTTATGTCGCAAAGCGCATGGAGATCGGCGCCGTGCTGGGTGCTGCTCCTGCTGAAAATATCCGCCGTGAGGCACCCGTACCGGGAGATGTTGTTATTCTGCTGGGCGGCAAGACCGGCAGAGACGGCTGCGGCGGCGCAACCGGTTCTTCCAAATCCCACACACTGGAATCCCTGGAAAGCTGCGGTGCAGAGGTGCAGAAGGGTAATCCTGCAGAGGAGCGCAAGCTCCAGAGACTGTTCCGCAATCCGGAGGTTACCAGTATGATCAAGCGCTGCAACGACTTCGGAGCAGGCGGTGTATCCGTTGCCATTGGTGAGCTGACGGACGGTCTGCTCATTGATCTGGGTGC
>CAZXVI010000070.1:0-5269 GCA_964644275.1 uncultured Ruminococcus sp. | reverse complement strand
GGGGTGGGGAGATGCCCCAAAGGGCAGAGGGGACGGGCGCCGGTCAGGCGAAGCCCCGCAAAATCCGCCTTTGATTCTTTTCCGATTTTAAAAACAGGGGGTTTTTAGAGGTTACCATTTATCTTTTATCTGAAAACGAGGATGAAAATGACTGTTTTTACAAATCTGAAAACCCCCTGCTACATCATCGACGAATCCAGGCTGCTACACAATCTGGAGATCCTGCACGGTGTGGAGGGACGGACGGGCTGCAAAATTCTGCTTGCCCAAAAGGCATTTTCCTGCTATCATGTTTATCCGCTGATCGGGCAGTACCTCAGCGGCACGGCATGCAGCGGTCTCTATGAGGCAAGGCTGGGATACGAATGCATGGGGAAGGAAAATCACGTTTTTTCCGCAGCTTATCGTGAAGATGAGATCGACGAAATTATCTCGTACTGCGGCCATATCATCTTCAACTCCTTCGGTCAGCTGGAGCGTTACCGGGACAGGGTTCTCGCCGCCGGGAAAACAATCGGGCTGCGCATCAATCCCGAATGCTCCACGCAGGAGGGACACGAAATTTACGACCCCTGCTCGCCGAAATCACGCCTTGGTGTTACTTTGAGAAACTTTCAGCCGGACAAGCTTGCTGGTGTGACAGGACTGCATTTTCACACGCTCTGCGAACAGAACTCCGATGCACTGGAGACAACACTCAATGCAGTTGAAGAACATTTTGGTGCTTATCTTCATCAAATGGAGTGGATCAATTTCGGCGGAGGACATCATATCACCCGGCCGGATTACGATATCCCACGTCTGGAGCGGTGCATCAGGAAAATGCAGGAGAAGTACGGTCTGGAGGTTTACCTCGAACCGGGGGAGGCAGTTGCGCTGAATGCCGGATATCTGCTGACAAGAGTGCTCGACCTGACGGAACATGACATGCCCATCGCAATTCTTGATACCTCTGCTGCATGCCATATGCCGGACGTGCTGGAGATGCCCTATCGTCCGCCGCTGAGGAATTCCGGGAAATCCGGGGAAAAACGATATTCCTATCGCCTCGGATCACAAACCTGCCTTGCAGGCGACGTCATTGGGGAATATTCCTTTGATGAACCCCTGAAGATCGGAGATGCGCTGCTGTTCGAGGATATGGCAATCTATTCCATGGTTAAGAATAACACCTTCAACGGCATGCCTCTGCCTTCCATCGGTGTGCTGCGGCAGAACGGTACTGTTGAGATGGTAAAGGAATTTGGATATGCTGATTTCAAAAGCCGGCTTTGACAATTGGCAAGCGGTTTTGAGCTTTACTATTGGGAACTTCTGATCCCCCTGAAAAAAGCCAATGGGCGTTCTCTCTATCCGAGAAAACGCCCATTTTCCAATATTGAATTGGAGCTGATGACCGGATTCGAACCGGTGACCTACGCCTTACCAAGGCGTTGCGCTACCACCTGTGCCACATCAGCGACCTTTGCTATTATAGCACATTTCAGATGGCTTGTCAAGTGCTTTTTTCAATTTTTTCTGATAATCCCAAAAACTACCCAAATGGCTTGATCTGTCCGGAACTTGCACACTGAAGCAGAATTGTTGGTTGCATAAAAGCAGAAAATCTGATAGTATTGAAGTATCATTCCTATGGGAACCTCTGAAAACTTGTTTTTAGAGGTGGGTGTGGGTGACTCCCCACGGGGTGGGGCGATGCCCCAAAGGGGCAGAGGGGACGGGGCCGTTCAAGCGAAGCCCAAAAAATTCTCTTTTATTCTTTTCCTATTTTAAAAACAGTGGATTGTTAGAGGTTACCCCATGAAATTGTTTTTGGGCATCTATTGACTTTTCATTCAAATTGGGGTATAATAATTACAGGCATTGAAACCGGAACGGAGGCGGAAGCATGCAGGAACCCTTGCACAAAGAAATACGCTTTGCGGCAATCGGCACTGTTATCCTGGACGGGATTGTCTGGCTGTGCTCCCTGCCGTTCCTGGGACTGGGAATTCCGGTGCCCCTGGGGCTGCTCCTTGGCAGCGCCGGGGAGCTGTGCAATCTGCTGCTGCTGCGGAAAAGTATCCTGAATGCCGTCAATTATGGAAAGACCCGCAGTTTCGGCGGCTATTTGCTCCGCTGCGGCATTTCC
The DNA here is from genome assembly GCA_964644275.1 of uncultured Ruminococcus sp. Classification (GTDB taxonomy): domain Bacteria; phylum Bacillota; class Clostridia; order Oscillospirales; family Ruminococcaceae; genus UBA3855. The sequence goes on along the minus strand of CAZXVI010000070.1, from coordinate 3,138 downwards.
GGTGCTGCAGTCACAGCAGGAATTCTGCTGGAATGGGTGAGTCTGCCGGCAGTGATTCTGCCGTTGTTTTACCCGAAAATTCTGTTTGGAATTCTTTCCTTTCAAAAGGAGAGATAATACATAAACGATGCAATCAAAGAAAGAGGTGTGCTACCCTTGCAATGGAAGGACTTTTTCAGGGGCGTGACCGAAATTGAAGTCAATGGACCCAAGGTGATCTGGCAGGTAGAAGCGTTCGGGCTGACCTTCAGTCTGACGGAGACTGTGGTCATCAGCTGGGGGATTATTCTGGCGGTGCTGCTGCTGTTTTTGTGGATGACCCATGATTTGAAAACCAAGGCGGTGACCAAGCGCCAGGTGGTGGCAGAGTGGATCGTGGAAACCATTACCAATCTTGTGGACAGTACCATGGGAAAAGGCAACCGGAAAATGGCACCGTACATCGGAGCGCTGTTTACTTTCTCCATTCTGGGAAGCCTTGTGAGCATGCTGGGGCTGCGTTCTGTTACAGCGGACTTCAGTGTGACACTGACATGGGCACTCATCACCTTCGTCATGATTCATGGAACGAAAATCCGGACCAAGGGCTTCGGCGGCTATCTGAAGAGCTTTGCGGAGCCGGTGGTAGTTATGCTGCCGATGAATATCATCAGCGATCTGGCAACTCCCGTCTCCATGAGTATTCGTCACTTCGGCAATATTGCAAGCGGAATGATTATTACAAACCTCTTGTACTATGCCCTGACAGCCATTACCGGTGCATTGGGAGTGGCAATCTTTACTATTGGTATTCCGGCGGTATTCTCGCTGTATTTTGACTTGTTCAGTGGTTTCATGCAGGCGTTTATTTTCATCATGCTGACCATGGTCTATGTCGGAAATGCAGGAGCATCCGAGGAAGCATAAATCTATAGACAAAGAGAAATTTTTACTGGAGGTAATTTTTTATGGAAAAGGCAATCGTTCTGGCAGCATCCGCTCTGGGTGCAGGTATGGCAATGATAGCAGGTATCGGCCCCGGTATCGGTGAGGGCTATGCAGTTGGTAAGGCTTGCGAGTCCATCGGCAGACAGCCCGAGAGCTCCGGCGCAGTTACAAGAACCATGTTCATCGGCTGCGCAGTGGCAGAGTCCACCGGTATCTATGCATTCGTTGTAGCATTGCTGCTGATGTTTGCAAATCCGTTCCTTAAGAAGCTTGGTTAAGAGTGAGGAAGTGAGAAAAATTGACACAGGGCTTTTTAACAATTGATGTCGGTACCATTCTCTTCACCCTGATCAATACACTCCTGATTTTCCTGGTGTTCAAGCTCGTGCTGTTCAAGCGTGTGAATGCCATCCTGGAGAAACGCCAGTCCGAGGTTTCCGCAACGTACACTGCGGCGGATGATGCCCTTTCTGCGGCCAAAACCGAGCAGGAGCAGTATTCCCGGCTTATGGCAGGTGCAAAGGAGGAATCCGCACAGATTATCAGCCGGGCTGAAAAACGTGCCCAGCGTGAGGGCGATGCCATCGTGGAGGATGCACGCCGTGAAGCGCAGGCGGTACGGGATAAGGCAACCCAGGATATTGAACGGGAAATGGCTCATGCCAAGGGTGAGCTGCAGGGTGAGATTTCCGAACTTGCTATGGAGCTGGCACAGAAGATTATGGAAAAAGAAATTTCCAAGGAGGATCATGAGCGTCTGATTGACGACTTCCTTGAGAAAATGGGTGATGAAGCATGACGCAGACAGTAGGCAAGGTCTATGCGGAGGCACTCTTCCTGCTGGCACAGGAGGAAGCAAAGGAAAAACAGATCTATCGTGAAATCAATGAAGCGGCTGATCTGCTCCGACAGTATCCGGAGCTGGTAACGCTTCTTTCCGTTCCCACTCTCAGCACAGCTGAGCGCCTGGATATTCTTCACAAGGTGATTGGTGAGGAAGGGGGCATCACGGAGAATTTCCTCTCCCTTTTAGTGGAAAAGCATCGCATAAACCGGATCGGCGAAATCCGGGATGCATATAATAACATGTATTATGCGCATTTCTCCATTGCTGAGGTATTTGTGACCACTGCTGTTCCTCTGGAAGAGGCGCAGCGTGAGGCACTCTGTGCCAAGCTGCAGAAGAAGCTGGGCAAAACCATTCAGCTCAGCGAGCAGGTGGATCCGGAGATCCTGGGCGGTATGATTGTCCAGTACGGGGATACCCGGATGGATAATTCCCTGCGTACACGGATGAGAGAGTTTTCTCATAGTTCTCCCATCGTTTAGATTGAATAGAAGGCAGGTGCAATTACTATTATGAATTTGCGACCGGATGAAATATCCAGTATTATTAAAGAGCAGATCAAACATTATCAGTCCCGGATTTCCCTGTCCGATGTGGGCACGGTCATTACCGTCGGTGACGGTATTGCCAGTATTCATGGCCTGGAGCAGTGCATGTCCGGCGAGCTGATTGAATTTGAAAACGGAACCTTCGGCATGGCGCTGAACCTGGAACAGGACAGCGTCGGTGCGGTTCTCCTCGGCTCCGATGCCGACATCAAGGAGGGCTCTTCTGTCAAGCGTACCGGCGAGATTATGTCCGTACCAGTGGGCGAGGCGCTCCTGGGCAGAGTGGTCAATGCTCTGGGACAACCCATTGACGGTGCAGGCCCCATTGAGGCCACAAAGCATGCTCCTATTGAAAAGGTGGCTTCCGGCGTCATCACCAGAAAATCCGTTCACAAGCCCCTTCAGACCGGTATCAAGGCCATTGATTCCATGATCCCCATCGGAAGAGGACAGCGTGAGCTGATCATCGGTGACCGCCAGACCGGCAAAACTGCCATTGCCCTGGATACCATTATTAACCAGAAGGGCCAGGATGTCATCTGCATTTATGTGGCAATCGGACAAAAGCGTTCCACTGTTGCCAATGTTGCGGAAACCCTCCGCAAGGCGGGCGCAATGGAGTATACGATTATTGTTTCTGCAACTGCATCCGAGCTGGCGCCCCTTCAGTACATTGCCCCCTATTCCGGCTGTGCTATGGGCGAATATTTCCTTGACCAGGGGAAGGATGTGCTGTGTGTGTACGATGATCTGTCCAAGCATGCCGTGGCATACCGTGCTCTTTCCCTGCTGCTGAAGCGTCCTCCGGGACGTGAG
>CAZXVI010000069.1:0-5394 GCA_964644275.1 uncultured Ruminococcus sp. | reverse complement strand
TCAGAGAAGTATTTGATTGTACGAACCATCTGAGATGTGTAGCTGTTCTCATTGTCATACCAAGAAACAACCTGTACTAAGTTGTCCGCGCCAACCATTGTCTGTGTAGCATCAAAGATAGAGCCGTATGTGCTTCCTACAATATCGGAAGATACGATTTCATCCTCATTGTAACCGAAGGACTCTGTAGCTGCTGCTTTCATAGCCGCATTGATCTCTTCTTTTGTTACGGACTTCTCAACTGTTGCTACTAAGATTGTTGTAGAACCTGTAGGAGTAGGAACACGCTGAGCGGAACCGATTAACTTACCATTTAACTCAGGAATAACTAAACCAATAGCTTTAGCTGCGCCTGTGCTGTTAGGAACGATGTTAACAGCGCCTGCACGGGATCTTCTTAAGTCACCCTTTCTCTGAGGACCGTCAAGAATCATCTGATCACCTGTGTAAGCATGAATTGTGCTCATGATACCGCTCTGGATAGGAGCATAATCGTTCAGAGCCTTAGCCATAGGAGCAAGGCAGTTCGTGGTGCAGGAAGCAGCAGAAATGATGGTGTCCTCAGTTGTCAGAGTGTTCTCGTTAACAGAGAATACGATTGTGGGGAGATCATTGCCTGCCGGAGCAGAAATAACAACCTTCTTAGCGCCTGCATCAATGTGAGCCTGGCTCTTTGCCTTGGAACAATAGAAACCTGTGCACTCAAGAACAACATCAACGCCCAGCTCACCCCAAGGCAGCTCAGCAGCATTTGCCTTAGCGTAGATTGTCAGAGTCTTGCCGTCAACTGTGATTGTACCTGCTTCATCATCTGCTTCAACTGTGTGCAGATTTTCGCCGATTCTACCGCAGTAACCGCCCTGTGCTGTATCATACTTCAGCAGCTGTGCAAGCATGGAAGGCTTAGTCAGGTCGTTGATTGCAACTACCTCATAGCCCTCTGCACCGAACATCTGTCTGAAAGCCAGACGACCGATTCTACCAAAACCATTAATAGCAACTTTTACTGACATTGGATATACCTCCTAAATTTTTATACCTTTATTGTACACCAAATTCAAAAAAAATGCAAGTCCTTTGATAAAAAAATATCAACTTTTTTTCTCTTCTGTAGAAAATCAACATTTTGAACAAATGCGGAATATCGACATTGGATGTTTTGCACAATCTTTCCCATATACGCAAAAAAACGCAGACTTTCACTTTACATTTATTAAAAAAACCAGTATAATATTATTGATAAACTTTTGTCGATATTCGTCAGTTATTTTGATCTTTAATACTCTTTAGTTAAAAATACTTTTTTAATCATTTATTTCTCGTTTTTTGATCAAAATCAAATAATTCTGATGGATAGTAGTCGATTTTTGTTAGAATTTTATTTCATGAAGGGGAGAAACGGGTGGAACAGAAGCTATTAGAGACGCTGCAGCACTGCTATGAACATAGTAAAACCATTGTACAGATTCTGGATTTGAACTGGGAGGTTCAATGGTCCAATCATCCTGAGTTTCCGGTTAAAGAATTGCCTGGAATGTTAGGACTGACGCCGGATCATGAGGAGAATGGTGTTTATCATTTTTTTACGAATCATAAGCTTTACGAATGCCGGCTGTTATGCAATAAGAAGGATGGTTACCGGATTGCAGAGATTTATCCTTCCGCTGCACCCGGCAAATCTCTTCGGATGGATGTGAATGCAATTACTGCTTCCGTTCAGTCCATGACTTCTGCCTGCCATGCGCTTTATGCAGAGATGGAGGAACGTGAGATGTATGATCAGACTTCTCTGCTGAATATTCTGATCGGAAATTGTTATCGGATTTATCGTATGGCATTCCTGCAAAAGGAAATTGACCGCCTGGAGTGTGATCAAAGGGATTGCCAATGTTTTTATGTAAATGGATTAATGCGCACAATCTACCAGAGAGTACGTGACATTCTTCGTTCCTGTGCGGCACTTGAGATGGATTTGTGCGAGGAACAGGTATATCTCAAAGGCGATGCGGATGAATTTGTTATGGCAGTTCTGTGTGCTTTGGTTCTCTGCTATCGGAAAAAACGTCATTTTCAGCAAATTGAGATTTCGCTGCATTGCCAGGATGAAGCGAATGCTGCAATCACCGTTGCTATGACGCCGGAGGATGCAGAGCTGCCTCCCACATTGCAGGGCATGAGTATGATCGAAGTCAGCAGCAATGAAGGAGAAGAAGCTATTTTAGGTGCATTCTGCAGGAAGCATAAGGGCAAATGGCTGCTTGCAGAGCAAAAAGACAGCAGCAGGGTCAGCTGTACACTTATTTTCCGTACTGATAAGAAGGAACCGGGCAATCTGGTGCTCTGCAGTCCGGGTGTTGACAATAAGGAAGGCAGATTCTTTAATATGTATGAAATGCTTCTGTCAAGAATTTACTATCGCAATATGTTTTAATACGAATTCTTCAAACAGTAATAGACGTTACAGCTTGGAGGGCAGCTGCCTGCGGCAGCCGCAGATTTGACCGTTTTGCGGTCAAATCCCGTTTTATGCAATCCCTTACACTGACTACGTCGGCTAAATACAGATAGACTTTGGCTATCAGAATGAAAGGGATTAGTATACTATCAACCGCCCCCTGCTTCTGCAAACAGGGGGCGGTTGATTCAGCTTATCAATAGAGCAGCAGTTTTGTAAAATTTGCCCCCCTAACTCTTTCCCTGAAGGGAGGGGGAAAGTTTGCGGATGGTACTGCATAACCTCCACCTGCCTCTTGCAGAGGACTTTTCGACAGTTCAATGCCTCCCTGTTCAGCGAACAGGGAGGCATTATTGCTTTTAAACTATAGGAGCCAGCGGCGTTACTGTGTGTTCTGTATTTTCAGGCTTGAGATTTTTTACAACCTGAACATTGTTATAAATATCCATACCTGTACCGGCAGGAATGAGCTTACCGATAATTACATTTTCCTTCAGACCCTGCAGGTGATCAACCTTGCCGCGGATGGCAGCGTCGGTCAATGCCTTTGTGGTTTCCTGGAAGGAGGCAGCGGACAGGAAGCTATCAGAGCTGGATGCCGCCTTGGTAATACCCTGGAGTACCGGAGTTGTCGTGATGAAGGTCAGATCGGTTTCTCCGCTTTCCATGCGCTCAGCAATGGTTTCATTGATTGTGTCAATTTCTCTGCGATCAGTAAGCGTGCCGGGGAGCAGGTAGCTGCTGCCGGAATCTTCAACCTTAACCTTGCGGAGCATCTGGCGAACGATAACCTCAATGTGCTTATCGTTGATATCAACACCCTGGAGACGGTATACCTTCTGCACTTCACTGATGATATAATCCTGTACAGCCTTGGTACCCAGTACATTCAGAATATCTGTGGGATAAATATTACCCTCTGTCAGACGATCGCCCTTTTTGATTTCTTCGCCCTCACGGACACGGATCTTATAGTTGTAGGGAATCATGTGGGTTTCGGATTCAGCAGTTTCCTGATTGGTGACAATCAGAGTCCGTGTGGTCTTGACCTCCTCGATGTGAACGGTACCGTCAATGCCGGAGATAATGGCAGCATTCTTGGGCTTTCTGCCTTCAAACAGTTCCTCGACACGGGGAAGACCCTGGGTGATATCCTCCGCATTTGCAATACCGCCGGTGTGGAAGGTACGCATGGTCAGCTGTGTACCGGGTTCACCGATGGACTGTGCAGCAATAATACCGACTGCTTCGCCCACAGCAACCAGATTGCCGTTTGCAAGGTTGGCGCCATAGCACTTAGCGCATACACCCTGCTTGGACTTGCAGCGCAGCACAGAGCGGATACGGATACGCTCAATGCCCATCTCAGTAATCTTCTGTGCGTCCGTATCGGTCATGAGCTTGTTCTTGGAAACGATGAGTTCACCGGATTCTGCATCACGGAGATCCTCAGCCAGATAACGGCCGATGAGACGTTCCTTCATTGGCTCAATGATTTCCTTGCCATTGCGGATTTCGTAAATTTCAATACCATCATCCGTGCCGCAGTCATGCTCACGGATGATCACATCCTGAGAAACATCTACCAAACGACGGGTCAGGTAACCGGAGTCTGCGGTACGCAGTGCTGTATCCGCCAGACCCTTACGGGCACCACGGGAGGAGATGAAGTATTCCAGAATATTCAGACCTTCACGATAGTTTGCACGAATGGGAATTTCAATGGTAGTACCGGAGGTGTTGGCAATCAGACCACGCATGCCAGCAAGCTGACGGATCTGGCTGATACTACCACGGGCACCGGAGTCCGCCATCATAAAGATGGGATTATATTTACCGAGATTTGCCTTCAGTGCAGCAGTAACATCATCGGTTGCCTTGTTCCAGACTTCAATGACACGTTTGGATTTCTCCATGGAGGAGATATAACCGTAATCGTATTCCTGGGTAATTTCTTCAATCTCTGCATCGGCAGCTTCCAGAATTTCCTTCTTCTGCGGAGGAATGGTTGCATCGCAGACAGCAACCGTAATTGCCGCCTTTGTGGAGTATTTAAAGCCCAGTGCCTTGACTCTGTCCAGAACCTCGGAGGTAGTGGTGGTGCCATGGATTTTAATGCAGCGCTCAATGATTTCGGAGAGCTGGCTCTTGCCGACCAGGAAGGAAATTTCCAGGTCAAACTGTTTGTCAGAATTGGTTCTGTCCACATAGCCCAGATTCTGGGGGATATTTTCATTGAAGATCAGACGGCCGATGGTGCAGTCAATAATCTTGGAAAGCTTCTTTTCAGCAACGTCCTTTGTAATGCGAACCTTGATGGGAGCGTGGAGGGAAACATCCCCCTCGTTATATGCCATCAGTGCCTCATTGACATCACGGAAGCACTTACCTTCGCCCTTTTCACCGGGTTTGAGCATGGTCAGATAATAGGAACCCAGAACCATATCCTGTGAGGGAACGGCAACAGGACGTCCGTCAGAGGGCTTGAGCAGATTGTTGGCAGCCAGCATCAGGAAACGGGCTTCTGCCTGTGCTTCGGCGGACAGGGGAAGGTGTACGGCCATCTGGTCGCCGTCGAAGTCCGCATTGAATGCAGAGCAAACCAGAGGATGCAGCTTCAGTGCGCGGCCTTCTACCAGAATCGGCTCAAATGCCTGAATACCCAGACGGTGCAGGGTGGGCGCACGGTTGAGCAGAACCGGGTGTCCCTTGATGACATGTTCCAGTGCATCCCATACTTCCTCGGAGGCACGGTCAACCATCTTTCTTGCGCTCTTGATATTAGCGATCACCTTGGTATCCACCAGACGCTTCAGTACGAAGGGCTTGAACAGCTCCAGAGCCATTTCCTTCGGCAGACCGCACTGATACATTTTCAGCTCAGGTCCTACGACGATAACCGAACGTCCGGAGTAGTCAACACGCTTACCCAGCAGGTT
>CAZXVI010000068.1:5186-5972 GCA_964644275.1 uncultured Ruminococcus sp. | reverse complement strand
ACCGTTATATTACAGACCGTTTCCTGCCGGACAAGGCGATTGACCTGGTGGATGAGGCATGTGCCATGATTCGTACCGAAATGGACTCCATGCCCACGGAGCTGGATGATATTTCCCGTCAGATGATCCGTCTGGAAATTGAGGAGACCGCCTTGAAAAAAGAGACCGACAAGCTGTCCCAGGAGCATCTGGCAGAAATCCAGAAGGAGCTTGCGCACCTCCGGGAACAGTTTGCAGAAATGAAGGCAAGATGGGAGAATGAGCGCACGGGTATTTCCAAGGTGCAGAAGCTCCGTGAGGAGATTGAGTCCTTGAATGCACAAATAGAGCAGGCGGAGCGTGAGTATGATCTGAACAAGGCAGCGGAGCTGAAATACGGCAAACTGCCCGCACTCCAGAAGGAGCTGTCAGAGCAGGAAGCGCTGGCAGAGCAATCCTCCGCCAAGGAAACCCTTCTGCGTGATAAGGTCACGGAGGAGGAGATTGCCAAGATCGTGTGCAGATGGACGGGAATTCCTGTTGCAAAGCTCATGGAGGGCGAGCGTGAAAAACTCCTGCGCCTGGAGGACATTCTCCACCAGAGAGTGATCGGTCAGGACGAGGCAGTGGAAAAGGTCAGCGAGGCCATCCTCCGCTCCCGTGCTGGAATTCAGGATCCGGATAAGCCCATTGGTTCCTTCTTGTTCCTGGGACCTACGGGCGTAGGCAAGACGGAGCTTGCCAAAGCACTGGCACAGGCACTCTTTGATGACGAAAACAACATGGTGCGCATTGATATGAGTGAGT
>CAZXVI010000068.1:0-5176 GCA_964644275.1 uncultured Ruminococcus sp. | reverse complement strand
CGGCGCGCCTCCCGGATATGTGGGCTATGAGGAGGGCGGCCAGCTGACGGAGGCGGTGCGCCGCAAGCCCTACTGCGTGCTCCTGCTGGATGAAGTGGAGAAGGCACATCCCGATGTATTCAATATCCTTCTCCAGGTGCTGGACGACGGCAGAATCACCGATTCCCAGGGCAGAACGGTGGACTTCAAGAATACCATTATTATTCTGACCTCCAATCTGGGTTCCCCCTATATTCTGGAGGGTGTGGAGGAAAACGGCGAAATTTCGGAAACGGCAAGGGAGCAGGTGAATACGCTGCTGCGTCAGCAGTTCCGTCCGGAATTCCTCAATCGTCTGGATGAAATTGTATTCTACAAGCCCCTGCAGCGTACGGAAATCTTCAAGATTGTGGATCTTCTGCTGGAGGATCTGCGCCGAAGACTTTCTGACAAGCAGCTGGATATTACGGTAACCGAAGCAGCCAAGGAAGCCATTGTGGAAGGCGGCTACGATGTTAGCTACGGTGCAAGACCTTTGAAGCGCTATCTGCAGCGGAAGCTGGAAACTATGATTGCCAAGCACATCATTGCCAGCGACCCGGCGCCGGGTACGACACTCCGGGTGGATTATCAGAACGGAAGATTTGTGCTGGAAGAAATTATGGATGCTGCCTAATGATACGAATCCTTTACGCCGACTCTATCGGCGTAAGGGATTGTGTGGGACGGGATTTGACCCCTTTGCGGTCAAATCCCTTTTTTTGATCCGGAAATATGACCAAACTGCCGGAATAACTCTGGAAATTCTTTGCAATCCCGTCATATTCAAAGGAAAATAACATATAATTTTGGCTATTTTTCTGAAACTTCCCGGCTTTCCTTGCATTCGACAGCCAATTATGCTATAATAAAGGGAACCTCAAAAAAATTGTTTTTAGAGGTGGGGTGCGGGGCGAAGCCCCACAAAATCCACCTTTCATACTTCTTTAATTTCAAAAACAAGGGGTTTTTAGAGGTTACCTAAATTTGAACAGTCCGGGAATGAACAGCCGGATGGGTATTGGACATTCATAGGGAATGGCGGCAATGAAGCAGGAGGAAGCTATGAATACAGAACAAGTACTCTGGTACAAAAAAGCAGCTCCGGATTTTGATCATGCGCTCCCTGTCGGCAACGGCAGAATCGGCGGTATGGTGTTCGGCGGTGCAGCCAAGGAAACTATCAAGCTCAATGAGGATTCCATTTATTCCGGCGGTATGCGGGAACGGATCAATCCCAGAGCCTATGAGGGACTGCAGGAAATCCGGAGTCTGCTGATGGAGGAGAAAATTGAAGAGGCGGAGAAGATTGCATTCCAGAAGATGCAGGGGGTAACCCCCAATTCCCGTCATTACATGCCACTGGGGGAGCTGACCATCTATTTTGGATTTACCGGAAAGGCAAGAGAATACCTGCGCAGCCTGGATCTCAGCCAGGCAGTGGCAGAGGTGCGGTTCCGGGATGATGCCGGCGTGACTTTTACCCGGAGGGTCTTTGTGTCCCATCCGGCACAGCTCATGGTAATCCATCTGCAGGGCAGCCAGCCGGGAAAGCTGGACTTTTCTGCATCCATTGACGGCCGTGAGGATTATTATGACGACAACCGTCCGGTGGAACCGAATACAATTTTATATACTGGCGGTACGGGCAGCCGGGACGGTATTTTCTTTGCAGCGGGAATGACGGCTCTTGCTAAGGGCGGTACGGTGGAAACCATCGGCAATGCCCTCCAGATCACCGGCGCAGATGAAGCGCTTCTGCTCTTGTCAGCAGAAACCAGCTTCTATCATGGGGATGCCTATCGTGAGAAAGCACTGGAATGCCTGCATGCTGCTCTGGAGGGAGGGGAGGATGTATCCGCACTGGCGGCAAAGCTTCTGGCAGAGCATACAGCAGATTATCAGGCACTTTATCAGCGTGTGAAATTCACCATGCCCGATAACAGTGACGGTGAAGCCGAAAAGCTCCCTACGGATGAACGGCTTCTCCGGCTCCGTGGCAATCAGGAGGACGGTCTGGAATGCCAGGGACATATTTATGACAGCCGTCTCGCTGTACTGTACTATAATTATGGAAGATACCTAATGATTGCAGGAAGCCGTCCCGGTTCACAGCCCATGAACCTGCAGGGAATCTGGAACCAGGATATGTGGCCTGCCTGGGGCAGCCGCTTTACCATCAATATCAATACCCAGATGAATTACTGGGGGGCGGAGAGCGGCAATCTCTCTGAATGTCATCTGCCTCTGTTTGACCTCATTGAGCGGATGCGTCCCCACGGCAGGAAGGTTGCACGGGAAATGTATCATGCAAGGGGCTTCTGCTGTCACCATAATACGGATATCTGGGGAGATTGTGCACCCCAGGATCTCTGGATGCCGGCCACCATCTGGCCCATGGGTGCCGCATGGCTCTGTCTGCATATTTTTGAGCATTATCAGTTTACCCAGGACAGGGAATTCCTGAAGGAACACTTTGATGCCATGTGTGAGGCGGCAGAATTTTTTACCGATTATCTTTTCAGAAACAAGCAGGGGCAGCTTGTGACGGGCCCTTCCGTTTCTCCGGAGAATACCTATCTTACCAAAAGCGGCACCAAGGGGAGCCTCTGCATCGGTCCCTCCATGGATACGCAGATAATTACTGTTCTGTTCCGGAATGTTATTGCCGCATCTGAAATCCTGGGAGAGAAGCAGGACTTTGCAGCGATTCTGAAAGACATGCTGGAGCAGCTTCCGCCCATCAGCATCGGAAAGTACGGACAGATTATGGAGTGGGCGGAGGACTATGACGAGGTGGAAATCGGTCACCGCCATATTTCCCAGCTCTTTGCCCTGCATCCGGCGGATCTGATCTCTCCCCAGAAAACTCCGAAGCTGGCAGATGCGGCAAGAGCCACCATGATCCGGCGTCTCATTCATGGGGGCGGCCACACCGGCTGGAGCTGCGCCTGGATCATCAATATGTGGGCAAGACTTCACGATGCGGATATGGTATATGAAAATCTGCGCAAGCTCCTGTCCCATTCCACCAATCCCAACCTGCTGGATTCCCACCCGCCCTTCCAGATTGATGGCAATTTCGGCGGAAGCGCCGGTATTGCCGAGGCTCTGCTCCAGAGCCACAGCGGAGAACTTCATCTGCTTCCTGCCTTGCCCAAAACCTGGGAAAGCGGCAGTATCAGCGGCCTGCGTGCAAGGGGCGGCTTTGAAGTTTCTATGACCTGGGAAAACGGAACGCTTGCAACAGCAGAAATCCTCTCCCTTTGCGGCAATCCCTGCTGTCTGCGTACCAATACCGTGGTCAGCGTCCAGGGAGCAGGGGATATACCGGTTTCTGCGGAACTCCGGGATGGTGTTGTCCGGTTTGAAACCCAGAGCGGTGCGCTTTACCGCATCAAGGCATAGGAGTGTGAAGAATGGAACGAAAAAAATGGATTCTGGTGTCAGCAGCGGTTATTATCCTGGCAGCAGTGATCATTGTCTGTGCGGTTTCATGTTCCGGCAATACTGTCAGTGCACCGGAGACCTCCGATGCTCAGATAATGGCGGATACTCAGGCAGCTTCCCTGACTGGCGAAACCAGCATCCTGGAGGAAGCAACAGGAATTACCGGTCCGAATTATCCTACAGTGGAGCTGGATGTTCCGCCCATTGATGAAGAGCATGTGGAAATCCGTGTGGAAGCGGAGGACGCGGACTATACCGGTCTGCTGGAGGTGGAAAGCCTGCGGCAGGGATTCAGCGGAGAAGGCTATCTGACCGGCTTTGCCTGCAATGAAGGCGACAGCGTGACCGCAACCATTGAAGTGCCTGCTGCCCAGCACTACGATCTGACTATCAGTGTCTGCGCCGATACGGTTGTCACCAATGCACTGCTGCTTAACGGCAGCCGGGTGGGGGAATTTACCATTGACCAGGCAGGCAATTTTGTTCGTGTCACCTATTCCGGTATCTATCTTCCGGAGGGAGAGATTACCCTGTCCATTGAGGAAATTGACGGCGGCTTTTCTCTGGATTACTTTGAAATCACCGAATACACTGAGATGTATGAAATGGAATACAGCAACAGCTATGAGCTCAGCGATGAAAATGCATCGGAGAATGCGAAGGCGCTGATGTCGTTCCTCAGCGAGAATTACGGCAATAAGGTCATTACCGGGCAGTATGCAGCAACGGACAGCAACACGGAGCTGGATCTGATCTACCAGCAGACAGGAAAATATCCTGCTATCCGTTTTGGTGATCTGCAGGGCTATACGGAAAACAGCACCGCTGAAGAGGGAGCTGCCATACAGGCGTGCCTGGACTGGGCTGAACGGGGCGGTATCGTAGGGCTGATGTGGTACTGGGATGCACCCATGGGTGTCAGCTCCGTCTATGCAGAGGAAACGGATTTTTCTCTGGCCTCTGCAGTAACGGAGGAGAATGTGGCACTGCTGACCCAGGGGGAGATTGATGCACTTCTGGAAGAGGGGACGATCACAGAAGAGTGCCATAGGATTCTTCATGATATTGATAGTATTGCGGAAGCACTCCAGCCCCTTGCAGAAGCGGATGTTCCCGTACTCTGGAGACCCCTCCATGAGGCCAGCGGAGACTGGTACTGGTGGGGAGCGGATGGTGCAGAAGCCTACCAGTGGCTCTGGGAGCTACTTTATTCCCGGCTGACCGAGTACCATGAAATTCACAACCTGATCTGGATCTGGAACGGGCAGAGTGAGGACGAGGCTTATCTGGTTGATGAGGGAATGTATGATATTGCCTCCATGGATATCTATCTGCCGGCGGATGAAGCATACAGCAGCCGCTACGAGCAGTATGTACTGCTTTCCAGAATGACTGGCGGCAAAAAAATGCTTGCTCTCAGCGAGTGCAGCAGTGTGCCGGATATGAATGATATGTTCCGTGATAACTGTATCTGGAGCTTTTTCGGACTCTGGTACGGGGAATACCTCATTGACGAGGAGGGAAAGTACTCAGAAAACTATACGACAGCGGAAGAAATGATTGCCGTCTACAATTCAGAAGCGGCTGTCACGCTGGAGGATACAGCGGCAGTATTCCTTCACACGGAGGACGCATCGGAGACGAACGAAGCTGTAGCAAGCGAATAGCCGTATAATAAGAATGCTTTCCCGGAATTGGGAAAGCATTC
>CAZXVI010000067.1:0-6375 GCA_964644275.1 uncultured Ruminococcus sp. | reverse complement strand
TGCCAACAACTTAAGATAAGTGAGCAGGTTGAAAGGGCGCAGCCCTTCTCGGGGTTGAGGGTGACTCCCCACGGAGTGGGGAGATGCCGCAAAGCGGCAGAGGGGACGGGCACCTGTCAGGTGCGGAGACCCCCTATCATTCCCCCTCCCTTCAGGGAAGAGGTTAGGTGGTGGGCAAATGTTACGAAACTGCCACTTGATCGACAAGCTGAAACTGCTGTTGCTAACGCAACAGCAGTTTTTTTCATATTACCGGATCTCTGACAGCCTGCGTTCAAAACGATCCTTGCTGTTTTCCGGCGGAATTTCAGTTGGATATGATCCGTCAAAGCAGGCAGTACAGAGGTTTTCATTCCCTGCCATCTCCTGAAGCCGTTCCACCGGTAGATACCCAAGACTGTCCGCACCGATCATGGCTGCAATTTCCTCCGTAGCATGGTGACATGCAATCAGGTGCTCTCTGGAATCAATGTCTGTTCCGTAATAGCAGGGCCACAGAAACGGCGGCGACGAAATCCGCATATGAATCTCCTTTGCGCCTGCATCACGCAGCAACCCTACAATCTGTCCGCTGGTTGTACCCCGTACAATGGAATCATCAATCAGTACAATCCGTTTTCCGGCAACGCATTCCTCTACGGGTCTGAGCTTGATTTTCACCTGATTCATCCGGCTTTCCTGTCCGGGCGAGATAAAGGTTCTGCCAATGTAGCGGTTCTTCATAAGCCCCATGCTGTAGGGTATTCCGGATGCCTGGGCATAGCCCAGTGCCGCATCCAGTCCGGAATCCGGTACGCCGATAACGGCATCTGCCTCCACAGGATGCTCCTGTGCCAGGATTCTGCCGGCACGCTTTCTTGCATGATGAACCGAAACGCCGTCAATGACGGAATCCGGCCTTGCAAAGTAGATATATTCAAATACACAGAACTTCGGCTGCTTTCTGTCACAATGCTCCCTGCGGGATTCCACGCCGCTCTGGCTGAACACCAGGATTTCTCCCGGCAGCAGCTCACGCTCCAGCTGTGCCCCCACTGCTGCCAGCGCACAGCTTTCGGAAGCCACGATATAGGTACCGTCCTTCATTTTGCCGTAGCAAAGGGGACGGAAGCCATAGGGATCCCTTGCTGCAATCAGCTTGGCGGAGGACATCAGTACAAGAGAATATGCACCATCCAGGGTGTACATGGCTCTGCTCAGCGCTTCTTCAATGGAAGGTGCTGTGAGACGTTCCTTTGTCACAACATAGGCAATTGTTTCCGTATCGCTGGTGGTATGAAAAATCGCACCGGAAAGCTCCAGCGTATTGCGCAGCTGCCATGCATTGCTCAGGTTGCCGTTATGCGCAACTGCCATCTTGCCCTTTTGATGGTTGACCTCAATGGGCTGGCAGTTCCGGCGGCTGTTTTTTCCGGTAGTGCCGTAGCGCACATGCCCCACTGCCATGGTGCCATGGGGAAACCGTGCCATCACCTCCGGTGAGAATACATCCCCTACCAATCCCAGATCCTTGTGGGAAAAGAACAAGCCATCATCATTGACCACAATACCGCAGCTCTCCTGTCCCCGGTGCTGGAGGGTATAGAGCCCATAGTAGGCAAGCTGCGCCACATCCGCAGGAGCGGGGGAAAATACACCGAACACGCCGCATTCTTCATGGATGCTCATCTCAATCCCTCCCTGCAGCTGCCTTTACCAGCCCGCAAAACAACGGATGGGGTCTGGTGGGACGGCTTTTGAATTCAGGATGGTACTGTACCCCCACATAGAACGGATGATCCTGAATTTCCACCGTTTCCACAAGCCTGCCGTCGGGTGAGGTGCCGCTGATCACCAACCCTGCCTGCTCCAGAGTTTCACGGTAATCATTGTTGAATTCATAGCGATGGCGGTGCCGTTCGCTGATGCGCAGGGACTGGTAGCATTCTGCCATGACCGTATCCTTCCGGATCAGACAGGGATATGCCCCCAGCCGGAGGGTTCCGCCCTTGTCCACACTGCCGCTCTGACCGGGCATGAAATCAATCACCTTATGGGCGCAATGCTCCTCAAATTCACCGGAATCGGCATCGGCAATCCCAGCCACATACCGGGCAAATGCAATGACAGCAATCTGCATGCCAAGGCAGATTCCCAGATAGGGCAGCTTTGTTTTTCTGGCATAATCGGCGGCAAGCACCATTCCCTCGATGCCCCGCTTGCCGAAGCCGCCGGGAATGACGATTCCGTCAAGACCGCTGAGCCGCTCGGAAAGATTTTCCGGCATCAGTTCTTCCGTATCAATCCAGCGGATCTGGACATCCATGCCGTTGGCATACCCGGCATGGCGCAATGCTTCTGCCACGGACAGATAGGCGTCATGCAGCTGCACATACTTGCCTGCGATGGCAATGGTCACGGACTGCTTCTGCTCCTGGATGTGCGTTACCATCTGCTTCCATTCCGTCAGGTCAGGATCCGGTGCATCAATATGCAGCTCACGGCAGACAACGGAAGAGAACTGGGACTGCTCCAGCATCAAAGGCGCTTCATACAGATTGGGGAGGGTGATATTTTCAATGACACAGTCCGGCTTGACATTGCAGAACAGGGCAATTTTCTGGAAAATCGACGGCTCCAGGGGTTCGTCGCAGCGCAGGACAATGATATCGGGAGCAATTCCCATCCCCTGCAACTCCTTAACGGAGTGCTGTGTGGGCTTCGATTTGTGCTCATCGGAGCCTTTCAGGAAGGGAACAAGGGTGACATGAATGAACAGACTGTTTTCCTTGCCAACCTCCAGAGAAACCTGGCGCACCGCCTCAATAAAGGGCTGGGATTCAATATCGCCGATGGTGCCTCCGATTTCTGTAATCACCACATCGGCCTGGGTTTTTTCTGCTACACTGTAAACAAATTCTTTAATTTCACCGGTAATATGGGGAATCACCTGTACTGTAGAACCAAGGTATTCTCCCCTTCGCTCCTTGTTAAGCACATTCCAGTACACTTTTCCTGTAGTGAGGTTGGAGTACTTGTTGAGATTTTCATCAATAAATCGTTCATAATGCCCCAGATCCAGGTCCGTTTCCGCGCCGTCCTCAGTTACAAATACCTCGCCGTGCTGATAGGGGCTCATGGTGCCGGGATCCACATTGATATAGGGATCCAGCTTCTGTGCTGCCACCTTCAGTCCCCTAGCTTTCAGCAGACGCCCCAGTGATGCCGCTGTGATGCCCTTGCCCAGACCGGAAACCACACCGCCCGTCACAAAAATATACTTTGCCATTGCAGTTCCTCCTTATACTGTATCTTGTGGAAACCTCTAAAAATCCAGAAACTATATTTGAAATAAGAGAAGATGGGGCTGTTTGTGGGGCTGCGCCCCACGCCCGCCTCTCTAAAAACAGAATTTTCAGGGATTCCCTTCTATTATTTTCCGCTGTCGCCGTAGTTGGAAAGTACTCTTGCAGAGGGATCATCCACATTACAGCCCTCCCACTCCTTGTTGGGCATCCAGAAATCCACAATCATTTCTCCCTGGCCGGGATAATACTTTTCAAAGATTTCACGGTACAGCAGGGATTCCTTGGTAAAGGGACGTGCATGGGTATAGTTCCGGCAGCGCTGCTCAAATTCCTCATCCGTATAGTAATCTGCTGCATATTCCTTGAGATAATCCACCATGGAATGCCCCACTGCATCGGAGAAGGCTGCTTTTTCCCGGTAGAGAATATCGTTGGGCAGATAATCCCCTTCAAATGCATGGCGCAGCAGATACTTGCCCTTGCCGTATTTGTTCATCTTCATTTCAGGATCCACGGACATGACATATCTGACAAAATCCAGATCGCCGAAGGGCACTCGTGCCTCCAGGGAATTCACGGAAATACAGCGGTCAGCTCTGAGCACGTCATACATGTGCAGCTCCCGGATCCGCTTTTCTGCTTCCTTCTGGAACGCCTGAGCATCCGGAGCAAAGTCCGTATACTTATAGCCGAAAAGTTCATCGGAAATTTCACCCGTCAGCAGTACACGGATATCAGTCTGCTCATGAATCGCCTTGCAGATCAGGTACATTCCCATGCTGGCACGGATAGTAGTAATATCAAAGGTACCCAGAATCTGGATAACGGTTTCCAGAGAAGAGAGTACATCCTCCTTGGTAATGATCACTTCGGTGTGATCGCTTCCGATATAGTCCGCCACTTCCTTGGCATATTTCAGATCAATGGCATCCTCACTCATACCAATGGCAAAGGTCCGGATGGGCGTACTGCTCTTCTTGGCAGCAATGGAGCACACAAGGGAGGAATCCAGTCCGCCGGATAACAGGAATCCAACTCTGGCATCTGCTACAAGACGCTTTTCCACACCGGCTACCAGCTTGTCACGAATGTTCCTACAAACGGTTTCCAGGTCATCATGGCAGATTACGTCCGCTCTGGCAATATCACAGTAGCAGACAAATTCACCGCGGCGGTAATAATGTCCCGGCGGGAAGGGCATGATTTTATCTGCAATGCCTACAAGGTTCTTGGCCTCACTTGCAAAAACAATGGTTCCGGCAGAATCATAGCCGTAATACAGAGGACGAATGCCGATGGGGTCACGGGCAGCAAGGAATTCGCCGCTCTCCCCGTCATAAATGATACAGGCAAATTCCGCATCCAGCATACCGAACATGTCCGTGCCGTATTCCCGATACAGGGGCAGTAGCACTTCACAGTCCGATTCGCTGACGAAGGTATATTTTCCGGCAAGCGCTTCCTTTAGCTTTGCAAAGCCATAGATCTCGCCGTTGCAGACAACATAGCTGCCGTCCAGTGCAAAGGGCTGCATGCCCTCCGGGTGCAGTCCCATAATTGCAAGTCTATGAAATCCCAGCAGACCATCGCCGGCTTCAACAATTTTTGTATCGTCCGGTCCTCTTGAAATGGTGCGGTCGAAGCCTTCCCGGAACGCCTCCAGGGAAACGGGTTTGCCGCAGTAACCAATAATTGAACACATAACAGTTCCTCCATTACATTAAAATGCAATACGATAATCCCTGAAACCCTGTTTATTTAATTGGGAAACTGAAAAAAAGGCGGATTCTGTGGGACTTCTCCCACGCTCCACCTCTAAAGAATTTCAGAGGTTCCCACAAAACAAAGCGAAATGCCGCCGCCCCGGCAGGCGGCGGTACCTCGCAGGAATATCCGGAATTACGTTTTATGCATTTTTATTTTGTTCTTACTCCATATCCTGAAGAGCAGCGAAGCCTTCTTCACCGGTTCTTACCTTGACTACATTCTCAACATCATAGACGAAGATCTTGCCGTCGCCGATGTGACCAGTGTAAAGCACCTTCTTTGCCGTTTCAATAACATCCCGGACAGGCACCTTGCTGACAACGATGTCAACCTGTACCTTTGGCAAAAGATTGGTATCCACCGCAACACCTCTGTAGTACTTCTGTCTGCCCTTCTGCACACCGTAGCCCAATACATGGGATACGGTCATTCCGGTGATACCAAGCTTGTTCATGGCATCCTTCAATGCATAGAGCTTTTCTTCCTTGAAGACAATCTCAATCTTGGTGAATTTCGGTGTGCCCTCAGTATCAGTAAAGGACGGCATCTTCTGTACCGTAACTGCTTCTGCCGGAGGTGTATCGCCGGTAACTGCTGTAATGGATTCTGCAGCGCCGAAATCAGCGTACTTCTCAACTGCCGGTGCGAAATCCGCATACGCACTGGGCAAGCCATGCTCTGTCAGATCCAGTCCGGCAATCTCATCCTCAGCAGATGCACGGAGGCCATGGGTTTTCTTAATTACTGCAAAGGTAATTGCCATCATCACTGCAGCATAGACACCTACAGTCAGTACACCCAGTGTCTGCACACCCAGCTGCTTCACGGAACCTGTATAGAACAGTCCGTCCAGACCGGCAGGCGCATCAGGATTTGCCAGAAGTCCGACTGCCAGCGTACCCCAGATACCGTTTGCCATATGGACACCCACTGCACCGACAGGATCGTCAATATGCAGCTTCAGATCCAGGAATTCCACTACAACGACAACCAGAATGCCGGATACAACTCCGACAACGGCTGCACCAATGGCATCAAATGCTGCACAGCCAGCGGTTACGCCAACCAGACCCGCAAGGGAAGCATTCAGACACATAGAAACATCGGGTTTGCCGTTCTTAATCCAGGTATAAATCATGGTTGTGCAGGTAGCAACGGCAGGAGCAATGGTTGTTGTCAGGAAGATGGATGCCAGCTCAGAAGCAGTGGTGGCAGCCGCACCGTTGAATCCGTACCAGCCCAGCCACAGGATGAATACACCCAGTGCGCCGATAGTCAGGGAATGACCGGGGATTGCGTTTACCTTTGTAACCTTGCCGTT
>CAZXVI010000066.1:2521-6560 GCA_964644275.1 uncultured Ruminococcus sp. | reverse complement strand
AGATTGAACGTCTTGCTGGGAGAGGTGCAGGTAATGCTGATATCCTCAAATTCCTTTTTCAGACCCGCAAATACATGGTGCCTGCCCTGGAATACAAAATCCTGATGAATCTCATCGCTCACCACAATAACACCGTGCTTTACACAGATATCACCAAGTCTTGTAAGTTCTGACTCCGTCCACACTCTTCCCACCGGATTATGGGGACTGCAAAGAAAAAACAGCTTGATTTTTTCATTAATAATCTTTTTCTCAAAGTCCTCGAAATCAATATGATACCGATTGTCGTCCCCAAGGTACAGGGTATTGCTTACGACCTTTCGTCCATTGTCCTCAATGACTTCTGAAAAAGGATAATAAACCGGAAGCTGCAGCAGTACGCCATCGCCTGGTTGGGTATATGCTTTTACCGCCATTGCAAGGGCAAAGACAACACCCGGTGTTTTCACAAGCCATTTCTGACTGACATCCCAGTTGTGATGCTTTTTCATCCAGTCTCTTACGATTTCAAAATAGGGCGTTTGCACCTCGCTGTACCCGAAAATACCGTGCTTTGCCCTTTCAATAAGCGCATCCTCAATATAGGAGGAGGTTTCAAAATCCATATCTGCCACCCATAACGGCAGTACATCCTCCGGCATGCCCCTTCTTTTGGCAAAATCATATTTCAAGCACCTTGTGTTCCTTCTGTCTATCACTTTGTTAAAGTCAAGATTTCTCTCCGCCATACAGTTCTCCTTCTATCTCACGAAATACCTTATCTAATTCAAACAGCAGATCCTTTATATTTTCAATTCCGACCGAAAGCCTGAGGGTTGTTTCTGTAATGCCGTTTTTCTCACGGATCTCCTCCGGAACATCCGCATGCGTCTGCGTCGTCGGGTAAGTAATCAGTGTTTCCACGCCTCCCAGGCTTTCTGCAAATTTAATCATGCGCACTTTTTCCAGAATTACCAGAGCAAACGCCTTGCTTTCGAGCTGGAAGGTCAGCATGGCACCGAAGCCTCTTGCCTGCCTTTTCATAATTGCATATCCCGGATGCTCCGGAAGACCGGGGTAGATTACCTTTGTGACCGCCTTTTGCTTCTTTAGCCAGTCTGCGATTGCTATGGCGTTGGCCTGCGCTTTTTCCATGCGGACACCGAGTGTTTTCACGCCGCGGAGAAGGAGCCAGCTGTCAAACGGCGCAAGTCCTGCTCCGGTGGTTTTTATCAGAAAAGCAATTTTTTCACCGATATCCTTTCTGTTGGTAACCAGAAAGCCTGCCAGCGTATCGTTATGTCCGCCAAGATATTTCGTTCCGCTGTGTACCACTATATCTGCGCCAAGATCCAAAGGATTCTGAAAATAAGGCGACAGAAATGTATTATCCACAATCAGCAGCAAGCCATGCCGTTTCGCAATGGCAGAAAGGGCTGCAATATCAGTTACATTCATCATTGGATTGGTTGGTGTCTCAATATAGACCGCCTTCGTA
The DNA here is from genome assembly GCA_964644275.1 of uncultured Ruminococcus sp. Lineage (GTDB taxonomy): Bacteria > Bacillota > Clostridia > Oscillospirales > Ruminococcaceae > UBA3855. Next base: position 5,083 of record CAZXVI010000066.1, on the reverse strand, counting down.
TTGGCATTGATATACTGTTCCACATCCTCCTTGCAGCAGTCGATGCTGGAAAATGTTACACCGTTTTTCTCGGACACATTTTGGAACAGCCGTATGCTTCCTCCATAAAGGTCCGCGTCCACAATCAGATGGTCCCCCGGCCGGAACAGCTCCATCAGCAGCGCAATGGCCGCCATACCGGACGAAAACGCAAAGGCATCCGTTCCGTTTTCCAATGCTGCAACTACTTTTTCCAACTGTTCCCGGGTTGGATTCTGAAGCCGGGAATAGTCATATCCGGTGCTTCTTCCAACTCCCGGGTGTGCATAGGTTGCAGTCTGGTAAATGGGATAGCTGATGGATCCATAATGATTGCTGCAGCCTTCCTCCTCTTCCAGGTGCAAACACTTTGTGTCAATTGCCCTCTCCATGATAGGTTTCCTCCTTGCTATGTCAGCGATTTATCCTTGTATTTTGCAATTTCCTCCAGATATTTTTCACCGATTGCACTTAATACAGCGTCTTTGCGTGAAATATATCCGATGGTCATTTTTTCATCCGATGTTAGCTTCACGGCACAATACTCCCTTCCATTCAACTCTTCACATATAATGCCTGAGCATAATGTGAACCCGTTCAGTCCAACCATAAGATTCAGCAAGGTGGCTCTGTCATTCGCCCGAATCAAACGCTTATACTGATACGTACTCATTACCTCTTCCGCAAAATAGAATGAGTTATATTCCCCCTGGGCAAATGCCAGACAGGGATATTCCTCCAGTTCCTCCAAAGCAATTTCCGTTTTGCCGGCAAGAGGGTGTCCCTTCCACATATACACATAAATGCCGCATTCCAGCAGGGGTTCAAACTTTAATCCGGCTTCAGCAAAAATCTTGGTAAGGACACTTCTGTTATAGTCATTCAGATACAGAATTCCTATTTCACTTTTGCGGTTCTTTACATTATCAATTACTTCATGCGTCTTGGTTTCATGCACTTCAAATTCATATTCATCCATTCCGTACTGCTTGACCAGCTCTACAAAGGCATTGACTGCAAAGGTATAATGCTGCATGGATACGCTGAACTGCTTTTTCAAATTAACCTGGGATATGTACTTTGCATCTAAAATGTCAAACTGCTCGATGACAGATTTGGCATAACCAATAAATTCCGCTCCTTTGGTGGTAAGTGTGATTCCGTTCTTAGAACGAATGAATATATCAAAGCCGACCTCCTTTTCCAGCGAATGAATTGCTGATGACAGACTTGGCTGAGAGATATACAGCTTTTTGGAAGCTTCATTCAACGAGTGCTCTCCCGCTACAGCAATCACATATTTCAACTGAACTAATGTCATACCATCATCTCCATAATTTAATTGTGACAGAGAAAGTATGCTATATCTATTGTACCACAATCCATGAAAACTGTATAATTCATTTTTCCTTTAGATATTAATAGCTTTCTCCAATAAGTAACCTTTACAATTTCCTGCTGTTTCACAAAGTAAAGTTAAACAACAACAGCCCAGCCCTGCACCGACAAGTGCAGCGGCTGGGCGGAATTTTCTGACAACCTGAAAGCCGCTTAGCTGCGCTGTTCTCCCAGTTATATTCAAACCATATCAACATTTTTACCGCAATACACTGGGAATCCCGCTTTATTCGGGACAGCATTAACGGATCCCGCACAGATCCTTGACTACTTCACCTGCTATAATCAGGCCTGCAACGGATGGCACAAATGCTACACTTCCCGGAATATCTCTTCTTTCAGTACATTTGTGCTGTGCCCCCGGAGGACAAATGCAGTTCGTCCGGCAGCTGATGGACATATCTTCAATGGGTCTTATGGGCTTTTCCTCAGAATAAACGACCTTCAGTTTTGGAACACCCCGTTTCTTCAATTCTCTCCGCATCACTTTTGCCAACGGGCAGACTTTGGTTTCATAGATATCTGCAACACGGAACTGGCTTCCGTCCAGTTTGTTGCCGGCTCCCATACTGCTGATGATCGGAATATTCATTGCCTGGGCTTTCATTACCAGCTCTATTTTGGCAGTAACAGTATCCACCGCATCAACAAGATAGTCATATTCTTCAAAGGGAAACTGATCCGCAGTTTCCGGCAGGAAAAAGCAGTGATGAATTCTGACATCAGCATCCGGATTGATTTCCAGAATCCTGTCCCGCATTACATCGGTTTTGTATTTTCCTACCGTCTTTCTTGTGGCAATGATCTGGCGGTTTAGGTTTGTCAGACAAACCTTGTCATCATCAACCAGATCAAACGCACCGACGCCGCTTCTTACAAGTGCCTCACATACATAACCGCCTACGCCGCCAATTCCGAATACAGCCACTCTGGCATGACGGAGTCGCTCCATGGCCTCCTTGCCCAATAATAATTCTGTTCTTGAAAACTGTGTCAACATCCGTAAATCTCCTAACCTTTCATTTTAGAGGTGGTGTGTGTGGGGTGACGTCCCCACGGGGGGGGGGGGGGGGGGGGGCCACCTACCCCCCCAAAACCCCCCTTTTTTTTTTTCGTTTTTCTCACGGGGGGTTTTTGAGAGGCCCC
>CAZXVI010000066.1:0-2511 GCA_964644275.1 uncultured Ruminococcus sp. | reverse complement strand
GCCGCAAAGCCCCACAGAATCCACCTTTTTCTTTTTCGATGTTACTAACGGGGGTTTTTAGAGAGTCCCTCTGCAGGCACTGCGCCCGGGCATTCCCCCATAGTAAAGCAGCGGATCGCATGCATGTCCTACATGCTATGCATCCGCTGTATGCTTCAATCACTATTATCCATATCGGTTACATCGTTTATTATACACTTTTATTTAACATTTGTCAATAGGATTCCCATAGAATCCAGATACAAAAATGATCACACGGATGGACAAGGAGCTCCGGCATTGTAGGGGATCTCAGCGATACGGCGGAGCAGATGTTCCGCTTGATTCACAGATTTCAGGATAAAGAGGACCGACCATGCAGCAGTAGACCCCAAATCGCTTGTACGCTTTCATCCGTTTATATGCCGTCAGATTCTCTATAGTCATCAATAGGCACATGATGATATTCACCATATGCCTGTTTTACTACCTTTTCCATATCCATCGGGCAGTACTGTCTGCTTTCCAATTTACAGAAAATATGATTGACTTGAGATTCGATACCGCCTGCATAATAATAACAGTTCAAGATGATCTGAATTGATTCACCTTGACGCAATGAAAAGCATCATGCAATTGTATTGGAGAAGGATCAGAAACCTCCGTGACGTTTGCATCGTGCTTTTTGTGGAATCTTTTTAGTGATACTCAAATTCAAAACTCGCCCTGTCACTTGTAAACTCACACAGCGTTCTCCCCTTGCAAGAAAACCGATAGCAAGCCTTGCAGGATGCACTTTCGTGAATGGTACGGCTCATGCTTCCTTGTTCTGGCGCAAGCAGCGGATGGGCATTCTTTTCCAGAAGCTTGGCGGTCAGCACATAATCCCCCTGCGTGACAGTAACCGTATTCTTGCCGATATGCTTTACCCTTGCACCGAGATAGGTGGCAATACGATATTCCGTTCCATCTATGATAACCACGCCAATGATGCCAGTGAAATGCAGACGGTACAGCGGAATATCCGCCACGGACAGCATCAGAGAACCCTCCGGAAAGCTGCACTGCGTCCAGATGTACCGTTCCGGAAAGGAGGTGCCGCAGTCACCCTCGATGTAGCCGATGCCGTTCTGAAAATGATATGCCTGCCCATTGATGGTAAGCTGTCCGTCCACCCGATGCCCCATACTGAAAACGCTGTGCCGGCACTGCATAAACGGTGCGAACTGAAACGGTCCCATAATGTCATAGCGGAGGGGCGTAAGATTACGAAAACGGAGCACTCCGTGTGCTGTGAGCTTGTTCGTCCGGATGTTCAGACGGATGCCTTTTTCAGAAAATTTGCTGCCTTCAATGTGGACATCCAGTGGTTTCTCCCGATATTCCAGCGAATCAAAGGGAATGTTGAACGCCGCATCGTCCGTGATGATCTGCAGGGATGCGGTTTTCCTGCAATCTCTGCGATGAAATGCCGGAATAAAAGCAATGGTCTGCACAGCATTGCTGCATTTGAAGTACCAGCCCTTGAAATAGTTCTTTTGCATTGAATTTTCCTCCGTTTTCATATGTTTTTCCAGTTTAGTATGACTTGTTCCGTGATGGATATACTAACAAAAACGAATGGAGGCAGCAACATGAGCAATCAACTGCAATGTTCTACAAGCCCTTATCTGCTCCAGCACGCACAAAATCCCGTGAACTGGTTCCCGTGGTGCGAGGAGGCCTTTGCAAGAGCAAAAGCCGAAAACAAACCGATTTTCCTGAGCATCGGCTACAGCACCTGCCACTGGTGCCATGTCATGGCACACGAGAGCTTCGAGAATGAGAAAACGGCGGAGATCCTGAACAACCATTTCATTTCCATCAAAGTGGACCGTGAGGAGCGCCCCGACATCGACAGTGTATATATGGCAGTGTGTCAGGCCTTCACGGGCAGCGGCGGCTGGCCCATGAGCATTTTCATGACGTGGGATAAGAAGCCTTTTTTCGCAGGAACGTATTTCCCTGTCCATTCCCGTTATGGGATGCCGGGTTTTGCCGATTTGCTGCAAACGATCGCAGAGCTGTGGAACAGCAAGAAAGCGGAGCTTCTGGAATCGGCGGAAGATATTGTTGCACATCTGAAAAATTCTGAACCTGCCAATGCAGAGAGAAATGATGAAAATTTGGTGACAGATGCGGTGCAGCATTTCGAGCGAAGTTTTGACAGAATGCATGGCGGTTTCGGGCGTGCGCCGAAATTCCCCACACCCCACAATCTGCTCTTTCTGATGCTGTATGCAAGTCAGAATTCAAACTCGGTTGTAATGGAAATGACGGAGAAAACCCTTCTGCAAATGTACAAGGGCGGTATCTTCGACCACATCGGCGGCGGCTTTTCGAGATACTCAACTGATCAATATTTTCTCGCTCCGCATTTTGAGAAAATGCTCTATGACAACGCCCTGCTGATCATGGCATATGCGGCAGCTTACAGCATGACAAAGAATCCCATCTATCTTGATACTGCACAGAAAACAGCGGTCTATGTGC
>CAZXVI010000065.1:0-7452 GCA_964644275.1 uncultured Ruminococcus sp. | reverse complement strand
GTATTCCCTGAACAATGTCATGCTGATCCACGCCCAGCGGCCCGATGCCACGCTGGTGGCTGGCTTCAGCAAGTGGAAGAACAGCTTCGGGCGTCATGTAAAAAAGGGAGAAAAGGGCATCCAGATTCTTGCCCCCACCCCCTACAAAATCAAGGTGGATAAGGAGAAGCTGGACCCGGATACCAAGCTGCCCATGCTGGACGATGAAGGGAAACCCATCACGGAAGAAAAGGAAGTCACCATTCCCATGTTCAAGGTGGTATCCGTGTTTGATGTGTCCCAGACCGATGGAAAGCCCCTGCCGCAGATTTCCTTCAGCCTGACCGGGGATGTTGCGCAGTATGAGGTTTTCATGGAGGCTCTGCGCCGGACTTCCCAGGTGCCCATTACCATAGAGCCGATGGAACCCGGCATGGACGGCTATTTTCATCTGGAAAAGCAGGCTATTTTTCTCCGGGAAGGCATGAGCCAGGTACAGACCGTCTGCGCTGCCATTCACGAAATGGCCCATTCCCGGCTACACAACTATGAGAAAATGACGGAGCTGGCAGACGATGGGGAAACCATCCTTGTGCCGGGAGAAAAGGACAGGAATACTGAGGAAGTGGAAGCGGAAAGCATTTCCTACGCCGTCTGTCAGTATTTCGGCATTGAAACCGCCGACAACAGCTTCGGCTATATCGCCACATGGTCACAGGGCAAGGAGCTGAAAGAACTCCGTGCCAGTCTGGAAACCATAAACAAGACCTCCTCGGAGCTGATTTCCGGGATTGAGCAGCATTATCGGGAGATTTGCAAGGAAAAAGGCATCAACATAGCCCCTCCTGAGAAGGAGCAGGACGGAGCCATACCGGAATCGGCACCGGCAGAAGCAGTTCCCGCACCAGCAGAGACTGAGGAGCCTGCCAAAGTGCCCTCCCGGAAGCCGGAATACAGGCTGGTCAGCAATTTCCACCAGATGGGAGCCAATGAATCCACCTACATCCAGAAATATCTCCCGGCTGAGGATTCCAAAATGCTGCCTGCGGAGATCGTTTTCCTTGGAACCTATGAAAAGTGTCTGGAGATTCAGGGCAAACTGAAAGACGGCTCTATGACGGAGCAGGAGGCAAAGGCTCTGGATGATGCCGAAAAACTGTACATCATCTCCGACAATACCTATCTGCATATCCAGCGGACGGATGAGGGGTTTGACTACTCCCTTTATGACAAGGAAACTTGCAAGCTGATCGACGGCGGGCAGATTAATTCCCCGGAACAGCATATCTACTCCGCCTGTTTATCTGTCTGTGATCTTCATGGCCTTGACGGATATAAAGTCAAGTACGCTCCTACAGAGCTTTTGGAAACTTTGCAAGAAGCACAGACACCGAATACCCAGAGCCTTCCACTTCCTGACCCCGTCATTACCCCGGACATGATGGCATGGTATGGATACCATGACCCGAATATGTTCCCGCTGTCCAAGGATCGGGCTTTGGAACTGCTGGAACAGGACGCGCTGCTTTTCATGCTGTATCCCGACAATACGGATGAAATGGTGCTTGGTTCTGAGGATGTTGTGAATCACGATGGGATCATTGGCATTACCCGTGAAGAATGGCAGGATATCCACGATTCCGTCCCTGCACGGGATGTTCACCAGCGTTTTCTGGATGCGCCCGGTGATGCCTACGCAATCATGCAGTTAAAGCAGGATGCTCCCCGTGAATTGCATTATTCTGCACTGGACAGGATTCCAGCGCCACCCGCTCCATCGAACTACGATGTGATTTACACCGGCCCCATTGTCTGCGAGCAAAGCCAAATGGCCACATTGGAGCGTCTGTATGAAATCTTCAATCTGAACCGCCCCGGCGACTTTACCGGGCACAGCCTCTCCGTGAGTGACATCGTTGCGCTGAAACAGGACGGTGTGGTATCCTACCACTACTGCGACAGCGTGGGTTTCAAGGAGCTGCCGGACTTCCAGAAAGAGAACTACCTGAAGGCAGCGGAAATGTCCACGGAGGATGATTACGGCATGATCGACGGTATCATCAACAACGGCAAGCAGCCCACGGTAGCCGATCTGGAACAGCAAGCCAAATCCGGCCAGCCCATTTCCCTGATGGATTTGGCAGATGCCGTCCACCGAGAGAAAAAGCCCTCCGTTCTGGAAAAACTCAAAGACCAGCCGCAGCAGCCCCAGCGCAAATCCAAACCCCGAAAATCAAAAGAACAGGAGATTTGAACATGAAAGATTTTACCTTTGAAGAACAGCAGCTCATGAGCATCTACAATCCCGGCACCCGTCTGGGGCTGATTCACGCCCTTGTGGAAATGCGTACCTATCTGGATAAGGACGAGCAGGCGCTGAAATACCTGACGGACAGTGCCATCGCCAAGCTCAATACCATTACGGATGCCGAGTTTGATACGTTAGATTTGGTTCCCGACTTTGATTCTTGATCCATAAATGGCAGTAGGTTCCAGAGCGTATTCCGGGATTGACTATTTGAACCCATTCTGTCAAGTAAAATTTTGACCTCTGATTTTGGGGAGAGTGTCGATTGACAGTCCTCCTTGAACATGATAGACTGTGGAAAGTTTGTGTTCAGGAGGAAAGACAAATGGAAAAGATTCTTGTGTACTTAGGCAGCAATCATGTGATCCAGCACCCGTCCTTCGGTGTTCGGGAAAAGATACTGAAAATGACCACCGACAGAGAGGTTGCTATCTCCCAAGCCTGCGAACAGGATGCCGCAGGTGTAATCAACACCTATTCCCTTGATCTGGATTCCTTGTCTGTCAAAGCACCGGAGCAGCAGGTTATGGAGGGCTTTGATGGATACGATGTTGTGATTCCCCTAGGTGAATCTGCCTGCGATATTTCCATCTGTACGGAACAGGCTCTGAACGCTCTGGTTTTCATGAACGCCTCTTTCGTCTGTCAATAGGACGATTCTACATTGTAAACCGTGGAGGTAACTATGGATACTGCGCAGAAAAAATCTTACTGGCTCCCTTGCCTAAACTGCGACAAAACGACAGATGTGAAAATACATGAAGATACTGTACTGAGAATGAATTTTTCAAGGGTATTTTCTGCGAAGTGATACAAATACTCAAGCGGTACTGACGAAAGCGAAATGTCAGTGACGTTTATTTTGCCATGGTATACATACGCCTGTTATCTTGGCGATTATGAGCATCTGGGAATCAGGAAAAGATAAACAGGGCTGCTTAACTTTGGTCAGCCAAAGCAGAACCGGCTCATTTTCGAGTTTGGAAAATAAGCCGGTTTCATGCGCTATTTTCTCGTTCCTTGTGGGACAAACGAAAAGGATGCACCCATTATATCGAATAACTAAATATGTGTAGAAAGGCAGGTGCACCGCACCCGCCTTTCCCCTTATATGAATTATGCCAGCCAGTTTTTCTCGGTAATGACGCAGTCATAGCCGTGAATCTTTACCTTGTCACCCACTTTCAGTGCGCCCTTCTTTGCCAGAATGTAACCGTTATTGACTTCCTTCACATAGGAGTACACCATCTTGGATACGCGGCCAACCTCTTCCAGCTCGCTGTCAATATATACTGCTTCGCCGGGGCCGCCGTACTGTTTGGAGCGGATATAGCAATCATCCTCCAGAACCTCAAAGCCGACCATTTCCCGCTTTGCGCCCTCTTCTTTGACTTTCAGAAGGGCTTTCTTGCCAATGAAGTCTTTTTCCCAATTGATATTTCTGTCCAGGCCAACTTCAAAAGGATTGGTGTGACGCAAGTCCCTCATGTAATAAAAACCGGCTTCTGTGGGAAGTGTCCATGCCATAATCTGGAATTCTGTGACCTGCTTGCCATCAAACTTAGGAGCTGTTTCGGCCAGAACAGCCTCCAGTGCATCGGCTTCCTCTGCATTTACATAAATCTCATAGCCGACCTTCTCACCGGTAAATCCGGCACGATTGATGATAACATCCAGCCCGTTAATGACATTGGATCTATGGCTGAAGAACTTCAGGTCGTCGATGGGATTCTCTACAATGGATGCCACGAACTCTTTGGACCGGGGACCCTGAACTGCAAACATATGCCACTCGTCTGTGATTTCATTCCACTCTACGTCGTAATCACCTTGGTGATCATAGAACCAGTCGTCCATATAGGTGGGGAACAAAGTGGATACCCAGAATCGATCCTCCTCAAAACGCATGACCACCACATCATCAATGATTTCACCGGACTCATCCAGCATAGGGGTATAGCGTTCTCTTCCAATACCGATGTTCGCAATATTGTTGGGGAACATGAGATCCAGGAATGCAGCTGCATCCGGTCCGGAAACTTCGACCAGCTGATGTGTCCAAAGATACCAGCCCACGGTATTCCGAACTGCCATGTGTTCGCTGCGCTTCATATCATCGTACTTAAAAATGTTTTTATACATATAGTACCTCCCTAATTTCCACAGATCAGCAGAACTTGTCGATTTTTCTGGCAATACGAACACGGATCTTATCTGCGGGAGAATCCTCTTCCCAAACAAACCACTGGGGTCCAATGAGGGTTTTTGCCATACCGTTCCAATAAGCAATGTGGCAAGGGGTCAGCAAATCGGCACTGGTGATTTCAAGGCCCTTGCGCTTGATCTGCAGAATAACCTCGTCCTTATTGAATGCTTCTACTTCATAAGGACACATCAGGCTCTGCAGCATCATCTCAATATGACCGCCCATGATTCGGCAGTCCCAGGGCATCTCCATGGGAACGCCCAGCCATTCACGGCAGGCTTTTCTTGCATATTCTTCGCCGAACGCAGCCTTGCCGGCAGCTTCACAGACGCACTTGAAGATATGGGTAGCGGTTTCCTTAGTGATCTTTTCCTCTTCGATCATTCTGTCGATCATGGGGAAGAAGTACAGCGATGCAGCCGTAGACAGCTGAATCATGGTGGCCATGCTGGAATCTTCCTCCAGATTGCAGCCATTGGTGAATTTGTAGTTGCACTCCTCACGGAAGACCATGGGGTCTGCGACACAGTCTTCTTCGCAAGTATATTTAATCTGATCTGCGGTAGCGATAGGTCCAAAGCTTTCCCACAGTTTGTGCTCCGGCATAGGATACTTCTCGCGGTTCTCTGCCACAATACGGCAGTGACGGTCACCGCAGCCACGGGCTTCTACCATGGCGTAGTCCAGAGTAGGGCCACTGCGATGGCGTTCGGCTGAACCCTTAGCACCACCCTGCAGGGACATGGTGGTTGCACGGCAAAGCTCAGAGCCAATGATATCCCATGCACAAGCATCCAGTTCTTTTTCGCAGCGGTAGGAACCAAAGTCCTGAACACGGCCGCACATCAGCAGAGCATCATCACCTTCGTCGCCAATCATTGCACCCAGGAACTGGCCGCACATGAATGGGTGCATATTGAGCAGGATATCCTGCGTCAGACCGTAGGCCTGATTCTTGGCGTAAAGTCGATTAAATGCCGTTTCGCACAGATACTGGGCACGCTCTTCATAATCCGGCATAATGATGCGGACGCCCTGGCAGATAGCGGAACTCAGCACAGCCTCATATCGGTTAATATAACGCATTGCATCGCGGAAGCAATACATCTTTTCCCAAGGGGACTTGATCGCCGCAAATTCAGGCAGGCTTCCCCGCCCGGAGTCCTGCGGTAATCTTTCGTCAATTTTGATGCTCATGAATTTGCTCCTTTCATATTTCACTGAGTGTTGGTTTTTACGATAGGATTACAGGCAAATCTTACAGAGAATGCTCAAAAAATGGAACTCTACAAAAGAATGGTTTTGTAGCGCTGAAAAACATACAATATAACGGTCGGTTTTGTCTTGTATTCTCGTTTTCACCAAAATATAATAGGATTATCCTAATAAGGTGGTAATAAAGATGAAACTAAATGCTGAAATCATTTACTCTCACCTGAGCAAATCCTACAAAACAGAGCTGCATGGGAAACCCAGCAAGCGTATGGCTTTACCCAGACCGGTCTTCTATATGGAGCACCAAAGAGATTTTCGAACCGACCATTTGTATGTAGCCTCTGCGGATCATCTTCCACCATATCCCCAGTTTCATGGTAATGTTGCCATTATCTGTATCGGAGAAAGTCTCAATCTTTCCTATTACTATAACCGCTGTACGGTGATCCATATCAAAGGACGCTGCGACTACTTTTCGGTGTACCTGACGGTCCAGCAGATTTTTGACCGCTTTGATGCATGGAATGATGAACTGTTTGAGCTGTTTCAGAAAGATGCGGATATTCAGAAGATCTTGGAGTGCAGCTGCGAAATCTTTGAGAAGCCCCTGATTGCTATTGATCAGGATTTCCGTTTCCTTGCCTCAGCCGGAGCACTTGGGAATCGGCTGGTAGAAAAATGGAAGGACAAATTTGAGTTTTTAAGCCAATACTCTATCAAAAACTATCTGGAAGAAAACGAGCCCAAAATCAACGAACGGGATCCGATGTTCCTGAAGATCATTGATACAAATGCTTTATGCGTAAATCTGTATGATAAAAAAGACAGCTACATCGGCTGCCTCTGTGTGCTTCTGTCTGAGGATACCTATGAAAAGGGCACCGATGCACTGCTTGCGTATCTTGCCAGGATTCTGGAACGGTCTATTGAAAAGAACCCGTCTATTCTGGCTACAAAACAAAACACGGTAAAGAATATACTGAAGGACCTGATAAACAGCATTCCTATCAGTCCTAATCAGCGGTGGCTGCTTAGCGATTTCCATAAAGGTCACCGTTATAGATGTGTTGCAATGCACTCACTGAACCGGGAAAATGTACTTCCTGCCAGCTACATATGCAACCAGTTTGAAGCTGTATTTGCCGGTGGAATGGCATTCCACATTGATGCGGTAGTTGTTGGTGTAATCGATGTGGACTATTTGCCAGACTCGCAGATGTCAGAGACATCGTTGGATGGCGTGCTTCTTCCGATGCTGGAATCCATGAAGCTCTGTTCCGGTATCAGCAATCTTTTTTCAGATTTGGATGATGTGCAGATTTATTTTCGTCAGGCTGAAGCTGCGATCAAAAACGGCAGCATGATGGACCCGCAGAAGAAGCATTACTACTTTTCAGAGTATACATTAACAGAAATGGTAATCAATTCACTGTCCGGATTCCCTATTGAGACCTATTTCCCGGACGGATTGAAAGAGCTGCTGGCCCATGACGACAGTTCTGCTGTCAGCTATCTGGAAACGCTGAAAGTGTTTCTGGATGAAAACATGAGTTATGCCAAAACTGCGCAGACCTTATTCGTTCATCGCAGCACGCTGATTGACCGAATCACTCGGATTGAGCGTGACTTGAATATTGATTTGAAAGATCCGGAAAAAAGGTTGTACATCCATTTGCTGCTAAAAGCTATGGAAATCAAGAAATCCATTCATTCCGGTTTGTAAAGACAACCCCGGGATACCTTT
>CAZXVI010000064.1:0-7812 GCA_964644275.1 uncultured Ruminococcus sp. | reverse complement strand
AGTTCGCAGGTTCCTCCTCCGTTCCGGCTCATGTTGAGATGATGGGTCTGATCGGTATGGGCAACAACCCCATGGTTGGTGCTACTGTTGCTTGCGCAGTTGCAGTTGAAGAGGCTATGAAGTAAGCTTTAAACGGCTAAATTAAGGCATTTGACGTATAATTATAAAATCCCGTTCGGATTCGGTTTAAGCTGAATCTGACGGGATTTTTCTGTTTTGTTAACGGATTTTTGGTGGAGGATTAATATAAAAAATTTCTTAGAGATTTTATTATTGCTGTCTGTCGAAAATTAATTTTCAAAAAGTGGTTTCCAAAGGCAGCAGCCTTTGGCGGAGGTGGTGCGCAGCACCACTCTTAAAAGTTCCATCATTCGGGGAGGGGTTGGGGCAAGCAAGTTTTAATAAACCATAATTGATTTGCGTGATGCTTACAGCAAAATAATTGACAGAATCCAAAGAAAGCTGTATAATAAATAGGATGAACGCAAAATTCCTGGAGAGTGAGATATGCTTCCGGATGTCAGGGAAGAAAATTCGAGTGTCGGCAAGTGGTGCAGCTCTGGGATCGTTCGGATATAGTCAGATAAGGAGTGGAGCTGTATGAATATTGCGGAGCAATTTAATATGATCTCTAAAGAATATGATTCCGGCAGACGAATGTTCATCCCGTGCTTTGATGCATACTATGATGCGACGACAAGGTTTGTGGTGAATTCCATCGAAAAACCGTCAAGGATTCTCGATTTGGGAGCCGGAACGGGTCTGCTGACAAGTTATTGGTTGAAATATGTCCCGGATGCAGAATATGTACTTACCGATATTGCGGAGGGGATGCTGGAAGCAGCAAAAATGCGTTTTGCTGCCCTGAACAATGTGACGCTTGAAGTATCGGATTATAGGTTTGCATTGCCTTCAGGAAACTTTGACGCAATCCTGTCCGCACTTTCCATTCATCATTTAGAGCAGAGTGAGAAACAGGAACTGTTTCAGAAACTATATGCGAAGCTTCCCTCCGGCGGTGTCTTTATCAATTATGACCAGTTCTGCGGAACGACAGCTGCTATGAGCCGCTGGTATGATACATATTGGGTGAATTGTCTTGAGACAAACGGATTGACAACGGAGGAGATCCGTAAGTGGAAGGAACGCAGAATGCTGGACCGTGAATGCTCTGTTCCGGCAGAAATCGAAATGTTGCAGCAGGCCGGATTCCAAACAGCAGAATGTATCTTTACAATGCAGAAATTTTCTGTCATTTTTGCAATGAAGGAGTAGGAAACTTATTCATCGTAGCAGCAATCAGAATGCCAATTTCATTTATAAGGGGACCTCTAACAATCTGAAAAGAAGGGGCTATTTTGTAAGGCTGCGCCCCACGCCCATAGCTTTAGAGATTCCTATAAATGAATGGAATATCATGGCATACATCGAAGAGGAGCAGGACAATGGCATTCAAATTACAGCATATTGTACCTTGGGGAAGAAATTTTGATGAATACAGGACAATGTTTCTGTTAACCGAAAAGGATCTGCAAAAGAAAATCGCCGGCTTTGGCGATGGTCCGGCAAGCTTTAATTGTGAAGCTGCAAGAAAAGGCTATGCGGTTACTTCTTTTGATCCCATCTATCAGTTCTCCAGAAATGAATTAGCCGGAAGAATCGAAGAAGCCCGGGTGACTGTGATGGAGCAAATGAAAGAAAATTCAGAAAATTATGTCTGGACGGCCATTCAAAATCCGGACGAGCTTGAGAAGATCCGGATGTCTGCCATGAAACTGTTTTTAGCGGATTATGAGCAGGGGCGCTCTGAGAACAGATACATCCATCATGAATTGCCGGACAGATTACCGTATGATGAAAACTTTTTTGATATTGGATTAAGTTCTCATTTTCTGTTGATGTATACCGCTTTAGGATATGATTTTCATATAACAGCAATGACGGAAATGCTCCGGGTCTGCAAAGAAATCAGACTATTTCCGGTGGTGGATCTGGATGCCAAAACAACCGGCTTGATTTCAGACGTAATTGCCTATTTTCAAGACAGCTATGATGTTCAGATGCTTGGAACAGGGTATGAATTTCAAAGGAATGCCAACAAGCTGCTGGTTATCAGAAAAAAGCAATGCTGATTCTGTCATAGGCAATTTGTTCAGTTCATCTTGACATTTCATGAAAATGTGTTATCATAAGAATAAACCAATATCGTAAAGGGGAGTCGTTATGAATTACAAACACGCACCTGCAACGCCCAAATTTCCACATATGCTTCACGGCGGTGACTATAATCCCGAACAGTGGCTGAATGATCCGGATATTCTTGAAAAGGACATTGCACTGATGAAAAAAGCAAAGATCAACTGTGTAAGTCTGGGCATTTTTTCATGGGCGGATCTTGAGCCGCAGAAGGACAATTTCACATTTGATTGGCTCGATAAAGTGATCGACAGTCTTTATGAAAACGGCATATATACGATTCTTGCAACGCCGTCGGGTTCCCGTCCGCACTGGCTTGCCGAGGAGTATCCCGAGGTGCTGCGTGTCGGTGAAAACGGCCAGCGCAATCTGTACGGCCACCGTCATAATCACTGCTATACATCCCCTGCGTACCGTGAGCGTGTGAGAATCATTGATACAAAGCTTGCGGAACGATATTCCCATCATCCTGCCGTTATCCTGTGGCATCTATCCAATGAGTTCGGCGGGGAGTGCCATTGTGAGCTTTGTCAGAATGCCTTCCGCAGCTGGGTGAAAGCAAAGTACAAGAGCCTTGATGCACTGAATCATGCGTGGTGGGCACATTTCTGGTCCCATACCTATACAAGCTGGGAGCAGGTACACAGTCCCAGTTATCTTGGTGAAACCTCAATTCACGGTCTGAATATCGACTGGCGCAGATTTGTCACACATCAGACAATTGATTTCATGAAATCGGAAATTGATGCAGTCAAGGCTGTCAATCCCGATATTCCTGTAACGGCAAATCTTATGGGGATGTATGCATATGAACTGAACTATTATCAATTAGGGAAGGAGCTTGATGTTATTTCTTGGGACAGCTATCCCCAATGGCATTCCAGGGGCAGCAATGCGGAAACCGCAAGAAATGAGAGTCTTTCCCATGATATGATGCGTTCCGTCAAACAGCGGCCGTTTCTGCTGATGGAGTGTACCCCCTGTACAACAAACTGGCATCAAATCAGTAAGCTGAAAAAACCGGGAATGCATGAGTTGTCCGTTCTGAATGCCGTTGCACACGGTTCGGATTCGGGGCAGTATTTCCAGATCAGACAGAGCCGGGGCAGTGTTGAAAAATTTCATTCGGCGGTAATCTCCCATGCAGGCACAGCCAATACAAGGGTATTTACAGAAGTTGCCCAAACAGGAGAGGCTCTGCAGAAGCTTTCCGATCCTGTATATGGAAGCTGCACGCCTGCACAGGCTGCAATGATCTTTGACACAGAAAACAAGTGGGCACTGGATCAATGCCGGGGACCGAGAAATGCGGGGCTTGACTATTTTGGCATGCTTCAGAAAAGCTATCATTATTTCTGGCAGAACGGAATCAATATGGATGTGATTGACAGTGAGTCCGAGCTTGACAACTACAAGCTGATCATCGCCCCCATGCTGTACATGTTCCGTGCCGGAATTCAGGACAAGCTGCGGCATTTCGTGGAAAACGGCGGCATCCTTCTTACGACCGCTTTCAGCGGAGTGGTGAATGACACCGATCTTTGCTTCTTGGGGGAAGCGACCGATGAGAAGCTCTCTGATGTATTTGGTATGTGGGTGGAGGAAACGGACAGTCTTTATGACGAAGAGCATAACAGTATGACATGGAACGGCAATTCCTATCAGCTTTCCGAGCTGTGTGAAATAATCCGGCCTGTTACATGTGAAACACTGGCAGAATATGATTCTGATTTTTACAAGGGAAGTCCTGCACTCACCGTGAATCAATTCGGGAAGGGCAGGGCATATCATATCTGTTCCCATCCCGAGCAGCGTTTCTTGATTGATTTCTGCAGCATGCTTGCCAGGGAAGCCGGGCTTGAAAAAGCCATGGATGCAGAAATTCCTGACAATGTCAGCGTTACCTGGCGTCAGAACGAAAATGGCAAGATCATCTTTATTCAGAATTTTGGAGATGCGCCTGCTCAAATCCGCATTCAGTCCGAATACAGGGATTTGCTGACCGGAACAGTCTATCACGGAGTCATTCCTGTTCCGGATTATTCAGCTGTAGTTGTTGTGGAACTGTGATTGATTTGAATTCTGCTTTAAATTACCGGTTGATGAGGAAAATAACAGCGACGGAGGGCAGAGCATGAAGAAAAATGCAATGGCTGTGATTCTCAGCGTATGGCTGCTGTTCATGACGGGCTGCAGCGAAATGCAGACACAGCCTTCCAGCTTTCAGCGAACGGAGGAACTGCTGGGGACATATGTAACTGTAACTGTGTATGGGGACGATACCGCCATGCTTCGGGATGCAGTGGATGCAGCCTTTGCAAAGGCATATGCCATGGAACAGTGCCTGTCGCCCACCATTGCGGACAGCGAGCTGAATCAGGTGAATGCAGCCGCCTATGAGCATGCTGTGCAGGTTTCCGATACCCTGCGGTATCTGACGGAGCAGTCCTGTTATTATGGGGCGCTTTCCGGCGGAGCACTGGATTGCACGATCGGAGAGATCATTGCACTGTGGGGTATCGGAACGGATACGGCGCATCTGCCGGAACCGGAGGAAATCCAGGAACTGCTGTATCACGGCGAGGGGCAGCGGCTTGCCTTGGAAGGGGACACGGTGCGCTTTCTGGACGATGGTGTTATGCTCCAGTTTGGTGCAGTTGCCAAAGGCTATATTGCAGATGAAATGAAGCTGGTGCTGCAAAGCTGCGGTGTGGAAAGTGCTGCGCTGAGTCTTGGGGGCAATGTACTGACCATCGGAAACAAGCCGGACGGCAGTGAATGGAGGATTGGCATTACTGATCCCTTTTCTCCCGACCAGGTGACGGCCTGCGTCAGTGTCAGTGATCTGTCCGTTGTGACATCCGGTAATTATGAAAAATATTTTGAAGAGGATGGAATCCGCTATCACCATATTCTTGATCCGGAAACCGGCTATCCGGCACAGACAGGGCTTGTCAGCGTTACCATTCTGGCAGAGTCCTCCCTGACCTGTGATGCTCTTTCCACGGCGGTCTATGTCATGGGAGCACAGGAGGGAATGACACTGATAGAATCCCTGGACGGCGTAGAGGCAGTACTCATCACAGAAGACGGATCCCTCCTTGCCTCCTCCGGCATGGAGCAATATGGATTAACCGAGGTGGAGGAATGAAGCGCAATCTGATACTGGCAGGCATTACGGCAGTGCTCCTTGCAGCAGGCGTACTGGGATGCATTCTTGTGCAGCGGCCCGACAGCGGTACCATAGCTGTTATTTATCAGAATGGCGTGGAAATGGAACGGATTGATCTTTCCCAGGTAACGGATAGTCATACGATTACCTTGTATGGGGAGAACGGGGAAGAAAATGTTATCCTGATAGAACCGAGTGCGATTTCCATGAAGTCCGCCAATTGCCCGGACGGACGATGCACCCATATGGCGCCTTTGACCGGGAAGGGAATTCCCATTGTCTGCCTTCCCCATCATATTGTGATTGAGATTGTCAGGGGGGACGGGGAAGATTCCGCCTATGATATTAGAACCTATTAGGAGGGACGGCGTTGCAGCAGAAAAATTTACATAACAAGGCAGTACGCCGTCTTGTACTGTTATCCCTGATGACGGCGATTGCCCTGACCATGTTCCTCATAGAAGCGCAGATACCGCTGCCCATTGGAATAGCCGGGGTAAAACTGGGGCTTGCCAATCTTGTGACCCTGTTCCTGCTTGTGGAATTTTCTGCAAGGGATGCGGCAGCGGTGCTGCTGATCCGGGTGCTGCTGGGGAATCTGCTGACCGGACAGCTGGTTTCCATGAGCTATTCATTGGCAGGGGGGCTGCTCAGCTTACTTGCTATGCTGCTGTGCAACCGGCTGCTCCATGGCAAATCCCTGTGGTTTACCAGCGTAATGGGCGGTATTTTCCACAATATCGGGCAAATGCTGGTTGCACTTTGCTATCTGGGGACGGGCGGCGTACTGTATTATGCTCCGTATCTCCTTATCAGCGGAATTCTGATGGGGGGATTGATCGGGGCGGCAACGCACATTTTCCGGAAGGCATGGAAACGGACACATGCTGAATCCAACTAAGAGATCCTGTTTCTGCGGCATTCACTATCCTATAATAGAAATCAGCGCCTTTCTGCAGTGCAATAAGCCGCAGGAAGGCGCTGTTTTACAGTATCAGGTTCCGTATACCAGAAGCTCGGATTCCAGCAATTCCAGGGACAGCCCTGCCGTCCGGGGAACAGTTACTGTCACCGGCTCACCGCCGTGAAGGTCGAACCAGTTATCCGAGAAGGGGAGATCCAAAGTTCGGCAGTCCAGGCAGACTGCCTTGACAAAAGCATCCGCTGAGACTGTGATGGCAAAGTGATCCGGGGATTCTGCAATTTGCGTATGAATTTCCGGATGCACAAAAGCGAATTGCTTCGGCACAACAAACAAAGCAGTTCCCTGACTGACAATGCCGTCCGCCGTTTCCAGCTGATAGGAAAGATAGCAGCTGCGCTTATCCCGCTTGGAGCGGATCCAGCTGCTCAGATCCAGAGGCGCAGCATCCGCTGCGGACAATGCCGGACAGCTTGCAGTAATTGCTCCGCTTGCAAGAATTTCCGATCGGGGCGTGCGGAGGCTCCAGCGGATGATGCCTTCCGTATCGGATAATGTCTCGTTGGAAATGGCAAACCGGGGATGGGCAGCGTTCCGTTCCTCCACGCTCAGCAGCACCGGCGCATGGAAGCGCTTGGCATAGTGGTGAAGCCCTTTCCATCTGCCGCAGTAGTCGATGCTGCTCCAGGAGATGACCGGATTGGTGTCGTTGAGCTGCCAGTAAATGGATCCCATGCAGCGTCCCCGAGCACGGCGCATATGCTCCACACTGGACCGGATGCATTCCGCCTGTACCAGCTGGGAGCTGTAAATCAGTTCCTGGAAACTTTCCGGGTAGCGCACCATCTGGGCAAGGTAGTACATGAGCTTTTCATTGCCCTGCTCGCATTTCTGATGTGCCTCCATGACGGGGGACATGAGATTCAGATCTCCCTGGGCAGGGTCACAGACAGTCAGCAGGGTTTTCAGGCTGGGAACGGATTCAAAGCCGTACTCGGAACAGAACCGGTAATACAGCTCCCGGAAGGCAGTAAAGGGTTTGAAATTGTGCCATACTTCCCAGTAATGCATATCTCCCGCATAATTGGAGGCAGTATCCCTGCATCCTCCATGGGCGGAGGGGGAGGAGCGCCAGTAAAAATGCTGGGGATCCAGTGCTGCTGCAATGGCGGGCATCCGGTGTTCAAACTGTTCCAGGTAGTCCGCCCTTGCTTCCGGATTCTCCGGGAGCCCCCAGGTTTCCAATGCGGTTTCAATCTCATTGTTGCCGCACCACATGCACAGGGAGGGGTGATTGCGCAGCCGGAGGATATTGTCACGGAGTTCTGCCTCCGTTGTTCGCCAGAATTCGTCCGTCAGCCGGTAATTGGCACAGGCAAACATGAAGTCCTGCCACACCAGCAGACCATGCTCATCACAGAACCGGTAGAAGGTCTCATCGGGATAGAAACCGCCGCCCCAGACCCGGACAATATTGAAGTTCGCATCCGCACATGCCTGAAGCAGTGCTGTTGTCTTTTCC
>CAZXVI010000063.1:0-8340 GCA_964644275.1 uncultured Ruminococcus sp. | reverse complement strand
TGTGCCCAATCTGGTAGGCGTGGATATCGGCTGCGGCATGGAAACCGCCGTCCTCAAAGAAACCCATATTGAACCCCAGAAGCTTGACAAGCTCATCCGCCGTGAAATTCCCTCCGGCTTTGAAGTACGCCAGGAAGCCCACCCCATGGCTGCACAAATTGATCTGACAGCGCTGTACTGTTATCCGCACATCAATGCCCTGCGTGCGGAAAGGAGCATCGGCACCCTGGGCGGCGGCAATCACTTCATTGAAGTTGACAGGGGCAGCGACGGCACAATGTACCTGGTAATTCACTCCGGCTCCCGTCATCTGGGTGTGGAGGTGGCGAACTGGTACCAGAATGAAGCCTACCGCCGGCTTAACAAGTCCGACGATACGCAAATCCGTGCGCTGACAGAAATGCTGAAGGCGCAGGGCAGGCAGCGTGAAATTCCGGCAGAACTCCAAAAGCTGAAGCACGTCAAACGCACTGCCGTACCGAAGGGTCTTGCCTACTGTGAGGGAGAGCTGTTTGAGCAGTATCTGCACGATATGTCCATTGTACAGCGCTTTGCAAGCCTCAACCGGCAGGTTATGGTAAAACTCATCATCAAGGGGATGCACTGGCATGTGAAAGAGCAGTTCGCAACTGTGCATAATTACATTGACATGGAGCACAGGATTCTGCGAAAAGGCGCCGTTTCAGCGCAGCTGGGCGAACGCCTGCTGATTCCCATGAATATGCGTGACGGCAGTCTTCTGTGTGTGGGAAAGGGCAACCCCGACTGGAACTATTCCGCACCCCATGGTGCCGGGCGGCTGCTGTCCCGGAGTCAGGCGAAGGAGCAGTGCTCCATTGCGGAATACCGCCGCCAGATGGAAGGCATTTACACCACCTCAGTGGGCATGGATACTCTGGATGAATGCCCCATGGCATATAAAGGCATGGAGGAAATCGTCCGGAACATCACGGATACGGCGGAAATCCAGGACATCATCAAGCCTGTTTATAATTTCAAAGCGGGCTGTGAAGATGCACCCGGCCGCAGAACATAGGAGGGATACTGTATAAAAAAATTCATACCCTATGAGAAGCTGAGCAAGAAAGCCAGAAAGGAACTGGACGCCCGGAAACGCAGCGGATGGGGGCTATGCCATCCTTCCACCAAAACGGAAGAAAGTCTGAAGGCATATCGCCGGCATCCCAAACATCGTAAAGCAGAAACGGAGGAATGAAATCCATGCATGAAATTGAACAAAATGAAGCCCCTTCCAGAGTCATTCTGGTGGGACTGGATACGGGAGAATATGACGCACAGGCCTCCATGGAAGAGCTTGCCGAGCTGGCGGATACAGCTGGCTGTACCGTCGTAGCCTCCGTCCTTCAGAGCCGTCCTGCCCCGGAAGCTGCCACCTGCATCGGTGCTGGCAAGCTGGAGGAAATTGCAGAACAGGTGAAGATTCTGGAGGCGGAGATGCTGATCTTTGACCTGGAGCTGACAGGCATGCAGATGCGCAATATTTCCGATGCAACGGATTGTAAGGTCATTGACCGCACCATGCTGATTCTTGATATTTTTGCCGGACGTGCCAGAACCCGCGAGGGCAAGGTACAGGTTTCCCTCGCCCAGTATAAATATCGTATGACTCGCCTCACAGGCATGGGAACCGCACTGTCCCGTCTGGGCGGCGGCATCGGTACCAGGGGTCCCGGCGAAACCAAGCTGGAAACCGACCGCCGCCATATCCGCAGCCGTATTGCCTCCCTGGAAAAAGAACTCCGGGAAATGGAACAGCACCGGAAATTCATCGGCAGCCGCCGGAAAAAGGACGGCGTGCTGACGGTAGCCATCGTGGGCTACACCAATGCCGGAAAATCCACCATGTTTAATCTGCTGACGGATGCCGGGGTCCTGGCGGAGAACAAGCTTTTTGCCACACTGGACGTAACCGCAAGAGCCCTGGAACTGCCCGACGGCAGAACAGTGCTTCTGTCGGACACAGTAGGGCTTATCCGCCGTCTCCCCCATCACCTGATAGAGGCATTTCGCTCCACACTGGAAGAAACGGCACAGGCAGACCTGATTCTTCATGTACTGGACGCCTCGGAACCGGATGTCCAGGAGCGCATGCGGATTACCCAGGAGCTGCTGAATGATCTGGGGTGTGTGGAAATTCCGCAGATTCATGTACTCAACAAGGCAGATCTGGTGGATATCCCCAATCAGAGTAATCTGGAGCATGTCTGGTTCAGTGCCCAACACGGGGATGGACTGGATGCGCTTCTGCGCGCCATTATGCATGGGCTGCCCCAGACGGCCAAACGCATGAAACTGTGCATTCCCTACACAGAAGGAAGCTTCCTGCAGCTGCTCCGGGAGGAGGGCAAGGTATTCTCAGAAGAATACACCGAAAACGGAACGCTGGTGGATGTGATGGTGGATGTGAAGCGGCAGAAAAAAGCGCAGGAATTTCTGGCAGAATCCTAAAACGGCCAAGAAAATGACTGATTCATGCAAAACCTCTGACGTTTGCATCTGTGTCATGTGCCAGTTATGAATAAAAGTTCGCCGCAGAGTATTCAACCTCTGCGGCAATATTCATTCAAGCAGTTTTACTCTGAAACATGGAAATCATTTGTCCTTACGCTACACGGTGGCATTTCCTGATTCACTGTTTCAGCTCCTCCTTCACGGTAGCGGGCTCGACAGTACCCAGCGCTGTTTCATAGATCTGCCGCATCTGTTCAAGAACCCTGTCCAAGGCAAATTCCTCCGCAGCCCTGCGGTTATGCTGTCCCATGGTTTCACGGAGTACACTGTCCTCAGCAAGAGTGCGCATGGCATCAGCAAAACCTGCCGCATCCTCCGGATGGCAGGTAAAGCCTGTAATTCCGTCCACACTGTACTCCAGAATGCCATGGCGATCGGAAGTAATCAGGGGCAGCCCTGCTGCCATTGCCTCAATGGCGGTAAAGCCAAGACCCTCTCGCTTTGAAGGAAAACAGAACACATCGGAGGCATGAAGCAGTTCCGGCACATCCGTCCGGAAACCAATAATATGTACCTGGGATGCAATGTCCCGTCGCTCTGCTTCCTCCTGCAGTGCCTGCGCCAGCTTTCCGGTTCCGGCAATGATGAGGTGCAGCTTCGGGTTATGCAGACGCTGCAGTGCCCGGAGCAGCACAGTATGGTTCTTATTGTGATTGAGTTCTCCGATACTGATAAAAACAACAGAATCCTCCGGAATGCCCAGCTCTCCCAATACCTCCGTGCGGCTTCGTCCGGAATGGCGGTAGCGTTCCAGTTCCACGCCTGCACCGGGAATCCGATAGAGCTGCCCGGCATGGAACTTCTGAGCTCTGGCGTAATCCTCCTTGTTAATGGTAATAAGCGTATCCGTCCACCGGGACAAAATCCGCTCCGCCGGATAGAACAGCAGCCAATGGAAGGGCGTAGCACCCTTGAAGAAATGAAAGCCATGGGCAGTGTAGATTACCCGGATGCCGGCACGCTTGCCGGCTATTCTGCCGCAGATACCGCCGATGGGGCTGTGACAGTGAATGGCTTCATAGGGCTGCGCCCTCAGAATTGCTTCCAGCTGGGACAGCGGCTTGTGATACTTGTGAAGTTTTAACGCATTGCGGTCGAAATCAATCTGAAAGTATCGGATTCCTAAAGCATCCAGCTGGGATTTGAACTGTGCCACACGCTCATCCGTACAATTGTTGCCCTGTTCAAAATTGCAGGCAATATGTACCTCATAGCCCATTTCCCGCAGCAGCAGCGTCCATGGAAGGAGAAACTGATACTGCATGGAGGCAGTGTTGGACACCATGAGGATGGGTTTCATTGTTTCCAGACCCCTTTCTCCGCAATTTCTTTGTGCCGGAGACAGTAGCGCAGGCATAAAAGCAGATAAGCTGCAAAAATGCCGCAGGCAGCACCGATGGAGTCCAGCAGAACATCGCTGACAAGTCCCGTTCTGCCCGGCACAAAGAGCTGGTGAAATTCATCCAGAGCAGCAAACAGAAATACGCAGGACATGATCAGGGAAAGGTTGTGCTCCCTGCGGTGCAGCCAGAGGTAGCCCAGGAATCCCATAACAGCATAAAGGGTAAAATGGGCAGTTTTCCGGATAAAGCTGTTAAGCCCCTGGCTGATCAGTTCCTGGGTTTCGGCATCGTAGTCCTCGTATTTGGTATAGATGAGCTTTGCCGCATAGCGGCAGAAACGATAGCTGACGGCATTGGTGGCATCCGCCTCCTGGGAGGAAAACACAAACAGTCCCAGCATCAATGCGAGAATCAGAACGGGAAAGCATTTCTTCATGGTTTCCTCCTTTCAAAACGGCACAGCAGCCATAGATCTTACTTTTCCGGCTCCGCATCATAGAATACTCGGTATTTGCGCACATTATGACAGCGGATACTGTTCACAAGCCCCAGGGCCGTATACATGCAGACCACTGCAGTTCCGCCGGCACTGAGGAAGGGCAAAGGAATGCCGATAACAGGCATAATTTTCAGCACCATACCGATATTCATGAAGCAATGGGCAAAGAGCATGGCAAAAACGCCAATGCAGACAAATCTGCCCCGCTCATTCTTGCTTGCAAGGCTGTTGGTCAGGGTTTTCAGGCACAGAAACGTCAGCAGGACAATCACCAGCAGGGAGCCTATTATTCCCCAGACCTGACCGATATAGGAAAAAATAAAATCATTATGCATCTCCGGAACGCTGATGTACGATTCGGCACCGGTAAGGCCTTTGCCGAAAATTTTACCGCTCGCAAGGGCGGAGATGCCCAGATCCTGCTGGTACTCCACTCCCTCCGGGTCGGTGCCGGGATGCAGAAGTACCAGGATACGGTTCTTATGGGTACTGCCAAGAAGAAAATTCCACACAATAATACATGCCGCTGGAATGGCTACTGCTGCTGCTGCAATATAACGGACTGCAATTCTGGCGCTAAGCAGTTCTGCCAGAAAAATTACCGCAAAAACAATGGCTGTACCATAGTCACCCTGGAGAGCAACCAGACCAATGGGCACCAGTGCATGGAGACAAAGCAGACACATCTGGGGAAAGCGGTTCATAGTATCCTCCACCTTTCCCAGATGGTAGGAGAAGCTCAGAATAAAGGCAAGCTTCAGCAGCTCCGAAGGCTGGAGCTGGAAACCGGCAATACTCAGCCACGCCTGGTCATCCGCACCGGCTCGTTTATAGCCAAGACCTGTAAATGTCAGGAGAACCAGGAACAGCGCAGCAGGAGCATAGATCCACCAGAGTCGTATAATGCGGTTATAGTCCACAAAGCTCAGAATCAAAAAAATCACAACACCCAGAATACTGGCGATGAGCTGGGTCCGGTAGGTACCAAGCCCCACCTTATCCAGAAGCTGATTGGACACAATACTATGCAGCATAATACAACTGATCACGGAACAAAGGACTGCCGTCAGCAGCAGCATCTTGTCCATGGAACGGAAGTACTTCTGCAGGATTTGAAAAAATCGTTTCATTAAGGGGTTCCTTTCTTTTGCAGCATACGACTTCTCTTTCTGTCCGTATGCCGTTAATGCAGATATTTGCTGTCAAATCCCCGGAACTGCACAGCCATGGCAATATCTTCCCGGCGGATTGCAGGATGACCGTGAAGGTCAGCGGAGGACAGGGCCACCTTCTGCAAACGACTGTGGGCTCGGGCGCTGAGGCAGTAGCGTTCAAATACTGCCTTGAGGAGCTGCTCTGCATCCGGTTCAAGAACACAGTATTCCCGGAGAAGATGGTCGGGAATCATGGCGTTGCAGTAAATATTTGTGCCACGGAACCGCTCCTTCTGTCTGTCCCTGGCCGCTTCCACACGTTCCCGGATAGCAGCGGACGGCTCTGCCGACTCCCGTGAAGCAAGATCCTCATAAATCACCGGATCCACATCCACATGCATATCGAAGCGATCCAGAAGAGGACCGGAAATCCTTGAGAGATAGCGCTCCACCTGATTTTTTGAGCAGGTACATTTCTTCCGGGAAGAACCGTAATAGCCGCAGGGACAGGGATTCATAGCGGCCACCAGCATGATATTGCAGGGATATACGGCGGTGCCGGCGGCACGGGATATGGTGACCTCTCGGCTCTCCAGAGGCTGCCGGAGAATTTCCAGTGTAGTGCGGTCAAATTCTGCCAGCTCGTCCAGAAAAAGTACACCGTTGTGCGCCAGGGATATCTCTCCCGGTGCCGGGATGCTGCCACCGCCGATCAGGCCGGCTGCGGAAACGGTATGATGGGGCGAACGAAAGGGCCGCCGGGTAATGAGGGGATTCGCTTCAGAAAGCTGTCCGGCAACGGAATAGACGTTGGTCGTCTCCAGGATCTCACTGCGGTTCATTTTCGGAAGAATGGAGGGCAGTCGATTGGCAAGCATGCTCTTACCGCTGCCGGGACTTCCCACGAGAAGAATATTATGCCCCCCGGCTGCTGCCAGCTCCATGCCGCAGCGTGCCTTCTTCTGACCCCGGACATCACTGAAATCCAGCATGGTCTGAAGGGACTCGGGGATGTCCATCCCGCAGGACTTTGCCGGAATAAGAGGCTTCTGATCCAGGAGGTGAAGCAGCAGGTCGTTGACATTGCGCAGACCATAGACTGCAATACCATCTATAACGGAAGCTTCCCTGACATTTTCCTGCGGAACATAAATTTCCTTGCAGCCGTTCTTCCGGGCAAGCATGGTCATATTCAGCACACCCCGGATACTGTGAAGCTGACCATTCAGTCCAAGCTCCCCCACAAATACGGAATCTTTCAAATCCATCTGAAGGATCTGCATGGAACGCATGAGTCCTACAAAAATAGCAAGATCAAAGGATGAACCGGATTTTTTTACATCCGCCGGTGCCAGATTCACCAGCACCCTCCCCTTGGGAAAAGGAAGGTTCACGGACTGCACCGCACTGCGAACCCTGTCACGGCTTTCCTTGATGCCGGCATCCGGCAGGCCGCTGATATCGAACTGGGGATGTCCTGTGGTGACCTCCGCCTCCACGGTAACCGGGAAGGCGTTCATGCCGAACAATCCGATGCTGTGTACTACGGAAAACATGCGGTATCACTTACTTTCTTCCTTAATTCAGGCATCCTCCATGAGGAGTGCCTCCGATGCGGTTTTGCTGTTATGCACTTCCATCTCCGCATCAATTTCTTCTATGGCGATCATCTCGTCGCCGAGACGCTCACTGAAATCATGTTCGCTGTCATACTCCTCCAGATAATGATCCTGCTGCAGCATGAAGCGTTCATTAAAATAGGGATAGCCCGGCTGCTGTGAAAGCCACACGGCCTTCCTGGAATCCTTCCATGCGCCCAGGTACAGGAATGCTGCTGCAAGTGCTAATACAACATTGACAGCGAACAGCAGTACGCCTGCAAGCATCCCCCAATACAGCCACATTACCTGCCGCGGCTTCTCCGGGACAGCGTTCATCCCCAGCACTGCCACACCGATATTGGCAAGAACAGTGACCATCCACATGGGCAGGAACCAGATGCCAAAGAGCATCAACTGGAATACGCACATCATGAGAACACTGATTGCGCACAGATAATAAAGAATAACAGTACGCTTTTCATGCCGCTTCTGCATCTGCTGAACCAGCTCCCGATATTCGTCAAAGCATTCGGTATTGGTAATCGGCTGAATCATAGCCCTCCTCCTTACAGTACCGGAATATCCGGAACCTCCGGCAGATCTGGAATATCACCATTGATTTCAGGGAAATCCGAGAGCACAGCGGCGGTATCCAGAACCGGATCCGGTACATCCCAGACAGGAACAGAAACATCATTGCCGGAGGGAAACTCAGGTTCCTGCACAGGCTCCGTCTCCTTCCGCTCCGGAACGGAGGCGGCAGCAGGCCCCGGCAGCTCGGTAATGGCAGAAACAACCGGCGGTTTCACATCCATCAGCGGTGCAGGAATCTCCGGCACAGTCATAACAGGCTCCGCCGTAGGAATCTTTGCACCGGGGATACCAGTAAACTCCGGCTTCTGCGCCGGCTCGCTGAAGACAACATCCCGCTCCTTTTCGGCATCCAATGCATGCATGGTTTCTTCCGGTTTCCGTTTCAGATCATACTGGGACTGGTATGCTTTTCCATAACTCATCAGCATCTCCGCAAAGCGTTCATTAAAATAGGGATAACCAGGCTGCTTGGTAAGCCAGATTGCTTTTTTGCTCTCACTTAGTGACCAGATACTCAATGCTACACAAAGCAGGACGAGAACAGGCTGCATCAGATCAAGAAGCAGCGAAAGTAGCAGCAATGCAAGTACACCAAGCTGAAACTGAGGCTTTTCCTG
>CAZXVI010000062.1:0-9129 GCA_964644275.1 uncultured Ruminococcus sp. | reverse complement strand
TTGTTTCGGTTGATGACTCTGCGGTACAGATCATTCAGGTCGGAGGTTGCATATCTGCCGCCGTCCAGCATTACCATGGGGCGCAGATCCGGAGGAATGACCGGAACTACATTCATAACCATCCATGCTGGCTTGTTGCCGGACATGAGGAATGCCTCAATGATTTCCAGACGTTTCAGCAGCTTGATTTTTTTCTGGCCATTGGGCAGATCCTTGAGTTCTGCCTTCAGCTCATTGGATACCCACTGGAGATCATTGATCCAGTTTTCCTTGCGGATAACCTCGTTTTCAGTATTTGTGGGATCATAGTTCTCTTCAAAACGCTCCAGCATATAAGCGAAGCCAGTCTTCACCTGAACCGGAGTATTGCTGTCATCCTCGCATCTGCGGTTGTAGGGGAGGATCATTTCTTTGTATTCGCCATAGGAAACGGCCTGACCGTTTTCATAACCGGACTGACCAGCCTCCTCAATGTAATATAAACGCTTGGTCAGATAGTCATGCACCTGCTGCTCCGGCAGTCCGATGACCTCTGCAAACTGGGGCAGATTCTGGGTGAAATAGCGGACATAGCAATCCGGGTCGTATTCATCCAGAAGCCACTGAATTGCTTCTGCTCCCATTTCTGCAATAAATTCATCGCCGTATTTTTCCTGATGCTCCACATATTCCTTTTCGGTCAGCAGCTGCTTTTTAATCAGGTCGGTGTTGCCGGGTTCAAGAACAATATATTTTGTAAAATACAGAACCTCCTCCAGGCGCTTCTGGGATACCTCCAGCACCTGACCGATACGGGACGGCGTGCCCTTGAAGTACCAGATATGGGAAACCGGTGCAGCCAGTTCAATATGCCCCATACGTTCACGGCGTACCTTTGCACGGGTTACTTCAACGCCGCAGCGGTCGCAGACCTTGCCCTTGAAGCGGATCTTTTTGAATTTGCCGCAGTGGCATTCCCAGTCCTTAGTCGGACCAAAAATACGCTCGCAATACAGACCGTCACGTTCCGGTTTCTGTGTTCTGTAGTTGATGGTTTCGGGGCGTTCCACAGCACCATAGGACCAGCTTCTGATGCGTTCCGGAGAAGCCAGACCAATTTTAATGGATTCAAACGTATTAAATTCCAAACCGTTAACCTCCTAAAGTAAGATGGGAACCCTGCAGCAGCAGCGGCTGCTGCAGAATGAATAAACGTACTTATTCTTCATCCGGTAAAACGAAGACTTCGTCATCAGTGCTGGACTCATCTGCCCACATGTCATCCTCTTCATCCGTATCGCCGGTTCTGTATCCGGCGTTCTCAAGGTCGGAATTGTCTGTGAACTGATCCGATGTCATTTCATCGGAAAAATCCGTGGTTGGAACCATGGGAATATCGTCGTCTTCGTCGAAGTGCTGTTTGAGGTCAATTTCTTCCTGATTGATATCCAGAACCTTGACATCCAGACAGAGGGACTGGAGTTCCTTGATCAGCACCTTGAAGGATTCCGGAATACCGGGCTTCGGAACATTCTGACCCTTGACGATTGCCTCATAAGTGTTGACACGGCCAACGGTATCATCGGACTTGACAGTCAGGATTTCCTGCAGTGTATAAGCGGCACCGTAAGCTTCCAGTGCCCAGACTTCCATCTCACCGAAACGCTGACCGCCGAATTGTGCCTTACCGCCAAGAGGCTGCTGTGTTACCAGAGAGTAAGGACCTACAGAACGTGCGTGAATTTTATCATCTACCAGGTGGTGGAGCTTGAGATAGTACATGTAACCAACAGTTACTTTATTGTCAAACTTTTCGCCGGTTCGTCCGTCGTACAGGGTGAACTTGCCGTCCTCGGACATTTCAAGTGCTTTGGGATTAATGACCTTATCCATCTGATTGAGCTCAAATTCCTCGTCACGGTAAGGGGCATTTCGTTCATTGGCTTCACGGAAGCAAGCACGGATGTCATCCTCATGTGCGCCATCAAATACAGGCGTCATAATGTGCCAGCCCAGAGCCTTAGCGGACATACCCAGGTGAACTTCCAGCACCTGACCGATATTCATACGGGAGGGTACGCCCAGAGGATTCAGTACAATATCCAGCGGCGTTCCATCCGGCAGGAAGGGCATATCTTCTTCCGGCAGAATGCGGGAAACGACGCCCTTGTTACCGTGACGGCCTGCCATCTTGTCGCCGACGGAAATCTTCCGCTTCTGGGCAATATAGCAGCGTACCAACTTATTAACGCCGGCTGTCAGCTCATCACAGTTTTCACGGGTAAATACCTTGACGTCAATAACAATACCGCACTCGCCGTGGGGAACCTTCAGGGAGTTGTCACGCACTTCACGTGCCTTTTCACCGAAGATTGCACGGAGCAGACGCTCTTCAGCGGTCAGCTCTGTTTCGCCCTTGGGTGTGACCTTGCCGACCAGAATGTCGCCGGCCTGCACTTCGGCACCGATCCGGATAATACCGTTTTCGTCCAGATTCTTCAGTGCCTCATCACCAACATTGGGGATATCACGGGTAATTTCTTCCGGCCCAAGCTTGGTGTCTCGGCATTCCAGCTCATATTCCTCAATATGAATGGAGGTAAAGACGTCCTCACGTACCAGACGCTCATTCAGGAGAACGGCGTCCTCATAGTTGTAGCCTTCCCAGGTCATGAAGCCGATAAGCGCATTCTTACCCAGAGAAATTTCGCCGTCCGCCGTAGCAGGACCATCTGCCAGCACCTGTCCCTTAATAATGGTATCGCCCACACTGACAATGGGACGCTGATTGATACAGGTATCCTGATTGGAACGCTTGAATTTAATCATAGTATAGGTATGATCAATCTTGTTGGAATCCTGCACGACAATCTTGTCAGCATCCACATAGGTTACCACACCTTCTGTTTCGGAAAGGACGCAGACACCGGAGTCCACCGCTGCCTTGTATTCCATGCCGGTTCCGACAAAGGGACGTTCTGTTTTCAGCAGCGGCACAGCCTGACGCTGCATGTTGGCGCCCATGAGGGCACGGTTGGCGTCATCATTTTCCAGGAAGGGAATCATTGCTGTTGCAACGGAAACTACCATCTTCGGGGAAACGTCCATAAAGTCGATTTTGCTGCTGGAGCATTCCAGCATCTTGTCACGGTAACGGGCATTTACCTTGGCACGGGCAAATCTGCCGTCTTCAGTCAGCGGTTCATTACCCTGTGCAACAACATACATATCCTCCATATCAGCGGACATGTAAACAACCTCATCCGTAACAACGCCGGTTCTCTTGTCCACACGGCGATAGGGGGCTTCAATGAAGCCGTATTCATTGATTCTTGCAAATGTAGCGAGATAGGAAATCAGACCGATATTCGGACCTTCAGGGGTTTCAATAGGGCACATTCTGCCATAGTGGCTGTAGTGTACGTCTCGAACCTCGAATCCGGCTCTGTCTCTCGACAGACCTCCGGGGCCCAGTGCGGAAAGACGGCGCTTGTGGGTCAGCTCAGCCAGTGGGTTGTTCTGATCCATGAACTGGGACAGGGGGGAGGAACCGAAGAATTCCTTCACCTGGGAAGTGATGGGACGGATGTTGACCAGCGCCTGGGGTGTTACCACATCCATATCCTGCGCCTGTGTATTCATGCGTTCACGGATGGTACGTTCCATTCTTGCAAAGCCGGTACGCATGGTATTCTGGAGCAGCTCTCCCACACAGCGGATGCGGCGGTTGCCCAGATGGTCAATATCATCCGTTGTGCCGACACCCTCGCAAAGATTCAGGAAGTAGCTGACGGTTGCGTAGATATCGTCCAGTGTAATATGGTTGGGCACCAGCTCTTCAGCGCGTTTTTTGATTACGGTTTTCAGCTCATCCGCTGGTGTGTTTTCCAGAATGTCTGCCAGCACCTTGAAGGAAACTTTCTCATGAATGCCGCATTCCTTCGGGTCAAAATCCACATAGCCAGCCAGATCCACCATACCGTTGCCCAGTATTTTGATCTCCTTCTCCACCATGCGGATGGCAGTCTGCCCCTGTTCATTTGTGTAATATTCCTTGGAATCCACAGTAATGAATGCTTCGTAAACGCCAGCCTGCTCAATAGCCTGCGCCTTTTCAGCAGAAACCATTTCACCGGCTTCTGCCAGAACCTCGCCGGTGCGTGTATTGATAACGGGCTTGGTCAGCTGATGACCGGCAAGACGGGAGGCGATACCCAGCTTCTTATTATATTTATATCTGCCGAACTTGCACAGATCGTATCTTCTCGGATCAAAGAAAAGTGTATACAGATGGGACTGGGCGCTCTCCACTGTGGGCGGCTCGCCGGGACGGAGCTTCTTGTAAACCTCAATCAGAGCGTCGTTGGCCGTTTTCGTAGTATCCTTCTGGAGCATGGTCTGATACAGGCGTTCGTCAGCACCGAACATCTCCGTGATCTCCTCATCCGTGCCAAGTCCGATGGAACGAATGAAGGTTGTCAGCGGGATCTTGCGGTTCTTGTCGATGCGCACATATACAACGTCATTGGAATCCATCTCGTATTCCAGCCATGCACCGCGGTTCGGGATAATGGTGGACTTGAACAGTTCCTTACCGGTCTTGTCCTTTTCCATGTCATAGTATACGCCGGGGGAACGAACCAGCTGGGAAACAATGACACGCTCTGCGCCATTGATGACAAATGTACCGCTCTCTGTCATAAGGGGAAAGTCACCCATGAAAATTTCGCTTTCCTTTACTTCGCCGGTTTCCTTATTCCAGAGCTTGGCCGTTACACGAAGGGGGGAAGCATAGGTAGCCTGGTGTTCTTTTGCTTCAGCAATTGTGTACTTAAGGTTGTCATCATCGAAGCGATAGCCAACAAAAGTCAGTACCAGATTGCCGTTGTAGTCCGTAGCGGAGAAGTCACGGAATACCTCCCGAAGTCCTTCTTCCCTGAACCACTTATAGGAATTCTTCTGAATTTCTATCAGGTTCGGCATATCGAGAACTTCATTGATTTTGCCGAAGCTCATTCTGACATTCTTTCCGAGCTGCTTGGCAGTCACATTCACCATAGGCGGATACCTCCTTAGAATTGTTCACGCAGGAACAAGACAACGTATGCGCCTGATTCTGCGTGCTGTGGATCTTGAATTTTTTATATCAATTTCCCTTCAGCACTTGACAAATGCTGAAGGATATGGTATACTATTATACAAACGAGCACACCATGCCATTATGATACATTATAAAATTATATTACATTTTATAAAGCTTGTCAAGTTATTTTCAAAATTTTGTTGCTTGTGCTGAATTATTAGCTTTATTTTAGCTGCATTTTGGTGAAACTCCCAAATGCAGTTTTTATTTGGAAAGTGAAATCCGAGACTGGCGACACAAAAAGATTTTGAAAAAAATTCATAATACCGGGGATTTCCGGCATACTATCCGTATTATGGGAACCTCTAAAACTTGTTTAGAGGTGGTGTGTGGGGCAAAGGGAACGGGCGCCGGTCAGGCGAAGCCCCACAAAATCCACCTTTTATTCCTTCCTGATTTAAAAACGGGGGGTTAGAGGTTATCTTATGTAAACTTTGTGAAAGCAGGTGGAAAATCATGCTTCGGAAACGAATTGCATTTATTGTTGCAGCATTGCTGCTCACGCCGTGCACGGGCTGCCGTTCCTCCTTGGTCGAGGACGAATCTGCGGCTGAGACTGCTGTTTCTGCGGAGCCTACGCAATCGACAACGGAATCTGCTGCGGAAACGACACAGCCTGCAACGGAAGCGATTTCTTTTACCGGAATCAACCCGTTGACCGGCGAGGACAATTACCCGGAGAGTGCGGAGGGCAAACGTCCCGTGGCTGTGATGGTGAGCAATATAGAGGCTTCCTATCCTCAGTATGGAATCAGTGAAGCGGATCTTATTTTTGAAATGCCTGTGGAGGGCGGTCTGACCAGACTGATGGCGGTTTATGCGGACTATACCTCCGTTCCGGATATCTGCTCCGTCCGCAGCTGCCGGTATTATTATCCCCAGGTTGCCATGGGCCTTGATGCGGTATACTGCCATTGGGGTGCGGAGCAGAACTTTGCCGTAGAAACACTGAACAGTCTTGGCATTGATCATTTTGACGGCGGCTATCTTCAGGATACCATTCTCTTTTACCGGGATCCGGAACGAATCGGCAGCTATTCTTCGGAACATACCGGTTATCTGAAAGGCTCCGAGCTGCCGGAGGCTTTTGCATTATACGGTATCCGGGAAACAAGCACGAAAACCGGAAACATGATGCAGTTTTCTGAATCCACTGTACTTCCGGAAGAGGCATGCACGGGCGCAGTGCTTTATTATTCCAACAGCAGCTATACCGGATTCGGTTACAGCACAAAAACAGAAGAATATGAGATGACGCATAACAGTCAGCCCCAGGTGGACGGTAATACAGAAGAACAGCTTTCTTTTAAGAATGTATTCATCCTCCAGACGACTGTGTCTTCCCTCCAGGAGGATGGCTATCTGAAAAGCGTTGCTCTCAGCGGCGGAGACGGGTATTATCTGACTATGGGCGCTTACCAGAGCATCCGCTGGGAGAAGAAGAGCGATACCGATCCAATCCGCTTTTATGGAATGGACGGAGAAGAACTGCTGGTCAACACCGGGAAAAGCTATATTGCAATCATCGGAAAAGGGCGGCCTCTGGAATTTTCTGCCGAATGACAGCCGGTGCTGGTGCTGCTTTTTGGAAAGAATGCAGAAATTGTGAAAAAAACTATTGACAACTTTCGTTTTATGGTGTATAATAGCAAGGTATGCGGTGTGCATGCACCCATAACATTATCTGAAAAGGAGGATACAAGATGCCAACATTTAACCAGCTCGTACGTAAGGGCAGAAAAATGCAGGAGTCCAAGTCCACTGCTCCGGCTTTGCAGAAGGGTTACAATGCAAAGAAGAAGGTGCAGATTGACCAGAGCGCTCCGCAGAAGAGAGGCGTTTGCACGGTTGTTAAGACAACAACACCGAAGAAGCCGAACTCTGCTATGCGTAAGATTGCCAGAGTAAAGCTGACAAATGGCTATGAGGTTACATCTTACATTCCGGGTATCGGTCACAACCTGCAGGAACACAGCGTGGTTCTGATCCGCGGCGGACGTGTAAAGGACCTTCCCGGTGTACGTTATCACATCATTCGTGGTGCGCTTGATGCACAGGGTGTTGCCAACAGACAGCAGGCACGTTCCAAGTACGGTGCCAAGAGACCCAAGGCAGGCAAGAAGTAAAAGAAACGCCTGAGTCAACAACTTTTTAAGAATGAATCATTGATTACCACAGGATAAATGTGGAGATTTTCATATAGATTATGCGAATCCTCTGCATTGGTCTTGACGTACCCCAAAGTGGGACGAGTACCTATGAATTCATGAATGTAATGTGAAGGAGGGAAGCGAAATGCCAAGAAGAGGTAATGTCGCAAAGCGTGATGTACTGCAGGATCCCGTATACAACTCCAAGCTTGTTACACGTTTGATCAACAACGTAATGCTTGACGGTAAGAAGGGTGTAGCGCAGAAGATCGTTTATGGTGCATTTGATATTGTCGCTGAGAAGACAGGTAGAGATGCACTGGAAGTTTTCGAAGAGGCAATGGAAAATATTATGCCTCAGCTGGAAGTTAAGGCTCGCCGTCTGGGCGGTGCTACCTATCAGGTTCCGATGGAAGTCCGTCCTGAAAGAAGACAGACACTGGGCCTGAGATGGATTACCAAGTATTCCAGAGAGCGTAACGAAAAGACAATGAAGGAAAGACTGGCCGGTGAAATTCTGGACGCACTCAACGGAACCGGCGGCGCTTGCAAGAAGCGTGAAGATACACACAAGATGGCAGAGGCAAACAAGGCGTTTGCTCACTACCGCTGGTAATCTGCCAGGTTGTGAATCCGCTGGTAAAGGAGGAGAATTATGGCAAGAGATTGTTCACTGGAACGCACCAGAAATATCGGTATCATGGCGCACATTGATGCCGGTAAAACAACAACAACGGAGCGTATTCTGTTCTATACAGGCGTAAACTACAAGATCGGCGAAACCCATGAGGGTGCCGCAACAATGGACTGGATGGAGCAGGAGCAGGAGAGAGGTATTACCATTACCTCTGCTGCAACAACCGCTTTCTGGGCAGGCCACAGAATTAATATCATCGACACTCCCGGACACGTTGACTTTACTGTAGAGGTAGAACGTTCCCTGCGTGTTCTTGACGGTTCTGTGACTGTACTGTGCGCAAAAGGCGGCGTAGAGCCGCAGTCTGAAACAGTTTGGCGCCAGGCTGATAAGTACCATGTTCCTAGAATGGCATATGTCAACAAGATGGATATTATGGGTGCGGATTTCTACCGTGTTGTAGATATGATGCACGACAGACTGAAGTGCAACGCTGTTCCGATTCAGCTGCCCATCGGCGCTGAGGAAACCTTCAAGGGCATTATTGACCTTGTTGAAATGAAGGCTTATGTTTATTATGATGACCTGGGCAAGGACATTCGTGTTGAGGAAATTCCGGAAGACATGAAGGAAAAGGCACAGGAATATCATGAATCCCTGCTGGAGCATGTTGCGGAGCAGGATGAAGCATTGATGGAGAAGTATTTTGCCGGCGAAGAGCTCACCATTGAAGAGATCAAGGCCTGCATCAGAAAGTCCACTCTGGCAAATACAATGGTTCCTGTTGTATGCGGTACCTCTTATAAGAACAAGGGCGTACAGAAGCTGCTGGATGCAATTGTTGATTATATGCCGGCTCCTACAGATGTTCCGGCAATCAGAGGCGTTAACCCCGAAACAGGAGAAGAAGAAGACCGTCCTTCCTCCGATGATGAGCCGTTTGCAGCACTTGCATTCAAGATTGCAACCGATCCCTTTGTTGGTAAGCTGACATTCTTCCGTGTATACTCCGGTGTTCTTGAGGCGGGTTCCGGCGTCCTGAACTCTACTAAGGGTAAGCATGAGAGAATCGGCCGTGTTGTACAGATGCATGCAAACAGCCGTAAGGAACTGGAGAAGGTTTACTCCGGTGATATTGCAGCAGCAATCGGTCTGAAACAGACCACAACCGGCGATACACTTTGCGATGAAGAGCATCCGATTATTCTTGAGTCCATGGA
>CAZXVI010000061.1:0-9284 GCA_964644275.1 uncultured Ruminococcus sp. | reverse complement strand
TTCATATACCTTGCGCACGCCTTCGCCAATTGCCATGATATCATTGGGAGTCTGGTCAGGGCGATATGCAACCCCCACACCGCCGGACAGATTGATGAACTTTATATCTGCGCCGGTCTGCTCATGAAGCTC
Source organism: uncultured Ruminococcus sp. (assembly GCA_964644275.1). GTDB lineage: Bacteria > Bacillota > Clostridia > Oscillospirales > Ruminococcaceae > UBA3855. Next base: position 9,152 of record CAZXVI010000061.1, on the reverse strand, counting down.
CACTGCCAGCTGGAACATCTGCCTTGCAAGTGTGGGATAATACTCATTGGTAACAGTATTGGAAGCCAAAAAAGCATGAATGCCGAAATGCTTAGCGCCCTTTTCCTGAAGCTTTCTGAAACCTTCAAACATCTGCTCACGGGTAAAGCCATATTTTGCATCCTCAGGACTGTCCATGATATCATTGGAGATCTTGAACTTACCGCCGGCATTAAACCGGCAGGAGATGGTTTCAGGAATACCTGTCAGCTGTTCCAGATCGTCGATATGTGTAATATCATCCAGATTGATATAGGCACCCAGCTTGTACGCCAGCTGATAATCGGCAGCAGGAGTTACGTTGGAAGAAAACATGATATCACTGCCAGAAAAACCGCAGGCATCACTCATTTCCAGTTCGGTGAAAGAGGAGCAGTCCACGCCGCAGCCTTCTTCCTGCAGAATTTTCAGCAGAAACGGATTGGGGGTTGCCTTCACTGCAAAATATTCCTTGAAGCCCTTGTTCCATGAAAATGCCTTCTGTACCAATCGTGCATTTTCACGGATTCCCTTTTCATCATATATATGAAAGGGGGTGGGGTAGGTTTTGGTAATTTCTTCTGCTTGATCCTTGGTAATAAATGGAATTTTTTTCATACCATTGCTCCTTCTCTGAATCCATTACATCATCAACTTTTAAAAGGATGGCTTTAAATTCAGCTTGATTTTGCTGATTTCATTGTAACATGTTTTGACTTCATCGTCAATCCTGTGACAGCAATTCGTGGTTTTACACAGGTTTCGACAAAATATCCGGAGGATAATCTGCATTTTGCCGATTATCCAAATAGTTCTTCCAGTTGTTGTGCGGACAGCTTTACATCGGGCAGGAAAGCAGGTGATTCTGCATATTCCAACAGACTTCTTGCAAATTGCGCTGCCTCTGTGCGTTCCTGAATTTCAGAAAGACGTGCTGTGCAGACAAGCAGCTTTCCGCTTCCCACATTGCATTCAAACAGGATGCCCAGCTTATGATTCCGCTCAAAGTTATCAATCATCTGCACAATGGCCTGCAGGGGAGTATCATCCAGAATCGCACAGTCCGCATGTGTGACAATGTCATACCACTGCGGTGTTGACCAGCGTTCGCACCGGAATTTTTTCAGTGCCGGATGCTCCTTCTGAATACACAGTCCAAGGGTTCCGACAGGAACGGGTTTATTCATGCTTTCCGAAATGGAGCGGAACATGGGGTAACACCAGAAGTCAGTGCAGTAGCAACCGGGAATGCTTTCTTTTACGCTTTCGGGGAAATAAAGCACCCGCTTACCATTCTCAAGGGCGGACTTCATTTCAGTGAATGCGGTGGTAATACACAGCTTATCCGTGCTCTGTAATTCGGGCATAGCTTTACATGGATACTGCCAAAGAGTATAGCTGTTCCGGGTATTGGGAAGCTGAAGAGTGACTTTCACCTTATGATCTCTGCTGGCTGTAGGGAGCGCAGCGGAAATTGTGCCGATTTCAAATAAGCCCTGACCGTCAATATGAACCTCCAGTTTTCCTTCCTTTATCAATTTCTGACCTCTTTGAATAGTGTAGGTAATCGGGTCATGAATGGGTGTTTTCGCATAATGGCGAATGGAAACCGAGGCGGAAAAATCATCACCCAGCACATAGGAGGGGAACTGGGCTAAAATGACGGAATCGGAACAGAAGCTCCGCCATTTTTCCGGGGAAATGAGTCCCTTGCTGTCCATGAAGGCATCCAGGATTCCGACTAACGCTGTACCCTGTCCGGTGAAATCCTGAATATCAAGGATCTGAAAACCGGCTATGAATTTGGAGCGCATCGCCGCTTCCAGCTCCTCTTTATAGCACTGTACTGCCAGCTTTCCGGAGGAGAGGAAGAAATCCTCTGCCTGGCAGAGCATTCCCTTTTCTTTCAGCCGTTCCTGGAATATTTCAAAGTTACGTGCTTTCAATATACCTTTGTATTTGGGAATTTCCTTAAAATTCGGATACATACAGTATTGACCGATTTCATGTGTAACAACGGGCCGATCAGGAATCAGACCATCGGATGCCTTGTCAACATGTACTTTTTTTACTCCGGTTCCGTACTGAATTTCGATTTCATCGGGAGCATCCTGGCTGTTGTGCATTTCTGATGCGATCGGCAGAATCATCCCGTCATAATGATGCATTGTAGAAGGACGCTGGGACTGCACATGGCCCAGCGGTGCATCACACATTCCGTAGGAACCGCGAATCAGGCGTTCCTTATTCAGGCGGACGCCAACAAAGAAATCATCCTCCGGCAGCAGATTTGGCCAGAACTGAAAATTATTACAGCCCTGCGTGAATAAAATCCGCTGTTCGTCCTGCTTGTAGTATGCAATCATTTCTCCCAGCCGTTTGGGACTGCCCCAGAGCTCATTGCCCAGGGAGAACATGGCGAAGGAAGGGTGGTTGCCGAAGGTTTCCAGAATCCGCTTGCCTTCAGCAATCAGGTATTCCTGTTCCTGGGGCTGGTAGCCTTCTTCACCGGGAGCAGCAATAGTACCCCAGAAGGGAATCTCCGGTTCCAGATAAATTCCCAGCAGATCGGCGGCAGTGAAAGCTGCCTCGGGCGGACAGCAGGTATGGAAACGGTAGTGATTAATGCCATAGGATTTTGCAGTTTTCATGACCTTCATCCACTCTTCCACCGTAGTGGGTGCAGCACCTGTCAGAGGAAAAATCATGCCGTCATGTTTTCCGCGCAGAAAAACCGGGATGCCGTGATTGGTGAATTGATGCTTATCCGCATGGAAATCCGTCAGGCCAAAGGAAACCTCGGCGGTATCGTCGGTGCCAAAGGGACGGACCTGCAGCTTTCCGATGACAGGATGATATTCATCCCAGAGAGGAGCATCATCCCCCAGAAAAACAGTGACAGTACAGCTGCCGTTGTCCTCGTGCTGTACGCTGAGCAGCTGCTGGGGAATTTCCCCCACAATGCCTTCCTCCGATTCCCAGCTGCCGGTGATTTTCAGAAGATTGATGGTTCCCTTTGTCCGCATGTGCAGTGTTACTTTGCGTTTCTGAACATCCGGGATTGCTTTGATTCTGGTGATGCAGTTGGCATCATAAAAACGAAGACTGATTTCTCCGGTGATTCCGTTCCAGTTGGTCTGAGTATCCGGTGAAGTCATATGTCCGCCGCCCGTAGGGTAGTGGCTATTATCAACGGCAATGCACAGCTCCAGTGTTGCAGCACCGGCAAATTCAGGCAATTCGTAGATGTGAGGGGTACACAAGCTGTTCTGACTTCCGATGCGGACGCCGTTAACCCAGAGAGTTGTGACTCTTGTCCGCTCCAGATACAGTACGGGTATTTTGCCGCGGCAATGTTCCGGAATTTCCACAACCCGCCGGAACCATGCAGTGCCGCAATACGGATAAAGTTCGGTTAAATGACCGGTTTCTCTGGCTTCATTGATCTTTCCCTTTTTGGACATAGCGGTTGTTCCAGGAAGGGAAATCGCTTCCTTAAATAAATCCGACTTCGGAGGAAAGCCTGTAAATTGCTGTTTCTGATCCTCCAGAAAGCCCCACATTCCGTTAAGCTGTAAACGATACATCATAGTGACCATTGTCCTTTCAATAATGACAGGTTGTGATACTAATCCTCCAAACTGTAATAGACATTACAGTTACGCCGACTGCATCGGCTATATTCCGATAGACTTTGTCTATCAGAATGAAAGGGATTAGTATGAAACTCCGATACACGGATAGCCCGACTGATTGCCGGGCTAACATAAAGGAAACCTCTAATACTAATCCTCCAAACTGTAATAGAGACATTACAGTTTGGAGGGCAGCTGCCTGCGGCAGCCGCAGGTTTGACCGCAAAAGGGATTAGTATAAAAACGGGTTTTTAGAGGTTCCCTGAATTATGACGACATAAAACACGATGTTTATAGTTTCCAATTATAATAGTAGGGGAGAATAGCTTATTGCTGCTTGGCGGCAAAATAGCGGTTGAGTGCACTGAAAAGCGCATAAACGGAAGAATCAGTGATGTCCTTCTTGAGACCGACACCCCAGTGAAGCTTACCATCCTCTGTTTCGATCGCAACGTATGAAACCGCATCGGACTTGGAAGAAACGGTAAGTGCATGTTCAGTGTAGGTCTTGATGGTATAGGTAATTCCGAGAAATTCCTTCATAGCATTGCTGACAGCGTCCAGACGGCCGTTTCCGCTGCCTGTGACTGTATGATCCTCCCCATTGTAATTCAGGATTACGGTTGCTGCAATGCCGTCCTTCTGAACGTAATGTGTTTCCTTGCAGGACAGAGGAGCGCAGACATTGACATAGGTATCCAGGAAGATTTCGTGAACCTCATCGGGCATAAGCTCTCGGTGGCCATGGTCGGAAACGCTCTTGACAAGGTAACCGAACTCTTCACGCATTGCCTTGGGGAGATCCAGCCCATACTGAGTTTCCAGGAGATAACCAATGCCGCCCTTGCCGGACTGACTGTTGATACGAATCACATCCGCCTCATATACTCTGCCAACATCCGTCGGATCAATGGGAAGATAGGGAACAGTCCAGTGCGGACAATGATGTTCTTCTCTCCAGTGCATTCCCTTGGCAATGGCATCCTGGTGGGAACCACTGAATGCAGCAAATACCAGCTGACCGCTGTAGGGCTGGCGTTCATAAACATGCATTCGTGTTACACGCTCATAAACTTCTGTCAGCTCGGGAATATTGGTGAAGTCCAGTTCCGGATCCACGCCCTGGGAGAACATGTTCATCCCCAGTGTAATAATATCCACATTACCAGTACGCTCACCGTTGCCGAAGAGAGTGCCTTCAATGCGGTCGGCGCCGGCAAGAAGCCCCATTTCGCTGTCTGCCACAGCGCAGCCTCTGTCATTGTGAGGATGGAGAGAAATAATCAGATTTTCTCTGTTATTCAGGTGATCGCACATGTATTCCACCTGATTGGCGTATACATGGGGCATGGAATGGGAAACAGTAACGGGCAGATTGATAATCACCTTATCGTTTTCTGTGGGCTGCCATATGTCAATCACTGCATTGCAGATTTCTGCTGCATACTCTGGTTCAGTACCGGTAAAGCTTTCCGGAGAATATTCAAATCGGAAATTGCCCGGCGTCTTTTCCCGGTATTCTTTACAGAGCTTGGCACCAAAGGTGGCAATATCAATAATTTCCTGCTTGCTCCTGCGGAATACCTGTTCACGCTGGGCGAGGGAAGTAGAATTGTACAGATGCACAATGGCATTCTTAGCTCCTTTGAGTGCCTCAAAGGTCTTGGCAATGATATGCTCTCTGGATTGTGTCAGTACCTGAATGGTGACGTCATCGGGAATCAGATCACGTTCAATCAGCGCACGGCAGAATTCATACTCTGTTTCAGAAGCCGCCGGGAAGCCGACTTCGATTTCTTTAAAACCAACCTTTACAAGGAGTTTGAAAAATTCCAGCTTTTCATCCAGACTCATGGGAATAATCAGCGCCTGATTGCCGTCACGAAGATCCACACTGCACCAGATAGGAGCTTTTTCAATGTAGCTCTTCTGTGTCCAGCGCATGGGAGCATTCGGGACATCAAAATACTGCCTGGTGTACTTTTGATAATTGTTCATACTTATAACCGCCTTTCTAAATAATAGGGAGCACGGCATAAAAAAACTCTTTCATGCCGTTCCGACATAAAAGAGACGAAGAAATACTCCGTGGTACCACTCTTTTTGACGTACATAATCAGTACGCCCACTCAGCTGCATCCTAATGAAAATTATTCAAAGAATACATTTCTCTGTAACGGGAGAACCCGTATGCACTTACTTCTTCCCATTTTGAGTATGGGCGGATGGTTCAGTGCATCTGCTCAAGGAGGAGTTATTACACGGTCCGAAAACCATCTTACACCAGCCGATGGCTCTCTGCGTTTCGGAATCCCTGCTTTTTTTCCTATCATCGCATTTGATTAAATATAGTATACAATATTTTTTTTATTTTGTCAAGTGGTTTTGCACAAATTTTATTTGTATACGCAATAAAAAAGATTCAGAAGCGGATTGGCTGTTTTTTGCCAGATGAAGAATAATCATCCAAATATAATTGTTGAAAATTGTGAAATATATCAAAAATGAAATGCCCCCTTGATTTTAACTCTGTAAAATGCTATAATAAACAGTAGACATGATTATACGGCTGTCATGACACTTTGGCAGCATTGCGGTATCAAGCAGCAGGCATGCGTCGACAAGCATACACTTCTTGAGGGACACAGAATGATGTCTGAAATCTGCGGGAAAGGAATGAAAATATGATATTATCAGGTGCAGGAATTGTAGTAGAAACTTTAATTGAGCAGGGTACCAACGTCGTCTTTGGTTATCCGGGCGGTCAGGTAATTGATCTGTATGATGCGCTGTATACAAGAAGCGACCGTATTCATCATATTCTGACAGCACACGAGCAAGGCGCTGCCCACGCAGCGGATGGTTACGCAAGAGTCAGCGGCAAGGTCGGCGTGGTCATTGCAACCTCCGGTCCCGGTGCAACCAATCTGGTGACAGGTATCGCTACTGCTTATCTTGATTCAATTCCGCTTGTGGCAATCACTGGCAATGTGCCGAACAGCCTGATTGGACGCGACAGCTTCCAGGAGGTGGATATTACCGGCATTACACTCCCCATTACAAAGCATAATTTCTTTGTGAAGAGTGTTGATCAGCTGGCAGATACCATCCGTGAGGCTTTTGCAATAGCAAAATCCGGCCGTCCCGGTCCGGTTCTCGTAGATATCCCCAAGGACGTCCAGAGAGCATCCTGTGAGTATCTGGTTTCTGCGGTTGCGGAGTGCAGACCTGTCCGTAAGGTAAAGGACGATAAGCTTGTCAAAGCAGCTGCTATGATTGCAGCAGCAGAGAAGCCTTACATATATTTCGGCGGCGGTGCAGTTTCAGCGGGCATTTCCGAGGAAATTACAGCACTCGCCGACACAATTGACGCACCCATCGGCTGTACAATGATGGGGTTGTCCGCTGTTCCGGTCAAACATCCGAGATTCCTCGGCATGGAGGGAATGCATGGACATTATGCTTCTTCCGTGGGACAGGATGAAGCGGACCTGATTATAACCATCGGTGCAAGATTCAGTGATCGTGCAACCGGCAATGTTGCAAAGTATGCACGCAGCGCAAAGATCATCCAACTGGATGCGGACGGCGCTGAACTCAGTAAGAACGTGAATATTGATCTTGGCATGGAATGCGACATCAAGGATGCCCTCCAGCGCCTGCTGAAGGTTGTCAAGCCGGAAAAGCATGAGGCATGGATGGAGCATATTGCGCAGCTGCGCAGGGAAGAAGAGAAGCAGTTTAAAGATGTTACTCCCGAAGATGCATTAACACCCTATGCGCTGATTCAGGAAGTAGCAAAGCATACCGATGCGGATACGCCAATTGCAACTGATGTCGGACAGCATCAGATGTGGGTAGCACAGTATTATCCCTTTGAAGTGCCTCGTACATTCATTTCCAGCGGAGGTCTTGGTACGATGGGCTTCGGACTTGGCGCTGCAATTGGTGCAGCGACAGCCAGCGGAAAACGTACTGTGCTGTTTACGGGCGACGGCAGCTTTGGCATGAATCTCAATGAACTTGCAACCCTGTCCGCCAACAATATTCCTGTTGTCATTGTAATTATGAACAACGGCGTACTTGGCATGGTTCGTCAGTGGCAGACGCTGTTTTATGAGAAACATTATTCCAATACAATGCTGACTGACAGAAAAACAGATTTTGTGAAGCTGGCAGATGCATTTGGCATTCCTGGTTACCGTATTTCAGAGCGCAGTCAGCTTTCTGAGGTGATGGAGAAGGTGTTTGCGGAGAACGGTCCTGTGCTTGTGGACTGTGCAATTGGGATGGATGAATTTGTTCTTCCGATGCTTCCGCCGGGCGGATGCATTGAGGATATCATTGTGAATACGGAGGACAAATGATGGAAAAAAAGTTTGTAATTGCGATTCTGGTTGAAAACCAGTCCGGTGTCCTGACCCGTGTATCCAGTATGTTCACACGCAGAGCGTTTAATATAGACAGTCTTACTGTCGGAGAGACGGAGGATCCGAAGTACTCTCGGATTACTATCTGTGCTACTGGAGATGATTCGGTTCGCAAGCAGGTAATTAAGCAGCTGAAAAAGCTTTATAATGTAAAAGAAGTCAAGGTTATGGAGCGTGATCAATCCGTATACCGTGAGCTTGCACTGATTAAGCTGAAGAATACCCCTGAAACTCGTCAGGAGGTGCTTTCGGCAGTGGACATCTTTCGTTCCAAGATTGTAGACTTTTCTCCCAATACCCTTTGTGTGGAGATTACTGGAGAAACCTCTAAAATTGAAGCATTTATCGCCCTTGTGAAGCCCCTCGGCATTCTTGAGATGTGCCGGACCGGTGTAGTGGCTCTTGAAAGAGGCTGCCACTATCTCAACAGCGATTCATGTGATAAATAACGCTAACAAATTTTTGTAAAAGGAGTTTTTAAAAATGGCAGATGCAAAGATTTTTTATCAGCAGGATTGTGATCTTCACAAGCTGGACGGCAAGACAGTCGCAATCATCGGTTACGGATCCCAGGGTCATGCACATGCACTGAACCTGCAGGACAGCGGTGTGAATGTTGTTGTTGGTCTTTATGAGGGCAGCAAGAGCTGGGCAAAGGCTGAATCCCAGGGACTGAAGGTAATGACAACAGCAGAGGCTGCAAAGGCAGCTGATCTGATTATGATTCTGATTCCTGATGAGAAGCAGAAGGCTACTTATGAAGCTGATATCAAGCCCTATCTGACAGCCGGCAAGACTTTGGCTTTTGCACACGGATTCAATATTCATTTTGGCTGTATTGTTCCGCCGGCAGATGTCAATGTAATTATGATTGCTCCCAAGGGTCCGGGTCATACCGTCAGAAGTGAATATCAGGCTGAGAAGGGTGTGCCCTGCCTGATTGCAGTACATCAGGACGCTACCGGTGATGCACAGGATATTGGTCTGGCATATGCAGCTGGTATCGGCGGCAGCCGTGCAGGTGTTCTGGAAACAACATTCCGCACTGAGACTGAAACCGACCTGTTCG
>CAZXVI010000060.1:0-9825 GCA_964644275.1 uncultured Ruminococcus sp. | reverse complement strand
CTGGATGCCCGTTGACTGGTACAACGGCGGTATGGAGCATACCACGCTGCATTTGCTTTACTCCAGATTCTGGAATAAATTCCTCTATGACATCGGTGCTGTTGTACACAAGGAGCCCTACATGAAGCGTACCTCCCATGGTATGATTCTGGGCGAGGATGGTCAGAAGATGTCCAAGTCCCGGGGCAATGTCATTAATCCTGATGATGTGATCCGCCAGTATGGTGCGGATACCCTTCGTCTCTATGAAATGTTCATCGGTGACTTTGAGAAAACCGCTCCATGGAGTCCTTCCAGCATTAAGGGCTGCAAGCGTTTCCTGGACAGAGTCTGGGCACTGCAGGAGATGCTGGTTGAAGGGGATTCCTATCGTGAGACCCTGACCTCCGCATTCCATAAGACCATCAAGAAGGTATCCGAGGATATCGAGAGCCTGAAGTTCAATACCGCTATTGCAGCAATGATGGCGCTGGTAAATGATATCTACGCAGTCGGCAGTATCAATCGTGCAGAATACCGTACGCTGCTCCTTCTCCTCAATCCTTTTGCTCCCCATATGACCGAAGAACTCTACGAGATCTGCGGCTTCGGCGGCGTACTCAATGAGCAGGCATGGCCGGTATTTGACGAGGCGCTGTGTAAGGATGAAACCGTGGAAATCGTTGTACAGGTGAACGGCAAGCTCCGCGCCAAAATCAATATTCCTGTTGATGCGGACAAGGATGCCGTGCTTGCACAGGCAGCTGCAGAATCAAAGGTGGCGGAGATGCTCGCTGGTAAGACGCTGGTAAAACAAATTTATGTACAAAATAAACTTGTGAATTTTGTTGTAAAATAACAAAATTATCGGATCGAAGCAAAAGGTATTGACAAATTCTGATTTACATGGTATAATGATTTTATGCTTGTAAATGAAGCGTTTAGAATTAAGAAGTGGTTGACGAACTACCTTCTCATAAGGGAAGTTTAGTATACTATCCAAAGCAGGGAACTGTCGGATAGAACCTCTGTCTTGGTGGCAAAGGGAGGGAATAAGTAAGTGGCGGAAGTACGTGTTGGCAAGAACGAATCTCTGGACACCGCTCTGAAGCGTTTTAAGAGATCTTGCGCTAAGGACGGCGTGATTGCTGAAGTTCGTAAGAGAGAACATTACGAAAAGCCTTCGGTAAAGCGCAAGAAGAAGTCTGAGGCGGCTCGCAAGCGTAAGTATTAAGAACATCAGGGTTCATCCCTGTGGGCGTACCGGTTCGGTGCGCCCTTGTTTTTTGGCAGATTTTTCCGAAGCTGCCGGAAGGAGGAAGCATGCTGTTTTCTGCAACCTGTGCAGTACAATCCGTTTGCCTGATTACACCGGCAATGCTTGCGAAACAGGGTATAAAAGGATTGCTGCTGGATATTGACAATACACTGACTACCCATGATAATCCCGTCCCGGCACCGGGGGTGGAAGCATGGATTTCCCGCATGAAGGAGGCTGGAATCCAGATGCGCCTGGTATCCAATAACCATCCGCCCAGAGTGGAACCCTTTGCAAAACTTCTGGGAATCCCCTGTGTTTGCGACAGCCGCAAGCCCCTTTCCAGCGGCTTTGCAAGAGCGCAGCAGGAAATGCAGCTGACAAAGGCAGAGCTCTGTGTTGTGGGTGATCAGATATTTACGGATATTCTCGGAGCAAATTGGTTCCGGGTAAAGAGTATCTATGTTCCCCCCATGGAGCTGGAGAAAACTCGTTTTTTCAAATTCAAGCGATTGATGGAAAAACCCTTTCTGCCTAAACAATACATCACGGAGGTATCATGATGAAAAAGAAAATTTTGGTGATTCACGGTCCTAATCTCAATTTACTCGGCGAGCGCGAACCGGGTATCTACGGCGATGTCAGCTTTGACGCCGTTAACCAGGAAATTCTGACGCGCGCACTGTCCCTCGGAATGGAGTGCGAGATCTTTCAGTCCAATCATGAGGGGGCCATTATTGATAAACTCCACAGTGCCAGAAAGGAATTCTTCGGCGTGATTCTGAATGCCGGTGCCTATACACATTACAGCTATGCCATTGCAGATGCCATTAAGGCAATCAGGATTCCCTGCATTGAAGTACATATCAGCAATATCTTTGCACGGGATGCCTTCCGTTCCCATTCTGTCATTGCTCCTGTGTGCAGAGGCAGCATTTCCGGCTTTGGTCTTCAGAGCTATTACCTGGCCGTTACAGCATTGGCGGAGATGCAGGAATGAAAGAGCGAATTGCAAAGCTGATGGCACAGCTGGAGGGAAAGGCGGACTGTGCCCTGATTACCGATGATGTGAACCGGCGGTATCTGACGGGGATGAAATCCTCAGCAGGAATTGTACTCTGTTTTCCGGAGACCAGCTACCTGCTGATTGATTTCCGTTATATTGAGAAGGCAAGGGAAACGGTGCGCTCCTGTACAGTTATAGAGCAGAAAAATACCTATGCACAGGTGAAGGAGCTGCTTGATCGCCATGCTGCCAGAACCATTGCTGTGGAATCCCATAGCATGACGCTGCAGCGGCTGGAAACATTCCGTTCCAAGTTGGAGGGTTGCGAATTCCTGACGGATCATACTCTCAGCAATGCCCTCTATGGGCTGCGCACGGTAAAAACGCCCGGGGAGCTTGCTAAAATCAAGGCAGCCCAGGCTCTGGCAGAGCATGCACTTGCGGCACTTCTGGAACAGCTTCATGCCGGTATGACGGAACGGGAGATTGCGCTGACGCTGGATTTCCATATGCGGAAGAATGGTGCAGAGGATCTGTCCTTTGAAACCATTGCCCTTTCAGGAGCCCATTCCTCCATGCCGCATGGCGTGCCCGATGACAGAGCTGTGCAGAAGGGGGAGTTTGTCCTCATGGATTTCGGCGCAGTGGTGGACGGCTATCACAGTGATATGACCAGAACTGTCTGCGTGGGAACTCCGTCACCGGAGATGGAACAGGTTTACAAAATCGTACTCACTGCGCAGAAAACGGCTCTTGCTCAGGCCAAAAGCGGTATTACCGGACACGATCTGGATGCTGCGGCGAGACAGGTGATCGGGGATGCCGGCTATGCGGAAATGTTCGGGCATGCCCTGGGTCACGGTGTGGGTATGGAAATCCACGAATTTCCTGTGGCAGGTCCGAAACAGAATGGGGTTCTGGAGGAAGGAAGCGTTGTCACTGTTGAGCCTGGAATATACATTCCGGGAAAATTCGGTGTACGCATTGAGGATTTTGTCTATATTACCAAAAACGGCTGTGAAAATTTAACGAATTTCACAAATCAGCTGATTTGCTTGTAATATTTTTCAAGAAGTATTGAAAAAAATCTGATTTTAGTGTAAAATAGATACAGAGAGTTTCTAACATAACTTTGTTTTCACAAAGTCGTATATGTGGTACTGCCCTACAGAATTTGCTCTTTACATTTCGGGGCGGACAAATTGCCGGGGTTTTGGAGATTCTCATAGATAAGTTTAGAATTTACGGAGGTTTATTTTATGATTACAGCAGGCGATTTCAGAAACGGTGTAACATTTGAGCTTGACGGCAACGTTGTACAGGTTGTTGAATTCCAGCATGTAAAGCCCGGCAAGGGCGCTGCATTTGTCAGAACCAAATTCAAGAATGTGATCACTGGTGCAGTGGTTGAGCGTTCTTTTAATCCTACTGAGAAATTCCCTACTGCTTTTATTGAGCGCAAGGACATGCAGTATCTGTATGAGGACGGCGGTCTGTACTATTTCATGGATACTGAGACTTATGAGCAGCTGCCCATTGAAAAGGAAAAGCTGGGTGCAAGCTTTGCTTTTGTCAAGGAGAACATGGAGGTCAAGGTTCTGTCCTATAAGGGCAATGTGTTTGGCGTTGAGCCGCCGTATTTTGTTGAGCTTCAGGTTACCCAGACAGATCCCGGCTTCAAGGGTGATACAGCTACCAATGCCACCAAGCCTGCGACTCTGGAAACAGGCGCTGAAGTCAGAGTTCCCCTGTTCATTGATGAGGGTGATATGATCCGCATTGATACCAGAACAGGTGAATATATGGAACGTGCATAAGCAGAATTAGCAATATTGCTGAAAGGAAGGCATGGCTATGGATAAGATTGCATATTTGAAGGGGCTGCTTGCAGGTCAGGATGTAGATCCGGCTTCCAAAGAGGGGAAGGTTTACAATGCGATCTGTGATGCGCTTGATGAGCTGGTTTCCTATACTGAGGAACTGGAAGACCGAGTTTCTGAGCTGGAGGAGCTTTGTGATATCCTGGATGAAGATCTCGGCGATCTGGAAGAGCTTGTCTGCGATGAAGATGATGAATGCAATGACTGTGATTTCTGCGGTGATATAACGGATGATTTTGATGATGACAACGAGGAATGCTACGAAACCATCTGTCCCACATGCGGAAAATGTATTCTGCTGGATGAGCGTACACTGGAAGAGGGCGAGACCGTTTGTCCCAATTGCGGTGAAGAGCTTGAATTCGACTTTGATGAAATGGATATCGAAGAACTGACGGCTGAAACGGAAGAATAAGATACCAAAAACAGCAACGGAACGTGCTTTCGTTGCTGTTTTTCGGCAGGAGAGATATTTTGGCATATTTCAGCATACAATAATACTAATTCTCTATCAAACTCTCCCAATAGTTTGATAGAGAGCGTGTGCTGACGCACTCGCTTTCAATGAAAGGGTGAATACAATGGCATTTATCAAGAAAGATCCCAGTGAGCTGACGGTGAACCCGTTTACCACAATTGGAAATGACTGGTTTCTGCTGACCGCAGGAACACCGGAGCATTATAATACAATGACCGCTTCCTGGGGGGCAATGGGTGTGATCTGGGGCAGTCCCTCAGTAACTGCCTATGTGAGAACCTCACGGCATACAATGACTTATATGGAAGAGCAGGATACTTTCAGTATCTGCGTACTGGAGGATGGATACAGGGATGCTCTGGCATTCTGCGGCTCCCATTCCGGACGGGATTACGATAAGGCGAAGGAAACCGGACTGACGCCCATGGAGCTGGACGGTACCACGGTATTTGAGCAGGCGAAGCTGGTAATAATCTGTGAAAAGCAGTATGCCCAGATGATGGAGCAGGATGCCTTCACGCAGAAAGATACCTATGAACGGTGGTATGGGAAGGATCCTATGCACAAGATGTACATTGGTAACATTAAGTCCGTCTATGTGAAGGATACCTCCGAAGCGTAAAATAACAATCGGAAACCACTGAAAAGAAATTTCCGGAGGTTTCCGATATAAGGAAACCTCTAAAAACTTGTTTTTAGAGGTTACCATAAGTCTGAGAACATGAAGCAGCGTGGACACGCCTTCATGATAGAATGTGGCATACCTTTTTGATACTTTACAAAATGATCAAAATAGTATATAATAAAATGGAACGTTGGGAACCTCTAAAACCTTGTTTTTAGAGGTGGGCGTGGGGGCGAAGCCCCACAGAATCCGCCTTTTCTTCTTTTTCGATTGTTATTACAAGAGTTTTTAGAGGTTCTCCATTGAAGATATAAGGGGAGGTCATTATGACATTTTCACCAAGAGATATCCTGAATTTTGTCACGGAGAATGATGTGAAGTTTATACGTCTTGCATTCTGTGATATGAATGGTAATCTGAAGAACATTGCCATTATGCCCAACGAACTGCCGCGGGCATTTTCCCATGGAATTTCACTGGATGCTGCCAGCTTTTCCAATTGCTATCAGGATCTGCTGTTAATTCCGGACAGCGCTACGCTTTCCGTTCTGCCGTGGCGTCCGAAATCTGGCAGAGTGGTTCGCTTTTTCTGTAATATCATGAATCTGGACGGATCCCATTTTGCCGGCGATCTGCGTTATGTTCTTCAGGATTATATACAGCGTCTCTATGCCAATGGCTATTCCTGTGAGTTTGGAACCCGCTGTGAATTTTATCTCTTTGACTGCGATCAGGAGGGAGGGCCTACAAAGATTCCCCACGATCGTGCAGGCTATCTGGATGTTGCACCCTTGGACAAGTGTGAGAATACCAGACGTGAAATCTGTCTTTCCTTGGAGGAAATGGGGCTGAATCCTCAGAGCTCCTGCCATAAGTACGGACCCGGTCAGAATGAGATAGATTTCAAGAGCAATGAACCTGTTACAGCTGCGGATAATATGGTACATTATAAAACAGTGGTAAAAACCCTTGCAGCCCAGAATGGTCTTTATGCTTCCTTTATGCCCAAGCCCCTGAGCGGCACCCATGGAAGTGCCCTGGCAATGAATATGAGCATTAAGAAAAACGGAGTTAATATTTTTGAACAGCAGAACGGAGATCTCAGCCCGGAGGGGCGCAGCTTTATTGCTGGTATTCTATCCCATATATATGAAATCACCGCTTTTCTGAATCCCACCATTAATTCCTATACTCGTCTGCGTCACAGCGGTGCGCCGAATCTCATCAACTGGTCCTTTGAAAACCGCAATCCGCTGGTACGAATTCCCGGCGCTGTGGGAGAGCCTGCACGCATTGAACTGCGCAGCCCGGACAGCTGCTGCAATCCCTATATTTCCTTCCGTCTGCTGCTGGCAGCAGGTATGGATGGACTGGAAAAGGGAATGGAACTGTCCGATGAGATGCAGGTAACAGGGGAGGAGAAGAAATTTGCAGCACTGCCTGCAACCCTGGAAGCCGCCTATGAAGCCGCAAAAAACAGTACATTTGTCAGCGAACAGCTTATTCCGGCAATTCGTGAGAATGTATTCCAGAGTATCGAGAACCAGTTGGCACTGTATAAAGCATCGGAGGATAAAGCCAGATTTGAGGAGCAGCATTATTTTCTGTCGTTATAATAACAGGGAACCTTTAAAAACTTGTTTTTAGAGGTGGGTGTGGGACAAAGCCCCACAGAATCCGTCTTTTCTTCGTTTTCGATGTGAATAACAGAGGTTTTTAAAGGTTTCCGGCAGTAATTTTCAAGCAGAGGAGTTGATGGAATGGAAAGAGTACTGATTGTTTCTGGTTCTGAAAAAGGAATGGAAACGATAGCACAGTTTTTGCACTCCTATGGTTATACCCAGATATCCTCAACAGCAAGCGGCAGTGAAGCAAGGCGTTTGATGTCCAGCAGCGAATATGCACTGGTGATTATCAATACCCCTCTGGCGGATGAATTTGGTCATGAGCTTTCCATAGCCATGGCGGAAAACACCAGTTCCGGTATTATCCTCATTTGTAAGGCGGATATTTCCGATGATGTTTCGGATAAGGTCAGTGATTATGGCGTGTGTGTGGTTTCTAAACCTCTGAACCGCGCTTTACTTCACCAGTCCATCCGGATTGTTGCAGCAACTCGTTCCAGAATGCTGGGATTGAAACGTGAAAATTCTCAGCTTATGGTGAAAATTGATGAAATGCGTCTGATTAACAGAGCCAAATGTACGTTGATGCAGTATCTTAAATTTACTGAACCGCAGGCACACCGTTATATCGAAAAGCAAGCCATGGATACCCGTTCCACCAGAAAAGAAGTGGCACTGCGGATTTTGTCCACATACGAATAATCCATGGGAAAGCGAAAAGGAACAGAAGGGTTATCCCTGTTCTGTTCCTCAGCTTGTCGATAAAGCGGCAGTGTATAATTTGCCCTCCCCCTAATCCCCTCCCTGAAGGGAGGGGGAAAGTTTGTGGAGGGTACTGCGTACCCTCCACCCGCCTCTTGCAGAGGACTTTCCGTCTATGTTTCAGGAGTTGCAGGGGGCGCAGCGAAACCATAGCAACTTTGTCCAGCCCTGCGCCGGCAGGCACAGCAGCTGGACAGAACTTTTTTGACAGTCTGAGGGAACAGAAGGGCGATCCCTGTTCTGTTCCTTTTTTATTGCTTTCCTGCAATTTTGTATTCATCCCCGTCCCGATAGTAAGGGCATCTCTGATAATGTCCCTGGACAAAGCGTGCATATTCGTCTTCGTCCAGATCACGCTCGCAGAGATAGCATTCCCACTCTTCATCGTAGGCATAATAGGCACAGGTTTCGCATTCCATATGTATCCTCCGGATCATAAGAAACGCCCTCAATAGCAATTGGGGGCGTTTCATTCATTTCAAAAAATTAAATTATTCAGCAGTGGAATCTGCAGATGCCTCATCGTCATCTGCCGAAGCATCTTCACCATCTGCACCTGCAGCAGAGCCTTCGCCCATGCCGGAGATTGTGAAGTTCACCTCAACGGTAGTCCAGCCGCTGTTAAAGGATGCAGGATCAACGATCTGAGCGGAATAATCGTCAACATTGTCCAGATTCGGGCTGCTGGTATCACAATCCTTGTAAAGGAAGCCGTCAGCGCATCTTGCATCGTTGGTAGGAGAACTTACCCATTCATTATAAATATTGCTGCGGATTGCACCTTCTTCGGTGTTGGTATAACCCTTGGCAGTCATTTCAACTTCTTCACCGTCAATGAGAATGCTGTCAATGGTAATGATTGCATCGGGGCAAGCCGTTTCGCCATCCTTAATGATAACTGCTGCAAAAGCCAAGCCGCTGGGAATATACTGGTCATTGGCATCCTGTGTGGTATCCAGACGGAAACCATTGGTATCTGCAGTAACGCTGACAGTATAAGAGCCGTCACCGGTAATATCTGCAACGCCTGCATTATATGACAACATGTAGCCATTGTCGGTGCTGGAACCCCAGTACTGGATCCACCACTGGGAGTCAACAATTGCCAGGTAAGCCTGACCGGACTGTGCATCAACAGCATCTTCGACATCCACTGCCTCAGTCGCAGCCTGTGTTACCTCAACAACTTCCTGTGCAGTAGCAGCCTCAGTTTCTGCTTCCGTTGCAGCATCACTGTTATCATTTGCTGCTGCGGAATCAGGAGCGGAATCCTCTGTGCTGTCCGTTTCCTTATCGCCGCCGCAGGCAGTGAATGCGCCGCACATCATCATTGCTGCCATCAGGCATGCCAGATATTTCTTCATTTTCATAAAAGTTCCTCTTTTCTTTCATGTTTAGAAGTAATCATAAACATGAATTTTTTGTGAATTTCGTCATATGTATCTTCATGTCATAAAACAAGTATAAAATAATGATACACGATTTTTACAAAAAGTGCAAGATACGAATTGCACAAATTTTGCAATTGAACAATCTCTGAAATTAGTAATTATAACGGCTTTGCAGGCTGTCCTATGCCTCTTCGAGGGCACACAGCTCCGTAAAGCAGTTCTCAGAATGCTGTTTTGCTTCCTCAAGCCGGGCACAGACCTCGTGCATTTTCTGATAATCGGTGCATACCTCCGGCAGTGTCAGCTTCATTTCCAGCTCTGCAATGGTCACATCAAGCTGTTCAATTTCCTGTTCCAGTTCCCGCATACGGTTTCGCCTTGCTGCTTCCGCGCTGCGCTGTGCCTTGGAACGGTGGCTTGCAGCAGCCTGCTTCGTTTTTTCCTGCGGTGGCTGCTGCTGTGCTGCCAGAGCTGCAGCTCTGGTTTTTTCATCCAGATATTGCTCAAATCCATAGGGGTGGAGGACTGCCCCCTCCGAGGTTAGCTCCAGGATGCTGGTGGCAAGCTTTTTCAGAAAATAGCGGTCATGGGAAACAAAGAGCAACGTTCCCGTATAATCGACCAGCGCCTCTTCCAGTACTTCTTTCATGGGCAGATCCAGATGATTGGTTGGCTCGTCCAGAAGCATCACATTGGCATGCTCCAGCATAAGAAGGGCAAAGCAAACCCTTGCACGTTCTCCGCCGCTGAGTGCGGAAATGGGCTTGAACACATCCTCTCCGGTAATGCGCACTTGTCCTAAAATGCTGCGGATTTCTCCG
>CAZXVI010000059.1:0-10043 GCA_964644275.1 uncultured Ruminococcus sp. | reverse complement strand
TGCCGTATCACCAGTTTTCAAGACTGGCTCCTTAAACCGCTCGGACATCTCTCCAGTCCGTGAACCAGCTTTTATATTATAACATACTTCGCCTTATTTGTCAAGCTTTTTTTTTAAATTCTCATTGGAGCGGAAACTTTATTTTAACAGGTATTTTTTCGACAAAAAATCTGATATACCCCTTGACAAATGCTGAAAACTATGCTATAATGCAAAAGGCTTATATATTATATCTGATATAATATTATACAGATTTCAGGAGGTGTCCGATGTTTCCAATCAGTGCAGCATTGCTTGATGCAATGGTTCTGTCCCTTATTGACCGTGAGGAGACTTATGGGTATAAAATTACCCAGGAAATGCAGCAGGCGGCCAAGGTATCCGAATCCACCCTTTATCCGGTGCTGCGGCGGCTCCAGAAGAGCGGCGCACTGGAAACCTTTGACCGGGCGTACATGGGACGAAACCGGCGGTATTACCGCATTACGCCATTGGGGAAGGTCATGCTTGACCAGTACCGGAAGGACTGGGAGGAGCACAAAAATCAGGTGAATTCCATTTTGAAGGAGGAACAGACATGACAAGGGAAGAATTCTTGCATGCGCTGGAGCAGCATTTAAGCTGCCTTCAGCCCGAGGAACGGCAGAATGCCATGGCATACTACCAGGAATATCTGGAAGAAGCAGGGAGTGAACACGAGGCAGAAGCTCTGGAACATCTTGGTTCTCCGGAAAGTGTGGCAAAACGGATTATTGCCGAAACCGGAACAGCTGAACTGCCCAGGGGATCGGCTGTTCCTCAATATCACTTCCCGACCATGGGAGAGATGCCGGCAAAAAATGCGGAAAGTCCCACTTCAGCCGGACGCATCGTGCTGACCGTTGTGGTACTGGTGCTGACCTCACCCATCTGGCTGACAGTATGGTCGCTGTGGCTTGCCCTGGTAGTAAGTCTTGGCGCAATTCTGGTTTCTTTCTGTGCCGTGGCAGTTGCTGCTCCCATTCAGGCAGTTCTGGAATTCTGCCGGGGCATGGCAGTATACGGTCTCTATGATCTTGGCTGCGGACTGCTATTTATCGGGCTTGTGATGCTTCTGCAGCGTCCCATCCACTTTTTGATCAGGCAGTCCACTGTATTACTGAAGAAAGGCTTTCTTCTATGCGTGAACAGCCTGCTGGGAAAGGGGGATAAAGCATGAAACTTTCAGTAAAATCCGTCCTCTACTGGACATTGTCCGTTCTTCTTGTCATAGGAGGTATCGTGCTGATGGCTGCAGCCGCGTCTATGGCCAAAACAGAAAGCCATGCGGCGGTCAGCTCCATTCATAGCTTTGATGGTGTTACTGGCCTGGACATCCGGCTGGGAGACTGCAGTCTGGAACTGATTGCAGATGAAGCCGGAGACGAATGCTCTGTTGCCCTTTCGGATATGTCCTATGAACCGGAGATGTATGTCAGAAACGGCACTCTTGTTATTGAGGAAAAAATGCCCTTCAACATTCGTTTCCTTGATCTGCGTTTTATGGAAAAGCCCCGGGGCACAGTAAGCGTCCATGTGCCGCAGGAAGAATATGATGAAATTGCCCTTGATCTGGGGCTGGCTCCCCAGGCATCCATTGCCGGAATCACTGTTCGTACGCTGGAATTTGATGCAGGTGCCGGAGACATCGTTCTGACCAATGTTCATGTGCTTGACGATCTGATCTTCCGGGGCGGTGCCGGTAAATGCAGTATTTCAGGACTGTCCGTGGACGGGAACTGCGACCTGGATCTGGGAGTCGGAGACTTGGAGGCAGCTGATTTTCGCTGTGGACGCACTTTGAATCTTGACTGCGGCATTGGCACACTGGATATGACGGATATAATCTGCGGAGAAATTGATCTGGACACCGGAATCGGAGATGTAACCATGCGCCGTTTGACATTGGAGGGCGCTATGGATTTTGATCATGGCATTGGCAGTGTGTCGCTGCTGCTGACGGGGGCAGCGGAGAATTACGGTCTGCGCTGTGAAATTGGTATCGGCAGCATTCGTTTCAACGGCAACTCCGTAACCTCCCGGCAAGGAACCTATCCCATCAGCATTCAAGGCGGCATCGGTGATATTACCATTGAAACCGCCGGGGAGTAATACTAATTCCCCAAAACATAGGCAAAAAGTCCTCTGCAAGAAGCAGGTGGAGGGTAATGCGTACCCTCCACCTGATCGACAAGCTGAACAGCCCCCGGCAAAGCCGGGGGCTGCAATACAACAAAAATGCATATCGGTGGATATGCATTTTTATTGCATCTGTTATTTTGCGGCGTTATCAGTTTTAGCAGAGCTCTCCTGCTGCTGATTACGCTTGTTTTTGAGCTTGTCCAGCTTTGCTTTGCGCTGCTGCACATCCTGGAGACCAGTGGTAAAGAATGCCTCTGCATCCTTGAAACGTTTGCTTACATAAGTATCCGTTGCTGCCTTAATGGCATCGGACTCTGCCTTTGCTTTGGTCAGAACATCATAGGCGCGGCGCTTGGCTTCACGGATAATCGCCTCTTCCGAAACGATCACCTTGGCACGTTCTTCTGCCTGACGAACGACCTGCTCCGCCTTTGCTTCCGCTTCCTTCAGGATCCGTTCACGATCAAATTCCACCATCTTGGCATGCTTGATTTCCTGGGGAACATTCAGACGCACGTCATTAATCAGCTCACGCAGCCTTTCTCCATCGATAATTGCCTTATGTGAAGCAAAAGGAACGGCAGCTGCCTTGTCCAGCAGCTCGTCCATATCATCCAGAATTTCATCAATACTCATTTGTGCTCCTCCTTTATTAATCTCTTCTGTATGGTCTCAAGAATACATGCGGGAACAAAAGCACTGATGTCCCCACCGAAATATGCTACCTGCTTGACCACGCTGGAACTCAGGAACATGTTCTCCTGGCTGGTAGTCAGAAAGATTGTTTCTGCATTGGCATAGAGTGCCTTATTGGTCAGCGCCATCTGGAATTCATATTCAAAGTCACTGACGGCACGCAGACCCTTGACAATGGCAACCGCCTTGACCGTTCTGACGTAATCCACCAGAAGACCATCAAGGATATCTATAACCACATTGTCAAGGTGGGCAGTTGCCTGTGCGATCATCAGCATGCGCTCCGTTGCCGTAAAGCTTGGCTTGGATTTGCCGGCATTGGTGGAAATCAGCACAATGACCTTATCAAACAGTGTTGAAGCACGTGTAATGATATCCAGGTGTCCCAGTGTGACAGGATCAAAGCTGCCGGGACAAACGGCAATTCTTCTCATGACGCATCCTCCTCAGCAAATGCAAAAACTGATACTACTATTTTACCATAGAAATAGTGCTTTTGCAACTGTAAATTTAAAATTTTTTCCGGAAGGCCCAATTCCTTTTCGTGCTCACAGACAATTTTCCCATTTTTTCTGAGTTTTGCTGCCAGCGTGGGCAGCAGTTCCTGCAGTATGCCTTTCCGGTAAGGAGGATCCAGCAAAATATAGTCGAATGCCCCATCCGGGCAGCGGCGCAGATATGCCATGGCATCCATCCGGTGAAGCTCTGCTTTGTCCATCAGACCGGTACGGGTTAAATTTTCCTTTGTCACCCCAAGAGAATCCGCCGATGCGTCCACAAATACGGCATGCTTTGCTCCCCGGCTCAGCGCTTCTATGCCCAATTGACCGCTGCCGGCGAAAAGATCCAGTACCTGCGCATCTCGAAGGCCAAAATGAATGGCGGAGAACATTCCCTCTTTGACACGATCCGTTGTGGGACGGACATCCATCCCTTCCAGCGTCTTCAGCCTTGTGCCCCTGGCACTGCCTGTAATAACTCTCATTGCATCCCTCTTTCTCCTGCGCCGTGGAGAAATTCGTACAGTCTCCGGGCAGTTGTTTCTGAAATACCGGCTGCTGCCAGGGACGCTTCGTCCGCCTCCTGGAGGGCAGCTTTGGTTTTGAAATGCAGCATCAGCTTCTGTGCGGTTTTTTCACCGATTCCCTGAACGCTGGTCAGCTCCGATGCGAAGGTGCGTTTGTTGTGCTTGCTGTGCATGAATGCAACGGAGTACCGGTGTACCTCGTCCTGAATTCTCGTCAGAAGATGGAACGCTTCCCTTGTACCGGAAACGCTGATTTCCCCGCCCCCTGTGGCAATGGCACGGGTACGGTGCTTGCTGTCCTTCACCATGCCGAACAGAGCGATATCCGGTGCCATTTCTGCCACAATGGGCGCAACGGCATTGACATGTCCCTTTCCGCCGTCCAGGAGGATAAGATCGGGGGTTCTGGCAAACCAGGGATCCTCCCCTTCCCCCAGATGCCGGAGTCTCCGGCGGATGACCTCCTGCATGCAGGCATAGTCATTCTGGATGGCAGTTTCCTTGATGGTGAAGCGTTTGTACGCTTTTTTCTGGGGTCTGCCGTTTTCAAATACCACCATTCCAGCCACCATGGAGTCGGAAGCAAGGTTGGAGATATCATAGGCTTCGATATATTTCGGCACATGGGACATTCCCAGAATTTTTCCCAGTGCCTCCACTGCCAGCAGTTCCTTTCCGGTGCGGTTGCTGTGCACCGCAATGGCTTCAGCAGCATTCTGCTTGGACATTCGGATAAGCTGCAGTCCATTGCCCCTCTGGGGCACCATCAGCCGGATTCTATGCCCTGCCTGGGCAGTAAGCATTGCCTCGGGCATTTCCATATCCGTCAAAGGTGTTTCCAGCAGCACAAGCTTCGGCAGATCCGTTCTGCCATGGTAGAACTGTACGACAAAAGCATCCAGTGCTGCATCATCGGCATGATCGGTAAAAAGAAAGGTCTGCTTGTCATAAAGCCTGCCGTCCCGGTACATCAGAACGGAAATGCACAGGGTATCCTGGTTATCGGCACTGGCAATGACATCTGCATTGCGGAAATTGTTGTCGATAATTTTCTGGGACTCCCCTGCCCTGCGGATGGCACGGATGCGGTCACGGAGGATTGCTGCTTTTTCAAAATCCAGCTGCTCAGCGGCCTGTTCCATTTCCGCTTCCATCCGTTCTACGGAAGCGGTGCTTCCGCTGCGGATGTAAGCAACTGCCTGGGCAATGATTTCCTCATAGGCACTCTGGGAAATTTGCCCCTGGCAAACTCCCATGCAGCGCTGGATATGATAGTTCAGGCAGGGTCTCCCCTTCCGGAACATCTGGGGGAATTTCTTGGTGCAGGTGGGCAGCCGGAACACGGCATTGACCTCTTCCACAGTGGATTTTGTCACAAAACCACCGGTATATGGACCGATATAGAGGGCGTTGTCCGTTTTCTGCTTTTCCGCAGTAATCCGGGGGTATGCTTCCTTGGAAATCTTAATATAATGATATCCTTTATCATCCTTGAGGAGGATGTTGTAGTGGGGCTTATGCTGTTTGATCAAACTGCATTCCAGAAGGAGCGCCTCGTACTCCGAATCGGTGACAATAAAATCATAATCCCATACATGGGAAACCATCTTCGCCACCTTCGGCGTATGGTCAGCCGATACCCGGAAATAGCTGGTAACACGGTTTCTCAGATTCTTCGCCTTGCCGATATAAATGATACCGCCTTTGTCATCCTTCATAAGATAAACGCCGGGAGAGGTTGTCAGCTGGGCCGTTTTTTCCCGGAGATAGGGCAGACGGCCATTCATTGCTTCCCCGATCATGGATACCACGCTACTCATCGAAGAAGGAACTCCTGAAGTTCTGGACTCTTGCCCGGTCGCCATGGCAGTCCACCTCCAGACGTTCCTGGGACAGCAGGAAACGGAGAATGGAGAACAGCACTACATAGGCAACGGAATTGGCAAAGAGACTGATATAGACCGGCCACCCATAAATTGTGCCGAACATTCCGGAGAGAATGATGGCAACTGCAATGACAATGGAAACCTCCAGTGCCGTATTTTTCGGCTGGAGCGCCAGATAGGCAAAGCATGTTGCAGCGGAAAAAATAGAGTGCCCGATACTCAGCCACATGGATTTGGATTCATAGAATGGCAGCCGATCGGCATTGAAGTCTATGATCATAATGGTGACCTCCACCAGTAGATAGACCAGCATGGCGGTTTTCATCAGATAGCGGTGACGGACGATTTTCCGGAAATTGAGCAGTGACAGAAGCATGCAGACAAAGCCGCCGACCTCAATCGTATAAGCAGCAATTTCCAGCGCAACGACTTCAATGCCGTAACGCCGGATCAGCCAGTAATAAATCACGCAAACCACAGCAAACAGGAGGAACAGGAGATTGGCATACTGTCCCAGCTGAAAGCATTTTTTCAATTTTGGATGCATCCCATGTACCTCATTTCTGTTATGGAAACCTCTAAAAACCTGTTTTTAGATATGGGGGTGTGGGGTGACTCCCCACGCCCAACAAAATCCACCTTTTTAATAACAAAGGATTTTTAGAGGTTACCTTATGATGGTTCTATTTCGCCTGCAGCGCACGCTGACCGATATCCCTGCGGTAGTACGCCTTTTCAAAGGTAATCCGTTCCACGCTTTTATAAGCTTGTGCCAGAGCATCACTCAGGTCTGCGGCAGTTGCCGTTACGCCAAGTACTCTGCCGCCGGCAGTGCGGAAAACACCATCCGCATAGCTTGTTCCGGCATGGTACACAAACGCACCCGGAGTCTGTCCCTTGTCGTCAAGGCCTGCAATTTCCTTGCCGCTTTCGTATTTCACAGGATAGCCGCCGCTTGCCATCACAACACATGCTGCACTCTCTTGCTTCCAGACAATGTCCAGATCCGCAAGGGTACCCTTGTAGATTGCTTCCATAATATCCACCAAGTCCGTATCCAGCAGGGGCAGCACTACCTGGGTTTCCGGGTCGCCGAAGCGGCAGTTATACTCAATAACCTTGGGACCATCGGGAGTCAGCATCAGACCAAAGTACAGACATCCCGTGAAGGGTCTGCCCTCTGCCTCCATGGCAGCAATGGTGGGTCTGAAGATAGTTTCCATACACAGATCGGCAATTTCCTTGGTATAGTAGGGATTGGGCGCAACAGTACCCATACCGCCGGTATTCAGTCCCTTATCCCCGTCCAGGGCGCGCTTGTGATCCATGGAAGAAATCATGGGCACCACAGTCTTTCCATCCGTGAAGGACAGAACGGAAACCTCAGGCCCTGTAAGGAATTCCTCCACCACAATCCGGGTGCTGCTCTCGCCGAACTGCTTATTGTCAATCATGGACACAACAGCATCCACTGCCTCCTGCTCGTTCTGCGCCAGGATGACACCCTTACCCAGTGCCAGACCATCCGCCTTGATAACGGTGGGATAGGTATTCTGCTGTTTAATATATGCAATGGCGGCCGCACTATCCGTGAACACCTCATAAGCACCGGTGGGAATACCGTATTTCTTCATGAGCTCCTTGGAGAAAATCTTGCTGCCCTCGATAATGGCAGCATTTTTCTTAGGGCCGAAGGTCATGAAGCCCTCTGCCTGCATGGCATCCACCATGCCCAGTACCAGCGGATCGTCCGGGGCAACTACAACCAGATCGGGCTGGATTTCCCTGGCAAGGGCAACCATGCCGTCGATATCCGTTGCCTTCACATCGCAGCACTTGGCATAGCGGGAAATACCTCCGTTGCCGGGTGCGCAGTAAATTTCGGTGGTGCGGGGACTTTCTGCAAGCTTCATAATCATCGCATGTTCTCTGCCGCCGCCGCCGACTACTAAAATCTTCATGGGGGATAGTCCTCCTTTTATATTATTTATTTGAGGATGTGTTTTTTTGTAAGCTTCTTTCACGGAAACTGCCATACAGAAGCATCACACCAGCTGCTGCATTAACAAGCATGAGCACATCAGTTAGCTTCTGATGCACCGCAAACTGTAAGAAAGTATCCGTGCATCTATACCAGCAGAAATCTTCTTCACACAGCCATTTCGCAATCGATCCCAAAGCAAGAAGAATCAAAAAAATCCAAAAGCTTCTGGAAGAAAGCTGTTTTCGGCAGGCATGAAATATGCCATATCCTGCTGTTGGGAGAAAGGTCAGAACAGAAGCAATCACAATCGGCACTGCAATCCGCGAACCATTCGCAAAGAATGCAGCATCCCATGTACTCCAATTTTCGATAAGATAAGGTGCAAAGACTTCCGGGTGGAGGATATTGCAGATGTTCAGAACTACTGTCAGAATCAGCAGAATGGATGCTGTGAGCGAAAAGATGCGGATATATATTGGTTTTTGCATAAGTCACCACTCTCTCACAGACTGAACCTGTGTTCCTTCATCTCACTCAGGAACACCTCAGAAATGGGGAATCCTGCCGCATCCCCAATAACGCTGTCCATGCCGCAGAACGGGCAGAGGGCCGTTTCACCGCCGTCCGTCCAGTCCTCTGTCTGCAAGTAGGAAGGCTTGAAAATCTCACCGCACTGATAGCAGCCGCAGAAAACACTTCTGCGAATCTGCTTACAGTTATGCTTACAATTCTGATGCGCAAGAACAAGATCGGTCTTCTGATACACAGGATTCACCTCCCTGCACGGAAACCGTGCATCAATTTTAACCTTCAACAGCAATGTACCGCTTGCGCTTGCGCAAAGGGCACATGCGGTTCATAAATTCATCATCGCGTGAAAAAACTATATGAAACAGTTTATGCTCCGCACGTAACGCCAGCGCAGGCTCTGCGCCTTAATGATGGAACAATCTGATTCCGGTGAAGGCCATTGCGATGCCATACTTGTTGCAGGTCTCGATGACATTATCATCGCGGATAGAACCGCCTGGCTCTGCAATGTACGCAACACCGCTCTTCTTTGCACGTTCAATGTTGTCGCCGAAGGG
This sequence comes from uncultured Ruminococcus sp., assembly GCA_964644275.1. Taxonomy (GTDB): domain Bacteria; phylum Bacillota; class Clostridia; order Oscillospirales; family Ruminococcaceae; genus UBA3855. Next base: position 1,202 of record CAZXVI010000059.1, on the reverse strand, counting down.
GAAGAATGCGTCGGATCCAAGGCAGACACCGGTATTCTTTGCCAGCCACGCCTTCTTTTCCTCCGCAGTGAAAACAGGGGGCTTTACCTTGAAAATTCTCTGCCACTCGCCCTCACGGAGTACATCTTCATACTCATCGCCGATATACACATCAATGGCGTTGTCCCTGTCCGCACGGCGGATGTTGTCCACGAACTGCAGACCCATCACCTGGGGGGACTGGCGCAGCCACCAGTTATCAGCCTTCTGACCGGCAAGACGTGTGCAGTGGATTCTGGACTGCTGACCTGCCCCGATGCCGATTGCCTGTCCGTCCTTGACATAGCAGACGGAGTTGGACTGGGTGTATTTCAGAGTGATGAGAGAGATCAGCAGATCATCCAGCTTGTCCGCCGGGATTTCCTTGTTCTCAGTTACAATATTGGACAGAAGCTCCTTATTAATTGCCAGCTCGTTTCTGCCCTGCTCGAAGGTCACGCCGTATACCTGCTTGTGCTCTATGGGATTCGGTTTGTAATTCTCGTCAATTTTAAGAATGCAGTAAGTGCCCTTTCTCTTGGACTTCAGAATTTCCAGTGCTTCCTCGTCATAGTCAGGGGCAATGATACCATCGGAAACCTCTCGCTGAATCATTTTTGCGGTGCAGACATCCACCTTGTCGGAAAGCGCAATAAAATCGCCGTAGGAGGACATTCTGTCCGCACCCCTTGCTCTTGCATAAGCACTTGCCAGAGGTGTCAGCTCGCCCAGGTCATCCACCCAGTAGATCTTCTTGAGGTCATCGGAAAGCGGTCTGCCGATGGCAGCGCCAGCCGGGGACACATGTTTGAAGGAAGTTGCTGCACACATGCCCGTTGCAGCCTTGAGTTCCTTGACCAGCTGCCAGCCGTTAAGGGCATCCAGCAGGTTGATGTAGCCGGGCTTGCCGCACAGAACTGTGATCGGCAGCTCGGAGCCGTCTTCCATGTAAACTCTGGACGGCTTCTGGTTCGGATTGCAGCCGTATTTTAACAGCATTTCGTTTGACATTAAATGTTCCTCCTCTTAATCAATCATGGTAATCTCTAATAATCCCCTGTTGTTTAAATTGGAAAAGACCAAAAGGTGAATTTTGTGGGGCTTCGCCTGACCGGCGCCGTCCCCTCTGCCTTTGGGGCATCTCCCCACACCCCACCTCTAAAAACATGCTTTTAGAGGGTTCC
>CAZXVI010000058.1:0-10060 GCA_964644275.1 uncultured Ruminococcus sp. | reverse complement strand
ACAATCGTATTTACCACTTTGGATCATTCCTCTGATGCCATTCCCTGACTTCTCTGTCCATTTATCTTATTGCCTCGGATTACCCTCAAAGTCAAAAGCGGCTATATTCTATGATACAGCCGCTTGCAGATTAGAAACACGTTTCAGATTTTGATTACTGTTGCTTTCTGCACCCGCCTCTTCGACCACATTTTTTATCGAAGGAGGGATTACAACTATAAAAGTTCTTTGGATTCAGCTGTTCCTGTGTGAGGCGCATTGCTTCGCCAAAGCGCTGAAAATGCACAATTTCCCGTTCTCTCAGATAACGGATAGGATCAATTACATCCGGATCATCTGCAAGGCGCAGGATGTTGTCATAGGTTGCTCTCGCTTTTTGTTCTGCAGCCATATCCTCTGTCAGATCTGCAAAAGTATCTCCTTTAGACTGGAAATAGGTAACGGTAAAAGGCATACCGGATGCTGCCAGTGGATAAACTGCAGCGGTGTGATCAACAAAGTACTTGTCAAAGCCGCTCTTCTTGATGTCTTCCATAGTCATGTTGCGGGTCAGCTGATAGACAATGGCTGATATCATTTCCAAATGTGCCAGTTCTTCCGTGCCTATATCCGTTAACAGTCCTTTAACCTCATTGGAGGGCATGGTATAGCGCTGGTTCAGATACCGAAGCGAAGCGCCGAGTTCTCCATCCGGACCGCCAAGTTGTGTTAAGATAATCTGCGCCATTTTTGGATTTGGATTTTTGATATTTACGGGATATTGTAATTTTTTCTCATACGACCACATAAATCAGTTCGCCTCCCGTTCCCAGGGATAGGGTCCCTTTGCCCAATCCCAGACCTTGTCGTTCTCGTTCTGAACCGCCTGAATGGGACCGAACCGACGTACATACTCCTCCATGGCACTCTGACGCAGGGCACGGTATTTCCGGAAAAGCCGCAGCGCCTCCTGACACTGGGTGTGAGTGTCCAGGTAAAGAGTCAGGTCATAGAGAGCAAAATCATATTTACGGATGATCTGTAAGAGCTGTTCTCTCGTTTTCATTCGGCGTGTTCACCTCCTGCAAAGGGCAGATCCAGCTCCGGGAACATGGTTCCTCTGGAAAAGCCGGTGTCCGCATCATAGGGCTCGCTCCATAACTGATAAGGTACATAGGCCATACCCGTTGGAGTCACCGCCGGGAAGCTCGTCATAGGCTGGGGCATTAATCCATCCTGCAGTTCTTCCTCCGCACAGTCCGGAAACAGATTCGTCTCTGCCCGCTGTGCCATACGTTCAAATGCGTGCAGTTCCATATTCGTATCGCTTTCCTTACGGAAAACGCTCCTTTCTGTCGTTTGCGCATGAAATTCATGCGTACTATACTATATGCATGCTGGCAGAGAGCTGTGAATTTCTCGGTGCGTGCCCTTTCCCCTGCCTGCCGGAATGAGAAAAGGTAACCTCTGAAACCCCCTCGTTTTTAAAAGCCAAGAAGTATCAAAGGTGGATTTTGTGAGCCGCCCTTATGGCAGGCTTGCAAAAAAGCAGAAAATATGATATAATGTGAAAAAGACTGAACAAGGAGTGATATCATGCCGTTTTTGCCTGTCTCCCAAGAGGATCTGGAAGAACGAGGAATCGAACAGCTTGACTTTATCTGCCTGACAGGGGATGCCTATGTGGACCATCCCTCCTTCGGCATCGCCATTATTTCTCGAATGGTCGAAAGCCTTGGCTTTACTGTCGGGATGATTGCCCAGCCCGTATCCGACAGCGATTTCACAAGACTCGGCGCACCGAAATATGCGTTCCTGGTGACGGGCGGCAATATTGACAGTATGGTATCCAACTATACCGTTGCCGGAAAAAAACGTTTTGATGATGCATACAGTGCCGGAGGAAGGGGCGGAAAACGTCCCGACCGTGCCGTCACAGTGTATTGCCGGAAGCTGCGCCGGCTATTCCCGGAAACAGAAATCGCTGTCGGCGGTCTGGAGGCTTCTCTGCGCCGGTTCGCCCATTATGATTACTGGGCGGACAAGGTGCTTCCCTCCATTCTTGTGGACTGCGGTGCGCAGCTGCTCATGTACGGCATGGGAGAGGTTACCATTGCGGAAATCTGTCAGCGTCTGAAACATGGGGAAACCCTTTCGGAAATGCACGATATCCGCGGCACCTGCTACCTGACGGATCCGGTAAATACCCCCCTTGGCGCAGTGCAGTGCGACAGCTTTGAAATGGTACGGGATGATAAAAAAGCCTATGCCAAAGCATGCCGCAAACAATATGATGAGCAGGACGAGATCTATGGAAGAACCATTGTCCAGCGACACGGAAACCGCATGCTGGTGCAGAATCCTCCCCAGCGCAGCCTGACCCAGGAGGAGTTTGACCATGCCTATGAGCTTCCCTACATGAAAACCTATCATCCCATGTACAAAAAGGACGGCGGTGTTCCCTCCATTCAGGAAGTTGAGTTCTCCATTACCCACAACCGAGGCTGCTTTGGGTTCTGCAACTTCTGCTCCATTGCCCTCCATCAAGGCAGACGAATCCAGACCAGAAGTGAGGCTTCCATTCTCCGGGAGGCGGAAGCACTGACGAAAAAGGAAGGCTTCAAGGGCTATATCCACGACGTGGGAGGCCCCACGGCGAATTTCCGCTTTCCTTCCTGTGACAAGCAGCTGGAACACGGACTCTGCAAGGGCAAAAAATGCCTTGCACCACATCCATGTCCCAATCTCAGGGCTGACCATACAGAGTACATGGCACTTCTGCGGAAAATCCGCAGCATCCGTGGTGTGAAGAAGGTCTTTATCCGCTCCGGCATCCGCTTTGATTATCTGATGGCGGACAGCAGTGATGCCTTTCTGAAGGAGCTGATTGCCAACCACGTCAGCGGACAGCTGAAGGTGGCGCCAGAGCATGCCAGCAACCGTGTGTTGGACTGCATGGGCAAGCCCCATATTGAAGTATACGAGCAGTTTGAAAAGAAATTCTATGACATCACCAAGGGTATGGGAAAGGAGCAGTACCTTGTCCCCTATCTCATGTCCTCCCATCCCGGCTGCACCCTGAATGATGCAGTGGATCTGGCAGTATTCCTGAAAAAACATGGCATCCGTCCGGAGCAGGTGCAGGACTTCTATCCCACTCCCGGCACAATTTCCACAGCAATGTTCTACACGGGTCTGGATCCCTATACCATGAAGGAGCTGTATGTGCCCCGGAAGCCGGAGGAAAAGAAGCTCCAGCGTGTGCTGCTGCAATATTATAAAAAGCAAAACCGGGATCTGGTGGAAAAGGCGCTGACCCTCGTACACAGACAGGATCTCATTGGCAATGGTCCCAATTGTCTGATTCCCCCGTCGGAGAAACAGCGTGCGCAGGGACGGGCTTCCGGCAGGAAGGACACCGGCAGGAATTCCCGGAAGAAAAGCAAAATCCGCAGTACACAGAAACGTAAGAAAACCCGCTGATACTAATTCTCTATCAAACTATTGAAATCGTATGATCCGTACAAAGGAGGTCTGACAGATGAAAATTGACCGCAGTGAAAATCCCTTTTTTCTCAATGACTATATCACACACCTGTCCGTGGTAAAATGTCTGTCGGAGAATACGGTTATGGGCTATTACCGGGATGTACGGCAGTTTCTGCGCTATGTGACATTCACCCAGGAGCATCCCGGCAGAGAGCCTTCTGCGGAGCAGCTTCCGGAAATCTCCATTGCGGAGATGACACTGGAGGAGCTGCAGCAGATCGGGCTGCGGGATATTTATCATTATTATAGCTTCATTTCCATGGAGTGCAGCAATAAGGACAAGATTCGTACAAGAAAAGCCTCCTCCCTTCGCAGCTTTTTTAAATATCTAACCAAACAGGCAGGACTGCTGGAACATAATCCAACAGAGAATCTGGAGCTTTCCGCACCCAAGCGTGCACTGCCGAAATACCTGAATCTGGAGGAAAGCCTTTCCTTGCTGCGTTCTCTGACGGAGCAGAGTGATAAGAAGGCGCACCTGCGGGATTACTGCATTCTGACGCTTTTTCTGAACTGCGGCATACGTCTGAGCGAGCTGGTGGGGCTGAATTTATCCTCTCTGGATCTGACAGAATGTCAGATGCGGGTACTGGGTAAGGGCAACAAGGAGCGCATTGTCTACCTTAACAGTGCCTGCATGTCTGCAATCCGGGAATATCTGTTTGAACGTTCTGAAATTCCGACGGACGATCCGGCACTGTTTCTCAGCAACCAGAAGAAACGCATCAGCCGCCGAAGAGTGCAGCAGGTGGTGGAAAACGCCCTGAAAGCTGCCGGCCTTGACGGCAGAGGGCTCTCTACGCACAAGCTGCGGCATACAGCTGCTACGCTCATGTACCAGCATGGGCATGTGGATGTACTAACACTAAAAAATATTCTGGGACATGAAAGTATTTCTACAACGGAAATTTACACCCATCTCTCCGATGTTGCCATGCAGGAAGCCATGGATCACTCCCCCCTGGCACATGAAAAACGAAAAAAAATCGGAAAGGACGAGTAGACCGAACAGTCCTGCATCAGCGAAAAAGAGTGTTACCCCCGAACCAGGGAGAGTAACACTCTTTTTCTTCGCCTCTGATAGACAAAGTCTGTCAGAGCTCAGCCGACATCGTCGGTGTAAGATTGCAGGATGATCTGTCATTCAGCAGTTTGCACATGCTGAACGTCATTTTTTTGTGCAAATAGCAGAAATGCCCGAAAAGCTCTTGACTTAGAGTGAACTCCAGGTCTTATAATAAAGGCAATGAATAACCAGTAGGAGGTGATACCGTGACCATCAAGGAAGTCAGTGAACAATTTGACATATCCCAGGACACACTGCGTTATTATGAGCGTGTTGGAATGATACCGCCGGTTACCCGTACCGCAAGCGGAATCCGGGACTATCAGGAAAAGGATCTGGGTTGGGTGGAGCTTGCCAAATGTATGCGCAGTGCCGGACTTCCGGTGGAGGCAATGATTGAATATGTAAAGCTGACACAGGAGGGAGATTCCACCATTCCGGCAAGATTGCAGCTTTTGACAGAACAGAGAGAAACGCTTCTGGAGCAAAAAGCAAAGATAGATGCAACACTGGAACGACTGAATTACAAAATCGGACGATATGAACTTGCAGTCAAAACCGGTGTTCTGACATGGGAATAACTTTATCGATATAACGGAGGACTTATTTATGTTAGGAAATTTTACTTACTGTAACCCCACAAGAATTCATTTCGGAACAGATGCTTTGACACATCTGAGCGAGGAGCTTACAAAATACGGCGAAACGGTACTTCTGACTTACGGAGGCGGTTCTATCAAAAAATCCGGTCTGTATGATGAGGTGGTGCAGATTCTGAAAGACTGCGGAAAGCATATTGTTGAACTGCCCGGTGTCATGCCGAATCCAACAGTGGAAAAGTTGTATGAGGGCTGTAAGCTGGCAAGGGAACATCATGTGGATCTGATTCTTGCAGTAGGCGGCGGGTCAGTGTGCGACTATGCAAAAGCACTCTCCATCTCCGTGCATTGCAAGGAGGATCCATGGGAAAAGTATTATCTGAATTTTGAAGAACCGGACTGTGAGATCATTCCAGTTGGTTGTGTTCTGACAATGGTAGGTACCGGTTCTGAAATGAACGGCGGTGCGGTCATCACCAATCATGCCTCAAAGCTGAAAATCGGTCATGTGTTCAGAGAAGAAGTTTTCCCGAAATTCTCAATTTTGAATCCGGTCTATACGTTTACACTGCCTGAATATCAGATGGTGACAGGATTTTATGATATTCTCAACCATATTACAGAGCAGTATTTTTCCGGTTTCGATGACTGCACTTCCGATTATGTCATGGAAGGACTGATGAAATCGCTGATACACAGCTCACGCATTGCTGTAAATGATCCAAAGGATTATGAAGCACGAAGCAATATTATGTGGATTGCAACCTGGGCACTGAATACCATGGTTGCCAAGGGAAAACCCACTGACTGGATGGTACATATGCTTGGACAGTCTGTAGGTGCATATACCGATGCTACACACGGCATGACACTTTCTGCCGTTTCCATGGCGTATTATCGTTATATTATGCCTTATGGCCTGCCAAAGTTCAAACGCTTTGCCATAAATGTATGGAATGTTTCACCGGACGGCAAGACAGATGAAGAAATTGCCAATGAGGGCTTGTGTGCCATGGAATCATGGATGAAAGAAATCGGACTTGTTATGCATATCAGCGAGCTTGGTGTCACCGAAGATATGCTGGAGGGCATTGCGGACGGTACATTCATTATGGAAGGCGGCTACAAGACGCTGAATCACAAGGAAATTGTACAAATCCTGAAAGAAAGTATGTAATCATGAGGTGAGCAAATGAAAGTACTGATGATCAACGGAAGTCCTCATGCAAAGGGCAATACCTACACAGCTCTGCATGAGATGGAAAAAATATTCTCGGAAAACAGTGTGGAGACGGAAATTCTGCACATCGGCAATCAGGCGGTGAGAGGCTGCATTGCCTGCTATTTCTGTGCCAAAAACGGTAAATGTGTCTTTGATGACATTGTCAATGAAACTGCACCGAAGTTTGAAGCCTGCGACGGACTTGTGATCGGCAGTCCGGTGTATTATGCCTCTGCCAATGCGACTCTCATTGCATTTCTTGACCGCCTGTTTTACAGCACACACTTTGATAAAACAATGAAAGTTGGTGCAAGTGTTGTGGCAGCAAGAAGAGGCGGACTGTCGGCAACGTTTGATGAGCTGAACAAATTCTTTACCATCGCAGGTATGCCCATTGCGTCCAGCCAGTACTGGAACAGTATCCACGGCAGAGAACCGGGCGAAGCGCAGCAGGATGCGGAGGGCTTGCAGACCATGCGTACACTGGCAAGGAACATGACTTTCCTGATGAAGAGTATTGCCCTTGGAAAAGAAACTTATGGTCTGCCGGAAAAAGAGCCTTTTCAGCGGACGAATTTCGTGAGATAAGGGAATCCCTGCAAACTTGTTTTAGAGGTGCCCATCCATTTCTTCTCCCTGAAGGGAGGGGAAAAGTTTGTAGGGGGTACTGCATACCCTCCACCCTTCTCTTACAGAGGACTTTTCCGCCATGTTTCGGAGGCTGTAGGGAGCGTAACCCCCTGTATGCGCTGAAGGCGCAACGTAAATAAAAAATAGTCCATCCACTGTGCTGACATGCATAGTGGATGGACGGGACTTTTACAAAAGTCTGACCCTCCTGCAAAAACAGGAGGGTTTTCTCATACGATTCTACGATTCTGTACATAGGGCAAAACGGTGTTTCATCCAGCGCCAAAGCCATCCTGGCTGGGGGAGAAGTATCTCAATGACGGCGCAGTACTTGTCCACGAGCGTAAGCAGATAGGTCTCAGCATACTGTGGACGCTGAAGGGTCATAGGCCACATATGCTTGATAATCATATCCTGCTCCTTGGCATTGACTGGAACAAGCCGGGAAGCATTTTCCAGTGCTGCCATAGGGTGATACTTGGAATGACGGAGCTTGTGATCCTGACGCCTGTAGGACTTTGTGTCGTAAAAATACAGGTCATGGAGCAGTCCGGCTCTTGCCGCTGAACTGACATCCAGCCGGAACCACCGACAGAGCTTATAATGATAATAGGAAACATTCAAGCTGTGCTGAAACCGGGTTGAAATCTTGTGATGCCGGAAGTCTTTCAGAGCCTGCACTTCCTTCATCTGAAGCAGGTCAGCAATATATCCATAAAATTCTTCATACAACAAATTTTTCCGGGAGCCGGTTGCCTTTAGTATGCCGCACTCAGCCGGAGCAGTTTCTCGCAGTGGTTGATTCATGCCATCCCTCCGTTTTCATTGGATTGGGTTGTCTGTGCGATTTATCCACTTCTATTATACTCACTTTCAGAAGAAATGTCAAGGGGGATTTTCTGGAACAACGGGACAAAGCCATTCTCTCCTCTAAAGTGAGGTTTGCTCAGAGAATGTGCGGATTTAACTCATGTTCAATATGTTGAATTTTATTTCAGGCAAAGCATTTTTAATGTTATTGATCGTAAATGCGCTCTTTCGTATAGATGAAAATCTAAAACGGTAAATGCTGTTTCCGTGGCAGGTTTTCTTCCGGGCTGCCTGGGTGCCCTTCACATTCACACTTTCAAATCCATTGAGGGTTTCCTGGGCGGCATCCAGCCGGCTCTTATATCTGTCATGGTCACGATATCGGCACTGTTGATATCCAGCGTGGTACTTTCCACATTGCTTGATAGTTTTGCGCTGTTCCGGGCATAGTAAAAGCGCCCCTTTCGGAACGCTTTGGTACATATTTGATTTTGGGTATATGAAAACCGCCTTGTTTAAGGGCGGTTTCATGTTATTTAACGAGAAATTGATTGAGCTCACGGATTGTCATATCAATTGGCTCAATTCCCTTTTCTTTACAATAACGATTTATTTCACGATAGTTGTAATGAACATCATCAGCGGAGAATACAGAAGTAAAGCCTCCTGCTTTTTCAGCAGCCTCATCCAGATCACGCATTTTTTTAATCTCTTCCTTCGACATAATCTTTCCTCCTCTCAAAGGTATATGTGTCGAGCAGCCTTGCGGCGCTTTCTTCATCAATAAACATTCTGTACGGATGCGGACGTCCCAAAAGAACAGCGCCAAGTGTCTGACTGTAGTGCTTTACAAGTTCTGCATTCTTGGCATCCATAAACAAAAAACCACCATAATTCTTTTCAAGTGATATTTGTGCAGCTATTGCAAAAAGATGTCCTCCAACCCCACTAAACCGTTTTCCCTCGCCAAGATTATGTGGCGCACTCTCTGCAAGATTAACATATACAGCCATATCTCGTTTACAATCTGTAACAGCAACAAGACCTTGAATTGTATCGTCATCCGATAAGCAAAGCTTATATATCTCTGTTTCTGCAAGGTCTTGACCGCGCCAGTTGAAACTCCAGCCCTTCAGCCCGGACAATTCCTCTTCATTTACCTTTTTATAAACAGTAGAAACTAGCTCCCCAGTTTGCGTATCTTCAAGGCATGGGGTAAATTTGTCAATAACAAGGTTCATTCTTTGCTCCTCCCCTGCTTCTATTATACCACTTTCCCCAGAAAAGTCAAGCATTCCTGCCGTTTTTTCTCTACATCCTCCACCGCCGCCATGTATCTGCGCTTGAATTCTTCAAACTGCTCCGTCTTATCCAGACCGTAGTATTCCGCACGCTTCTTCATGGTTTTCAGCTCTTCCTCGTCCAGTGCCCATCGCGCCCTCTGTATCATGGTACAGCGGCAATGAATATCCATGCCAGACACACCGAATGCGCCTGGGTGAAGCGCCCTGTACCCTGCCACCTCAAAGTAATCCTCCAGTTCCCATTAAAGAGATATCAAAGCTGTTAGGTTTAAGCAAAGCGGCATATCTACGTATTGAATGCGCCGAAAAACAGCAAGTTTGAAGTCAATCGCATTGAACTTGTGTATACACATGAAACCTCCCTCGGATTGGCGGGGGAGGTTTGGTGTTTATATTTGATGGGGTAACAAATGGGGTAATAGCAAAAAATAACTAAAATATGCGGAAATAAAACAGATGTTGCAGTGCATATAAAAAAGCTCCGGAACGACTAAATTCCGAAGCTTTTGTCAAGCTGTCTCAAAATAGATGAATGGATTTTACTCTTGTTTTTAGGCATTTTCCTTTTGCATTTTTTCGATTTTGCAGGTGTGGGACTTATCCTTTTCACTGTAATTAATCCCCACAAGCAGAACCTCGCCAGTATAGCCCTTCAGCGATTTTACATACTGCTTCATTTTAATCTGCTCGATTGCAGATGCTTCCGACTGGTTGTACTTGAGTTCCACGAGAATAGCAGGATTTTTGCACGATGTCCTCGGCACAAAAACCAAATCGGCATAGCCTTTTCCGCCCGCCAGTTCCCGGAATATCTCGTAATCCTTTCTTGCGGAATAGTATGCCAGTGACAGCACGCAAGTCAGCGAGTTTTCATCGTTGTACTTCAAAAACGGTATATTTT
>CAZXVI010000057.1:0-10649 GCA_964644275.1 uncultured Ruminococcus sp. | reverse complement strand
GGCAGAATGCAGACTGTGGAAGTCAATGGTTCCAAGTATATGAAACAAATCCCCTATGCAGATACATGGACGGATTTCAGCTTCGGCAGATTCCGCCTGAATCAGGGAACCAACACAATTGTCTTCCGTCCGGAGTATGGCTATGCAGCATATGATACAATCACTATCAAGGAAGCTGTTCTGCCGGAACTGACCGGCAATACAGAGCCATGTGATCCCAATGCAACGGAGGAAACCAAGGCTCTGCTGCAATATCTGGCATCGGTATACGGCGATCATATTCTTTCCGGTCAGCAGGAAATCTATGGCGGCGGTCATGACACCGATCCTGACGGCTATGAAAAGGAATTTGAATATCTCAATAACCTGACCGGTGAATATCCGGCCATCCGCGGTTTTGATCTGATGAACTACAATCCCCTCTATGGCTGGGATGACGGTTCTACAGAGCGTCTGATTGAGTGGGTAACGGAGAGGAACGGTATTGCAACTGTTTGCTGGCATTTGAATCTTCCAACCGATTTCTCAAGCTATGAGGTAGGAACAGCCCTGGATTGGCAGCAGTGCTCCTATAAGAACAATTCCACCTTCAGTGTCGCAAATGCAGTGGTAGAAGGCACCAAGGAAAATGAATTCTTTAATCTTTGCATTGAAGATCTGGCTGAACAGCTGCTGCGGGCACAGGATGCCGGTGCGCCCATTATGTTCCGTCCTTTCCATGAAGCAGAAGGCAACGGCGGTCTGGATGGCAGCGGTGCCTGGTTCTGGTGGGCACAGGATGGTGTGGAAGCTTACAAAGCGCTCTGGCAGTATCTGTACACCGAATTAACCGAGACCTATGGACTTCACAACCTTATCTGGGTACAGAATCTCTATGCCTGGTCCGAGGATTCTGCGCAGTGGTATGTAGGCGATGACTATGTGGATATTGTTGGCTATGATAAGTATAACACCACCTATAACCGTCATGACGGACTGACAAGCGGTCCGAATCTGGATGCAGAGAGTGGTTTGTTCTATTCACTGTATGATTATGTGGGCGGCAGGAAAATGGTGGCAATGCCTGAAAATGATACAGTTCCCAGTCTTAGCAATATGCAGATCGAAAAAGCCGGCTGGCTGTATTTCTGCATCTGGTATGATAATGGTACAGATAACTTCGTCAGCGGTTCTAATTATCAGGATCCCGATGAACTGACAACTCTTTACCAGAGCGACTACTGCATTACACTTGATGAACTGCCGGAGGATCTGTATATTCTGGGCGAGGTTGAGCCGACAGAGCCTACTGAAACAGAGAGTGGAACTGAGACAACCGGCGTTGCAGTACAGTGCGGTGATATTGATGGTGATAATACAATTTCCCTGATTGATGTAATTGCACTTTGCCAGTGTCTTATGGGTGCCGACAGCCTTTCTAACTACTATGATAATGTTAATACTGCTGCAGATGCCAACGTTGATGGTATCATCAACAGCAGCGATGTACTGATTATTGTACAGTATCTGGTAAAAGTAGTGGATGAACTCCCCATCATTTATATCAATTAATCCTAAACCTTTATTGAATCAAAAGAATGCAAACCCCGTGCAGAATCATTACGATTTTGCACGGGGTTTTGTTTTAAAAAAACTGCAAGGATAATTGTATTAAAAAACACATCCACCTTTAAAATTTCTTTGATTATAAAACCAGGGGTTTTATAGGTTACCTAATATTATCAGGTTTTAGTTCCAGTGCTTTTTCCGGAAGGAAATCGGAAATGAATCCGCAGCAAAACGAACAGAACACAAAGAATGGTCACTCCCGTATCGGCAAAGACGGACAGCCACATGCTGGCATAACCGGCAAGACCCAGCAGCATAATCGACAGCTTTATCGTGAGAGCAAAGAGGATGTTCCATTTGGCGGTACGATCAACACATGCTGCAATGGACAATGCTGTCAGAATCGAGTTGGGATCAGAATTCAGAAATACCAGATCTGCCGCTTCCATTGCGGCATCTGCGCCATTTCCCATGGCGGCACCAACATCCGCACCGGACAGGACAGGAGCATCGTTGATGCCGTCACCAACGAACAGAACGCTGCCATACTTTCGACGAATTTCCTGCATATACTCCGGCTTTTCCGTGGGAAGCAAACCGGCATGACACTCAGCAATCTGAAGCTGCTTTGCTGTTTGCTCCCCATTTGCTGCGCTGTCGCCGGTAAGCATTACTGTATGCAGACCACGGCTGTTGAGTGCTGCGATCGTTTCCGCCGCATGGGGCTTGGGTGTATCGGATAATACCAGTGAACCAAGATAGCTCCCGTCCCAGCTGACATGAATGCGGGTACCAATGCCGGAGCTTTCCGGGAGATTAATGCCCTGTTCTGACATCAGGCGGGCATTACCGCAGGCTGCTGTTTTTCCCTGATAAACCGCTGTGATTCCCTTACCGGCAATTTCCTGCACTTGGGAAGCTGGATCTGCCTGAATCCCTCGCTGGGCAGCATACTGCCGGATACTCACAGCAATGGGATGAACGGAAGCATATTCACACGCAGCACATACAGCAAGCAGCTGCTCCGGCTGTTCACAGTCTATCGCAGTCACGGAGAAGGTCCCCTTGGTAAGTGTTCCGGTTTTATCCATTACAACTGCACGCACCTTTGCAAGCGCCTCAAGAGAAATCCCATCCTTGAACAGAATTCCCTGTCGGGAACCGGCGCCGATTCCGGAAAAGAATGCCAGGGGTACACTGAGAACCAAAGCGCAGGGACAGCTGATCATCAAGAAATTCAATGCTGTGTAAATCCATTTTCCCCACTCCCCTGTCAGAAGAGAGGGAATGACCGCAGTCAGCACTGCAACCGCAACGACAAGAGGCGTGTAAATTCTGGCAAAGCGTGTAATAAAGCGGTCCAGCTTTGGCTTTCCGGCGGCAGCATTTTCAACGCTGTCCAAAATTCTGGTGACCATGGAATCCTCCAGTCCCGCAGTGGCACGCATCTCCAACACACCGTTGAGATTGATACAGCCGGACATGATCTTGTCGCCGGAATGCACACTGACCGGAACGGATTCACCAGTCATAGCGGAGGTATCCAGGGCGCTTTCTCCCTTGACCACTTCCCCATCCACCGGGATTCTGTCGCCGGCACGAACCAGGAGACAATCCCCTGGCTTCACCTCATCTGCCGGAATTTCCGTCACTTCACCGTCCTTCAGAAGCTGCGCTGTTGCCGGACGAAGGTCAATAGCTTCCATAATAGATTTCCGACTGCGTTCCACTGCCAGGTGTTCAAACAATTCCCCCGCACGGAAAAACAGCATAACACCTGCTGCTTCTTCCCAGCAGCCCAGCGCCAGCGCTCCTACAGTTGCAATGCTCATAAGGAAATTCTCATCAAAAATCCGACCTTTGAAAATGCTCTTGACAGAGGAAATCAGCACATCCGCTCCCATCAGCAAATAGGCTGCCAGCAGTATCACCATGGAAATCCATGCAGGAACCGGCAGAAAATGCAGCACCATCCCTGCTGCAAAAAGTCCCGTACCGATTCCAAGCTGCAGGAGCTCGCTCTTTCCTTCATCATGGTCATGCTTCTGTGCTGTCCTCTTTTCCAGAAAAACAACACCATCCTCTACACTATCCGCTGCCGCCTGAATCCGTTCCAGAAGCCCTTGGGTTTCCGTTACTGTCAGATGGATCTGCTTAGTGGGAAAATCCAGACTTGCCGCTTCGATTCCGGGAAGTCCCGCTATAACACGTTCAATTTCCCCGGCACAATGGGGGCAATCCAGATTTTGAATACGATATACTACTTTCATACTGACACCTCATTTTCAAGTGAACATTTGAATGATTGTTCAATTGTATTATACTACAACTTGATCTGTTTGTCAATAGGAATCCAGAATTTTTTTCAGATTTTTTCGTATCACCAAAATTGCCATAGAGAACGGTATGATTTTGGAGGTTTCCCATAGAGATTACAGTCCGGAAAGCCGCTGTGTCAACCGGCTTCCAGTAGTAAAACAGCGGTTCTCATAAAGAAAACCGCTGCTTTTCGTATTTATTCAATTTCCAGAATCCAGCCCTCGGGAGCTTCAATTCTGCCCATCTGAATACCGGTAAGGGTATCATAGAGCTTCTTGATGTTGGGACCCATTTCCTCCATACCACTTGGGAAGCAGATTTCCTGATTCTTGCCGACAATTTTGCCTACAGGAGAAATTACCGCAGCAGTACCGCAGAGACCGCATTCTGCAAAGTCCTTCAGCTCATCAAAATAAACCTCTCGTTCCTCAACCTCCAGACCAAGGTATTCCTTGGCAACATACACCAAAGAACGTCTGGTGATGGAGGGCAGGATGCTGTTGGACTTGGGAGTAACAACCTTATTATCCTTGGTAATGAACAGGAAGTTCGCACCACCGGTTTCCTCCACCTTAGTACGTGTAGCAGAATCCAGGTACATATTCTCATCATAGCCTTCTGCATGTGCCTGTACCAGTGCATGAAGGCTCATTGCATAATTCAGTCCAGCCTTGATGTCGCCGGTACCGTGGGGCGCTGCACGGTCAAAATCACTGACACAGAGCGTCAGCGGCTTTGCACCGCCCTTGAAATAGGGTCCTACCGGTGTGGCAAAAAGACGGAACTGATACTCATCTGCCGGCTTGACACCGATGACAGAATTGCTGCCGAACATATAGGGGCGCAGATACAGGGATGCACCGCTGCCATAGGGCGGAACATAGGCAGCATTCGCCTTAACAGTCTGCTTTACAGCATCCAGAAAACGTTCTTTAGGAAATGCAGGCATTTCCAGTCTGCGTGCAGATGCTTCCATACGCTCCGCATTCAGATTGGGACGGAAGGTCACAATTCTTCCATCCTTGGTTGTATATGCCTTGAGTCCTTCAAAAATTGTCTGCGCATACTGAAGTACACAGGCACATTCGTTAATAACGATATTGGCATCCTCTGTGAGGCGGCCCTCATCCCATGCGCCGTTTTTATAATCGGACACATAACGCTTATCCGTCTGAATATAGCCAAAGCCCAGGTTACTCCAGTCGATTGTTTTCTTTTCCATACAATGTTCCTTCTTTCTCAGAATTTATGACAACAGCACTAAAGATTTCAAGGTGACCTCTAAAAACCCTCTGTTTTTTTATTGAAAAAGAATAAAAGGTGGATTTTGTGGGGGCTTCGCCCCACACCCCACCTCTAAAAACAAGCTTTTAGAGGTTCCCTCAAGTGTATTGCCTATACTCTTTCAGCAATGAGCGTTCCCATTTCTGAACAGCTTACCTTTGTACAGCCATCCGACATAATATCGCCGGTCCGATAGCCCTCTTCCAGTACCTTTTCTACAGCCTTCTCCACAGCATCCGCTTCTTCCATCATATCGAAGGAATAGCGCAGCATCATGGCAGCGGACAGAATGGCTGCAATGGGATTTGCCTTATCCTGGCCGGCAATATCCGGTGCAGAACCGCCGCTGGGTTCATAGAGACCGAACTTTGTTTCATTAAGGCTTGCAGAGGGCAGCATTCCGATGGAACCGGTCACCATGGCTGCTTCATCGGAAAGAATATCACCGAACATGTTCTCTGTAACCATGACATCAAACTGTGCAGGATCACGCACCAGCTGCATAGCCGTACTGTCTACCAGAGCATGCTCCAAGGTTACCTCGGGATAATCCTGTGCCACTTCGCTGACAATTTTTCTCCACAGACGGGAGGTGTCCAGAACATTTGCCTTATCCACGCTGGTCACCTTCTTGCGGCGCTTCATCGCAACCTCAAATGCTTTCACGGCAATCCTGCGGATTTCATTCTCATTATAGCGGAGTGTATCCACAGCGGTCATGACGCCGTCCACCGCTTCGGTACAGCGCTCGCCGAAATACAATCCTCCCGTCAACTCCCGCATGATGAGCATATCAAAGCCCTGTGAGCTGATATCCCTTCTGAGTGTGCAGGCATCCTGAAGCCGGGGATACAGCACGCAGGGGCGCAGATTTGCAAAAAGTCCCAGGGACTTGCGCAATTTCAGCAGGCCTGCCTCCGGGCGGAGATGTGCCGGAAGCTTATACCATGGGGAAGTCGTCGTATTGCCGCCGATGGAACCCATGAGCACAGCGTCATTTGCCTTGCATGCAGCAATGGTCTCCTCCGTGAGAGGTTCACCGTAAGCGTCAATGGAGCAGCCGCCCATGAGCAGCTGTGTATATGTAAAATTATGACCAAACTTTCCGGCAACGCTGTCCAGCACCTTCATTGCCTCTGAGACAATTTCAGGTCCGATCCCGTCACCCTTGATCACTGCAATTTTCTGGTTCATACTGTTGTCCACCTTCCATTCACTGATTTGCGATGTATTATGCCAAAATGTTCATTTTCATTATACTACCATTTCCGGGAAAAGTCAATCATTTTTCCGGCTTTTTTCCTCTGGCAGGCCCTAAAGCTCCCGTTATGAAAAGAGAGACAGCCAAAAAGAGGATTTTGCGGGGTTTCACTTTCCCGGCACGCACCCTCTGTCCGGAGTATTTATATCAGAATTTTCCCTGTGGAAAGCCATTTTCCTTTTATCTCCCTGGATTCCCTGCATCATACTGTTCCAGAAAAGAATGTTTCTCCTTCTGGATTTTATATCCGGGAAACGTATGGAGACAGACAGTATGGAGGCTGTGAAAAATATTTTTCTCAATATTGGGATTGGTCTGCTTCAGCGTTCGGATGAGGTTCTTGATTTCCAGACGTTTGGAATCCGCTGCACCATTGGCACAGTCCGCTGTCAGCTGGCAGGCACACTGAAGAAATTCCAGCTGATTACGTGCCGCCCAAGCAAGAATATCCTCCTCCTTCACACAATAAAGAGGACGGATCAGCTCCATGCCTGGAAAGTTCTGGCTGTGCAGCTTTGGAATCATAGCCTGCAGCTGACCGCCGTAGAACATGCCCATCACTGTGGTTTCGATCACGTCATTGTAGTGATGTCCCAGGGCAATCTTATTGCAGCCAAGTGACCGGGCTTTCTGATACAGATGTCCCCTGCGCATCTTAGCGCAAAGAAAACAGGGATTGTTCTTCGCATTGGCGGCAACACGGAAAATGTTGGTCTCAAATATAGTAACGGGCAGCTGCAGGAGCCGGGCATTCTGCTCGATTTTCTTCCGGTTTTCAGGATGGTAGCCAGGATCCATCACCAGAAAGGTCGGATCAAAGGAAAGCATGCCGGTGCGCTGGAGCATCTGCATGAGCTTGGCAAGCAGCATGGAATCCTTTCCGCCGGAAATACACACAGCAATCCGATCTCCCGGCTGAATCAGCTCATAGGTTCGCACCGCCTGCAGAAAAGGTTTCCAGATGGTCTTACCGAATTCTGTGGTAATTGTTCGTTCAATGCATTGATGGGGCTGTAATTCTCGTTTCAATGGATCACCCTCTGTTATACTAATGGGAATCTCTAAAAACTTGTTTTAGAGATAGGGGTGTGGGGCAAAGCCCCATAAATTTCACCTTTTATACTTCTTTAATCTTAAAAACAAGGGATTTTTAGAGGTTACCTAATAATCTTTCTGTTCCTTCAGACAACGGCGCAGGTAGGAAAAGGCAGCATCCTCCCCCTCTTCCGCCAGCATCCGCAGAAGCTTTTCAAGAAAATCCGAGGTTTCCGGATGGATGACTCTAGTAGTCTTGGCACGAATAAAATATTCCAGAGGGGCTTGCTGCGTGTAGCTCTTACCACCGTAAATCTTACTGGCTGCCACACGGTCACAAAACATTTCTGCTACAAAACGGAGGGGCATTTTCACCGGCTCCATCTGCCTTGTTGCCGGGGAATAGTCCGTCCAGTACTCAAAATGGTGACGGTTGCGCCCTTTGTGATGCATCCATGCAAGGGAATAGCCGCACTCCCTTCGTTCCTGCTCATTGGGACTGCGGGTTCCCTGGTAATATTTCACGCCTGCCAGAAATTCAGTGGGGGTATACTTGGACAAATCATGCCGGAGTCCCTGCCAGAAAATACCCGCCTTTTGACAATGCCGGATGACGGCATGGCGGTGCCGGGTTATGGTATTAAAATGCCGCCAGATATTGGAAATTTGCATAAGTGCCTCCCTTTTGATAGTCCTGTAATTGTATTATAGCACATTTTCAGTGTTGTTGCAAGAGGGCGTTAGGATGGGCTGATTTATTAATACTGTAGGCTTCAAATCCAAAACACATTGTATTTTGTCTAATTTTAACAAAATCAAGATTATATTTTTGTCGAAACATACAATTGACGTTTTACTAGTAATTATATATAATATAATTATAATATTTATAAAGTATTTATAATCAATTAATTAACGGTAAAAGGAGATGATGTGTTGTATTTTATATTTTTTGATAATTATATAAATGAATGGAAGAATTGTTTATAAAAAGGCATAAAAAACTAGCATTTGCTCTTCTTGCTGCAGCAACATGCAATTTTGCATTATCTAGTTTACACATATGATTAATTATGGAGGGATTACTATGAAAAGAAAGTCAAAATTATTCTTATGTTTATGTTGTGCTTTCTTATGCACAATGCCTATCTCTGCAACCGCCTCAGATGAGACACTTTCCACGAAAGCGAAAAACACCATTACTGCTTATATTGAAGATGGAGCTGTATCCTCCGTTTATACTTTGCATAATGGCGGAGCTTCTTCGGATGCTGCTTCCGCATTTAATGTTCATGGCTATGACATGGAGCAGCTGATGGGTTACTGCACATTTGACTGCTCCGCAGAGGAATATTATAAAGCCGGCAATCTTTCCGTCCTGTTTGAGGATAATATGCGCTACTATGTGCCATATGAGAATGCCAATGCCACAGGCATGATCATGCTTTGTGAAAACGAGGACGGAATACTTGAGGTTGTACAGCACACAGCCAGCAACGCATTGCAGAAGAACGAAATCCTGGATACTGCCTGGATCCAGGATACCGTTACGGATGTGTTCTCCGAAGAGGTTGCTGCCGGAATTCAGTATGTTGAGGACGCAGCCGGTGAAATCCGCCTTGCGTACTTCACAGCGAAAGGCACGGAGTATGTCATGCCATTCTTTATTTCACGGTTTGAGGACAGCTATGAGGGAATCACCCAGGGGGATATTTACACAGCAGCTGATTTTATGACATGGGTGGGCTCCCGTCAAAGCACTCCTTACAGCGAGGAAGAATTTGTTTACGGCGGAATCAATTCCAGCACCACAGTGATAATCAATCCCTATGATTCTACCGGCTATGACGAAAGCACTTCTTTTCTCTGGCTTTATCCTGTAATTTCCGGTATCCTTCTGGTCGGCATCGGAGCAGGCAGCCTTGTAATGCTTCGCAAAGGCAAGAACATGAAGCATTTCCCGGCAGCATAAGCAGTCGAGCAGTTACCGTAATAGCATCAGCATAATAACATCCCCTGGTGTTCTTCCGCCGGGGGATGTTTGTTTTAATTTGTCTGTGTGGAGCGTTCCACGGACAGCACGCCCTTCACCTTGCGGATACGATCAAACATCGCAGCCAGCTGGGACTTATTGACAATTTTGATCGTTGCCTCAAAAATGGCGTTTCCATTCTTGAGAATACGGGACTGGGAGTGCACGATGGGCACACGCGCCTCCGTCATAATGGCAGTAATGTCAAAAACCAGACCTACTCGGTCGCTGGCAACTACCTCAAAGCTGGTCTGCATGGTAGTGTCCGTGCTGTCCGTCCACTGCACATCCACCCAGCGTTCCCGCTCCTCCGGAATATCCCGGCTGAGCATCGCTTTATAATTGACACAGGAGGTGGTGTGGACGGAAATACCATGGCCTCTCGTAATAAAGCCGACGATATCGTCCCCGGGAAGAGGATTGCAGCACTGGGCAAATTTCACAGCACAGTCGCTGATATCGTCCAGAATAATGCGGCTCTTCTGATTCTTGGGAACAGGTGTAACAATCGGCTGATCCTCCGGAATTTCTTTCTCCTCGGTACAATAATTCTTCTGGTACAGCTCCTTCCAGCGGGGCACCAGCTTCTGGAGGATCACACCGCCGTAGCCGATGGATGCATAAAAATCCTCCAGATTACTGCAATTGTGGCGTTTC
Source organism: uncultured Ruminococcus sp. (assembly GCA_964644275.1). GTDB lineage: Bacteria > Bacillota > Clostridia > Oscillospirales > Ruminococcaceae > UBA3855. The sequence goes on along the minus strand of CAZXVI010000057.1, from coordinate 513 downwards.
AGATCGTCACCAAGGAACTTCTCCAGCTCTTCCTCCGGAATCCGGATACGGCTGCGCTTCAGCTCCTTCTCCAGAAGATTCTTGCCGGTGATGATATTTTCCTCACGGCGTTCCCGTTTGAACCAGGAACGGATTTTAGACTTGGCTTCGTTCGTTCTGGCAATCTCCAGCCAAGCCCGGTTGGGTCCCTTATCCGGATCCTTGCTGGTCATGATTTCGCAGATCTGACCGGTCTGGAGCTCATAGTCCAGGGGAACAATCTTTCCATCCACCTTGGCGCCCATGGTTTTATGCCCGATCTGGGTATGAATCCGATAGGCAAAGTCAATGACGGTGGACTTGACGGGAAGGGAGATGGTATCCCCCTTGGGGGTCATGACCACAATATCCTCCGGTGCCAGGTCATTCTTGATAATGCGGACGATTTCCTCCACATCATCGGAGGTCTGCTGGGCTTCCAGCACCTGGCGCACCCATGCAAGGCGCTGGTCCATCTTGTCCTTGCCCTGAATG
>CAZXVI010000056.1:0-10749 GCA_964644275.1 uncultured Ruminococcus sp. | reverse complement strand
TCTATATTGTTGCATTGAATTATAGCCGTGTGTAAAAACGCTAAAATTATTTTTCACAACACGGCTGATTTTCCTCTGAACTGTTCACTGTTGTCAGAGCGTCAAAACATTCTCTTGCGTATGCTGTTCCTTCCGTTGAAATGGAATAGTGCATCCACTTACCTTCCTTGCGAGCCTCAACAATGCCGCTGTCACACAGAATTTTCATATGATGGGAAAGCGTAGGTTGAGTAATGTTCATTTCTTCAAGCAGTTTGCAGGCGCATTTTTCACCGCCTTGTAACAGCTGTAAAATCCTGATACGGTTTTCATCACAGAATGCTTTGAAAATTATAGCAGTTCTTTTGGCATCAAGCTTCATTATTTCTCTCCTTTTAGTATAAACTGATCTGATATGCCTGCCCGGCAAATTGTTTCATTGTTTCATTCTTTCATTACGATTTTCCTCATTGCCTCGATCTGTTCCAGACGAACAGCATCTTTCATGCTGCCGCCCATTGTCACAAGGTACGGAGCAATTTGTTTATCAATTTGTCCCACATTTAAACTTATCTATGTATTAGTATACATCACAGATTGAAAATTGTCAATATGTAAAATTACACAAAAAAGCACTCCTCAAAAAATTGATTTTCCGCAGAATAAGCTTATCTGATACATCATAAATAGATAAATCCCCTGCAAAGCAAAAACATGCTGCCTTACAGGGGATTTTTTTATTGTTCTATCAATAATCTTCTCATTAAACACAAATCAAAAACATTTATGATATTATCTGTACACAGATCTCCGGCTTGCCAATTGGCAAGCTTTACATCCGGCACACAGAGCAGCCACTTTTGAAGTGCAATTACATCAGCAATGGTAAATTTCCCATCAGCATTGACATCCCCCCTTACCGCTTCAGAATCAGCCGTCACTTCTGCAAGAAGATAAACCAGTGCTGCATTGGCATAAATCGTATGCTCGTTGCATACCCAGTCATTCTGATTATCAATATAGCACTTTGCCGCAAATCTCGAATATGTTTTTAGTGATGTATAATTCGGTCCCTGGGGCATATAGCCATCAGGAATACTGTTGATTCCGTCATTTTCATAAATCTCACTATGTATCGTTTGCACACTGTTTTCACCAATGCCGGACACATAGCTGACGCCCAGCGGATTTGCACCAAGAATCCAGGAAAGTGAGGTTTCCGCACATTGCTCTGTGCGGCTGTCATTCAGATTCAGGATTTCATCTGTTACCGAAAGCGCCATTGCCATATTGCAGATTTCAGCGGTGATTCCTCTGAAATAGTTGCCCTTATGCAGCGGTACGCCCCAGATGTTATTCCCCCACTTCGTTGTCAGCAGTATCTCACGCCATATGCCTATTTCTTCTGTCAGCCATTCTGAAACGGTTTCGTCCTGTTCATCAGCAAGCAGATAGTGCCAGCAGCCGTTCAGCCAGTAACTCCCCCATCTGTTGGCGCAGGCATAGCTGTCTTCAAATTCTGCTGAAAGTGCGGTATAATTCTGCTCAAAATACGCTTTGCACGAAGCGTCCCCGTTTACACGGTACAAAGCAGCTGCTGCCCATAATCGGTCGGCTGTGTCATCCGAAACCACATATACATCATAGCTCACGATATTTTCGGGATGATTCTCTAAGAATTCCCATCCCCTCTCTGCTGCTGCCAGACATTCGCCGGCAAACTCTGAATCAAAGTCTTTATAAGCCAGATACGCCTCCGCAAGAACGCCGACAGCACAAGCTGTATCATCCGTAGTACAGCCATTCTTATCCATCACGGTACGTTCTCCTGCATCGCCCTGAATTCTGGGATAAAAGCCGCCGCTTTCCACATCCTGCATGGTAAGAATCCATTCAAGCTCCCACCTCGCTTCATCCAGCAAATCAGGAATGCCGTTTCCGCTTTCGGGGATATGCAGCGAATTGTCCGGAAAGCTTTGCGGATACATTTCATAAGCCCACAGAAGCGAAGAAACTGCGTCTGCGCCTGTGTTCACATATTTTCCGGAATCTCCTGCGTCAAACCACCCTTTGTCCGATGCTATTGTTTTTGAAGAATCACTCGCAAAGGGAACTGACGAATCATCGATGCCAAGATCATCCCTTGCAAATTCTCCTGCGTATTCCGTCTCCAGAGCAATCCCCTGACGCTGATAATAGAAGTATTTCTGTGCAGCTGTCAGTGCATCCGCATACACATTATCAGAAATTGAAAACTCTGCTGAATGGTCAAGTCCGTCTACTGCAAGATAGTATGTTCCAATTGTCCCAAGTTCAGAAAAATCTGCTTTCAGTACCGTTTCACCGCTGTCACGCTGGTCAAATTCGGAAAGGAGCTGCAGTGTACCGTTCAATACAGTTTCTCCCGTTTCCGCATCGCACACAGAGAATGCATCTCCCTCAGAAATGCTGTATAATTCGGGATAAAAGGAAACAAGAGCATATTTTTCGGCATTGGGCAGAAATCCCGCTTGATTCATCTTAATCGGCGGAGTTTCTGGCTCAAGTCCATCAGAGGTTATCTCGATATTGGTAATCCAGAACTTCTGTGCATCCGTCGTTCCGTCATTAAGCAGATACAGGAGTATAATATCACTGAAATCCACATCCGGATTTTCTGCTGCAAGGTCTGCCAGAGGAACGGAAACATGCTGCCATTCACTTGTAAGAGTGATGTATTTATCCATGGACACGCTTGTAATATCCTCGTCAGTATGGTCAGCAAGTCCGATGCGGAATTTCTCGTTTCCGGCATTTCCCTTTACGTCGAATTCGAGACAGCCCTCTGCTTGATAGCTGGAAAAATCCATAGACATCCAGCTTCTGACAACCAGACGCACTGACCACTGATCTGAGGTATCTGTTACATTAATGCGCAAGGAAGAAACTCCGTCACAAGTAACATCACTATCTACAGGAATTCTTGCATTGCCGACCTCCAGATTCTTGCCGCCGCACCAGTTGATATTGCCGTTTCCGTTGAAAATGGCATAGTCCTGAAGCTGACGATAGGAGGTGTCCGTTTCCGCAATAACAGGAACAGTACTGCTAAACACCAAGGATAAAGCACAGCCTATGGCTGTCAGCTGTTTCATAATTTTCATCATTACACCTTCCTTCAAAGTTAGCTCGTTATCACAGCACCATAACCAGTGTACCAACAGTAATCAAAACACAACCCACCGCCGACTTAGCAGTAAATTTCTCATGTAAAAATATAAACGCAAGAAGCAAAGTTATCACAACACTAAGCTTATCAATGGGGACGACTTTGGATGCCTCCCCCATTTGCAACGCTTTATAATAGCAGAGCCAGGAAGCACCGGTTGCAAGCCCGGATAAAATTAAAAATATCCAGCTTTTCCTTCCAATCTGTGTGATTCCAGACTGCGCATTGGTTAAGAAAACCATTCCCCATGCCATAACAAGAACAACCACAGTTCTTATCGCTGTTGCAAGATTGGAATTTACGCCATCAATTCCCACTTTTGCAAGAATAGAAGTCAATGCGGCAAAAACGGACGATAGGATTGCAAAAAGCAGCCACATAATCATACACCTTGGTTCCAAGTAAATTTTCTCTTCCAGTATATCACATATCCGTGGAAAAAGCAAACGGTATAAAACGCCCAATTGATATCACCCGTTTATTATATCACTGTTATTGTATTACTTGTATAAACTGGAATTTATATTGCTCGCCCGATATAGAATACATAGCCATAGTGCCGTTTATATTTCAGGAATAATTCGACCTCATGTCGATTCAGCTCTGCATAGTCCTTCATGGTATCACTCTGAGCATACTTAATCATCAGATTCTGAATGGCGGACTCTCTTGGAAAGAAATAGTTGTCAGTCCAACATTCTTCAGGCAATACGAAAGCGGCAATGAACTCATAGCCAGAATCCTGCATGATTTCGATGTTTTTTTCCACAGGATCCAGATGGCTTCCCGCATCAGACCAGAACTGTTCAACAATAGCCGGATGTTCTTTCTTGATCCAAGACGGGCATGTCACTGCAACATAACCGTCTTGTTTGAGAAAATCATGCCAATGACGTAGCCCCTTTTCAAAACCGATATTGTCGATTGCGCCTTCTGACCAAATCAGATCAAAAGTCTTCTTCTGAAAAGGTAAACTCTCCATATTGCCGACAATGCCAGTAACTCTGTCTTCAAGTCCCTTGCTTTTGGCTTTCTCTGTGAGCCGATTAATAAAGTCAGGAAACATATCCAAGCCGGTAACAACCCCTGGTAAATGTTCCGCCAAGAGCATAGTCTGTCCGCCGGTTCCGCATCCTAAATCTGCGACTTGTTCAAACTGATTCAACGGCCCCAAAAATCCAAGCGCCTGTTTCATTGTCTCGAGGCTTCCCGGCCCCTGCCGTTCCAACCCGATGTGTGTTTCAAGTAACAAGTCAATAAAAGATGGTTGTTTGCTTTTCAATTTTTTGTCCTCCACAAATTCCAATTTATCTTAGTACCCATTATACAGCAAGACAATCTCTTTGTCAATAATAATGCCATAGTCTTTATTTTACGATCGGTTCGTTTTCTGAGTGATTTATTACCTGTGCGACGGCATCTAAAAACCGTTTTACGGTGGGTGACGGTTTCGGAGAATGCAGTAATCCAAAGGAAATCGTATAATCCCACTCTACAGGAAGAACTTTCAGCAAAGTACACACACTTCCGCATATAAAAATGGAGCTATTGTACCAAAGTGTTCGTACAACAGCTCCAAAAGTATATTTGATGCGAATATTATACCTGTTTCAGAGGGAACCATCCGAAATCTACGCATCTGCCCAAATCCCAGCTGTCCCAGCCAATCCAGCCGGCAGTATTGACCGTATCCGTCAGCAGCTTATAGCTCCAATAGAAATAGCCGGAACCTTTGCTCCATGCGTCCAGCTGTGCCCTTGCCACTGCGGTATAAATCTCACGTTTCTGCTCCGGTGAAATGGTCTCAGCCGGAGTGCCGTCCATACCGTTCAGAACAGACTGACCCCCTTTGGTGTCCCAGCCGCAGGCAAGAGAATTGAACAAGCACCATTCACCGCAGATTACCGGGAAATACTGCTGCATTTCTTCGATTTCCTTTGCAAAATGTTCCTGAATGTATCGAACATAGCCTTCTACCGACTGTTCACAGCCGCACATTTCCGCCATCATGAGATACTGGTGGGTGTCAAGCACCACATTTTTGTAGCGTTCCTTGTCCTGCATGAAGTCCTTCCAGATGGTCAGTTCAAAACCATCATGAATGACCACATATTGTTCCTCCGGCAGATACTTTCTCAGCCGGTCATAGGCATCCAGATAAAACTGGCGGATAAATTCGTAGGAGATGGGTGCAGACCCCACTGCCATTTCCGGATCCATGGGCGGATAGCGCTTTGCAAAGTCCATGGTTTCCCAGATCTTCGGCAGTGCCGGTTCGTTCAATACTTCAATGCCCCATAGCCCCTCACGGTGTCCATAACGCTGTGCCAGTCGTTCCAGAACTGTGTGTACAAACTCCACTTCTTCCGGCATCTGCGCCCAACGGATCACACCACAGATACCGCCGTTGTCAGAACCATTCTGACCAAAGGGTGCCGTGTGCAGATCCAGCAGAATTTTCAGGCCATACTTTTCAGCCCAGTTGAATGCCTTATCCAGATAGTCAATGCAGCCGAGAAACGGTTCTCTGTCTCCAAAGACAAAGTACGGAACCGGAATACGCACTGTGTCCATACCCCAGGAGGCAATGGTGACAAAATCACGTTCTGTAATGTATTCACTGCGATGTACCTTGATACGTGCTTCATAAACTTCCTTTGGCAGCTGACGGGGCAGCCAGTACTCGTCCTCTGCCGTTGTACCCTCAAACAGTACAGGATTCATCCACTTTTCCAGGACAAGCCAATTGCCCAGATTAACGCCTTTTACTTTCATAACATTTCATCCTTTCTCTAATGGTTATGCGTTTTTCTTTGCTTCTGCTCTTGCTTTCAGGTCAGCAATAATGCCCGGGAATTCCTTGTCCAGTTTATAGAACATCAGCATAACAAAGCTGATTGCATATACAATAATCGGAATCCAGACGAAGCATACCTGAATGGCAGTGATAGCAGAAGCCGGCTGTTCCACAATGGCATCGGAAGTGGATTCGATATAATGTCCTGCGGTCAGAATCCAGCCCAGCATAGCAGAGCCGAGACCGTTGCCGATCTTATAGCCGAAGCTGCAAGCACTGTTGGTGAGACCCTCTGTGCGATAGCCGGTTTTCCATTCGCCATAGTCAATGGTGTCAGAAACCATTGCCCACATGGTTGCTCCGCCGCAGGCACCGCCGATGCCGCGGATAATGCTGGAAGTAATGAGAACTGCCATGTTGCCGCCAGAGTAAGCCAGAAGCAGCATACCGGCAATGTCCAGAACCAGACCAGCGCAGAAAACGTTGCGCTTGCCGAATTTCTTGACGAAGAATGCAATGAGGAACATGCTGACGATTTGTGCAATGTTCAGGGTGCTGTTAATGGGAGAAACCAGATTTGCATCGCCCAGCACTTCCCGTGCAAAGTATACGGTAGCACCGCCGTTGATGGAGTACATCATGAAGAACAGTGCCAGCATTACGGTCATCATGATCCAGTACTTATTCTTGAACAGCGCCAGCAGTCCCTTGAGGAAAGGAACGCCATCGTCTTTTTTCTGGGTGCCGTCGGAAGAAGCCGATGCCGCATGAACACGTTCTTTAGTGCCGAAGAAGTTTACCAGAAATGCGGCAATTGCCAGCAGACCGAAGCAGACAAATGTCTTTGTCCACGCAGAAGCGTTGTTGCCGAATGCCTCTACGATACGCAGAGTGAATGTATTGATGATCAGTGTACCGGCAGTTGCCAGGAGATTCCGGAAAATGCTCAGAACAGAACGCTCATAGGCATCCTGTGTCATCAGGGCATTCAATGCGGAATAGGGCACGTTGATGGCGGTGTAGATCACCGTGGAAGTCAGGTTATAGGTAATAAAGATGTACACAAGCTTTGCCGCCGTTGTCCAGGATGTGGGCACAGAGAACAGCAGAATGCCAGAAACGGCAAAGGGAATACACATCCGGAGCAGCCATGGTCTCGCCTTGCCGAATCGGGATTTGGTGTGGTCTACGATGTAGCCCATGAGAATGTCGCTGACGCCGTCGAAAATACGGGAGATCAGCATGATGGTACCTACCGCAGCGGCACTGACACCAGCATAATCCGTGTAATAGAACAGAAGAAATGCGGACATTGCAGTGTAGATGATATTACATCCAAAGTCGCCGCAGCCATAGGAGAAACGCTCCACAACTTTCCGGAACGTCAGTTTGTTTTCAGAAGCCATAATCATTTCCTGCCTTTCTTTTCTGAACTGCAATTCTGTGCAATTTTGACACATATAAAACCAAGCAGTTTTTTTGGAATATGCGTCCTGCAATTATGTTTCCCGGGATTGTTTTTAACAAGAATTGCTCTCGTTTTTGTAATTCTATTATAGCATATGAATACACACTGCAACAGGTTTCATGTTAACGGATTTATAGGTCGATGTTATCTTTTTAGATTGACTTTCTCCGGAAGATGGTTTATACTATATAGTAGAAAAAACGGAAGTCAGTCAGAAAGGTGCGGTGACTATGGCAAACGAAGGTTCTGTTCTCTACGAGCATATTCCCATTTCAGCAGGTATGGAGATTTACTTTTCCCATATGTACGATACCCACAGCTATGTTTCCACCCATTGGCATGATGCTGTGGAGATTATTTTTCTGTTGGACGGAGAATTGACGGTATATCAGCAGGAGCAGAAAACGTACATGGAAAAGAACGATATTATTCTGATCAATTCCGGAGAATTCCACGCCACCCGCTGTCGTGAGGGCAATGAATCTCTGCTGATTCAGATTCCTGACCGTTTTATGCAGAAATATATCCCGCAATTCCAGGATATTCAATTTGTCATGCACTCCAGACCAACCAATGCCATCCATCAGACAAAGCTGGAACAGCTCCGGAAAGTGCTGAGAGATATGCAGATCGTTCTGGATGTCAAGCCGGATGGCATGATGCTGCGATTTTATGCACTGTTGTTTGAGCTGCTGTATATGCTGTACCATAACTACCGGTTGGAGCTTTCCTCGACAGAAAGAAAGCGGCAGAAAAATCTGGAGCGTTTGCGTCCGGTAATTTCCTATGTCCAGGAACACTATCAGGAACCCATTTCCATTGCAGAGATTGCCGGCATTGCAGCTTTTCAGCCGGAGTATTTTTGCCGGTTCTTCAAACAGCAGACCGGTATGACGTTCCAGACCTATCTGAATGAATTCCGCCTGTCCAAGATTTATGCCGATATTGTACAAACCGATATGCCCATTTATCAGATCTTAGAAAAACACGGATTCACCAATTATAAAGTATTCCGCCGTATGTTTGCAGAACGATTCCACGATACGCCAAGCCGTATTCGCCGCAATATGCAGTAAAAAGTCAGGATCGACCTATATTTCTGTCAGAATTGCAGCTGTCCCCTTTCCCTTCTGTCTGCTATAATAAAAGCATCAAAGAAAAAATAACAGGAGGATACGATCATGCTGAAAAATCCCATTTTACCCGGCTTTAATCCCGACCCGTGCATTTGCCGCAAGGGCGATGATTACTATATGGCAGTTTCCACTTTTGAGTGGTTTCCGGGCATTCCCATTTACCACTCCAAGGATATGAAAAACTGGGAGCTGTACACCCATGTGCTGACCGATGATGAACAGGTTGATCTGAAAAAACTGCCCTCCGCAAAGGGCATCTGGGCACCCTGTCTGACCTATTGTGAAGAAGAAGATCTGTTCTATGTGGTCTACGGCGTTATGAATTCCATGAATGCCCGGTATTTTGACGTGGACAATTTTCTCATCACGGCAAAGGACATCCGGGGTCCCTGGAGTGAGCCGGTATATCTTCATTCTGCCGGTTTCGATGCCTCCATTCTCCACGATGACGACGGCAGAAAGTATATCGTTTCTCTGGAATGGGAAACTCGTGAGGGCTACGAAAAGCCTGGTGCCATCTGCATGGTGGAATATGAGCCCAAGGCAAAAGAGATCATCGGCTATCCCAGACGCATCTGGAAAGGCGGAACAGATCGGGGTTGTATCGAAGCTCCCCATCTGACAAAGCGAAACGGATATTATTACATCATGTGTGCCGAGGGCGGTACAGGCTACAATCATTGTGTCACCATGGGCAGAAGCAAACAGGTGTGGGGTCCCTACGAGGGCGATCCCAAGAATCCCATCGTTACATCCAACCCGGCAGTTTCCTATGAACGCCACGATCCCGATCACCTCAAACCCAAATACTACAATCCCGATACGGTTCTGCAAAAAGCCGGTCATGGCAGCTATGTCGAGACATCTTTGGGAGAAGTGTATCTGTTACATCTTTGTTCACGCCCCTTCACTCCGGAGCTGTGCTGTACTCTGGGACGGGAAACGGCAATTCAGAAAATGATGTGGACAGAGGACGGCTGGCTGCGCATGGCGGACGGCTCCAATCTTGCCAAGGAATACTGCGAGGAAAGCAAACTGCCGGAAGTACCTGTCAAGCAGATTCCCGACTTCGATGACTTTGACAGTGATGAACTGGGCAACTGGTACTATGCCCCGAGAATCATGCCCCAACGGTTTGCAGATGTGAAAGCTCGTCCCGGCTGGGTAAGAATCCGCGGTCAGGAGGCGAGAACTTCTCTGAATAAGACCAGCATTCTGGCACGAAAGCTGACAAGCGTCTATGGGACAATTACCACAAAGATGGAATTTCATCCGGAGGTCCATCAGCACAGCGCCGGACTGATCCTCTATTATGACAACATGAACTATATCAATCTGCGGAAATACTATAGTGAGACTTTGGGACAGAGTGCGATTTCTATCATTCAACTGGAAAACGGTGAAAAGACAGAATTCGTCAACACACGTATTCCGGTGGACGATGTCCCCATCTACTTCCGCCTTGTGATTACCGGGAGACATTCCCAGTTCTATTGGAGCTATGACGGCGAAACCTATACGAAAATCGGCATTCCCTTTGATACCACGAAATTTTCGGACGAATACTGCAAATATGGTGAATTTACAGGAACTATGGTTGGCATCACCTGTGCAGACAGAGTAAAGCATCAGCATTATGCAGATTTTGACTTCTTTTCATATAAAACAGACCCGGAGCATTAATATGCTTTTCCAATCAGAAAACGATAGCATCAAAAAGAAAACGTTAACTTATAAAATAAAACGATAACTTGCTATCGTTTTATTTTACCACGAAAATAACAAACAGCCACAGTGATTTTGACCTCACTGTGGCTGTTATCGTTTGATGATTGCCGGAAAAGTACTTATTTCTCGGCTTTTTTACAATAAAAATGCACCCTAAATTTTCAAGTGTGCAAAAGGGTGCATTTTGCACCCCAGTATATTCAATAAAATTACTCCTGATTGCATTTTCCACAAACAGAGCACCCATTGCAGATCGGACGACTTCCGCAGGTCGAACAGCTTTCACGAAAATACGGCTTGTATAGAAAATCTTTCGGAATTTCCATACCATAACTGTCCGTCAGTTTGAACAGCATTTCTTTTCCATGAAAGCTTATTCCCGACTTAAACGCCATTTCAGATTGCAGTCTCTTATTGGGCAGCATATATAACT
>CAZXVI010000055.1:0-11961 GCA_964644275.1 uncultured Ruminococcus sp. | reverse complement strand
CAAAAAGGCAGGTACCATTGTATTGCTGTCCACAATCCTGATCTGGTTCCTTACCTTCTTTGGCGTAGCGGACGGCGGTTTCCGGATGCTTACGGAGGATGAGATTGACAAGTCCCTTCTTGCTTCCATCGGCAATCTGATTGCCTGGATCTTTGCACCCCTCGGCTGGGGCAACTGGCAGGCTGCAGTAGCATCCATTACCGGACTCGTTGCCAAGGAGAATATCGTTGGCACAATGGGAATTCTCTACGGCGGGTCTGAAACCGTTTATGCAAGCCTTGCCAATGCGTTCACTTCTGTCAGCGGATTTTCCTTCCTGGTATTCAATCTCCTGTGTGCGCCCTGCTTCGCAGCGATGGGTGCCATCAAGCGTGAGATGAACAACACCAAATGGACATGGTTTGCAATTGGCTATCAGTGTGTATTTGCCTATGCAGTAGCATTGATTATCAATCAGCTGGGCATGCTATTTACAGGAAATGGCAATGTTCTCGGTGTTATCATTTCCGTTCTGCTGATTGCACTGATGCTCTATCAGCTGTTCAAGCCCTACAAGGAACCTCTGAAACGTGTGAGACGTTCTGCTGCAAACTAATCCCTGCAAGCAGAATGTACAACGACAAGCGCACAGCAGCTGCTGTGCGCTTTTGCTCATCTTTGAAACACATACCAGAACGGTTCCTCACCGCCGTAGGTGTAATCGCCGTTTTTCCACTGAATGAAAAGATAATCTGTATCTCCGAGCTTTCTGATTTTGTACATGCTTACTGCAGAGCGGGGATTCTGAATCACGTTGCCTGTCACCCAGTTCCACACATGGGGAGGATCCGTCACTGTTCCATCGGCATCGTCCTTTATAAAGCTGTTGCGTACGGAACCGTTTTCCAGATATTCCACGGTTTCATCCCGCTTGAACGTATTGCGCATGGTACCGCCCTCCAGGAATTCTGCAGTACGCCAGAACAAATCCTCATAGGGAACGAATGCAGGGTACTGCGCAGGGTCAAAATCCTCCACATGCCGCACAATATCGCAGACATTCCAGACTCCCAGCACCCGTGCATCATCTGCAGGAATATCGGGGATTGCATCCTTTATCATGATTTCTTCCTTGGTGTATGCCCTGGCATCCAGCTGCCGGAATACCCAGATCTCAGGCTTTCCGCCTTTAAAATAGCTGTATGCTTTGAACTCTATAAATAAAAATGTCCCATCCGCGGTTTCCTCAATGGTGTAGGGATTCCGGCTCTGTCGTTCTAGATAGCCGCAGCATGACAGCAGACAGCCCTTTGTCCAGCCAAAGCACCAGTAACGCTCACCCCCCGGCAGGAAGTACAATTCTTTTACACACCAGGTAGATGCATCGGTTTTTCTTCTGTCCGGATTGAACATCTCCCTGCATGGCAGGCAATCCAGAAACTCCCAGCGGCCAATGACACGCGCATCGTTTTCAAAAGGCACATCCAGCGCTTCATTTCTGCTCTTGTCAAATTGGTGCAGAGGAACAACGGGCATTTTGATTTCCACTGTTCCGTCCTCGTAGGTGATTTTGTACACCGCCCCCACAATCTGGTAATCGTGTTCTTCTGCATAACGGTGCAGCACAAGAACCGCCTTGTCGTAGTCCTCATCCGTGCAGATAAGGCTTGCGGTTTCGTCCGTAAAGCGGATGATTTTCTCAGAAAGTCCGCAGGACTCCGGCATTCTGCCCGTAATTTCAATCCCAAAGCCAGTGTCAAAGCACTGACCCCGGAATTCTGTTTCGTAGTCGATGATTACCGTTCTGCTGCCGATCAGTCCGGGCGGCAGCTGCTTCCGGATTTCTTCCAGAATCCCTGCGTAGTTCTCCCTGTCGGGAATCGTTCTGCGGAGAAAAGCCAGACGGATTTCATCGGATTTTCGTATTACAATATCAAACATGGACTTATCCTCCTTCATAGCTGATTGCAGCTCACGGAGGATATGAATGCGCTGCTCGGTCTGCTGCTGCAGCTCGCAAAGCTCCTGTACCTTGGCGGCAATGAGCGCCGACAGTTTGTCCTTTGGCAGGGAAAACTGTACTCTGATTTCTTCCAGGGTAAAGCCCGTTTCTTTGAGTGCCAGAATCCGGTAACAGTCGGACAGCTTGGCAGCACTGTAATAGCGGTAGCCCGTGAATTTGTCAATATAGTCGGGCGGCAGAAGCCCCATGGCATCGTAATACCGCAGGGTTTTCACAGGAATTTTGCTGAGCTTGGATAGTTCACCGATTTTGTACATGCTATCACTCCGTTTCTGTATTGCAAAGTACCTTGCAAATTGATTGTATCATTACAGTCAGGGGGAGAGTCAAGTACTTTTTTGAATGCCGGTTTGCAGCATTCCTCGGTTCCGGCTAATGCCGTTCACGAAAACGTTCATCCAGCCAGCGCAGCATTTGGTCGAAGCCCTCCTGATTCAGGGGAAAGCAGGCTTCCTGCTCCATATCCGCAAGCTCGGAACACAGGAAACCGTGCCAGGTGGAGACCTTCAGCTCACCATCCGGGACAATTTTGAAATTGAAATCCTTCCGGCTTCCGGTAAAGGTGTTGTTGCTTTCAAAATAGTAAATTCTTGGAATATCAAATGCATTGGGTTTTGCCATGTGTGTTCTCCTCCATTCATAGGTCTTCTTTTTTCAGCAGATCAATGACGCCGGTAAGATCGGCTGTACAGTGGTACAGCAGGGGAAACAGATCTTCTTCCGGCTCTGACAAATCCGGAACCATAACTGCCTTGCACCCGGCAGCATGGGCGGAACGGATTCCGTTGGGGGAATCCTCCAGTGCCATGCATTCCTCCGGATGCAGTCCCAGTGCCCGGCATGCTGTCAGGTAAATCTCCGGATCCGGTTTCCCCCTGGTCACCATATCTCCGCAGACAAATGCATCAAAGTAGTCATAAATGCCTGCCTGTCTGAGGTAGTGATTGGTGCGGCTACGATCCGTAGCAGTGGCGACAGCTATGCTTCTTCCGCTGGTTTTAAGGTAGTTCAGCAGTGCATCCAACCCGGATTTCTTTTCAATTCCATACTGCTCCAGATGGGCTGCTGTCAGCTCCCGTCTCCTTGCCCGGATCGCCTCATAATCAAAAGCTTCACCGAAAATGCCCTGCAGCTTCGGTTTTGCATAAACTGCCGCCAGGCTGCGGATACCAAGGACATGCTCCAGCTTCATGGGGAATCCGGCTTCACGGGCTGCCTGGATCCAGTATTTCGCCAGCAGCTTTTCCGTGTCCAGCATCAGACCGTCCATGTCAAAAACAACACCCTTTGTCCTCATTGTGCGCCTCCTATTGTCTTGTTTTATGGCTTACATGCGTATCATGAAATTTAGAATAGGAAAACCGCTGTTCCTTGTACAGACCATAGTAACCGGAAAGGAGATAGCTGACAGAAATGACCAGCAGGCAGAAAGGAACGCATTCCATTCCGAACAGTTCGGCAGAAATAAAGAGGGATGCCAGGGGGCAGTTGGTAACGCCGCAGAACAGTGCCACCATGCCAACAGCTGCGCAAAGGGAAGGGGAGAGGCCGGCGATTTGTCCGAACCAGCAGCCAAAGGTCGCTCCGATGAAGAATGTGGGGACAATTTCACCGCCTTTAAAGCCCCCTGCAAGCGTCACAGCAGTGAAAAGCATTTTCAGCAGGAATGCATACCAGACGGTTTCCCCGCCAATGGCGTGTGCAATTCTGTCAGTGCCGATGCCGTAATAGTCTTTGCTCTGGACAATCAGCCCCAGCAGCAGCAGAATTCCGGATGCTGCCAGAATTCGCAGATAGGGATTGGCAATGAGCCTGCGCAGACCGTTTTCTGTTTTGTGCAGAATCACACAGAATAGGATACTTAGGGCTGCACACAGAATGCCCAGCAGCAGCGTCTGCAGTGCAGTAATGGGCGTCAGCGCCGGAATGTCGGAAACCTGATAATGCGCAAGGGGAAATCCAAGAAGGCTGGAAATATACGAAGCAGTCAGGGAAGCAGTGGTGCAGGGCACCAGTGCGGCATAGCGCATTTCACCAATGCACCCGACCTCCATGGCAAAAATTACAGCCGCAGCCGGTGTCCGGAAAATTGCCGCAAAAGCAGCACTCATACCGCTGAGAATCAGAAGCTGTTTGTCATATTTGCGCAGACGAAAGATTCTGCCAAGCAGATTGCCGATGCTTCCTCCCAGCTGAAGCGCTGCTCCCTCACGTCCGGCGCTTCCGCCGCACAGGTGCGTAATAATGGTAGAAATAAAAATCAAAGGTGCCATCTGTGCCGGCAAATCTGTTTCAGAGCGGAGGGAAGCGAGCACCATATTGGTTCCTCTGTCCCTGTGGTTCTGGGTGATACGATACAGCCATACAATAAGAACACCGCCCAGGGGCAGCGTCAGCAGAACCCAGGGATGTGCCATCCGTGTCCGGGTTCCCCACTGAATCAGCCAGACAAATGCGGAGCCAATCCCCCCGAGCAGAGTGCCTACAAGAAGGGACAAAAAAATCCAGCGCAGCAGCAGCCGGAAATGCAGCAGTACATAAATACACCCATGGAGCAGATGCCCTCTGATGCGATAGTACTGCTGTGCATGTTTTGATTGTAATGCGGAAAATAATGTCACCGGGATTCCTTCTTTCCAATTCGTTCGGTATCTTCTTTATTGTAGAATATTTTTCCGTATTTGTCAAGAGAACTGTGGTTTTGATACGCAAATCATTTTTGGGGGTATGGCTTGCTTCAGCTTTCCGACACTTTCCAGGGGAGGGCATACCTGAAAAAACGCCGCTGACCGGATGCTGAAATTTCAAGGAAAAATTCAAAAAAAGTGTTTACAGGCGATGAAATTTGTGTTATAATGTAATTATATAAATATTTTTGCGCAAAAGAAAGGAAGGAAATAAAATGGGACAGAGACCTCGCAAGAAAACCTACAGAGTCAGATATGACAGAATTATTTTCGTACTTGCTATTCTGGTGGTTCTGATTCTGATTCTCTCCTCTTGCATCAGCAGCTGCGGCAAGAAGAAAAAACCGGATGACAGCAGCAGTGTGGTGGATAATATGTCCTCCACGGATAGTTCCGTCACACCCAATGCGAATACGGACAGTCAGGCAGCTTCCGGTGACAGCACATCGGATAGTCAGCCCGTACCGCAGATTACCTATGCGAATATCACATTGGATGCAGCGGAAATTCACAGGGGCAATCTGATTCTGGTAAATGCGGAGCATCCTTGTACCTTTGATACAGCTGCTATTGAGGGCGGAACCTCAACGGAGGTACAGAAAGTGACAATCAAGAGCATTCTGGATACCAAATCCGCCATCCATTATACCGCAGCGGATTGGGAAGTCGGTATGGATAAGGAAGCAGCGTATGCAATGGATGCCTGGCTGGAGGCGTTCTACGGAGCTACGGGAAATACGGACATCCGCATGATCCGTGGTTATAAATCCGATTCCGAGGATCCGGATTTCCTCAGCGGCAGGACCTGCATGATCGGCATCTACCCCCAGACCGGCAGCTCGGGTTACTATAAGCAGGAGGGCACCTATGCATGGGCTGGTGAGAATGCCCATAACTATGGCTTTGTTCTCCGCTATCCTGAGGGAAAAGAGAGCTATTTTGATTCGACCATCTCCAAGAATACAACGGCGGTATTCCGTTATGTAGGTATTGCTGCGGCAACCTATATGTACCAGAACGGCCAGTGCCTGGAGGAATATCTGGAAACTGTTAAAAGCTCCTCTATTGACAATATGCTGACCATATCTGCATCAAATGCAACCTATGGTGTTTACTACGTTCCTGCCAATGCGAACGGCAGCACCAGCTTTTCCGTTCCTGCGGGGAATACGGAGTACAGCATTTCCGGCAATAATATGGATGGCTTTGTTGTGACAGTGACTCTCTCCGGTACGGATAATATTGCAAATGCCGTTCCTGACGTGACAGAAGCACCTGCGGAAGGTGCTGCAGCACAATAAAGTTCATTCAGCAGCTTTCCTGCTTTTGATAGCAAATTTTAACCTGAGAAGAGTGCATCCCTTCTCAGGTTATATTTTTGCTATGAACGTGATGATAGGCCTGACAAATCAAAATCCGGTGTGTAATCCGGAGACGCAGAGGATTTTTCCTGAAAATATCCCCGGAATCCCAGATCCAGGGCTGCCTCCTTCACACTGTTGTATTCCATTTTGGTAATGCGGCGGTTCAGCTCCGGATAGAGGGAATCCGTGTGCATGGGGGTGTACTGTGCCATGAGACTCAGGAGGAACTGCTCGGTTCCGAATCGCTCCGCCAGATGTTCCAGCAAGGCGATGGATTCCTTTCTGTGGCCGGGCAGCACCAGATGCCGAAGGATACAGCCCCGCTTCATCAGTCCGTTCTCCAGCAGCGGCGGCCCGGTTTGCGCCAGCATTGCAGACACAGCGGCTTCAGCCACCTTCGGATAATCTGCCGCACCTGCATATTGTTCTGCCGTAGCAGCATCAAAGAATTTGAAGTCCGGCAGGAAAATATCTGCATATCCACGCAGTGCTTCGATGCTTTCGAGGCGTTCATAACCGCCGCAGTTGTATACCACAGGAATATGCAGCTGCGGCTTGCACAAATCCAGCGCTTCCAGAATCCATGGCAGAAGATGGGAGCCGGTAACCAAGTTGAGATTGTGCGCCCCCTGAGCCTGCAGTTCCAGGAAAATGTCCGCAAGCCGCTGAACAGAAATCATTGTTCCGCTGTTTTCAGCGGAAATACGAAAATTCTGACAAAACCGGCAGTGAAGATGACAGCCGGAAAAGAAAACTGCTCCCGATCCGCAGGTTCCGCTGATACATGGTTCTTCCCAGAAATGCAGCGCCGCCCTTGCTGCACGGATGCCGTCAATACCGCCGCAGAAACCAGCAGTCCTGGATCTGTCACATTCGCAGCTTCTGGGACAAAGATGACAATTGGTCACATCAAACTCCATAACTGCCTCCTTTCTGTTGTATACATTATTATAGCATAGGTGCACGCTTTGTGCAAGTGCTTGACGAAGATTCTGAATTATGGTATACTGATACCAAAGGCTGATCCTAAAATGACATCGGGGATTGGTATCACAAATGCACGGTTTTTCTGAAAGGAGGGGTAATGATGTTCCATCTGTTCATGCTGGCAGACAGCGTTCCGACGGGTGACGACCGCCAGATCGGTCTGTGGGTGGTTGCTGCAGCGGTGGCACTTGCACTGCTGATTCTCTGCGTACTGCTTTCCATTATCACCAAAAAGAAAAAATAACTGAATAGCTGCATATAGTACACTGATACTAATCCTCCAGATTGCAATAGATAGTACAGTCTGGAGGGCGCTGCCTGTCCAATCCCTTACACCGGCTGCAACCTCGGAATTCTGATAGACGTTTGTCTATGAGAGTTAAGGGAACCTCTAAAAACATATTTTGGAGGTGGGGTGTGGGGCTGGGCTGCTTTAGCGAACAAACCCTTAATTGAATGATATTGCGTAGGGCGAAGCCCCACAAAATCCACCTTTTATTCTTTTCTAATTTAAAAAACAGAGGGTATTTAGAGGTTACCATAAGAAACTTGTTTTTAGCGGTGCCTTAAACGGATTAGTATGAAATCTGATTTCGGAGTGGTGAGAATGCTGTGCAGCTTAGAGGAACTGAGGAAGAAAGATGTCATAGACATCCGGACGGGCGAAAAACTGGGTTATATTGACGATATCCAGTTGGATACGGATCACCGGACCATTCACGGATATCTGATTTACGGGAGAAGGATTCTTGGTTTGTTCAAACGGGAGGAGGATCTTGTCATTCCCTGGGAGTGTCTGAAAGTCTATGGCAAGGATGTGGTTCTTGTTGAACTGCCGTAATTGTGCACTATATACAATTGCTGCAATGCCACTCTGGAAAATTTTCTAAAGAAATGAACGAAAAAGGACTTGCAAAAAACAAAAAAATATGATATAATATATAGGATTTCGCACGCTCATGATTCCGTGGCATGGTGCCCGGCAGCGGGTTGTCGGACGGACAGTGGGCGGAGGATTCAAAAAACCAAACATTTTTAGGAGGAACTACAAATGGGCGTAGTATCAATGAAGCAGCTGCTGGAAGCAGGCGTACACTTCGGTCATCAGACCAGAAGATGGAATCCGAAAATGGCTCCGTATATCTTTACAGAGCGCAATGGAATCTATATTATCGACCTGCAGAAAACAGTGAAGAAGCTGGAAGAAGCTTACATGTTTATCCGCGACATTTCCGCACAGGGTGAGAGTGTTCTGTTTGTCGGCACAAAGAAGCAGGCAAGCGATTCCATCCGTGAGGAGGCTGTACGTGCAGGCGCACACTATGTGAACGCACGTTGGCTGGGTGGTATGATGACAAACTTCAAGACCATCCAGAGAAGAATCCAGAGACTGGAACAGCTGCACCAGATGGCAGAGGACGGCACATTCGCACTGCTGCCGAAGAAGGAAGTTGTAAAGCTGAACCTTGAGATTGAGCGTCTGGAGAAATTCATGGGCGGTATCAAGGATATGAAGAAGCTGCCGGGCGCACTCTTCATCGTAGACCCCCGCAAGGAAAAGATTGCTGTTGCAGAAGCTAAGAAGCTGAATATCCCGATCGTTGCTATTGTTGATACCAACTGCGATCCCGATGAGGTGGATTATGTGATCCCCGGCAACGACGATGCAATCCGTGCAGTCAAGCTGATTGCCGGTACAATTGCAAATGCAATCATTGAGGGCAGACAGGGCGCTGATGAGGCTGCTGCTGTGGCTGAAGAGGCTGTTGCTGAAGAAGCAGCTGCTGAATAAGCATTGAACCATAATTCAGGAGGCGCTAACAATGGCTAATATTACAGCAAAAGATGTAAACGAACTGCGTAAGATGACAGGCGTTGGTATGATGGACTGCAAGAAGGCTCTGGTTGAAGCTGACGGCGATGTAGAAAAGGCAATCGTCCTGCTTCGTGAGAAGGGTCTGGCTACCCAGGCTAAGAAGGCCGGCAGAATTGCAGCAGAGGGTATCGTACTGGCAGCTGTTAATGCAGACAGCACAGTCGGTGCAGTCGTTGAAGTAAATATCGAGACTGACTTTGCAGCAAACAATGAGAAGTTCAGACAGTTTGTTGCAGATGTTGCCAATACCATCATTGAGCAGGATCCTGCTGATCTGGATGCACTGAATGCATGCACAATCAGCGGCGGTACAGTGACAGTTGCTGAGACACTTCAGGAATTGTTCCTGTCCATCCGTGAGAATATGAAGATCCGCCGTTTTGCAAGACTGACTGGCGATGCCATCGTTCCTTATGTGCATCAGGGCGGTCAGGCAGGCGTTCTGGTAAGTGCAAGCACAGAGGCCGGTGCAGCTCCCGCTGTTCTGGAAGCTCTGAAGGACTGCACATTCCAGGTTGCTGCAATGCATCCGGCATATCTGGTTCCGGCTGATGTTCCTGCTTCCATTATCGAAGAGGAGAAGAAGCTGATCATTGCTCAGATGGATGAGGATCCCAAGATGGCTTCCAAGCCCGAGCAGGTGAAGGCTAAGATTGCGGAAGGCAAACTGGGCAAGTATTACTCTGAAAACTGCCTCATGGAGCAGACCTTTGTTAAGGACAACTCCATGTCCATCAAACAGTATGTTGATGCTAAGGCTAAGGAGGCAGGCGCTGCCATTACTGTTACAGGCTACGTTTGCTTCGAACTTGGCGAGGGAATCGAAAAGAAGGCTGACAACTTTGCTGATGAAGTGAAGAGCATGATTGGCTGATTGCCCATAATTTCTGATGTCAAAAAAGGCGGTAGTGTTGCTATCGCCTTTTCTGCGTTTTTCTTCATGAAAAAACAGAAAGCAAAGAAGTTTTTTATGAAAACTACTTGCAATAAGAACGAAGATATGGTATAATGATTACAAAGAGGTTACAGTTTGAGATAACCCGTTGGAAGGAGATTGCATCGTGAAGACCAAAAAGCAGCGTAAATCCGTGTTTGCTGTATTAGTAACGATTTTGTTATTCATAATCGTGGCAGCAACGCTGACAGTAAATATACTTTTTTCCGGTGAAAATGTTCCCAAAATTGCCGGTTATTATTTATACATGCAGGAATCCGATGAGATGGAGCCCGATATTCCGCAGAACAGCCTTGTTTTAGCCAAAGCAGAGGAAACCAAGAGCCTTACTGCGGGGAATAAAGTGCTTTGTTATTTGTCCGATGGGAATCTCGCTCTGCGTGTGATCTATAATATCACCGTCAACGAAACGGATGGCAGTACCAATTACTATCCCGGCACTGCACTGGAGCAGGGCTCTGAGCTGACCATTCCGAGATCCAATATTTTTGCCATTTGTAAGTGGCAGAGTCAGCCGCTTTATCAATTTGTTGTATTCGCAACTTCCGTAAAGGGGCTTTTGTCTCTGCTGGTTCTGCCCTGTGTCATTCTGATTGTGATGCTCCTGTATAAGATTGCAGGCAGCAGCAAGGATGACATGGATGATGAGGAATTCATGTTTGATGATGAGAAATCGAAGAATAGCAAGGGTAAAAGCAAGGATCCTCTCTTTGACCCTGAGCATGCTTCCATCGGCGATGCCTCTCATGAGATGAAGAAGTCCTCCATTCTTGAAAATTTTGAGAAAAAAGAAGTGGATGAGAATTCTCCTTACCAAAAAGCGGTTCAGGAACGCACCATGAAATTCCGTATTCAGCAGGAGAACCTGGATGACGCAAAGAAACAGGAGACACTCTCTTCAGCAAGCAGAAGTGAAACGCAGGTATTTGCTTCTCCGACAGCTGAGGATGCTGCTGTGAATTCAGTTCAGGAGATGGGGAGAACCGCTGCTGTGGAGGAAACCACAAACCGGGCACCTGAAAAGGATACCGATGCTCCAACGAGTATTCCGACGCCCAATATTGATGATATTGTCCGTCCTTCCGAGCTTCATGCTGCCAGAACCGGTCAGAAAATCAATCCGGAGATTGCGGCTTCCGAGTCCATTGACGAGCTGCTTCGTGTTCTGGAAGCTGAGAAAAAGAAACTGTAATCCCAGAAAGCACTTGATGATTCAAGTACTCAGACCGTCAAAAAAGTTCTATCCAGCCACTGCGCCTGCCAGCGCAGGGCTGGACTTTTTTTCGTTGTGCCTTCGACGCATGTAGGGGCAAAGCACCTTACAACCCCCGAACCATAGACGAAAAGTCCTCTGCAAGAGGCGGGTGGAGGGTACGCAGTACTCTCCACAAACTTTCCCCCTCCCTTCAGGGAGGGGGTTAGGGGGAGGGCAAATCTTTTGAAACTGCCACTTTATCGTCAGGCTGAGCACTTGATGATTCAAGCGCTTTCTTTGTCACATCTAAAAACTTGTTTTTTAGATGCGGGAGCTTCGCCCCACAAAATTTCCTTTTTGCTTTATTAATTGTTATGACAGGGATTTTTGAGGTTCCTTGTATGAATAAATTGAAAAAAATGAAAAAAAGAAGCGAAAGCTCTTGATTTATGATGAAAAATCATGTATAATGAATATGTATGCGACGAATGAACGCCTGTCCCGGACAAGCAGTGTCAGATGTCCGCATCAATCACCTTTTGAAAGGAGTTATTTTCATGATTTACTCTCACGAAGTTGAAACAATGTGCCCGATCGCTCAGGGCGTTGCGCACGGAGCTGCCCCTATTCCGGAGGAAGCAAAGTGGGTAAAGGCTAAGGAGATCAAGGACATTTCCGGCTTTACACATGGTATAGGCTGGTGCGCACCGCAGCAGGGTACCTGCAAGCTGACCCTGAATGTAAAGGAAGGCGTGATTCAGGAAGCTTTGGTGGAGACCATCGGATGTTCCGGTATGACACACTCCGCAGCAATGGCATCTGAAATTCTGCCCGGCAGAACGATTCTTGTGGCTCTGAATACTGACCTTGTTTGCGATGCCATCAATACAGCGAT
>CAZXVI010000054.1:0-13064 GCA_964644275.1 uncultured Ruminococcus sp. | reverse complement strand
CAGCGTGGCATCGGGCCGCTGGGCGTGGATCAGCATGACATTGTTCAGGGAATACTTGTGAAAGCGGCTCATGGTGGTGAGATAGTTCCGGTATCGGTCACTTTCAAACAGTTCCATGATGCCTTTTTCAATGCCAGCGGTGATCTCTTTGATGCGCTCCTTGTTGGATTGTTTTTCGGACAAATTTGATCGCTCCTTCCTTTGAAGATAGTAAAAAAGATGCTCCTGCGCAAACAGAAGAAGCCTGCGCAGGAGCGTTATGAAATAGGATAATACTCCTGCTGTGGGGGGAGGAACAGGCGGAAAAAGTAGAAGAATAGAAACCTCGTTTTGTTATCCAAATACAAAGATTCATCCCCAGCAGATTTGACACTCAAAAGGCATTGTGGTGCAACGCTTTTTTATGCCCTATTCTTCTACATCGAACCCCGTCTGCGCCTTGCCCAGGCGGCTTTGCTGCTTCGGTTGCGCTGGTCTGCGCATTTCTTGCAATACTTTGCCCGATTGCTGCCCGGTACAAACGGCGCACCGCATGAGGCACACAGTTTTACTTGCTTATGGTTGTTTAGAATTTTTGCGCATAGCAGTATGTCATTGGGCAGCACCGCATTGCGGAACCACTTGCAGTTCAGCGAGTAGGAAATCCACTGTGGGCAGACATTGCAGAACGACCAGTCCAGAACGAGGCAGCTCCCATTGTCATAATTGCAGCAGCGGCTGCGTATCAGCTTTTGCGCCTGCTTTCGCTGCTCGTCATTCATCCGGGGCAGATCAGCCATTGCCAAACACCAGCTTGAAGTGCGCCCGCTCGCCGTCGTCCTCCAGAACCACGGCGGCATCGTAGACCTTTCCGGTTTTGGAGGAAACGCAGCCCTTCAGCGGGGCGCGGCCTTTCTCCAGCAGGAGCTGGGCGGTTTTCCTGTCCAGGGTTTTCTGCTTGAGGGTGAAGAACCGGCTGTCCCTCCACAGGAAAAATTTGCAGTTGTTGTTGGTACAGAAATACCCTTTACTGCGCTCAATCACCGGCCTGCCGCACCGGGGGCATTTGCCCACGGTGGTTTCAACGGAGGGGAACAGAATATCCGCACCGGAAACAGGGCGGTAATCCGCAATCAGACCGGTGAGCATTTCCCGAATGCCGTCCAGAAACTCCTCCGGCTCCAACTCGCCTTTTTGGACTTGGGACAGCCTATGCTCCCATTCCGCTGTCAGCAGCGGCGATTGAAGCTGTTCCGGCAGGACGGTAATCAGGGCGTTGCCCAATGCGGTGGGAATCAGGATGGTCTGCTTTTTCGCCTTTCGACGCTCTACCATGCCTGTGGAAACCAGCTTTTCCAGAATCCCAGCACGGGTGGCAGGAGTTCCAAGTCCCTTGCGTTCGGCATCCTCCGGCATATCTTTCGCCCCTGCCGTTTCCATGGAGGATAGCAGCAGATCTTCCGTAAAGTGCTTGGGCGGCTGGGTTTTGCCATCCTTCACAGATACCTTGCTGGGGGTTAGGATTTGCCCGACCTCCAGACCGGAGAACCATTTTTGAGTGATATTTTTCTGACTGTATTTCTTCCACCCAGCATCCAGCAGCATCTTCATGGTGGTCTTGAAGGTTTCCCCGCAGGTGATGGAGATTTCTGCTTCCCGGTAGCGATAGGCTCCGCTGACCGCCATCAGCACCTGCCGGGAGATCAGCTTCAGGATGTTCTGCTCCGCCGTGGGAAGTGTGGACAAATCCAGTTCTCCCGCCGCCATGGTGGGCAGGATGGCATGGTGATCGGATACCTTTTTGGAGTTGCACACCTGCTGCGCCAGAATATCACTGGGGGCTTCCACACCGTAGATTCCAGCGGCACACAGAACGATTGCCGGGACACTGCCCTGCATATCGTCCGTCAGATACCGGCTGTCCGTCCGGGGATAGGTACACAGCTTCTTTTCATAGAGTGCTTGCAGATAGTCCAAGGTCTGCTGGGCGGTATACCCCAAAAGCCGGTTGGCATCCCGTTGGAGGGTGGTCAGATCGTAGAGTGCCGGAGCCTTTTCTTCCTTGTCAGAGTGTCGAATTTCGGAAACCACGGCATTCTGATTCTGGCATTTCTTCCCAAGCTGCTGCGCTTCCGTTCTGTCCGGGAATTTCTTGCTGGAAACGGTGAAATCCGGGAAGTCCAGATTTACGGTGAAGAAATCTTTGGGAACGAAAGCGGAGATTTCGGATTCCCGCTGCACCAGCAGGGACAGCGTGGGAGACATAACCCGTCCCACATTCAGTTTGGTGCCGTACAGCAGAGAAAAGTACCGGGTGGCGTTGATGCCCACCAGCCAGTCCGCCTTGGCACGGCACAGGGCGCTTTTGTACAGCCCATCAAAATCAGAGCCGGGACGAAGATTCTGAAATCCATCCCGGATGGCTTCATCCTCCATAGAGGAAATCCACAGCCGTTTCATAGGCTTCTGGCAGTCAGCCAGATAGTAGACACTTCGGAAAATCAGCTCGCCCTCCCGTCCGGCATCGCAGGCGTTGACAACTTCGGTCACATCCTCCCGACGCATCAGCTTTTGGAGAACATCAAACTGATTCTGTTTTCCCTCGGCAATGCGGAACTGGAAGGGGATGGGAATAATTGGCAAATCCGCCATCTTCCACTTAGCGTAGCGGGTGTCGTACACATCGGCGTCGGCAAGCCCGGCCAGATGGCCAAAACACCAGGATACCAGAAAGCCGTTTCCTTCCAGATAGCCGTCCCTGCGGGTGATGGCTCCCAGCACCTTGGACAAGCTCTGTGCGACCGATGGCTTCTCCGCGATCACAAGCTGCATGCCATCACCTCCACAGAAGCACCCCTGCGCACCTCACGGTGGCAGGGGTGTACGCAGCCTTCACCGAAGCGCTGACAGCCATAGCAAAGGTGATCTTTGGGGAGGACAGGTTTTCTGTCCTCCCGCTGGGGATGGGGCTTGCCGGTCATCATCTTTTCATAGAATCGGGATTTCCCAGTGGTAAAGTAACTCATTTGGATTCCGTCTCCTCCTGTTCGTTATAGGATTCAAATTCGGCATAGTCATCGTCATCCTCGTCCATGCCATAGTCGTAGTCATCCAGATCGGTGTCACCCTTGGTTTTGGGATTGGGCATCTTATTTTTCAGGAAGTACCAGCCCATGACGCCGACCATGACGATCATCAGCAGCACAGCCAGAACAGCGCCGGAATTGGACTTCTTCTCCGGCTCCTTCACCGGCTCTGTGGGAGGAACGGTGGGTTCTTCGGAGGGTTCCGGCTCTCTGCCCACGCACTCGGTCATGTTTTTGGCGCAGATCGGACAGGTGGTGTTCACATGACCGGCATAACAGCGGTCAATGCAGCCGCAGACTTCCACTTTCTCGCCGTCCTCCAGCAGCGCCTGCAAATCCGCATCGTCCACCTTGTTCAGGAAATACGTGCTGAACTGCTCACTCTTTTCGTCCACCGGGGCATCGTAGTCGATGATGATGTAGAAAATCTCCCCGCTGCGGGTTTCGATGGTGATGAACTGCTTGTTGGTGTCTGCATGATACTGAAGGTCTTTCGCAATGGCATTGCCTTCTTCAAATGGCTTTACCGGCGTGGGCTTCGGAGCTTCCGTTGTGGCAGGCGGCTCCGTTTCCGGCGGCGTGGTAGGCTTTGGCGTGGTGGGCTTCGGTGCAGCTTCCGTAGGCTTGGGTTCCGTGGGGTCGGCAGTGTAGATGATTACATCGTCCTTGGGGGGATTGGCTTCGGCGGATGCCGTGATGGTCAGAAAGGACATACACAGCATCAGCACCGCCAACAGGGTAAAAACGCGGCGATTAAGCCTCAATGGAAGCATCCTCCTTTTCCTTGGTATCGGCGGCATTGGGCGCAGCCTGAACTTTTGCCAGCAGGCCGGACAGGACCTCCGGCGTCAGGCCGCACTCGCGCACCATGTAGATGATGTCGATGTTCTCCAGCTCCTGAATCTGCTTTTTCAGCTCTGTGTTTCGGGACTGGAGTTTTTCGATTTTCTCCGTGTTCTTTTCCAGCTCGGCACGGAGCTTTTGCAGTTTGGGATTCATAAAATCACGCTCCTTATCAGGGCAGACGCCCAAATGTGAAGAAATGGGACTGCCAGTATTGGGTGTTGATATTGGTGTAAGAAATGGGATTTCCGCAGTGAATCATTCGGTTTTCGCCCACATAAATGCCCACATGGGAAACACCGTTGGTTTTGTAGGTGCCCTTGAAGAACACCAGATCACCGGGACGGGCGTTGCTCCGGGACACCGGAGTGCAGAGATTGTAAAGCCCCTGGGCACTGGTGCGGCCTACGCTCCAACCGCTGTGATTGAGAACCCAGCACACATACCCGGAACAGTCAAAGGAAGTGCTGGGACTGCTGCCGCCCCAGACATAGGGGTAGCCCAGGTATTTCTCCGCTTCCTTTATCATGGCGGCGAATCGGGTGTTTTCCAGAGCCTCCGGTGGAAGGTCATACTTGGTGTAACCCTCAATCAGCATCTGCCGGATGTAGTCAGAATCCGGGAACAGGTCGGGGCGGTTGCCCAGAGTCGCCATATAGATGGCGTAACGACCCAGGGTTTCCTCGTTCATCACATACACGGGGACATGGCTGAGATCGAAGTTTTCCAGCTTGACGGTAACGCTCCTGTAGGTGTAGGGAACCTGGGTTTCATACTCGTATTCCTCCATAATGGGGTAGCCCCATTGGTCATACAGGTAGGCCCCGGTGACGGGATCACGGGCATGGCGTTCCCCGGTGACGGTTTCCGTTCGGTAGCGGGTTTCACTCGCCACGGTTTCCGTGAGAATGTACTGCTTTTCAAACAGCATTTCCAGCGTTCCCATAACCTCCTGCAATGTCCACTCGCCGGGGTGCATGGCGGACAGAATCGCCGTCAGCACATAGGGGTCATGCCCAATATCATCCAGCTCATAGTGGTACTCGTCGTAGTCATGGGTTTGCTCATACCGGTCAAGCTGCCGCTGCAATGCCTGCTCCATGGCGCAGTAGGCAGCTTCCGCGCCAACAATAGCATCGTCTGCGGCGGCATAGCTGCCGGCAGCAATTCCCGCGCCGATGCCCTCCACCATCATGGAGCAGGAGGACACGGCATTGAGCAGAAATGCCAGCATCAACAGGATGCCAAGGACAGCAGCGAACCCCTTTTTATGACGCAAGACGAAAGCCGCTGCCTTTCCTGTTTCCTCTGCCGTGGTTTTCGCAGCCTTTGCGGCATTCCCGGCAGTGTGAGCGGCAGTGGATGCCCCTCTGCCAGCTTTGGCAGCAGCATACTGGCGCTTGATGGCCTGCTTCTGACGCCAACGGGAAAAAGGGTTGCTGGTGGGGTGTTCCACCTCCGCTTTCTTTTGCAGGGCATGGATATTGGCTTTCTCCAGCTGCTTCTCCGCACGGGCGGCGGCACGGTAGGGCTGGAGCTGGGCGCTGTGGTGCGCCTGCTGAAGAAGATGCCCGGTGCCCTCGGCGCTGTCCAAAGCGCTGCTCACAGCTTCCACACCCACATTGTCATCCCCGGAATCCCGGATTTCCCGGCGAATCTGCCTGCGGACTGCGGCGGCAGGCGCATCGCTGACTTTGAGCTGAGAGGGCGGCTTCTTTTCCGTATCCTCAAAATGGAGCTTCACCTTGATCTTGCCGTTACTGTTGTCGGCAATCAGCTCCGGCTTGATAACCTTTTTGGTGGGGATATTTGCCTGAGCCTTCTCTGCCTTGTCAGCAGCCTTTTCCGCTTTCTGAGCGGCTTTGCCCATTACCGGGTCAAGCCGCTCTTTATCGGTGAATTTCAGCCGGGATTCACGCAAAAATACCACCTGCCAGAGTTACCGGGGGATGGACATTCCTCATTCCTCTGCATCCTCCTTCACTTCATTGGGTTTCGTGGTCATAAGCCGGTACAGCTCCGTATCCTTGGGGAAGTTATCCACGAAGGGAACGATGGTATCGCCATAGAACAGCAGACCTTCACCGGCATTGGAATGGGTCACATAGGAAAGCTGATGGGGAGAAATGCCCAGCTGCTGTGCCAGAATCTTCCGATCACCGGCAGCCTGGTTGAGCATATAGATGAAGTCAGAATTCTCAAAAATGTTCTCAACTTCTCTGGAAGCCAGCAAATCCTTGACATTCTGGGTGATTCCCGTGGGAATGCCGCCCCATTTTCGGAACCGCTTCCAGATTTCCACGGAGTAGGCGGCGGTCTGCTCCTCTTTCAGAAGCAGGTGGAACTCGTCAATGTAGTACCGGGTGGACTTTTGGGCTTCCCGGTTAATGGTGACACGGTTCCAGACCTGATCCTGGACAATCAGCATACCGATCTTCTTGAGCTGTTTGCCCAGCTCCTTGATATCGTAGCAGACCACCCGATTGCTCACGTCCACATCGGTCTGGTGATTGAACACATTCAAAGAACCGGTGACATAGATTTCCAGAGCGGTGGCAACAAACTGCGCTTCCTTTTCCTCCTGCCTGCGCAGGCAGTCATACAGATCACCGAGGATGGGCATATTCTCCGGCTTGGGGTCGTTGAGGTAGTCCTGATACACCATCCGCACACAGCGGTCAATGATGGTTTTCTCCACCGGCTTCAAGCCGTCCTTGCCGCCCACAATCAGCTCACACAGGGACAGAATAAAGTCCGATTTCAAAGAAAGCGGATTTTCCTCGTCGCTGTAATTGAGGTTGATATCCATGGGGTTGATGTGGTGCCTGGAGGTGGGCGAAATCTTGATGACCTGTCCCTCCAGCCTCTGCACCAGCGGGAAGTATTCCCCCTCCGGATCGCATATCATGATGTCATCGTCGGTGGCGAGGAACACATTGGAAATTTCCCGCTTGGCGGAGAAGGACTTGCCGCTGTTGTGAACCACCAGCCCGTTTTCCAGCACATAGTTGAGGTGCCGGGGAACAGTCATGTCATAAACAGGGACAGGGTCAGAAAGGGAGACGGAAGAAACACGGGTGACGATATGCCCGCCGCTGAGGCGCATACCCTCGGCAATGTCTGCGGCTTCGATGTATTCGCCATCCCCATTCAGAATCAGGTGTGTGCCTGTGCAGCGAACCTCCGTCCCATCTTCCATGACGAATTTCTTCAGCTCGTTCACATACTTTTCCAGACGGATGTCCACGGCATACGCATCCACAATCTCACCGGTGGTTTCATCCAGAGCCTTGACCCAGGTTTCTGTGGTGCCATCGGCGTACAGATCTTCAAAGGAAATGACATTTCCGCTGGCAAGCAGAACACGGGTGTCACCGGAGAAACAGCCGGGGGTGCCGAGAATCAGACCGTTGGGGTTTTTCAGCAGCTTCCGATCCACCATGATGATGTTATTACTCAGGGCGTTGATACCATAGTACAGAGCCTCCGGGCTGTCCTGATACAGCTCCTGGGTGGTGAAGGGGACGAAGATTCCCACGCCGGAGGAGGTCAGACCCCGCTGAATCTCAATCTGATTCAGCCCCAAGGGCAGGCTGCTGACCATGCCTTCTTCCTGCTGATAATCCAACTGGGTGAGCTGACAGTTGTACTTCTGGGCAATGGAATTGGTCTGAAACACATTGTTGTCCAGCTGCCGCTTGGTGTCGGCGGTGTTGAGGATCAGGAAGGTGACCAGAAACATTCTCTGGTTCCGGCTTTGCAGATCGGACAGCAGCTTTTTGGCTTCGGCACCGTAGGTGGCAAGATCGGAGGGAATGATATCCATGTCATATCCGGCACGGACAGCCTTTTTCTGCTCCTCAATCTTACTCTTGTCCAGATCGGTAATGGTGCGCTTGATGGTCTTGATGGCGCTGACCTGATCCACGGACTGCACATGGATATTCACCACAATGTTGCTTTCAATATCCAGAAAGTCTTTGAGAATCCGGTCACTCAGCTCCGGGGCCAGAATTTGCAGGAAGCTGACGGAAGCGAACTTTTTGCCCATGCGGAAATCCTTCGCACGGCTGAACAGGAAGGAGCTGGGGGCAATGTAATCCTTGGTGGACAGCCCGGAGCGGGGCAGATCTTCCCAGCGGAACGCAAAAGGCTCCGGCGTGTCCATGCGCAGAATGTCATGGAGAACCCGGAGCCGTTCCTGTCCGTTCAGCACCTCGGCGCTGACGCCCAGCCGTTTGAAGTTGTTGAGGATGTCCGTTTCGATTCTTTCCAGCCGGGGCTTTGCAGAGCGGATGTTGTCGGCATCGATACCGAAGGTGAGATATTTGGTTTTTACAATGCCGTTGTTGCCCTTTGCCTGCTGCTCCTCAATAATTTTGGACAGCTCCCGCTGGATGCTTTCAAACTGATCCGAACGCAGCGGGATTGCCCGGACAAAGGATTCCCGCAGGGCGGTCAGATTCACGAAGGAAAACTGGAATTTGATGGAGCTGTCGAAATAGTTGAGGAAATCACACCAGCCGTCGAAGATGGCCTGCTTGTCCTCGTTGTCCGAGAGCTGGTAGTTGATGTCCCGGAACTGGATGGTTTTGGTAAAGTGGGTGGGCGTGACCTGACAGATTCCGTCTACACGGATTTGCAGGTAGGGAATGCTGTCCTGCGCGGACATTTCCTTCTTATCTGTCCGCTTTGCCCTTGAGATAGCGGCCTGTACTGCCTTCTTTTCGGCGCGGGACAGCTTTCTTTGGGTGGACAATCCGATATACCTCCTTGTCTAACTGGTTTTGCCGTTCCATGACGGCATAAAAATTGTTGGTTTTGTAGGGGCGCTTTTTGGGGCGAAGCACCAGCACCCGAATCATGTTGCGGATGATGACCTCCAGATGCTGCCCATTCTTTTCGTACAGAGCGAACAGGAAGGCGGGCAGCATGGTGAGGATCATGAGCATGGCGGCAGAGGAATTTCCCAGCGGCTCCTTGGTTGTGAAATACAAGGGAACGCCAATGAGCAGTCCAGCACTGAAACAAATCAACTGCCGCTTGGTCAGATTGAAAAGAACCTTGCTTTTGACTTTGGTGAGGTCCTTGGGGACGGTTACATAGGGCATTTTCTATCCTCCTTAGTGGGCGTTGAATATGGACCGGGCAAGGCTGCTGGTCTTGAACAGGCAGAAGCAGAGCAGCACCGTGTAGCCCATGCAGGTCCAGATGGCAGTGCTGATATCCGTGGATACGGAGATGTTCTGCACTAGCACCGAGTAGATCGCCACACAGACCATAATGAGAAATGCCTGAAAGCCCAGGGCGAACAGGGTGCGCAGATAGTTCTGTCCCATCTGCCCCCATTCCCGGTTTGCCATAGTAGCCATTGGAATCGGGGCTACCGAAGTCACCAAGTACACCTCAATCATGCGCCCGTAGATGACAATGAAAATGCAGATGGTGATGGCCCAGGTGCAGATCCCCACGAACAGGGACTGAAACCACAGTCCCAGCAGCGGCCCCACATCCATTTCCATGAGCCTGCTTTCCAAATCCGTGACCACGGAGGAAATATCGATGCTGGTATTTCCGATCATCACTCCGGCAGCGCCGTTGACAACACTCTGGGCAGCATCAAAGATTCCCATGACAATGGTCCAGGTGTTGGATACGATGAGAACCGCGGCGGCAGATTTGAACACCCATTTGAAAAACATCCAGGTGTCCACATCATTGAGGTTATTGCGGTCTGTAATGAGCTGGATCAGTTCCAGGGTCATGACGATTGCCAGAATCGCTCCGGCCAGGGGGAGAATCACATTATTGGAGAGGTTCTGAATCATGTTGAAGATACCGCTGTTCCATGCCTGGGGCGTCAGACCAACCTGACCGGCGATTTCTCCAATCTGCGCATTGGTGGAATCGAACATCCCGGACAGGTTGCTGACGATACCGCTGACAAGGACTTCCTTCAGCCAGTCCGTTATGCTGTTCCAGATAAAATCCATTGTGTTACCTCCGATCTATCAGGGAATTGAGACTGGGGAGGATTCCACACGCTCACAGTAAACCACATACCGCTGCTTTCCCCCGGAAGCGTAGGGGTGGCAGGTCAGCAGGGTCAGCAGCTCCCGTCCCGGCTGGATCAGGATTTCCGTCACATCGTGGGGGTCGATGATTTTTATTTCACAGACCCGGTAGGTCAGCTCCTCCCAGAGGTTGGTCACGGAAACCAGATCACCGACTTTCAGCTTGTCGATGTGGCGAAAGTAACTGGCACCGTTGTACCCCCGGTGTCCGGCAATGACGCTATTGGTGTTTTCCCCGCCAATGGGCAGGCTGGTCTGGCTGAGGTGGGCAGCACCGTCAGCCATGTGCTGTTCCGTTGCGCCGAGAAAGATGGGCATTTCCAGCTCCATGGCAGGAATGGAAATCACGCCGAATACTTCATCTGCAAGACCATACTGCGTCAAAGTAAAGCTGGGTTTCTGGTAATCGTATTGGCATGACAGCCCTGCCTGCCCCTGGGTGTAGATGGTTTCGTTGTAGCGAACCATGTCCGCCCACAGCTCTGGGTAATCTCTGGTTTCCTCCGGCTTTGTTGGGGAATCAATGGTGACGATTACTTCGGGGGTGATCGGTGCGGTTGCATCCCGATTCAGAAAGCCTTGCGCGTTCAGGGAGATTTCCCGGTCAACCATGGCACCCCAAAGGTATGGATATAGGACAGAAATAAGACCAGCAGCGAACACCAGCAGCATCAGGGCAATGAGAAAGGCCCGGAGTTTACTGTTTCGCATGGCCATTCCCTCCGCTGCTGCCAGCAATGCTCTGGTAAATCTGTGCGCCAATGGCAATGACCAGGATCAGAACCAGAGCTGCGGCAATGCCCAGAATAACGCCCTGCAAATACTTTTCCTCCCATGTCGATGCCGCTGCTTCCTCACTGGCAGTTTCTTCCATAAGCTGCTCCGCTTCCTCATAGGGAATTTGAGAGCCGCGAACCAGCAAGCGGTGGGTGTTCACCCCATAGGGGGTGCAGGTGACAAGGGTACACAAGTCCTCGCCGGGGGCAATCCCAAGCAAGCTTGTGTCGTAGGGCAGCACGGTATTGATCTCCACCACCTGATACGCCAGGGTTTCATCCAGAACATGGAGATAGAACACATCCCCAATGATTAACTGTTCCAGATCGGTGAACATCTTTTGCGAGGCCATGCCGCTGTGCCCGGAGAGAATGCTGTGGGTGCTTTCCCCGCCTACGGGGAGGGAGCTGCCCAGCAGATGCCCGATGCCCCGTTCCAGAGAATCATTTTCTGTGCCGTGGTAGATGGGCAGATTCACGCTGATCTTGGGTATCTCCACATAGCCCATGATGCCGTTTCCGGCGAGATTGAGCTGGCTGTCATAGTTCGCCGATGCAGCCTGCAATCCCTCCTGGCTGTAAGTGTCCTGCGTAGAAGCGCCGGGGATCAGGGAATGATTGTAAATATCCGCCTGTGCTTTCGCTTCCCGCAGTGCGGAATCGTCTATCTGTTCCATAACCTCCTGATAGGCGGTGTGAATTTGGGAGGCATACTTCTGGTTTACATAATTACTGATAACAGGATACAAGGTCAGCCCCAGCGCCAGCAGGAACGCCATGACCGCCAGAGCGATTGTGATACGCTTTTGCTTCGTATGGAACCCTCCTTTTTGGGGAAAGCCCCGGAGGAATAACCCTCCGGGGCAGATGAAATTAGAAAGAGCGCTTCTTCCGGCTGACCAGCGCAATGACGGATGCCGCGCCAGCCATCAGCAGGATACCCACCACGGTGAACATCATTGTTCCGTTGTCACCGGTCTTGGGCAGGTCGAAACCACGGGTATTCACAACGGTCAGAGGGGCTTCGGCGTTGACGCTGCCGTTGTCCTCCAGCATGGTGACCTTCTTGCCGTCCACGGCAGCGGAAGCGGTCAGCAGCTTGTGTTCCAGATGTTTCTGGGGCATATTGTGCAGGTCGCCGCTGTCGTTGATAATGTTGGCATACCGGGGGTCGTTCTGAATGAGACCCAGAACATCCGTGCCATAGATGCCGCAGGAAGCATCGGTATTCTTCTGGGAGATCACCACATCAATGCCCTGCTTCAGCATCACATAGCCATTGTCGGTACGAACCTCGGTCATGGTGTAGGTGTCATCTTCCAGACCCTTCACAATGATTCTGCCCTGGGCATCGGCGGTCTGGACGGGGACGAAGTGGGTGGCATCTGCCTTATCGGTCACATGGTCCACCACATAGTAAACGCCTTCGTCCTTGTTCAGCTCGGCTTTCACAAAGAAATTGTCGGTCTTGTTCTGCATCAGGAACTCTACCTTGGAGAAATCACCGTTGCCGTCGCTGAACAGCTTGGTGAGGTCAATGCCGTAGCTGAACACATGGCAGTCATCCACGAGAGTATCGTAGTAGTTCTGGGAGCTGCGCTTCCAGGTCAGCACAACCTTGTTGTCATTTCCCTTGTCACCGAACACAAGGTCATTGCTGCTGTCCATCTTGGCGGCGTAGGTGATGCGCAGAGTGCAGTCGGAGTAGCCGGAATTGACCATGGAAGCGCCGGAGAACACAGCCTTGGAGGTGTTGATCTCGGTCAGACCGTCGGCGGTCATTTCGATGGTCATAACGGAATCCCCGGCAT
Source organism: uncultured Ruminococcus sp. (assembly GCA_964644275.1). Lineage (GTDB taxonomy): Bacteria > Bacillota > Clostridia > Oscillospirales > Ruminococcaceae > UBA3855. The sequence goes on along the minus strand of CAZXVI010000054.1, from coordinate 495 downwards.
CGGTGGTGTTGTAGGCAACGGAGAACTTGCACTCAGCCTCCGTCCACTTGGCAACGGAATCGGTGCAGGCGGCGTCCGTGAAGAACTCCAGAACCACATCGCCCTTGTTGTAGATCAGGCCCTTGGAGAGGGTATCGACAAAGGTGTAGCAGGACAGGTAGGTGCTTTCGGAGGTGATGGAGGGCAGGGTGGAAATGATCTGGTAGTCGATGGTGTCACCAGCGGAAGCGGTGCCGGTGTGGGCATAGGCATCGGTCTTGCCGGTGTCGTTCTTGTTCTCCCGCAGGGTCTTTTCCAGAGAGGGAATGCCGGTCAGATTCTTGGGGTACAGGGTAATGTCGTAAATCCAGCGGGTGCCGCCGTCGGTGGCGTTAGTGCCATTCACGGAGGTCATGGGGACGGACACCAGGAAGGGATCGGTGGTGGACACGACCATTTCGGGAACCTTGGTTTCTACAACCAGATACAGACCCAGAGCCAGATTTTCTGCCTTGG
>CAZXVI010000053.1:0-13086 GCA_964644275.1 uncultured Ruminococcus sp. | reverse complement strand
CACAGCCCTGTCAGTAATGGTCATGGTCGTGCCGATGGTGCAGCCGGCTCCGGCATGTACATCGGGCATAATGCGGATTTTGGCATCCTTCGCAAATTCCTGGCTGCAAAGCGCTGTAATCTGCGCAATAGAAGCAGCATCCGCAATGTCGGTAAAGATCTTGGCGCTGTTAAAAGCGCCGTTGATTTCAAACATGATTTCTCCTTTTCTGCCGCTTCCGGACGCAAAAGGGCGCTTCTGCACAAAACAGAAGCGCCCCGATATACAAGAATATGGGAAATGACCCTATATGGATCAGAAATTCCCTGCATCCGAAAGGCTTGCGGCTGTTATTGTGTTTGTTATAGTGTATGCAGTTTTGACTGGAATCCGATATTGGAACATGCCGTTCACCTTCCTTTCAATAGTAATGATTTCCTGCGCTGTGCCGCAGGAACGTTATTATTATAGCATAGTTCTCAGCCCTTGTCAAGAAAAATTTTCATACAACTTTAAGGTAACTGCCATTAAAAAAGGGAAACCTCTAAGAACTTGTTTTTGAGGTATACATTTAGAGACTGTCTAAAGTGTGAAAGGGGGGATTGACAAGAGCAATTTCCTATAGTATAATATCATATATAACCTATCTTAATCATAGGAATTTTATAAATCATGTCATGCGCTAAAGGAGAGAATGACAATGCCGAAGAGAATCTATGGGAGCGAATATGGCTTTCAGACCAGAGCAGTTCATGCAGGAAATGATGTGGATGGAGAAACGGGAGCAATCAAACGTCCTATTACAATGGCGAACAGTTATGAGCTGCCCTATGATCCAAGTAATCTGAACTGGAGCAGTGCAGGTAAAAATTTATATACGCGAAACGGCGGTTCCAATCAGCAGTATCTGCAGGAACGTCTGGCATCCCTTGAGGGCGGTGAGGACTGCATTGTTCTTGCCAGCGGCGTTGCTGCGCTGTCCGGCTTATTTTTTGCACTTCTGGAAAGCGGCGACCATGTCATTTTTTCTAGTGTGACCTATATCGCCGTGTACCGTCTGCTGAATGAATTGTTCAATCGTAAATTCCATGTAGAAACCACCATTGTGGATACTTCTGATCTGGATGCAGTAAGAAATGCAATTCGCCCGAATACAAAGCTGATTCATATTGAGACGCCAGGAAATCCCACACTGACAATTTCAGATATCCGGGCAATTGCAGAGATTGCCCATGAGAACGGTGCATTACTGTCCGTTGACAATACCTTTGCTTCCCCGTATAATCAGCGGCCCATTGCGCTTGGCGCCGATTTCACAGTGGAAAGCTTGACAAAATACATTAATGGACATGGGGATGCCATGGGTGGTGCGATTATCGGCAAAAAGGAATATTTGGACATTATTCGTGCCCAGTCCCAGGTGAATCTGGGCGGTACCATCAGTCCGTTCAATGCCTGGTTGATTATGCGCGGTTCGGTCACACTGCCGCTTCGCATGAAGCAGCACAATGAAAATGCAATGCAGGTGGCAGAATATCTGAACACGGTGAAAGGTGTCAGCTTTGTCGCCTATCCCGGTCTAAAAGAACACAGGGGTCATGCCGTTGCCGTAACACAGATGTCGCCTGGATTCGGTGGCGTGCTGTCTTTTGGATTAAAAGCCGATCATGATACCTATAATCGTTTTGTAAGGCATCTGAGGTTGATTACCTCGGCAGTGTCACTGGGACATGATGAAAGTCTGATTGTATTTCTGGGGGAAAATGATGAACGCCAATATCTCTATCCGGAAGAATTCCATGGCGGATTTTTCCGTCTTAGTGTGGGCATTGAAGATGCCGAAGATATCATTGCTGACTTGAACCAGGCATTTAAAAAAGAGAATTTGCTGTAATTAGTTCCATTCCCGGATCTAATAGCCGGAGGGGACTTTTTGACAGCCAGAGCGGTACAGTTCACAGGGACTGTACCGCTTTATGAATTCGGATGCTGTACAGCTCCGACACCGCAATCACTGTACCATCCACAAATTTCAGCTTTCTCTCCGCTTCATCAAGAAACCGGAGATTCCCGGTGTAATGCAGATAGGCACCTCCGTTTTTTCGCTCGTCCTTCTGGAAATACGTGACTGAAATCAGCGGTTTCCGTGTTTCCAGTTCGGACAGCCGTACCAAAATCCGGTTCAGCTGTTCGAGCTGTTCTTCTGAAAGCTCCTGCTTTGCCTCCGTCAACCTTGCTGTCTCATCAATTTTCTCATCAAATCCGGTCAGGGCGGCAAAGGCAGAAAACTGTGCAGCACGGCTTGCAATCGGCATGGGGCGATGTTTTTTCAGCTCATATCGGGTATGATGCAGAATATCTTCATAATTTCCCATAGCTTCACCTCATGCTTTGTGCCCGCCGACCTGACCGTTTCGTGCAATGGCAGTTGCTCCCTCTTCAAAATTTATGCCCTTGAGGATGGCATTTTTCCCATATTTTCCCTTAATGGAAATCATAGCCTCCTGCAGGCTCCGTTCTTTTTTCAGACTGGCTTTTTCCTGCTCCCGTTTTTGTTCCAGCGCTTTCACATCGTCAAATAAGCTGTATTGTACTGGCTGTTCTTCGGCATCCTGCTCCCGGATGATATGGTTTGCTGTAAGATTCAGTCTGCGTACAAGCAGTTCGGAATCAACGATCCGGTCATAAAGCCGCATGGCAGCGTCAATGAGGCACTTACCGGAAGACATATGCCGCTCAAGATTGACGGAACCGTGTGCCGGCTTTGGTACCTTTTTGCCATAGTGATTTGTTTCCAGCGTTCCTTTGTAGTCCTCCGGAATACCGGTATGGTCGTAGCCGACGTGCAGCACGATCTGGTCCGTCACCAGCCCCTTTTGTACAAGGTCAAGCGCCAGCTGGTCGGTCATTTCCCGGCAGATCAGCCGCCCCTTTTCAGCTGTGTAAGGGCAGGAAAGCACCTGTCCCTGACTGATGCTGCGATTCTCCGGTTTATACGCCTTGATTGCAGAGATTGGCGTTGGTTCATAGCCCCATGCATGGTCAATCAGCAGTTCTGCATTCACTCCGAATAGCTTGAACAGCTTATCCTCACCGTATTCAGAAAAACGTGCAAGATCCCCCATAGTATAGATATGTTCGGCTTCCAGTTTTCTGGAAATACCGCCGCCGATCCGCCAGAAATCCGTAATTGGTCGGTGATTCCAGAGCTGCCGGCGGTATGACATCTCATCAAGTTCTGCAATCCGCACACCGTCCCTGCCGGCAGGCAGCTTCTTGGCTACAATATCCATAGCTACCTTTGCAAGATACATATTTGTACCGATACCGGCAGTCGCTGTAATGCCGGTTTCGTTCAGCACTTCACGGACGAGCTTCATTGCCAGTTCATGGGCACTGCAGTGATAGGCGGACAGGTACGAGGTGGCATCAATGAAAACCTCATCAATGGAATAAACATGTATGTCCTCTGGAGCGATATACCGAAGGTAAATGTCATAAATACCTGCGCTGATCTCCATATAACGCTTCATCTGCGGCGGAGCAACCATATAGGAAATGGCAAGGCTGCGGTCCTTTGCCAGTTTATCCGCATAATAGGACTTGTCCAGGAATTCATGATAAGGTGCGTTTCTGCGGCGTTTTTCATTTTCCCTCTGAACAATCTGGATTACCTCGAACAGCCTCGGCCGTCCGGGAACGCCGATTGCTTTCAGCGACGGCGATACAGCAAGACAGATGGTCTTTTCAGTGCGGCTTTCATCAGCCACCACAAGATTGGTGTTCAACGGATCCAGGCCGCGCTCCACGCACTCTGCCGAGGCATAAAAGCTCTTCAGATCAATACAAATGTACATTGACATACGACCACCTCAGAAATTCTCTTCTCCCATCAGATCATTGCTCAGGCAAGAGGAATCCGGAGTATCCGTCAGGTGCAGCGGCACGCCGTATTCCCGCAGAATCTGCACCTTGTAGGAAATAAAATCGCTTGGTACACGCAGTTCTGCTGCTGCAGCACGCAGTGTATAGCCCTGCTGGAGCAGCTCCATCAGCTCGTTGTCCTGAATTCTGCCTTCGGCAGCAAAGTAATTTGCACGATTTTCAGATTGAGAATAGGTATGAAACGGATCATAATCATAGACACAGCCGCCATTTTCAAGCAGCTCCGGATCAAGGACGATGTGTCCCAGCTCATGCCATGCAATCAGAACCTGCAGATACTGCGGAAGATTTCTGTTGACAGCAATGTAGAACTGACCGAAAAAACCAGTGCAGTAGCCCTTAAGTCCGTGTTTGGCACTGCCTAAATCAGGAAAACCATAAAGAATCCCCAGCTGATCCAGAATTGTCCAGATATCGGAGGTAGCGCAATGCGCAATGATGTCAGATGCCTTTTCTGCCGCTCTTATACTATCCAACATTGCCGACCTCCTTCATCAGTAATCATACTGCTCCACATCGACTCCGTTTGCAATTGCCTGTTCTCTGCACTTGAGGTAGGCTTCATATAGGGATTGGAAGAATGCCTCCTTGGCTTCCTGGGGCAGTTCTCCTCCGGCAAACAGCGCTGCACTCCGTTCTTTCAGAAATGCCATCTCTCTTCTTGCCCTTGCCTCCGCCTCGGATTGTGATGACTCTTCCTGCGGCGGTTTTTCCGGTTCCGGCTGCACCGTACCGGCATCCATTGCTCTGTTAAGCACAGCGGCAACAGAATCATAACGATCATCTGCAAGATACTCATAGGGGACTTTGAGCGTTTCTGCAAAAGCCGTCATTTTGGCACGGTGGGGTCTTCTGCCCGCTGTTTCGTAATCCAGAATCATTCTCTGTGAAACGCCGAGAAGCTGCCCGAATTCCGTCTGCGTCATTTCACGCTTCTTACGTTCGGCTTTTATTTTTTGTGCAAAAGTTCTCATAACGGTGTCCTTTCTGTGCAATCGTACTAATTTCATTTTTAATAACAGGAAAATTCTGTAATTTCCTATTCTTACTAAAAACAGAAATATATACGAGAAACTTCTTAAAATTCAACCTTTCTTTCATTATATCACTTTCCTATTTTCTTGTCAATAGGAAATTTCTAAAACAAAATTCAATGAAAGGATGGAAGGCCGAACCATTTCATGTGCAAGCACTGGAAACAGGAGAAAAAATACTTGACAAAATTGTCGGATTATGGTATTATTATCCTATAAAATGTACATACAGTAGGAAAGGTGCGCATGATGTTTCATTGATGCGCATTTCTGCTGTCATGGTAAGCAGGTGATTATATTGGTTGATGAAACGAAACAAAACCAGCCGGTCGGCATATTTTGTCCGAAGTGCGGCACTCCCATGTCTGATGGAGCTCCTTTCTGCGGCAAGTGCGGGGAACAATTACAGGGGCCTTCTCTGGCTGCGGCGCCGCAGGAGATTTCTGCTCCGGAGGAAAATCCCCCTGATACGGCGTCCGTCCCTGTTCCGGAATCGCCGGACTCCCTGAAGCCGGAACCAGTTTCTGCTCCGGAGCCGGTCATGTCCCGGACCATGCCGTCCCCGCAGCAAGAGAGCAAGCAGAGGCGGTCTGCCAAAAAAGCAGCGGGCGGCGGTGCATGTTCAGTTATCTTCAGTGTACTGGCAGCGATCTTCCTGGTGGTGTTTACGCTGCTGCTTCTGATGACGATTTTTCTTCATACAATTGCAGGAGATACAGAATTTCCGGCATTCGGGATTTTCAATGCAGAACGAATGACGAACTTTCTTAATTCTCTGTATCCAGTTCTGTTTTGCAGTGTGCTGACAGCAATCCCCCTTCTGCTCATCCTCCGGCTCAATATCCGACGGATCCGAAGAGCATTTCTGACACTGGGAATTTCCGCCCTTTCCACGGGTTTGCTCTGTATTCCTGCCGGCATGTTCAGCATGGTTTTCATCCGGCTCCTTCCGGAGGCACTGCAGGATGTGATGGCTGCGCCGTCCGCTGTATTAGCGGATTTGTCGTATGTCTGCGCCGTTATCTGGATTGTGGCAGGTAGTTTCCTGATTTCTGTTTATTCCTGTATCAATGTGTTGGGAGGGAAATCAAATGCATAAAATTGTGAAACGGATTTTAATAGTATTGCTCATTCTGGTGCTTCTGTTTGCCGGATTTCTGGTTGCCTGGGTGTATCTGCTCTTTCCGTATTTTGCACCGAACCAGGATGCAGCTGATGATCCCATGTCAGATCCGGCTGCCATTGCCGAGGAATCGGAGCAAATTGATTTTAATGAGGAAGAAGGCCTTCTGTACATCAATAATGAAATCGTGATTTTTGTACAGCAGGGAACCGGTTCCGAAGATGTGGCGGCACTCAGTGAGGACTTTGATGCACAGCTGGATAGCTCCATGGGGGATATTGATGTCTATAAGCTGATATTTTCAGAGGCAATGACCTATGAGGAGCTGACCTCACTGCAGCGGCGGATTGACGCCGATAAAATTGTGGAGCAGTCCTATCTGAACCTGGTTTCTGTAATGGATGCGGATACCATCGAAACAGATGAGGATACGTTTGCCTATCAGGAACCTTATTACCCTGTTGACGACTGGAATGGTGCCGCATGGAACGTTGCCGTTCCAAGGGATGAGAACTGGGGCATGGAGGCCATCAATGCGCCCGGTGCCTGGGGCTACCTGGATTCCATCAGCGAGGTCAACGTGGGGCTGATTGATGCTATGCCGAATACTGCCCATGAGGATCTGACCTTTGCCAGTGGCAATGTCAGCTGTTTATTTATTGATGAAAAAACTGGTCTGACGAGTGTGAACAAGTACACACTTTCCCCCGAGGATCATGGCAGCCACGTTGCCGGCATTATGGCTGCGGACTGGGATGACGGCACCGGTGTTGCCGGTGTAATGGGCGGAAAAGGAAACCTGCATTTTGCAAGGGTATCCTATGAAAAAAACGGGCATCTTTCTTCCGAGAAGTACGCAACAGCATACAGCTATCTGCTGGCACTGAAAACGTTGATTGATCAGGATGTTCAGGTGATTAACATCAGCCAGAATACAAGCCGTCTGGTGGGATTTGCGGCAAGCCATGGCAATGAGAAGGCGATCAACTATCTGACACAGCAGGCAGAGCTGACGCAAAGGGGACTTTCCCGCCTCATTGAAGCAAGAACAGCGGCAGGAAGGCCGGATTTTGTGATTTGCATAGCGGCAGGCAACAGCAATAGTACCTACTATTATAAGGATAATAAACAGCCCTATGGCTACCGTGAAGAAATGACAACGGGAGAAAAAGCCAAATCCTTGTTTGGCTGGAAGGGCGAGATCGGGGACTCACTGGCACTTTACAATAATTTCCTGAATCTGATGGATACCCCTGAGGTAAAGGACCGGGTTATTGTTGTTGGCGCCATACAGATCAACAGCGGAAGTTCCACTTCTAGAAGTACAGTTTACTCCTATACTGCATTTTCCAATGTGGGCGAAAGAGTGGACATTGTAGCACCCGGCTATGATATATACAGTTGTCTGGCAAACGGATATGACGCATTGAGCGGCACATCCATGGCAACACCCCATGTTGCCGGTGTTGCAGGTCTGGTATTCGGCTGCAATCCCGATCTGACGGGTCCGCAGGTAAAAGAAATCCTGCTGGCATCCACCAAGGGTAGGTATTACTACCACGGTGGTTACAGCGGTCTTATTGATGCGGAAACAGCTGTGATCAATGCTCTTCAGACAAGGGAGTCTTCCGTGGAGCGGGTACTGCGGACGGAAGGCAGTGACGGTCTGGACTTGTGCTTTGTGGTGGATACCACGGGCTCCATGGGGGATGATATTGATAATGCCAAGGAGAACATGGCGGAGATTCTGGAACATCTGGAAGAGAAGACGGCAAACTACCGTGTAGCAATTGTAGATTATCGTGATTTTGCATCCAGAAGCGGCGATTCCTCCGATTACCCCTGCAGGGTGCAGCTGAGATTTACGGAAAATGAATCCCAAATTATAGCGGCAATCAATGCTCTTGATCTTGGGTACGGCGGTGACGAAGAGGAAACCGTGTATTCCGGTCTGTATCAGGCAATCCGGCTTGACTGGCGTGATAACGCCAAGAAGGTGATCATCCTCCTGGGGGATGCGGCACCGCTGGATCCGGAGCCGGAGACAAATCTGACCTATGATCAGGTTCTCCTGGCGCTGTACAATGCGGATATCAGCCTGGATTATGACGACTCGGATACACGCGTTACCGATGCAATTGACGACTACCTGATCAATGTCTTCTCCATTGGTGCGGATGCCAGCAGTGATGCAGCGGACTTTTTCGAACAAATTGCAGAAAATACGGGCGGCAGCTACGCCGATGTCAGTGATGCGTCCGAGGTCGGCGATGCAATTATTTCGTCCATTGAACAGATCGAGGTGGACCCGAAGGTTACAATCACTGCAGATTTTGGTGATTCCCTGTCAAACAGAAGCATTGATCTGTACAGTGACGGCGAGTTCCTGTTCTCCTTTGACACTGACGACCAGGGACGATTTGTCATTGATGCAATTGACCCCGAGACCTATCAATGGGAATGCCCCGAACTGTATACCAGCGGTACCATCATGATTGATGAGGATGAGCACACTGCATCTGCAAGGAGCACCAAGGCGTACTGGTTTACGTCTGTGCAGCTGTACTGGCAGCAGCACAGGGGTATAATTTTTCTATATGCGGCAGGTGCGGTTGTTATTTGTATACTGCTGCCTGCGGTGATGGCAGGAATCCGGAAGTCCGTTCTGAAGAAAAAATGCAGCAAGAGCCGGAAGATATCCGATCCTGTATCCGGCACACAATGCAGTTACTGCGGTGCGCAGATGAAACCGGGTGAGAAGTTCTGCAGTAAGTGCGGCAGATCAGCACCGCCCGGAGCAGACCAGTGATCCGCCATAGATTCCGTTTCCCGGTCTGGGTTACTGTGAAAAAATGATGAATCCCTGACGCCGATCAGGTCGGCGTCAGGGATTCTATTTGTCTGTAGGTATGCTTCTGGTCAGATTCATAGTGCAATGGGTAAACTGATTGGATACAAAGCCCCTGTACGAGCATCGGCAGAAACTAATCATCCAGAATGCGCACTGCGAATACTACGCACCGCATTCCGTCCCTGGCACCGGAATTGCAGGTCTGCAATGTCAGAATATGATCGCCGTAAACAGGCAGTTCCTCATCTCCGTACCAGACCAGGGAGGTATCATAAATCTGCTGTACGAAGCTATCAAATGTTTCCTTGTCCATATATTTGTAATTCCAGTAGTCGAAGGATGCTCCCACATCGCCGTACAGCACGTTAACGGAAATGACTTTGTACAGATATCGGGTATCCAGAGTGGAAACTTCCACATAGGGATGTGCCAGACCCCATTCCTCCACCTTGTAATTTTTGATGGCATGGAGCATGGTGCCATTGGCGAGGTTATGGCCATAGATCAGAGTATTCTGCGAAAAGCGGATACTGCACTCATAATCCTGAAAAATACTGCCGGAACTGCTGGACTGCTTCTGCCAGTTGTGATTGATGTAAAAGGAATTGTCATCCCCCTTTACAACGGGATAGTTAATGACAGTGTCATCTATGTACAGCCATCCGGTAACATCCTCATTGACTGCATGATAATCGGCGACCGTATCCAGATCAATCTGCATTTCATAATCAATGGCTTCCGTAGGAGGCTCTGTTGGTTCTGTGGGAGGTATGGTGGGGGGCGGTGAGGTTTCCATGACAATGGAACCGGATTTTGGTGAATGCTGCTGCTCCTTGAGCAGAACCGGTTCCCGCAGCAGGAGCATTCCAAGAGCCATGCAGCAGATTACCAGTGCAAGTGCTGCGGAGCTGATCAGCACAATTTTCCGTGTGGGACGCTGCCTGGAAACTTCCTGTCCGGTTTCTGCTTCTTGTTTCTCCGTCACTGTCTCATTGGAAGACGGAGTTTCCACGTCACTGCCGTCAGCTTCCTTGGTATCCGGTACGACTTCCTTTGACTGGGGTGCAGTATCTTCTGTGGTTATCTCCTGTTCCGATGATTCCGGCGGTTCCGGCATTTCTGCTTTGGCTTCCGGGGCTGTATTCAAATTTTCAGTTTTCATCAGGTTCCTCCAGAATAGGATGATACGGGAGCTCTAAAAGCCATGTATGGGGAGAGGAGGCGTGGGTACAGTCCCATACTGCCTCTCTGTGCTTTTGAAAAGAAAAGCTCCCGGATTTTTAAAGGTTTCCATATACATTATATCGGATTCTGTCCCAAAAGTCAAGGCGGCAGAAGTGCCGTATGATGCCGCAGGCAGCTGCCTACATTTATAATCAGGAAAGGATTCATAGTAAAACAAATCCCTCCGCCTGACAGCGGAGGGATATTTCTTACAGGGGTGCAGTTACTGCATCTTGTAAGCGTCGATCATCTTCTTAACCATCTGACCGCCGATGCTGCCTGCTTCTCTTGCTGTCAGGTCGCCGTTATAACCCTGCTTCAGAGTTACGCCAACCTCGCTGGCAGATTCCATCTTGAAACGCTCCATTGCTTCTTTACCCTTCTGCGTAAATTCACCCTTCATAATAATTCTCCTTTTTATACACATAAGTTGTGCTTGTTGAATGAAAAGCAGCTTTCTCGCTGCAAAAGTAGTATGAGCGATTGCAAGAAAATTATCATAGGTAATATATGCTTTCATTTTTTTGCAGAATTTTCAATTCAGAGACTATAATAGGCATTTTAGAGCTTTCCTATATATTTTATCGATAGAAAGAAGTGAAATTAGACCAAATGTTAAAATTTAGGAAAGTAATTGACATTTTTAGCAATATGTGATATAATACTACAAGAAATACAATTTAATATTATTTTTTTGCCGGAGTATTTTCCAATGCGAATGACAAACTGCATACTCAGCGTGTGCGGAGAATCAGAAATTTATGATAAACTGTGAGGTATTGTTGATATGGAGAATGAATATACAGAATATTCAATAAAAGATCTGATTGCACTGTTTTTAGGGAAAATCTGGTTGATTATTGCTGTAACAATATGCGGGGGAATTCTGGCATTTTGCGTATCAAAATTTGTGATGCCGCTGGAATATTCTTCGCATATTTCTATGTATGTGCAAAGTTATACCGGGATTTCGGAAAATGCGGACAATTATCAGAACAATATCAGCAACTCCAAGCAGCTGATTAATACCTATATCGAAGTACTGAAAGATGACGCCGTGATGCGTGCGGTTGCGGATAAGCTTGAAGAAGAGTTTGATGAGCAGACCTTACAGCTTGATTTTACATTAAAGGATGGCAATATCACACCTTCTTCTCTGCGCAGCTGTATCAGCATTACGTCCGTAACGGATACCAGTGCGCTGACCGTGACAACTACTACAAAAAACCCGGAAGTAGCTGCGGCTATCTGCAATGATCTGGCATCTGTTGCACAGCAATTCATTCAGGATGCGGTGGGTGTCGGCTCAATCAGTACCATTGATACGGCTAAGGTGTATGAATCTCCCGTTGCACCGAATATACGAAAAAATACACTTATGGGCATGATGGCGGCCTTTGTTCTGATTATCCTCATCATTTTTCTTATTGATTTCTTTGATAATACCATTAAGGATACTGGTGTACTTGCAACAAAATATAAAAAGCCTATTATTGGCGAAATCCAGCAATTTGGAAATGAGAAAAAGAAGACCGGCGAGAAATACAGCAGGCTGACGGACGAGACTCTTCCATTTAATGTTGTGGAGAGCTACAAGTCCATTCGTACTAATATTGCCTTTTCGCTCTCCACCTTTGATAAGAAGATTTTTGCAGTTTCTTCTTCTAATCCCGGTGAGGGAAAATCCACTACAGCTGCCAATGTTGCCATTGCGGCAGCCCAGGGTGGGAATAAGGTGCTCCTCATTGATGCGGATATGAGAAAATCCGTTCAGCATAAAATCTTTGGCCTGAAAAATAAAAAAGGACTTTCTACAGCGATCAGCAAAATGAGCAAGGTTGAGGAATGCATCCAGAAACAGGTCATGGAAAATCTCGATGTTATGACTGCCGGACCAATTCCTCCGAATCCGTCGGAGCTGCTTGCATCCGACCAGATGGCATTGATTCTCAGTCAGCTGGCAGAGGAGTATTCCATGATTATAATTGATACGCCTCCTGTAAATGTGGTAACTGACGCTATGGAACTTGCAAATTCCATCTCGGGAATTATCATGGTGCTGCACTATGGTAGGACCACTGTGGATGATACTGAAGCAGCAATGAAGAAAATTGAGTTTGCAAAGATCAATATGCTTGGTTTCATTTTGAATGATGTGAAAGTGAAACATCGCAGTGGATATTATGCAAAATACAAGTATCAATATAGCTATCAATACGGCTACGGATATTCTTCCAAGCAGGACGAAATGAAGGAGAATGCGTAATGCTCATTGATTATCATTGCCATGTTCTTCCCGGTATTGACGATGGTGCTAAGGATGCTGAAATGTCTTTAGCAATGCTTGCAATGCTGAGAAAGCAGGGGGTTGAACAGGTCATAGCAACGCCGCATTTCTATGCGCACAGAGAAAAATCTGTTGACAGCTTTCTGGAAAAGCGGCAGCAGGCCTTTGAAAAGATTGGCAAAACTTCACCTTTACCGATTCTGTTGGGCGCTGAAATTGCCATTGAACATAATATTTGTGAACTGCAAGGGATTGAACAGCTTGCTATTCAGGGGACGAATCTGATATTGCTCGAGTTGCCGTACCGGGAGTATGAGGAATGGATGCTTGAGGAAATCTACAATATCTCCGCAGAGTATGGCTTGAAGGTCATACTGGCTCATATTCATCGCTACCTTGGATATTACAGTAAGGAACAAATGTGCCGGATACTGGATTCAAATGCTGTTTTTCAAATTAATACTGAAGCGTATAATGGCTTTTCACAGAGAGGCTTTGTGAAAAGCATACTTAAGCAGGAACGGCCATTTGTATTTGGTTCTGACACCCATAATATTACTGATAGAAAACCGAACTGGGAAGCACTAAAAAAGAAATGCAAACCTGAAAGCATTGCAAGATCCAATGAGATTTTAATGCGGTA
>CAZXVI010000052.1:0-13943 GCA_964644275.1 uncultured Ruminococcus sp. | reverse complement strand
CAAGACTGACCTTTGCCGACTCCGGCAGAACCAGATTGGGCAAATAATAGTCACCATGCAGGGTGTAATACAATCCATTTCTTTCATCATAGATTTCTTTTTCTATGAAATACGCTCCTTTGTGATAGAAATAAAAAACAGCAGTTTACAGGATACCAATAATCTCGGCTTTCACCTCCCATATTAACTGCTGCTATTTCCACCACAATAGAGCCCGCAGCCAATATGTATTTGGTAGCAGAAACTACCCTTTACATATTAGCTCTTGATTAACTTTCCACTGTATTGTCCGCATTGCGAGCAGGAGATATTGGTGAATGTCGTTCAGAGGAAAATTGCAAGGGCGGAACCCAAGGAATGATTTTCGCAACCGCATATGTTCTCATTAAGCCCCACCTGGTAACAGACGGGGCTTTTCTCGTGGGGAAGATAGATAATGCCATGAATACATAGAATAGAATGTGATAGATACGGTTCCGTATTAAATAGCTCATTCTAAATGAGAAAAATAACCTCTATACTCAATGATGATAGAATCTAGTAGATAAGGGGTTGTATTCAATGGATATTGATTTCATTCTCACCGGGCAGCGAATCCGTGAGGCACGAAAATTCAGAGGATGGACAGCGGATTTCCTTGCGGAGAAGGTCGGGCTTGCAACGGAATCTCTGCGCCATATTGAAAATGCTTCCAGCAAGCCCAGCCTCCAGACACTGTACAAGATTGCAACAGAGCTGGATGTATCTCTGGACTATATCACGGGGCGAACCTCAAACCTTTCTTCTGTACTTTCTGGCGATTGCAGTAAGGATTTTGGTTTGAGCGAAACACAAAGCCGCATGGTTCAAGACGTACTCAAAAGCATCATCCCGGTAATCACTGAGTACCTTTGACTGATGGAGCCATTACGACAAAGCCGTTACGGAAAGGTAGCGGCTTTTTCTCTTTGTCCCACAATTCGACAGCATTTGCACCAACCCCGTGCTATAAAGTATTTATTAGATGCTATACAGTATCAATTAAATACATGGAGGGACTCATAATGTCAACGAGGAAGGTTTTGAAGGAAATGTTGGATAACTGCTTGGGAGCAGCCTATCAGCAGGAAATCAGAAATCGCTATCAGCGCAATGTGGAAAAAGATGTTTATGGTGTTGAAGAACGCGAATATGACGCTGGTATTGCGGAACTGAGAATCCTTTTTTCTCAAGAGCGACAGGCGCAGCTTGCCGAGTATGAGAAAACCTGCTCCAGCCTGCGGGAATATGCCGCGAGATACGGTTTCCTTGCCGGTATCTATTGCGGCTTCAAGCAGTATTTCACATCAGCACACGAAGCAGACGGCGGCTTTACAAAGTATGTTTGTGATGAAATCCACAGGATGCCCAAAATGAAGCGGCACAGGGAGTATTACGCTGATATCGAACGCCGGAACAGTCTGGCCGAAGCGATGGAAACGGGCAGCACCAAAAAAACACAGTATCATATCGTATCCGTGGAGTGTGCGTGGGATCAGCGTTCTTACAGCGCTTCCATCGATGGCTTTTATCTGGGGTATCATGCTGCGGTTGCTATCCTCGAAGAAATAGAGCCTGACAGTTTTCCCGCGCTGAAATTGGAGAGTAACATCCTCTGTATGGAACACCGTCTTGGCTTCAATAAAACCCACGAAACACTATAAAAATCTACTATCCACCCAAATCCCGTCTGATCGTACAGGCGGGGTTTTTCATTACAAATCACACAGAAAAGGAGACATCAAATTGGCATCCGTACTGCAACAATACCGCCAACTGGCGGACCACATGGCCACGCAGATAACCGGCAGCTACCAGAGCTGGACAGATTTTCTGACCACCGCCGCACGGCTGTACAAATACCCATACCACGAACAGCTCATGATCTACGCTCAGCGTCCCGAAGCCACAGCCTGTGCGGATTACGAACTGTGGAACAAGCGAATGGGGCGCTATGTTCGACGGGGCGCAAAGGGCATCGCCCTCATTGACCACTCCGGGGATGTGCCGAAGCTGAAATATGTGTTCGATGTGGCAGATACCCGCAGCACCGAACGCTCCCGCAGCCCCTATCTCTGGGAATACCGCCCGGAGCATGCGCAGTTAGTTTCCGCCGCTCTGGAGGAACAGTTTGCCGTTCCCAATGATGGCGGCATCACAGAGCAGCTGGAGCAGATTTCCTCCGTCAAAGTCACAGAATATTTCCTTGCCCACCAGCAGGACATTCTCGACATCGTTGACGGATCGTATCTGGAGGGGTATCATGATTATGACAAAGGCGTGGCATTCCTCAACGCAGCCACCGTCAGCACCACCTACGCCCTGCTGTCCCGGTGCGGTCTGGCGGCTGATGCCCACTTTGACCCGGAGGAGTTCATGCCGGTCTTTGACTTCAATACGCCCCAAACGGTATATGCTCTGGGCAGCGCCGTCAGTGAGATCAGCGAAGAAGTCCTCCGCAGTATCGAAGTCACCATCAAAAAACACGAACGCGAAAAGCTGTCTGAAAGGAGCCAAGAAAATGAACGAACTGACCTACACCCGCAGCGGGGACTACTGGATTCCCAATCTGAGCCTGTCCCAGCAGAAGACGCAGCCCCTGGGCAAGTATGGGAGGCTGCGGAAGAAGTACCTGCAAGAGAATCGCCCGGTGTTGTGGAACAGCCTGATCCTGTCGGAGAAGCTGTATCCCCATCTGAGGGAGATCGACGAAACGGCGAACAGCCGTCTGGATCGGATGATGCCCGAACTGATGCAGTCGGCGGGGGTGACGGAAGCTCTGAAAGCCAGCGACCCCATGAAATGGGTGGGGCTGATGAACAGTCTGAAAGCCCAGGCGGAGGAAGTAATCTTGACGGAGCTGATTTACGCCTGACAGACGAACCCCCTATCCGGGGGGAACAATTCTCTTTCTTCCCCACGGAAGCCCAGCAAATAGCCTATATCGCAGAAGCGGAGAGTGCAGAAATCGCACCCTCCGCTTTTTCCATGCCCCAGGAATATATTGACCAGTTTCTCCGCTACGGCAGCAACACAGAAAATCACCGCACACGGATTGCCATTGAATACACCAAACAGCAGCCAATGGACGATCTGGTGGATTTTCTGGAAAAGACCTATCACGGCGGCTATGGCCTGCAATTTGGCACCACAAAGGTGTGCGCATGGTACGCCGAGGACGGGATGCACCTGGCCTATGGCAGCACCGCCCGGTTTGCGAGAAACGCTCAGATTCTGTCTTGGGAGGATGTTGCTGTCCGTGTTGGCGAGCTGCTGGAACAGGGGCAGTTTGCCACCAATGTGGAGCTGGCAGAGTGCGGAACCTTTGAAAAACGCCAGCTTGCGGAGCAGCTTTGGTATATGTCCCACGACATGAGCGAAAAAGCCATTGAAGCCGGACATATGAGCATCGTCCGCTCCCTCCGGGGCGGGTTCCCGGAGGAGACGGAAAAGCTCATGGTTTTCCTGTCTGAGCCGGAATCCTATCAGGCGACTATGAAACAGGTCTATGCCTTCCGGGATGCCTGCAACGCGGATAAGGGTATGATGCGGTTTCAGATGTATCACCCCAACAAGCTGATTCGTCTGCTGGAGGAATATACCCTTCCCCGGCGGGAATATCTCAGCGAGCTGGCGGAACTGCCAGCGGCAAAGGCCTTCATCACCGAGGACGAAATCAATGAGCATCTGACCGGCGGAAGTAATTTTTCCGGCAGCAAGGGACGGATTTATGCCTATTACCGGTCACCCCACACCGCAAAGGAAAAGCTGGATTTCCTGAAAAATGAATACGGCATTGGCGGCGGAAATAACGCACTTTCCCGTAACTTTATGAGCCATGTCTGGACTGACGGCAAGGGTATCCGCTACGACAAGCCGAACTGCACACGGATTGAAGTGCCGTGGACAAAGGTGGTCAAATATTACGATACCCTGATGGAATCCGGGCGATTCGCTCCCCCGGAGGAGCTGGAACAGCGTTATGGTTCCGAGGAAGTCATTGACAGTGAACTTGCGGAAGAACAGCCGGAAACCGAAGAAGCAGAGCCGATAGAAGCCGCCGAGCTGGTTCAGAAAGAATCCGTGCCTGCTGTCTGGGAGTACAACGAGATCAAGTCCGCCCACCCGGAGGATATTGTGCTGTATCAGGTCGGGGACTTCTTTGAAATCTACGGGGAGGACGCCAAGCAAGCGGCACCTGTGCTGGATTTGCACCTCGGCACCCGCCCAATCCCCACTGGCGGCAGAGTGGATATGTGCGGCATCCCGGCACATCAGCTGGAGCAGTATACCGAAAAGCTCCGTAATCAGTTTGATGTGACCATTGCCGCCGTTGGTGAGGATGGTCAGCGAAACAGTTATTCCATGGGAAAGCTGAATCCAGAACCCCCTCGCCGGGAGATTACACAATCCGACATTGATGAAGCCTTACAGAAATGGAATGGCAGCATCGACAGCAAACGCTCCGTTGTGCGCTACATGGAAGCCCACAGCCGGGAGCGGGACACCGCCGCATGGCTTGCCCGTGAGTATGGCACAGATCCCGCCCAGCCTCTGCGGATTGCCGTTACCGGGGTTGATGGTGAAACGGTGCTGCCCTGGGCAAAGGTGCAGCGCCGGATTGCCCAGCTCATCAAGGCGGAAAAATTCTATACGGAAGAAGAATATGACCGTTTGGACGATATTGACCCTACTGCCATCCGGGAACAGCTTGCGGAACACGGCATCGTAAACGGAGAGGTTGTGGATGCGGACAAGCTGGATGCTGCTCCCATTGTCCGGCAGGCAGAAGCGGATGCCCAGCGGATTTCTGACGAGGAATTTGCCAGGGATTACCTGATTCCCGGTGAATCCACCTTTGAAATCGACGGCAGAACCTTCCTTGTTGACCGGGTGAATCTGGATTTTGGCTCCGTGAACTTCCAGGATATCACCTTTGCCAATTCCACCGGCTTTCCCATCTTCCGCACGGAACCCATTTCCTTTGTCAGAAGGTATATTGAGGAGCGGGAAAAACAGCCTGTTCAGCCGGAAATGTCCACCGAAACCGTGGCAGTTTACCCCGGCGAAAAGAATAACCTTCCCTATGACATTGTGGTGCAAACCCTCCGCACAGAGAAGCCGGAGCCAACCCGTAACACTCCCATCCCCAGCGCCGAAAACTTCCGCATTACGGACGAGGATTTGGGCATGGGCGGTGCCAAGGTCAAGTTCCGCAGGAATATGGACGCCATCACCACCCTGAAAACCATTGAATCCGAGGGCAGGCAGGCAAGCCGTGAGGAGCAGGAGATTTTGTCCCGGTATGTGGGCTGGGGCGGTCTGCCGGATGCTTTTGATTCCGGAAAATCCGGCTGGGCATCTGAGTATCAGGAGCTGAAAAACGCCCTGACCCCGGCAGAATATGAAGCCGCCCGCGCGTCCACCCTCAACGCCCACTACACCAGTCCCACGGTCATCCGGGCGATCTATGAAGCGGTTGGAAATATGGGATTCCAGACCGGCAACATTTTGGAGCCATCCATGGGCGTCGGCAACTTCTTCGGTATGCTACCGGAGGAAATGCGCAACAGCCGTCTGTACGGCGTGGAGCTGGATTCCATCACCGGCAGGATTGCCAAACAGCTTTATCCCAAAGCCAATATTACCGTGGCAGGCTTTGAAACCACAGATCGCCGAGACTTCTTCGACCTCGCCGTGGGCAATGTCCCCTTTGGGCAGTACAAGGTCAACGACCCAGCCTATAACAAGCTGGGCTTCAACATCCACAACTACTTCTTTGCCAAAACGCTGGATCAGGTGCGTCCCGGCGGTGTAGTGGCCTTCGTCACCAGCCGCTATACCTTGGATGCCAAGGATTCCACCGTGCGTCGGTATCTTGCCCAGAGAGCCGACCTTCTGGGTGCCATCCGGCTCCCCAACACCGCTTTCAAAGCCAACGCCGGTACAGAAGTGGTGTCGGACATTATCTTCCTGCAAAAACGGGACCGTCCCATTGAGATTGAACCTGACTGGTTACATCTGGGGCAGACAGAGGACGGCTATGCCATCAACAGCTATTTTCTGGAACACCCGGAAATGGTTATAGGCAGAAACAGCTCCGAAAGCACTGCCCACGGCATGGACTACACCGTGAAACCCTTTGAAAACATTCCGCTCGCCAGCTCGCTCCATGAAGCGGTGCGGCATATCCAGGGAACCTATCAGGAAGCGGAACTGCCCGATCTGGGTGAGGGTGAAGCCATTCAGAACACCCTCCCGGCTGACCCGGATGTGAAGAACTTCTCCTATACCCTTGTGGACGGTGAGGTCTATTTCCGGGAAAACAGCATTATGGTCAGACCCGATCTGAATGCCACCGCCAAAGAGCGTATCAAGGGTATGCTGGCGCTCAGCACCTGCGTCCATGAGCTGATCGACCTCCAGATGGACGAAACCATCCCGGATTCCGCCATTCGGGAGAAGCAAGGGGAGCTGAACCGGCTCTACGACAGCTTCACGGAAAAGTATGGGCTTATTAACAGCCGGGGCAACAAGCTGGCATTCTCCGACGATTCCTCCTATTTCCTCCTGTGCGCTCTGGAAGTCATGGACGATGACGGCAATTTCCAGCGCAAGGCGGATATGTTCACCAAGCGAACCATCCAGCCCCACCGGGTAGTCACCTCTGTGGATACCGCCAGTGAAGCCCTGACAATCTCCATTGCCGAGCGAGCCTGCGTAGATCTGGGGTTCATGTCCTCTCTGTCCGGGAAGCCCGTCGAGGAACTGACCGCCGCTCTCCAGGGCGTTATCTTCCATGATCCCACGCTGGGGCCTTTGGAAGATCACGCTGGCTGGGTGACAGCAGACGAATATCTGTCTGGCAATGTCCGCCAGAAGCTCCGGCAGGCGAAAGCGGCTGCGGCGGAGAATCCTGCCTATCAGGTCAATGTAGAAGCGCTGCGGGCGGCACAGCCCAAGGATTTGGACGCTTCGGAAATCGAGGTGCGTCTGGGCGCGACCTGGATTGACAAGTCCTACATCAAGCAGTTCATGTTTGAAACCTTCGACACGCCCCGCTATCTGCGCTACTCCATGGATGTACAGTATTCTCCCTATACCGCCGCATGGAGCATCAGCAACAAAACCCGGATTTCCTACAACGATGTTGCCGCGTGGAACACCTACGGCACGGATTGTGTCAGCGCCTATGAAATTCTGGAAGATTCCCTGAATCTCCGGGATGTCCAGGTGTTTGACACCATTGAGGACGCGGACGGAAAGAAAAAGCGGGTGCTGAACGCCAAGGAAACCACGCTGGCGGCACAGAAGCAGCAGCTCATCCGGGATGCATTCAAGGACTGGATTTGGGCAGACCCGGAACGCCGTCAGGCGCTGGTCCGGCAGTACAACGAGGAAATGAACAGCATCCGTCCACGGGAATACGACGGCAGTCACATTGTCTTTGCGGGAATGAACCCGGAAATCACCCTCCGGGAGCATCAGCGAAATGCCATTGCCCATGTTCTTTACGGCGGAAACACATTGCTTGCCCACGAGGTTGGTGCGGGCAAAACCTTTGAAATGGTTGCCGCCGCCATGGAGAGCAAGCGTCTGGGGTTGTGCCAGAAGTCCATCTTTGTGGTTCCCAACCACCTGGCGGAACAGTGGGCATCGGAATTTCTGCGGCTGTACCCCTCCGCCAATATCCTTGTGACGAAACAGCGGGACTTTGAAACCAAGAATCGGAAGAAGTTCTGCGCCCGGATCGCCACCGGCGATTATGACGCCGTTATCATCGGTCACAGCCAGTTTGAGAAAATTCCCATCAGCAAACAGCGGCAGGAGCGGCTTCTGCAAGATCAGATTGCGGAGATCACCATGGGCATTTCGGAGCTGCGGGAAAGCGGCGGTGAGAAATTCACCGTCAAGGAGCTGGAACGCCCCAAGCGCGGTTTGGAATCCCGATTGGAAAAACTGCGGGCTGACGATAAGAAAGACGATGTTGTGACCTTTGAAGAACTGGGCGTTGACCGTATGTTTGTGGACGAGGCGCACAATTACAAAAATTTGTTCCTCTACACCAAAATGCGGAATGTCGCTGGCCTTTCCACCACGGATGCGCAGAAATCCAGCGATATGTTCGGAAAGTGCCGCTACATGGATGAACTTACCGGAAACCGCGGGGTGGTCTTTGCCACGGGTACACCCGTCAGCAACAGTATGACAGAACTCTATACCATGCAGCGGTATTTGCAGTATGCCCGTCTGGAAGAAATGCACATGACCCACTTCGACTGCTGGGCATCCCGGTTCGGAGAAACCGTCACCGCTTTGGAGCTGGCCCCGGAGGGCAAGGGCTACCGTCCCCGGACACGGTTCAGCCGGTTCTTCAATCTGCCGGAGCTGATGAATCTGTTCAAGGAGGTGGCAGACATCAAGACGGCGGATCAGCTCCATCTTCCCGTCCCGGAGGTGGAGTACCACAATGTAGTTGCCAAGCCCACGGAGGTACAGAAAGGGCTGGTGCAGGAGCTTTCTGAACGAGCCGCCGCTATCCACTCTGGCAGCGTGGACCCCTCCATCGACAATATGCTGAAGGTGACCTCAGATGGACGAAAGCTGGGACTTGACCAGCGGATCATCAACCCAGACTTCTCGGATGAAGCTGGCAGCAAGGTCAATCTGTGTGTAGATAACATTCTGCAAGTCTGGAGGGACGGCAAGGAGGACAAGCTGACCCAGCTTGTGTTCTGCGATATTTCCACGCCCCAGGCTGCGCCGAAAGCGAAACAGGCTGTCATTGCGGGCAGCCCGCTGGAAGCCGCCGTACTCCCTGCGGAGGAAAATGCTCCCTTCACCGTTTACGATGACATTCGTTCCAAACTGATTGCCGGCGGCGTTCCGGCAGAGCAGATTGCCTTTATCCACGATGCCAATACGGAGGTCAAGAAAAAGGAGCTGTTCGGCAAGGTTCGCTCCGGCCAGGTGCGTGTCCTTCTCGGAAGCACCTCCAAAATGGGTGCGGGCACCAATGTGCAGGATCGTCTTGTGGCGATCCATGATTTGGATTGTCCCTGGCGGCCCGGTGATTTGCAGCAGCGCAAAGGCAGAATCGAGCGTCAGGGCAATCAGAATGAGAAAGTCCATGTGTTCCGTTATGTGACGGAAGGAACCTTCGATGCGTTCTTGTGGCAGACCGTGGAGAATAAGCAGAAGTTCATTTCCCAGATCATGACCTCCAAATCCCCGGTGCGCTCCTGCAATGATGTGGATGAGGCGGCGCTGTCCTTTGCGGAAATCAAGGCCCTGTGTGCCGGTGATCCCCGGATCAAGGAGCGCATGGATTTGGATGTGGAGGTTTCCAGGCTGAAGATCATGAAGGCCGACCACAAGAGCAAGCAGTACCGGCTGGAGGACAGTCTGCTGCGGCACTTCCCGGAGCAGATTGAAAAGCTGAAGGGCTGCATTCAGGCAATTCAGGAGGATATGCAGACACTGGAAGCCCACCCCCATCCCACGGACGGCTTTGCGGGAATGACCGTGCTGACAGACGAGCTGACGGATAAGGACAACGCCGGTGCCGCTCTGATCGAGGCGGCTAAAAAAGCCACGGGGCTTGACCCGGTGGAGGTCGGTACATACCGGGGCTTTACGATGTCCGTCACTTTGGAGGACTTCGGCAAAAAGTATGTGCTGACCATGCAGGGAAGATTAAAACACCAGGCAATTTTGGGCAGCGACCCCAGAGGCAACCTGATTCGTCTGGACAACGCTTTGGCGCAGATGCCACAGCGGTTGAAAGCATTCCAGACACAGCTGGACGAAACCTGCCACCAGCAGGAAGCGGCAAAGGCAGAGCTGGGCAAGCCCTTCCCCTTTGAGGAGGAGCTGCGGGACAAAACCGCGCGGCTGATCTTTCTGGACGCGGAATTGAATCTGGATGCCAACAAGGGAGGCCAGACGGAGCAGGTCATCGCCAAATCTGCCCGCCCCTCGGTTCTGGACAAGCTGCGCAGCCAGCCCGTTCCCATCAGAAACAACCAAAAGCAGAAACGCCATGAGGAGGTGCGATAATGACCAACGAAGAACGCAACACGGCATTATATCAGAAGATGTTTGCCGAACAGGAGAAATTCCGGGACTGGCTGAAGGGCCAGCCCCCGGAGGAAGTCCTGAACCACGCCTATGAATACACCATCCGGGAGGATATTTTGATGTCGCTGGAATACCACGATCTATCGGATACCCAGGCAGATGCCCTGATGAAATCCCCCAGCCCGCTGGCAGATGTATTCCGGGATTTTGAAAAGCGGGAGACAGACCATATGGAGACGATCTGGGACTGTCTGGAATCCAGAGCGGATTCGATTCTGGAAGAACAGCGCCGTGCGCTCAGAGAAACGCCGGTGTATCCCTATCCTGCCAGCTATGCTCAGGAACATGGCGAGCTGGAGCAGTACCGGGCATCCAACCGAGCCAACATTGCCTGCAAAGAAGCTATTGAAGCGGCGATCCGGGAGCATTACCACGACAACTGCCTGGACAGTCAGGCGGCGGCACAGGTAGTGGAGGCTTTCGGGCTGGACAGGACGCTGTATGTCCTTGCGAATACAGTCCAGCAGAAAGATTGGGACGGGCGGATTTCTACCGGTAATAAGGCATGGGCGAAAACCATTCCCATCCACCCCAATCCCGACGCATGGGGTACAGACCGAAACGCCAGCTTTGTAGTGAACAGCCATCCGGGACTTACCGATCTGTTTCTCAGCACCGTCCGGCGGGAATACTGCCGGCAGCAGGAGAAGCCCGCAAAATCCTCTGTTCGGGAAAAGCTGCGAGCAATGCCGAAAACAACTTCGCCGAAACATTCGGCGAAGTTGAAAGGACAGGAGCGGTGAACTTATGGCAGAGCGGGAGATTATGAAAAAAATCCGCCTCACAAAAAAGGAGCTGGACACGATCCAAACAAAGATGGCACAATTCGGCACAACAAATTTCTCTGCCTTTGTTCGCAAGATGGCCATTGATGGATATGTGGTCAAGCTGGAGCTGCCGGAGCTGAAGGAGATGGTTTCCCTGCTCCGGTATTCCAGCAACAACCTCAACCAGCTCACCAAGCGTGTCCATGAAACCGGCAGAATCTACGATGCTGATTTGGAGGACCTGCGGAAGAATCAGGAACGGCTGTGGGATGCGGCACGGGATATTCTCTCGGCCCTCGCAAAACTGAACTGACCCGCCGTATCCTTGCGTGAATTACGCAGATACCGTATAATGACAGCACAAAGAAAAAGGAGGCTGCGCACATGAAACTGATCTTCAAAATCCTTACCGTCCCTGTCACGCTGGCAATCGACCTGTTTTCGCTGATCTGCATAGGTATCATCTCTTGCTCCGCAATGCTTCTCAGGCTGGTCAGTGGAATTATCGGCATCCTCGGTATGGCGGTTCTGGTGACGTATTCCCCAAAGAACGGTTTGATTCTTCTGACCATTGCGTTCCTGTTCAGTCCTATGGGCATCCCCATGCTTGCGGTTTGGGTGTTGGGTAGGCTCCAGAATATTTCCTGCCTGCTGAAAGAAATCTAAAGTGAAGCTCCGGTGTCGTAATGGCACCGGAGTATCTTTCTCTATGTATAACAATTCTGTTGCTCGCTGTTTCCATCTGTGTTATAGTGATTACAATGTCATTTGGTGCAGGAAAAATCTATGAGGGAAGCGGGATACGATGAAAAAGAATGGTCACTATTGTAAGGTGTGCGGCAGAAATAGAGCAAACGAGAAATTTACCGGCAAGGGTCATGCCACGCATATCTGCAAAGACTGCGCCAAACTATCGCCAGAAGTAAAAGCGGAACAGGAAACCTTGAATCGCCTGTCCAACCTCCCCTGGTACTTATCGAAAGCACAAAAGGATTGGCTGAAAAACAGAACGAAGGATCGTCGCCCGGAGGTTAAGGCACTTGCCCAGAAGCAATACGATATGCGCTTTGGGCGCAGACATCAGGAAATGCAGCTTGATGATTCTGCCGCATTTGATGAAGATAAATTTGAAGAAATGGAATAGTGTTCCAGCGGGCTGCTTTTGAAGCAGTCCGTATTTATTTTTAGGGAGGTGAAACCATTTGGCAACCACACGACTAATGCCGCTGCACATCGGCAAGGGACGGACTGTTGGAACCGCCATCGAAGCCATTATCGATTATGTAGAGAATCCCGAAAAGACAGACAACGGAAACCTGATTACAAGCTGGCAATGCGACAGCCGTGTTGCCGACAGAGAATTTCTGCTATCGAAACAGCAGTACATTAGAAACACCGGGCGGGTGCGGGGTGCGGATGATGTGATTGCTTACCACCTCCGCCAGTCGTTCCGTCCCGGCGAGATCACGCCGGAGGAAGCAAACCGCCTGGGCTGTGAGCTGGCACGGCGGTTCACCAAAGGCAATCACGCTTACATCGTCTGTACGCATATCGACAAAGCCCATATTCACAATCATGTGATTTGGAATTCCACCGCTCTCGATGAGCAAAGCAAGTTCCGCAATTTCTGGGGCAGCACCAAGGCTCTGCGCCGCCTCAATGATACGATCTGCATTGAGAACGGTTACTCCATCGTGGAGAATCCCAAGGGCAAAGGCAAGTCCTATGACAAGTGGCTGGGCGATCAGAAGAAACCCTCCCACCGGGAGCGTATCTGCTATGCCATTGATGAAGCACTGGCACAGAAGCCCCAGAGCTTTGAGAAGCTGCTGGAGCTGCTGCAACGCTCCGGGTATCAGGTCAAGGGCGGTAATAAGGTTCTCTCCCTGCTGGGGGAAGGACAGAAGCGGTTCATCCGCATGGACACGCTGGGTGCAGGCTACACCCCGGATGATCTTCGGGCCATCATTGCCGGAGCGAAAGAGCATCCCCCCAAAAAGAAGCGGGTCATGGATGCTCCCGCTAAACCCAGTGGCAGTTTGCTGATCGATATTCAGACAAAACTGCAAGAAGGAAAGGGTGCCGGTTATGCACGGTGGGCAAAGAACTTCAATCTGAAACAGCTTTCCCAAACGCTGATCTATCTGGAGGAAAACAATCTGCTGGACAGAAGCGTCCTGGAAGAAAGGACTGCCGCCACCACAGCGCAGTACCACACCCTGTCCGCAAAAATGAAATCCGCCGAGCAGCGCATGGCGGAAATCAAAGTGTTGCAGCAGCACATCATCAACTACGCCAAGACCCGCGACACCTATGTTGCCTATCGAAAGGCTGGCTATTCCAAAAAGTTTCTTGCAGCGCATGAATCCGAAATCATCTTGCACAAGGCGGCAAAGCAGTTTTTTGATGAACAGGGGTTGAAAAAGCTGCCAACCGTCAAGAGCCTGCAAGCAGAATACGCCCAGCTCCTGTCTGAGAAAAAAGCCATGTACACAGATTACCAGAAAGCCAGGGAGGATATGCGTGCCCTGCAAACTGCTAAAGCAAATGTAGATCGGATTCTTGAAGACAATTCTCTCACCGCGGCGAGAGAAGCTGAAAAAGATGGGCGCTGATGCCCATTTAAGCGATTTGCAAAATCGCGCAGCCGCTGGACATTTCCAGCGTTTCCAGAACACAGAATTGTGTTCTGCGGGGATTGGGGCAGCGCCTCAACAAGCAGAAAACCCTCATTTCCACTTTCGCAGAAATGAGGGGGGTGGCGTCCGTGGCCACGGAAGCATTGCTTGCAAAAACAGTCATTTCTCAAAATAAAAATATCGGGTTCGGCAAGGTGCGAAGTTTGAGCTGGAAACCTTTAACCCAGTATGCTCCAAAACATACGCTTTGATCTGGGGATAGGTGATAAAACTCTAATCATTGAAAAATCTAACAATCCCTGTATTTTAAAGCCGTTCCACCCGTCGTCTCTTTCGGTTGTGTTTATAGGCGTGTTCTCAGTAATGCATACTAAAGAAT
>CAZXVI010000051.1:0-14487 GCA_964644275.1 uncultured Ruminococcus sp. | reverse complement strand
CTATCGTATATAACAAATACGGCGACCATGATCCCAATGGTATGCTTTATGTTTTGCGAAAGGATTCTGATCGCATTCAGCGCAAGGCAAGAGAGTATTTTGAAATGGATCCTCCGCAGCCTTATAAAGAAGTACAGCCCCTTGTTATCAGAGCCAATGCAGGAGATGAAATTCACATCAATTTCTATAACAGGCTTGACAGACGAGTATCCATGCATGTTCAGGGACTGCGGTATGATGTTCTGACTTCGGACGGCGCAAATGTAGGAAATAATCCGGATACCACAACTAATGATTTCATTCAGTATGTGTGGTATGCGGACAAAGAAGGTGTTTATCTGTTTTCAGATTTAGGAGATGCGAGGAGCAGTGAGGAAGGGACGAATGTTCACGGACTGTTCGGTGCAATAATCGTTGAACAACCTCAGTCCAGATGGTTTGACCCTGTAACAGGTGAGGAAACTGAAAGCGGACTATTTGCTGATATTTACAATCCGGTTCACCCTTCTTTCCGTGAATATGCAGTTTTCTTCCATGATGAGCTTGAAATCAAAAACAAGGACGGTCAGCAGCCGGTTGACCCTCATACGGGACTGCCCAACGGAACAACAGGCATCAGCTATCGCAGCGAACCTATGCGAAACAGACCTCCCCTTGATGAAATGCATCATATTGTGACGGGTGAGGATATTTCCATGAGTTCATGGCCGTACGGCGACCCGGCACCGCCGATTTTAAGGGCATACGCAGGGGATCCTGCAAAAATCAGGCTGATTCACGGCGGTATCAAGGAAACCCATGTTTTTCATCTGCACAATCATCAGTGGAAACTGGAACCCGGCGATCCGAAATCCACGATCATTGATTCCATTTCTATCAGTCCGCAGGAATGCTATACGCTGGATATTCTGTACGGTGCTGGAAGTCTTACCCGAACAATCGGTGATGTTATTTTTCACTGCCATCTTTACCCCCATTTTCACGAGGGAATGTGGACGTTATGGCGTATTTTTGACAGACTGGAGGACGGAACAGGAGAACTGCCTGACGGCACACCAATAGAAAGGCTCATGCCGTTGAGAGACCGCCCATGTCCTCCGGAAAAGGATCGGCTTCATCCCGGATATCCGAATTTTATCAATGGAGAACCCGGTGAACGTCCTCTTCAGCCCCCTCTGGGTATTCTGGATAAGAACGGTGAAAATGTTATTGAGCCGACACCGCTTGAGGAAGAAAATTTTGTGCCGGATTTTGTTCCAGGTGCATTGTATTCGGAAACCTGTCCCTGCAAATGTCCGAAAGATGTCAGAGTGTTTGAACTTGCTGTGGTACAGGCGAAAATCACCTATAACCGCTATGGCTGGCACGACCCGCAGGGCAGATTTTTTGTCCTGAAAGAGGAAATTGAACGCCATGGAACACTTGAAAACTATCTGGAAAAGGTAAACAGCGGAAAAATCCGTCCCGAACCCCTTGTTATCCGTGCGAATGCAGGTGACTGTGTGGAAATCAGGCTTACCAATCTGCTGCCTGAGTTCATTGAGGAAAATGAATTCCAGCTGAAAACTCTGACTGATATTGCGGGGTTTCACATTCACCTTGTGAAGTTTGATACCATCGTGTCGGACGGTGCGGCAAACGGCTGGAACAATATTGCAGGTGCGAGAAAATACGAAACACTGATAGAACGCTTCTTTGCCAACGAGGAACTGCATACAGTATTCTTCCATGACCACCTGTTTGCCAATTCCCATCAGCAGCATGGTATGTTCGGCGCATTGCTCATTGAACCGGCAGGCTCTGTATTCCTGAATCCAAAGAACGGCAGACCGCTGAAAAGCGGGGCAAACGCTGTTATCAAGAAAGCCAACGGTGAATCCTACCGTGAATTCGCCATGTTCGTTCATGACTTTGCGTTACTGTTTGATAAGGACGGAAAACCATTGAATCCGCCGGAACACCCCGGTTCTGACGATGACCCGGGCGTTATGGGAATCAGCTACCGCTGCGAGCCGATGGGGGAGCGCTTGAAAAAGAAGAATGACCCGTCCCATATTTTCAGTTCGAGGAAATACGGCGATCCTGCAACACCCATACTGGAAACCTATCCCGGAGATCCTATGGTAATTCGCTTGCTGGACGGTGCTCATGAAGAGCAGCATGCCTTCAATATCAACGGTATGTCGTGGCGAAAGGAAATTACCGACCCTGTTTCACCTGTTGTTGCAGAACAGACTATCGGCATTTCAGAGGCTTTCAATATTCGTGTTGACGAGTATTACAGTGCCGGGGATTATCTGTATTATTTCGGCGGCATTGATGATGTATGGCTCGGTTTGTGGGGCATTATAAGAGCGCACCGCCGCCGTCAGAAGCATTTGCTTCCTCTGTGCAATCATAACAGGCCCGTGCCGTATCCGGAATGTCCGCCGAAGGGAGCTAAGATACGCAGATTTGAGATTGCCGCAATTCAGACTGATATTGCGTATAACAGCTATGGAGACCATGATCCGGAGGGTATGCTGTTTGTTCCTCTTGAACAGGCGGAGGAGGTAAAGTGCGGACGAAAAAAGCCGGTTCCTTTGATACTCCGTGCAAACGCAGGGGAGTGGATTGAGGTCACACTGCACAATATGTTTGACAAACCGGTGCTGTATCATGACTATCCCTCTGTACCGCTGGATAGGAAACATTGTCCATCCGATAGAGTTTCCCTGAGTCCGCAGTTTCTGAAACGCTGTCCTGTATGTGACGCAGGTGTCAATGTGGGTTATAACAAGCCCGAACAGACTGCCACTCCCGGTGAATGCATCAGATATCTATGGTATGCAGATAAAGAATACGGTACCTGTATGCTGAATTCCTTTGGCGATCTGCGCAATCACCGGTATCACGGTTTGTTTGGCGCAATAATCATTGAGCCTCCTGCTGCGCAGTATTATAGCAATTTCAGCAGCAGAAAAGACAATTTCAGTGAACAGGCGGTTATTACTGCTCCGGGGGTAAAACCATTCCGGGAATTTGTTCTGTTTGCGCATAATGGAATCCGTTTGCTGGATAACGAGGGCAATCTGATAAAAACAGCGCAGCAAGGCGAAGATACCGGACACGGAGGAGTTGATCATGAAGATACGGGCGAAAAGGGTTATAACTATCGATCAGAACGCTTTTTCAACAGGCTGAAGCGAGTTCCTGTTATCAGTAAGGTGTTCAGTTCAAAAGCTCACGGCGACCCTGCAACGCCGCTCTTGCAGGCATATGCAGGCGAGCGTGTCATGATCCGCTATCTCATGCCGGCAGATAAACCGAGAAATATCAGCTTTGTACTGCACGGTCACAATTGGCATGCACAGCCGCAGGATCCCTTTTCAACACGAATTTCCGTACAGGGCGCAGTCAGCGTAGGGGGCGTATACAACATTGAGCTTGAAAACGGTGCATCTGAATATCCGGGAGATTATCTATATCGTTCTGGTTCACTGAAATGGGATGTGGAATCCGGTATGTGGGGAATTTTCCGTGTGATGAAAAAGGGAATCCGCTATTGCTGTGAGTGTGCGTGCCGCACGTTCGGCAACTGGTGGGAGAGAAAATGGTTTGAAAAATATGAATGATATAAAGATTTTTCTCATAGGTGCATTTAACAGTGCTGGAGAGGATAGTCATTCACTTCGGAATCCCCCTGTTTCAACATTATAATTGCTTCGCCGTATAGATCTTCAAGGTCTATGCGGCTTTTTTGTATGATGTGCCGAGCAGGAAGTCAAACTTTATTCAGTAGGCAATCATACACTTGTTAACTTGTAAAGATCTTTTACCTTTTCAACAAACCTGAGTACATCTTCCGGTGCATCAAAGCTGTAAAGCAAACCGTAAGGGATACTGTAGTCCCAGTTTACCGGAATGGAAACAAGTCCAGGGTGAACCTCCTGCCAGCATTCAATGGTCAGCAGAACCTTTCCAGTTTCTGCACAGCGGTTAAAGACAGACAGATCATAAAACTGCGGTGTGTCCTCAATGTGAATCTTCGGGTGATACCTTTGCAGATCATTGCGGATAAAATCGTTTACCCCAGAATCTCCCTGCTTTACCATCATAAGCGTTTCGCCGTATAGGTCTTCAAGATCTATGCGGCCTTTTTTCGTAAGATGATGTTCCCGGGACACAGCAATCATCTTCCGGTACCGACCCAGTGGAAGAAAATTACAGCGGGACAGCCATGCTTTTGAATCGCATACACCAATCAGAAAGTCAAACTTTTTCCCCAGTTTCTCAATTTCCGAAAGTATCCCCTCATGATTATCCTCAAAAGGAACAAGATGCAGCTTATACTCGGAGAAATCTTTGTTCACACGATACCAGATATCCATAAAGGGCTTTGCAGGATTCAGCAGTGATGTGCCGACGCAAAAGGTAGTATCGTTTGCATGAACACTTGCCTTTGCTTCCGCAATGGATTTTTGAGAATAATCAATCATAAATTTCGCATTCCGGTATATGATCTCACCAGCCGAAGTCAGCTGTACACCCGAAGGCGTGCGTTCAATCAGTTTCAGTTCCAGGTGATTTTCCAGTGCATTCATCTGTTTCATAATGGCTGTGGGAGAGATATACAACTGCTGGGATGCCTTTGTAAAGCTGCCGCAGTCAGCAACTGCGATAAACGTATCAAGCATATGATTATACATACTCAACCTCCGTATAGTATCAACTAATAGTTTATACTATAATAACATATCGGAGATTCCATGTCAAGCTGTCATGTGCTATAATAATGATACAATCAACAAATCACACGGAGGGATTGTAATGTCAGATAAACTTGTGGCATTTTATTCAAGAGCCGATGAAAACTACGTAAGCGGCATAATAAAAAATCTGGATATCGGCAATACGGAAATTGCAGCCGGTATTATCGCAAAGCTTATGGGTGCAGACACATTCAAAATCGAACAGGCACAGCCTTATTCCCAAAACTACAACGAATGTATTGCACAGGCACAGGCTGACCAGAATCGCAATGCCCGTCCAGAGCTGAAAGCTTATCCGGAAACGCTGGAACAATACAAAGTGATATATCTCGGTTTTCCCAACTACTGGGGTACAATGCCTATGGCGGTATTCACTTTTCTGGAGCATTTTGATTTCAGCGGAAAGATTATTAAGCCATT
The DNA here is from genome assembly GCA_964644275.1 of uncultured Ruminococcus sp. Classification (GTDB taxonomy): domain Bacteria; phylum Bacillota; class Clostridia; order Oscillospirales; family Ruminococcaceae; genus UBA3855. Next base: position 9,316 of record CAZXVI010000051.1, on the reverse strand, counting down.
CTGCACTCATGAGGGCAGCTGTCTGGGCGGAAGCATAGGTGATATCAGAAAGCTATGTCCAGGAGCAAAGGTGGAAACAGGACTTGCCATTCGCGGCGGCAGTGTAAAGATGTCAAAAGCAGAGATCGAAAAATGGGTCTGAGGAGGTACAGTAACATGAAAGAACTGAGCGTATTCCCCATAGGCAGTACAAACAAAGCTTATGCACAGTATTTTATCGGTCAGAGTTATCTGAATATGCTTTCTACAGAGCAGGTATCCATTGGTAATGTGACCTTTGAACCCGGCTGCCGGAACAACTGGCATATCCACCATGCAGACAAGGGTGGCGGACAGATGCTGCTTGTTACCGCCGGAAACGGCTGGTATCAGGAATGGGGACAGCCTGCCAGAAAACTGAACCCCGGCGATGTGGTACATATTCCTGCTAATGTTAAGCACTGGCACGGTGCTGCATTTGACTCATGGTTTCAGCATCTGGCGATCGAGGTACCGGGGGAAAACTGTAAAAATGAGTGGTGCGAACCGGTTTCCGATGAAGAATATGAAAAACTGAAATGAGGTGTTTTTATGGCAAAAGTAACAGCAGGAAGAGATGAACTCGGCGCATTTGCCCCGAAGTTTGCGCAGCTCAATGACGATGTGCTCTTTGGCGAAGTATGGTCGAGAGAGGATAAATTATCCGCAAGGGACAGAAGTATTGTGACTGTGACGGCGCTGATGGCAGGCGGCATTCTGGATAATTCTTTGAAGTTTCATCTTCAGAATGCAAAAAATCATGGCGTGACCAAAGAAGAAATTGCTGAGATACTTACTCACGCTGCATTTTATGCCGGATGGCCGAAAGCGTGGGCTGCATTTCGAATGGCAAAGGAAGTCTGGGAGGAAGCATAAATGAAAAACGTATTGATTATTTCGGCGAGTCCGAGAAAAGGCGGCAATTCCGACACGCTCTGCGACCGCTTTGCACAGGGAGCTGAGGAAAGCGGTCACAAGGTAGAAAAGGTATTCCTTGCAGATAAAAATATCGGATACTGTCGTGGCTGCGGCGTGTGTAATTCAATACACAAGTGCGTACAGAAAGACGATATGGCGGAGATACTCGACAAAATGGTCAGGGCAGATGTGATCGTACTGGCAACGCCTGTATATTTCTACTCCATGGACGGACAGATGAAAACCTTTATTGACCGTACTGTGCCGAGATATACGGAAATCAGCAATAAGGATTTCTATTTTATCATGACAGCAGCAGATACCCAAAAGGCAAATCTGGAACGGACAATGGAAGCGTTCCGTGGTTTTACTGAGGACTGTCTTGACGGTGCAAGAGAGGCAGGCATTATTTATGGTACAGGTGCATGGCAAGTGGGAGAAATTAAGTCCACAACCGCGTATGTACAGGCTTATGAAATGGGAAGGAGCATTTGAATATGGAATATGTAACATTGAACAATGGCGTAAAAATGCCGAAACTTGGTTATGGTGTCTATCAGATCGACCCTGCGGAGGCGGAAAGATGTGTTCTGGATGCAATTTCTGTGGGATACCGTTCCATAGACACAGCACAGGCTTACGGCAACGAAGAGGGCGTAGGAAATGCCATCGTGAAGTGCGGCGTTCCCCGTGAGGAACTGTTCATCACGACTAAAGTATGGATCAGCAATGCAGGATATGAAAAGGCAAAAGTGTCCATTGAGGAATCACTGCGCAAGCTGAAAACGGACTATATTGACCTGTTGTTGATTCACCAGCCATTCGGCGACTATTACGGAACCTACCGTGCCATGGAAGAGGCATACAAGGCCGGCAAGGTAAAAGCTATCGGAGTGTCCAACTTTTATCCGGACAGATTTATTGACATTCACCATTTTGCAGAAATCAAGCCGGCGGTTAATCAGGTGGAAACGCATGTGTTCCAGCAGCAGAAGATTGCGAAAGAATATCTCAAAAAGTGCGGTGCGCAGATTGAATCCTGGGGACCTTTTGCAGAGGGAAAAAATGACTACTTCAACAATCCTGTTTTAAAGGAAATCGGTGCAAAACAAGGAAAGTCAGCAGCACAGGTAGCTTTGCGTTTCCTGCTTCAGAGCGATGTAGTTGTCATTCCGAAATCCACTCATAAGGAGCGTATGGAGGAGAATTTCAACGTTTTTGACTTTACTCTGACAGCAGAGGAAATTGAAACCATTGAAGCACTGGACGGCGGAAAGAGCCTGTTTTTCTCTCACTACGACCCGGAAATCGTGGAATGGTTTATGACAATGGCATAAGAAAAAACATCGACAGATAATTTTATGAGCTGCTGTACCTTGGGGAAAGGTGCGGCAGCTCTATGTATCAATGAGAAATTACTTCGCCAAAAACAAATATATTCGTTGGGCTGAATCACTTTTTTCAATTGAACGATTGAAAAAAGAACACAGATATGATATAATAACACATATAGCCAGATATGAAAAGAGGCGAACCCATGAGAATTATCATTTCTCCGGCAAAGAAAATGAACGTGGACACGGATAGTCTGCCACATCATCAGCTTCCGCAGTTTTTGCCAGAAACAATGGAAATCATGCAAACCATGCAGAAGATGTCAGACAGTGAGTTGCAGTCGCTGTGGAAGTGTAATGATGCGATTGCAAAGCTGAATATCACACGTCTGCATACAATGGATTTGCAGCAGAATCTTACACCTGCCGTTCTTGCCTATGAGGGAATCCAGTATCAGCATATGGCTCCCGGCGTTTTTACCTATGAAGAGTTCAACTATATTGAAGAACACCTTCGCATTCTTTCAGGCTTTTATGGTTTGCTTCGTCCCTTTGACGGCGTTGTCCCGTATCGCCTGGAAATGCAGGCAAAGCTTCATGTAGGAGCATCCCACAATTTGTATGCATTCTGGGGAGACAAGCTTGCCGGACAGCTTGCGTCCGAAACGGACTGGATTTTAAATCTCGCCTCAAAGGAGTACAGCAAGGCAGTTACAATGCATCTTCCGGCGACGGTTCGGGTACTGACCTGTACATTCGGAGAATGGAAGTCCGGAAAAGTGGTAGAGAAGGGAACACTCTGCAAGATGGCACGGGGACAGATGGTTCGCTGGCTGGCAGAAAATCATATTGCAAATTGTGGGGATATCAAGGCATTCAGCGTTTATGGATATGCCTACAATGCACGATGTTCCGCATCAGATCATTACGTATTTATCAAAGGAGGACATGAAAATGTTGGAAGTTGGAATGAAAGCACCTGATTTTACATTGCAGGATAAGGATGGAAATACTATTTCGCTCTCAGATTTTTACGGACGGAAAGTGGTTGTTTACTTCTATCCAAAGGATAACACACCGGGCTGCACTCGTCAGGCATGTGCTTTTGCAGCAAATTATGACGGATTTCAGAAGAAAAACGTTGTTGTGATCGGAATCAGCAAGGATAGTATTGTTTCCCATCAAAAGTTTGCTGCTAAGCATGATCTGCCGTTTATTCTGCTGTCAGATCCCGAACTTACTGCGATTCAGGCTTATGACGTCTGGAAAGAAAAGAAGCTGTACGGAAAGGTAAGCATGGGCGTTGTCCGCAGCACCTATGTGATCGATGAGAGTGGCATGATTGAGAAAGTGATGCCGAAGGTGAAGCCCGATACCAATGCGGAGGAAATTTTAGCATATTTGGAACAAAACTAAATATCAGAAAAGCTTGTTATGGAATTTCCAAAACAAGCTTTTTAAATGTAAATATACTTTAAATATAGTGATATTTTTTCCGCATTTTCACTATAAAAAATACAGTGATCATCACTGCTATGATTTCAGCAGCAACAATGGATATCCATATTCCGTCAATTCCCAGAAAATCAGGGAGAATCAGTACTGCTGCAATCTGAAACACCAGTGTACGCAGAAATGAAATGAGTGCCGAAATAAGACCGTTGTTCAGTGCCGTGAAAAAAGATGACCCGTAAATGGAAAATCCGGCAAACAAAAACGAAAAAGAAAAAATTGTAAATCCATGCTCTGTTAAATTCAGCAGTGCCTCATCATATCCAACAAAAATTTTTGCAAGAGGATGCGCCAGAATTTCAGCCAGCAGAAACATGCACACGGCAAAAATGCTAATCACGTAAAAGCTCTTTTTTAAAAGGTTTTTCAGCTCGGTATAATCGCCTGCACCGTAATGATAACCGATGACAGGAGCAGTACCCACGGAATATCCGATAAACGCCGCAAGGAAAATCATATCGACATACATCAGCACACCATATGCTGCAACGCCGTTTTCACCGGCATATTTCATCAGCTGTACGTTATAGAGCATACTGACAATGGACATGGAAATGTTGGACATCAGCTCCGATGAGCCGTTTGTGCAGGCTTTCAGCAGGGCTTTTCCGTCCCATTTAGTTTTAGTCAGCCGCAGAAGACTTGTATTCGGACGGCTGAAATATATCAGCGGAACAGTACCGCCCACTGCCTGACTGACAGCAGTTGCAGCCGCAGCACCAACTACGCCCCAGTGAAATACTGCCATAAACAGTGCGTCAAGTATCATATTTGTCAGTCCTGAGGCAATAGTAACCGCAAGACCAATCTGCGGCTTTTCAGCTGCGGCAAAATAACTCTGAAATTCATATTGCAGCATATAAAACGGGAGTGCAAGGAGAATCACTCTGCCGTAAGTGACGCAGTTTTCAAGCATTTCTCCTTCTGCACCAAGCAGCGCAGCAAGAGGACGAATCAGTATAATTCCCAAGACACCTATTAGAATACCGCAGACTGCCGTTGTATATACGAACAGTGAAAACAGCCGTTTTGCCTTGTGGCGGTCACCCTCTCCCATAGTTTTAGCAATCAGCGCACTGCCCCCTGTGCCGAACATAAATCCCACAGCGCCGAGAATCATCAGAAAGGGCATAATGAAATTGACAGCGGCAAAGGGTGTTTTGCCGACAAAATTGGAGACGAAAAAGCCGTCAACAACACCGTAAATCGATGTAAAAATCATCATAACAATGGACGGCAGGGTAAACCGCAGCAGCTTTTTCAGCGTAAAATGTTCAGACAGCTGTATGTTCATCAATAGGGCCTCCTTTATTACAATAAAAAAGCCGGATAAGAAAACAGGCATCTCAGCCTGTAGCCTTATCCAGCTATCATTTCTTCTGAATGATTCGCCCTCCGAGCAAGCAGGTTTATTATAGCACAGAGAAAAGCATTTGTCAAGGAGTTTTTTTATTTATAGTTAATGCCATTACGTTCGGAGAATTTTTTCAGTGAAAATGCGATTATCAGCACAAGAATTTCATATATTCCGAAGGTATGCCAGACCACAGCATTCCCGAATATTTTCGGCAGAAGAGTGATTATCAGCGTATTCATCACAAGACTGCGTATGATATTGAGGGTGATCGCCTGTATCGAACGCTTGGATGAATAGAAATATGCGGAAAACATCGTATTAATACTGCCGATAACGAATCCCCAGCAGTATTCCCACATATGCTTTGCCGTAAAGGCAATGGTCTCAGTATCTGCGCCAAACAACTTGCACAAAATATGTGAGAAGATAATATATACGGAAACGCATATTATACTTCCTGTAATTCTGATGATCTGACCAGCTCGGTAGTAATGCTTCAGGTCGTCATCGTTTTTTGCACCGTATGCCTGACCGAATAACGGTTGCATTCCCTCAGATGCTCCGAAAAATACCGACATGGTAAATGATGACAGATAAGAGATGATGGCGAATGCATTGATGCCGATATCACCAAATGCTTCCATAAGGATATAGTTCATGCAGAGCGTAGTGACCGGAGTTGAAAACTGTGCGATTGCCTCAGGGAGTCCTCTGAAAATTATTTTACGGAACAACTGCCATTCAGGTCTATATCTGCTTATCCTGAGATTACCTTTTTTGAAAACATAATGCGTCAATCCTATCAGGAATCCTAAAGTCTGAGCGATGCCGGTAGCGATTGCCGCACCCTTTACTCCCATTTCCATTGGAAATACGAAAAGCCAGTCGAGGAAAATATTTACAGAAGTTGTAATGACATTGGTGACTGCTACCAATCCGGGCGCATTGTCGTTACGGCAGAAAGACTGTAAATTCAGAGAAAGTGCATTGGGTATCGCAAACAATGCATACCAGAATATATATTTCTTTACAAGGGGAAGATAGCTTCCCGATGCTCCAAGGAGTCCACAGACAGCATCTGTGAATACACAGCCAAAAAGTGTGATAAGGATTCCCACACTCAGATTCAGAGTCAGGGAATGCATAAAGGCGTTCTGAGCGCCTTCTTTGTCCTTTCTGCCGAACCGGATGGCAGTGACGGTAACTCCGCCGATACTCGCCATTGCATTCAATGCCTGGGCTATTAGCACGAACGGCAGCGCAAGATTGACTGCACCCAATGCCTGACTTCCTGCGCCGTTTCCGACAAAGATTCCATCGACCACGGAAAAGAGAAATACACAGGCGTTTGCAAGTATTGCCGGAGCAACGTTCTTAAAAATTGTTTTTCTTCTTGATGTTTCCATAATTATCCTCCTGTTGAAAATAATATTATTGACGATTGCCGCAGAGATTAAATATCAGATCAACAATACATAAAAAGCGCCCGGTTATCTGTTACAATAACCGGGCGCACCCGACATCTTCATTCGACTTTATCATTGCGATGATTCGTCCTCCGATGACATATGTACTGTTGAAAAGCAAAAAGCCGGATAAGAAAACAGGCATCTCAGCCTGTAGCCTTATCCGGCTATCATTTCTTCTGAATGATTCGCCCTCCGAGCAAGCAGGATTATTATAGCACAAGAAAAACAATTTGTCAAGGTATCATTTCAATTTTCTGCGCTAATTATTTTATTTTGATTTTCATAACACTTTGTGCAGAAGGACAATGAATCAGGAGTGGAAACTGCTTTTGAACAGCATAAGTATGTGACATGTCTGAATAGGGACGAAGAGCTATCCCTTGTATAAATACAAAAAAGAATGCGTAATTACGCATTCTTTTTACACAAATTAATGATGGTGCGGATAAAAGGACTTGAACCTTCACCCCCTTGCGAGGACTAGCACCTGAAGCTAGCGCGTCTGCCTATTCCGCCATATCCGCAGCGGTAATATTCTCTTGACTCAACGTTTAATATTATAGCATGGTTTTCTTTGTTTGTCAAGCTTTTTTTGAAAAAAATCATATTTTTTCTATTTTTCTAATTATTTTTTTGATTTTTGCAGGAAACTGCGTGCAAAATTCAATTCCTTCCTGCTTGGTTTGTACAATATAGACAATTTCTTAATGGAAACATTTTTTTCAAAAAAATCTCTGGTAATATGTCCAATAATGTGGTATAATATATATGTTTGTATTTTTTTAGAAGTAAGGAAGTGGAATGAATGGCAATCTATCTTGATCATGCCGCTACAACCAAACCAGCACAGCCGGTAATTGAGGCAGTGACCCATTGTATGCAGGAGGTTTATGGCAATCCGTCTTCATTGCACCGACTGGGATTGGAAGCACAGCTGCTGATGGATGACGCAAGAAGGGCAATCGCAGATGCTATTGGCTGTGAAGCAGGTTGTCTGCTGTTCACTTCAGGTGCAACGGAGAGCAGCAATCTGGCGCTTCGCGGCGCAGCTGCAGCTTATGGCAAACGACACCGTCATATTGTGACATCTGTAGTGGAGCATGCCTCCGTTCGCAGTACCATGGATGCGCTGGAAGCCCAGGGATTTACTGTGACCAGAATTGCACCATCGTCAAACGGAGAATTTGATCCTGAGGACTTCCTCAATGCAGTAACGGAAGATACTTGCCTGATCAGTATGATGCTGGTGGAAAATGAAACGGGGCGGATTCTTCCTGTACAGCGTGTATTCCGTTCTGTAAAAAAGAAATTTCCGGATGTGATTACCCACTGTGATGCAGTACAGGGCTTTATGAAGCTGCCTGTAAAAGTAAAAGATCTCCAGGCAGATTTGATTTCACTGAGTGCCCACAAAATCCATGGTCCCAAGGGTGTAGGTGCATTGTACATTCGCAAGGGGGTCCGATTAATTCCCCTTGTTACTGGCGGGAAGCAGGAGCAATCCATTCGCCCCGGAACTGAGTCCGTTCCGCTGATAGCTGGATTTGGTACAGCAGTCCGGCTGATGCAGGGGACAATTGCCCAGCGCTATGGGACTGCTTCTAACCGAAAGCAGTTTCTGCTGTCACTGATAAAGGAAGCCGGGGATATCTATGTGAACTCCTCCAACCTTGGAAGTCCATATATTATTAATATTGGAATTCCCGGCATTCGTTCGGAAATTATGCTGCATTATCTGGAAAGCAAGGAAATCTATGTGTCCAGTGGCTCAGCCTGCTCTAAAGGTGCAAAGAGCGGGGTGCTTGCTGCTTACCGAATCCCTGATGACTTAGCTGACTGTGCTTTGCGAATCAGTATCTCCGCAGAAACAACTGAGCAGGAACTGGCTGAATTGTGTAAAGCGATAGAGCAGGGAAGGGCACAGCTGATACATAAACGGTAAATCATTCGTCTGACGAACAACAGTAACCTTTAAAAATTTCTTTTGGGAACCTCTAACAACGGGGACGGGTTAATAACAGGGGAGTTGAAAGGTTTCCTTTATATATAAAGTAAAGGGAAAACGGGTTTTTAAAGGTTACCAATATACTTTGTGAGGTACAATTATGGAAGAAGTAATTTTAGTAAAATATGGTGAGATGGCTCTTAAAGGACAGAATAAATACAGCTTCGAGGACATGCTGTTCAAACAGATTAAGCTTCGTCTTCGATCGCTTGGCAATTTCAGTTACAGCAGTGCTCAATCCACTATTTACATCACTCCCCAGGAACCGGGCGTGGATCTGGAGGAAGCAATTGAACGGCTGCAGAAAGTATTCGGGATTGCTTCCATCTGCCGTGCCTGCATCTGTGAGAAGAATTTTGCGGATACCGTTGAAAAGGCCAAGATATATCTGAAGGAAACACTGGAGGATGCAGATACTTTCAAGGTGGATGCCAAGAGAGCCGATAAAACATTTCCCATGAAATCACCGGAAATCTGCCGTGAACTGGGTGGAATCCTCTGTGAGCAGTTTTCTCACCTGAAGGTGGATGTCAGACATCCGGAGATTACTGTAATGGTGGAAATCCGTGATACAAATGCTTACGTTCATGCGGTAAGAATCAAGGGAGCCGGCGGTCTTCCCCTCGGCAGCAGCGGCAAAGCATTACTGCTTCTTTCCGGCGGTATTGACAGCCCTGTGGCGGGATATATGATGGCAAAGCGC
>CAZXVI010000050.1:0-14583 GCA_964644275.1 uncultured Ruminococcus sp. | reverse complement strand
TAACAGTAAGTGCAACAGTTTCCTTTCCCTCATTGACCGTAATTTCGCCCTCATCTGCGAAAAGCCGGAAGAAAGCCGGAAGCACGAATGGTTCGATGCCTGTTTCATCCCCGATGCTGCGGAGACAGAACATGCCATGCAGGTGATCCGTAATTTTCTGAATCGGCAGGGTGAAGATCTCGTCGGGAGAGATTCTGCTTGTGGGAATCAGTTATGATGGGGAGAAGAAGCATAGCTGTGTGATTGAGAGAGTTGTAAAATAAGTTTATCAGACAAGTGACACTGCCTCCCATCCGGGAGGCAGTGCGTACATCCAATGCTGGCGAAGACAGTTTTTCTTTTTTTCAGGCGCAGGTTGGATTTGTATTTTTATCGGTCATATCGTGCTACTAAACTCAATCTCCATGCAGATAAAATCCTTCTCAAAAAGATTACATTTCCCGACGGCCTTAAAGCCTATTGCCGAATATAACGAAAGAGCTGCTTTATGACCTGTCTTTACCAGAATGTGAACGCCTTTTTTTCCTTCTTTTCTGAAGATATCAAACACATAGTCTATCATTTCCCGGGCTATGCCCTGATTCTGCATATCCTTACGGACGCACAACCTTGAAAATTCAGCACTTGGAGTAAGGCTTTTGTCCCAGCATGGAAGCTTATCAACATCTTCGTCCTTGTCAATGGAAATTGCCGCAATAATCTGTCCCTTGTCGTTCTTCATTACAAAAAGCGCATTTCTTGATAAATCAAATTCAATAGTATCTTCGTTAGGGTAGTATTCATTCCAATCGGCAGGTCCGTAAAGAAAAGTTCTGTAAAGCGCTAATATTTCTTCTTTATCCTCATGTTTTGCGGTATATATCTTGTTCATTTCGTTCTCCTTTCAGGCTAACGTGCGTTTTCTTATATTAGGTAACCTCTAAAAACCCCTGCTGCCAAGCTGAGATATACTCTGGGTACTCCAGAGAATCAAAAAATCTCTCAGCTCAAATAATTCTTTCTTCCATAAAAATAAACCCATTTTCAAATCGAGTAGGAGGCTACCCATTAATTGCCTTAAATTATTTCCGCTTTTTCCTTTTTCGTTTTTTTTGCAGCACCTTTTTGGGCATTATTTTTTTTTGAAGTGCCTTTTTGGCTGACATTTTCCACTGACTGTCTGCTTTCCTCTGCATAATAGCTGCACAGAGGAATCACAATTATCAAAAACAATACGCCTATCCAGATTATTATAACGTCTCCTACTTCGCCGGACTCCATTACCCATTTTAGATCAGACAGATCTCCATGCTGTACAACAGCAGCAAATCCGCTGATTTCGCTGTTTTCTCCGGTTTGACAAAATGTAATCTCATTATCACCTATCCACGCCAGAAACGAAATATCTGTTCCGGATTTCATAAAGTAGACAGCGTAACGTTTCAGTCCGCTGTTTTCTTCCATTGCATTAGGGTTTTCTCCCATGCCTTCCGGATAATAGTAATTCATTATAATGCTTACAGCTGCCTTTGAATCTTCCGGAAATCTGACCTGGCTTTCAGATGTCAGCGTATCAGCGTTATCTATACGGCAGCCTGTAAGATCTATTGGTATATCGCTGTAAAGATAAGTTTTCCCGGATATGGATTCCCGGTTGTCATAGTCCATTTGCCATTCATAGGTGGTCTGCGGACCCAGACCATCTATATGATACACTTTTGGTGAAAAGGTTTCCCCGATGTACTGTATGTATATATATTCATCTGTCAGTATATCAAAGACATCCTCTGCTGCACTTCCGGAAACAGGTGCGTTCAGAACGGCATACATTTTCTTCGAACCGCTGAGTGCTTCCTGCATCTCTGACCTGCTGGTAATCTGCGGCAGCTTGTCTGCCGCTGTTTCGATATCGCTTTGTTCTCCGCAGCTGTATACTGTGTATAAGTATCGCAAACAGCAGCAGTGCTATTATAATAACCCTTTTCCAGTGCAGGAGCATCCATGGTTTCTCTTTCATAATTTATTTCCTTTCTGTCTGATAAGGATATTTTTGCCGCCTTTAGATAATTATACCATATATTCCTTTGGAATTCAATGTATTTTCTGCAAGGCAGCACACCTTACCCGACTTTTTATTATTGCTCCACCAATTAAACCTTTCCAGATTGGCTGAAACAATCCTTTCTCGGCTCAGGGCATACAAGTTCCAACGAAATCATCCATCAGCTTGCGGCGGAGTCTGATGAAACCACACGCCGTACCATCGGGGAGCTGCTTGAGGGAACAAAACAAAGTATCTGTCACAATGCACAGCCTTCAGCCTTCAAAACTGCAGCTCCTCCGTTTACAACTACATTATGCTGGCAGCAGCGGCAATGGTACTTCTTGGTGCATTTGCAGTCGCAGGCAGCAGAAGAAAAGAACAGGATGCTGAATAAGTATTCAAACAGAACGGGAGTGCCGGTTGGCGGCACTCCCGATTTGTTGTATAATAAAAGAACAGCAGAACTGCTGGGGCTTTGATCCATTATCGAAACTGAAAGACGAAGATATACCTTATTGACAATGAAGAAAAGCGGATAAAGTAATGCAATTGTCAATAACACTTGACACATTTTTCTTTCGGGCGAGATAATCATAAATCGACTGCCTGTTCACTTCAAGAGATTCGCAGCAAAAGCTGATCTTTCCTGGGATTCTGCCGTCAGGTGCCGATCCCTGAATTGCAGCGGCGCCATCCCGACCATCCCTTTGAACTGTCTTGCAAAATGCTCATAATTCCGGTAGCCGCACTGTCGGGAAATCTCCTGTACGGACAGATTGGTGGAAACAAGGAGCATTTTTGCGTGTTCAATCCTGCTGGTGATTAAATCCTGCATGAACGTCACACCGAATTGTTTTTTGTACAGTCTCTGAAATGCGGATGGACTCATTCTGACCTCATGTGCTGCCCATGAAATAGTGCGGGGATAGTATGGCTCCGCACAGATCTTGTTGCGCATGGTCATCAGGACCTCATAGCTGCTGCCCGAAATATGATCCGATGGCTGGCACTGCTGTTCTCTGACCTTATTGAGCAAAAGAAACATGTAATGCCGGATGTTTTCCTGCTTGTGCAGGTGATTCGTGCAATTCTCATAGGCAAGGCACTTGACGAGAAAGCTCAGAAATGTAATGTTATTCAGAGGGATGGGCTGTGCATAGGGCACACCGGTTTTCTGAAATTCCTCCTCCTCGCCGTTCTCAAACAGAAAATGCACCCAGTCATTGGCAAAAGTATGCTGCGGTACACAGCGGTAATACTGCGGCATCCCTTTCGGGTATAGGAAGAATGTGTCCTTGGTTACAAACATATCCTTGCCATCCAGTGTGAAAATCGCATCTGTTTTCAAGAGGAGCAGCAGGCAATCACCGCTGCCATCAGGACGGTCAATGAAAAAATCAGCATCATGTCTGTGGTCAAAACCTACATTGTGAAGTATCATTCTGTTCACCTCCGGAACATGTTAGCGGGCGGACAATGTGAATATCATAAAATTGAGAGAATACATCATACGGGAATCAAAATTCATCATATATCTGATATTATACATCATTGTGCTGCGCTTGTCAATCCTGTATAATTAAACTATAAATTTGTGATGCATACAAAGCACAATGAACAATGCATCGGATCTGCAAATTCGATTCACTTAGCAGAACGATGCTCCGATCTCCCTGGGAGCTGCCGGTCAGAACGCACTCTCAGTACAAAGGGGAGAAGCCCTGTGCAGGTATTCTCCCATCTATGTGCAGTACATCGCAGGCACAGCAATGCGGCTAGAACCTTCCCGCAGTAAATGCTGTATTCCCCGCCGGCACAAAGCGGAGACGCCTGCGATGCAGATTGCAAACATGAACGCACTGCAAACAATTATAAGGAGGAATTATTGATGAAAGGAAACTGTAAAGCACTCGCATTGTCCGTTGTCTGTGCAATGGCAATGTCCGTGATGCCGCTGTTTGAGGGGGCAGCGGCAATCACAGCGGATGCCGCTTTTGAACAGACAGCTGCTGAAATTACCGAGGATATGGGCTTCGGCTGGAATCTTGGCAACTCACTTGACAGCTATGTCGGCACAACACTCGGCTGTCAGGATTTGTCATCCGAAACCTGCTGGGGCAATCCCAAGACCACACAGACGCTGATCGACGGCGTTAAGGCAAGCGGCGTGAATACCATCCGTGTTCCCGTCACCTGGTATAACCACATGGACCCGAATACCTACGAAATTGACGACGCATGGATGGACCGCGTGGAGGAGGTTGTAAATTATGTTCTGGACAATGATGATACCTACTGCATCCTGAACGTGCATCACGATACCGGCGAAAAGGGCTGGCTCAAGGCAAGCAGCAGTAATCTCGACACCAAGAAGGAAATGTTCATTGCCATCTGGGAGCAGATCTCCGAAAGATTTGAGGGCTACGGTGACAGACTGCTGTTCGAGGGCTTCAATGAGATCCTTGATGACAACAGCGAGTGGGTGAATCCAAGTCAGGAGTCTCTGAATATTGTCAATGATCTCAATCAGATTTTCGTGGATACTGTCCGTGCATCCGGCGGCAACAATGCACAGAGATGCCTGATCGTCAACACCTATGCCGCATCCGGCAATCCCTATGTCACCTCCAATTTTGAGATTCCGGAGGATACTGTGCAGAATAAGATCATTGCGGAATGCCATGTTTACCAGCCGTTCTATTTCACATCGGAATTCTATCCGGATGAAACCACTTGGGAACAGAATCAGTATTATCTGGATGAACAGCTTGATGCAATCTACAATAATTTTGTACAGAAGGGCACACCTGCCATTATCGGTGAGTTCGGCTGTGCCTATACCAAGGACAACATGGACGAAATTCTGTCCTGGGCAAAGTATTATGTGGAGACCTGCACAGAATACGGCATTCCCTGCATTTACTGGGACAACGGTTCGCAGTACAAGCTCTACAACAGAACAACGGGCAGTGTAACACAGGAAACTCTTCTGAATACCATGCTTGCAGCATCCAAGGGTGAAACCTATGTGGAGGATACCACCCTGTACGGTGATGCAGACAACAATGGCAGCCTTGAGGATGCCGATGTCAAGCAGCTGCAGGATTACCTGCTCTGCAGAGTCAAATCCGTCGCTAACTGTGACATGAACAAGGACGGCACTGTGAATGCGTTCGATCTTGCCATTCTGAAACGAACCATTGCGCAGAAGGACAATATGTGCAGCAATATGGACAACTGGTCCAGCTGGGTGGATACCTCCAGCGGTGCAGCCGGTGATGTGACCTATACCAGCAGCGGTGTCATTGTGGAGGTACGGAACGGCGGTACAAATCCATGGGAGGTACAGGTGGCCTACAAGAACATCACGCTTGAACAGGGGGCAACCTACAAGATCTCCTATGACTACTCCTGCACAGTTGCACAGACCATGGACGGCAATGTGATGCAGAACTACGGCGACTACATGCCGTACTACAACATGCCCCTTGATTACACCACGGAAACCCAGCACTACGAGGGTACATTCACAATGGAGGATGCCACCGACAAGAATGCACAGGTTGCATTCAACTGCGGCGGCGAAGGACTGATTCCGTGTACGATCACCATCAGCAACCTTTCCCTTGTCAAGACATCCGGCGGCACATCCGACAGCGGTAATTCTGACAACAACTCCGGTAATGACGATACCGTGAACGGCACAAATCTCTGTGCAGATTCCGCAAACTGGGGCGGCTGGGTCTATGAGGATGGTGCTGCGGCTACTATCAGCACGATCAGTGACGGTATCACCATTGACGTCAGCAATGCAGGCTCCGAGGAATGGTACATTCAGGGCAGCTACAGCAACCTGACGCTGATTGCAGGTGCAGCCTACCGTGTGGAATTTGATTACTCCGCAACCGATGCGGTGGCACTCGGCTTCCATGTACAGCAGAATTATGATCCGTATGGACAGTACCATTACGAAAGCGTGAACTGTACAACTTCTGCACAGCATTATACAGCAGAATTTACCATGACGGAAACGGATGATAACGTGGTCTGCGTATTTAACTGCGGCGGCGTGGATACTGCTGTACCGTTCTCCATTACGGTGCAAAACCTGAAGCTGGTTCGTATTTCTTAACGATGCGCTCTTCCTTTTACCTTAATTGATCGAAAAAGACCGCATTTTAAGTCGAGCACCGATATAGAAGTTTTAAGCCATAGCATTTTTGCTTTGCAGTCAAAAGTGCTATGGCGTTGTTATTGACAAAATGGCGGCTTTGATGTATAATGTTTACTAAGATAAATCGGAATTTGGAGGAATACGATTATGGCAATTTCAACCATAAAAGCGTTATTTCAAAGCGATGTAAAAAAAGTGTGGGATATAGTTACTTCACTGGAAAACCATCAATGGCGTAGTGATTTGAGTAAAATTGAGATATTAAACAAAAACGAATTTATAGAATATACGAAAGACGGATTTGCAACTACATTTACAATTACTGTTTCTGAACCATATAAGCGTTGGGAATTTGATATGGAAAACAGTAATATGAAAGGACATTGGGTTGGAATTTTTGTCGAAAAAGATGGTCAGACAGAAATTATTTTTACGGAAAATGTAACTGCAAAAAAACTGATTATGAAGCCTTTTATAAAAGCATTTCTGAAGAAGCAGCAAGAGTTGTATGTATCTGATTTAAAAAAAGTATTACAATGAAAAATTCCGATTTATGCGAATAATTAAATAGCAACAAGCCCTGAAGCAATTTTGTTTCGGGGCTTTACTGCTATATGAGTCGGATGTGATGTAATGAAAAGAAAGTGTCATCATGTCAGCGATTGATAATAAGCAAAATTGCAAAAAAATCAATGTGGAAAATTGACAATTCACTATGAAACATGTTATAATGAAAAAAGACCATGGAAATTTTTACTCCTGTTTCGTATCTTTGATCTTTCTGCTTTTGATGTTGAGGATTTCTGCCTTGAAATCAACGAAATAGGCTCTGAAACGTATTTGGAATAGAAAAATGAGGTGTATGTGTATGAGAAACGCTTTTGGCAAACGCATCCTGGCACTGGCATTGAGTACAGCAATCCTGTTCTCAGCTGTGCCCGGCTCCATTGTATCTGCGGCAAACACGCAGGATCATCCCGATTTGCAGCTGCAGACCATATTGATCGACAATAACGGTGCAGACTGGACAACTGAAAGCTGGGGCGGTGCTACCATGACGCCGAATACCAACTGGACGACTCTGACCATCCGGGATTATTACGAAAACGGCAGTCTGGACTTTGAGGTGCGCAGCAATGGCACAGGGGACAGCAGCTTCCAGATTGGTCTGGTTTCCAAACGGCATGGAGAAATTATCCGGATCTACTGGACGGATATGGCGGTATATCAGAATATCAGTGCCGGCACAGAATGGACAAGCTATTCTCTGCCCATCAAGGAGCTGGTGGATGCATACCCGGATTCCGGTTTCAGCCTGGATGATTTCTGGTATGTATATGTAGGCGGGGTACCAGGCGGCACGACCCTTTCGTTCCGGAATATGGCCATTAGTTCCACGGACGACGAGCGCCAGTATCCCATAATCAAGGTCAATCAGGTAGGATATCCGTGCAGCGGTGCCAAAACTGCCCGTATCAGTTACTTTGAAAAGTTCGGTTCCCTGGATGGAAAAACCTATGAGATCGTGAATGCGGATCATGAAGAGATCGTCGCATCCGGCACATTGTCCGCTGCCCAAAAAGACGATACTTTTTCCGGAGAATGTGTTCATGTGATCCATTTTGACGAAGTGACAGCTCCCGGTACTTATTATATCCGCATTCCTGATGCCGGTCTGGATGCATCGGCACGTTCTCCCCGTGATGCAGCAGAAGGACTGGACACGGATACGATAACTTCTGTTACATTTCAGATTCGGGACGATGTGTATTCTGGTCTGCTTACCGATCTGACAAAGTATTTCTACTATCAGAGACAGGGGATTGATCTGGAAACGGAATATGCAGGAGAATTTGCAAGAGAAAATCTTCACCCCGATGATGCGGCTGTCAAAAAATGGTCTGACAGGGATAATCCCGACGCAGAGACCTATGATATTTCGGGCGGCTGGTATGATGCCGGAGATTACGGCAAATATGTCTCTCCGGCTGCGGCAACGGTTGAGGACCTATTGCTTGCCTATGAGCTGTTCCCGGATGTTTTTGCAGATATGGAACTGGAGATTCCGGAAACGGATCCGGACAATCCCCGTTATGTGGACGCTCCGGGAATTCTCAGCGAGATCAAATGGGAACTGGATATGCTTCTTAACATGGAGCACAGCAGCAAGGACGGCTCGTTCTATGCGGCTGCAAATTACAGGGATGGTGTGATCTATCTTGAAGATACATTGTACAATACTTCCACATACCAGTCGGATGATTCTGAGACGGATCTGCGTTCTCATCTGGCAACTGCCGATGCGGCTGCAGTTTTTGCCCATGCCTACATTGTTTACAGGGACATTCCGGCATATGAGGAATTTGCAGAGGAATGCCTTTCCACAGCGCTGCGTGCCTGGGATTGGGTGACGGATCCTTCCAACGCCATGCATATGTCCATCAGCGCGGCAAACCGGACGTATACTTTCACACAAGAAGAACTGAACCGTGATATGTTCTGGGCAGCAGGTGCGATCTACAGGGCACTGACGCTTTCCGGAGCGGATGCCAGTGCATATGAAGCGTATCTGGTTGAAAATTGTAATGCAGCGGAAAATACAAACTGTTTCAATAGCTCCATGTCCCTGAGTTATAACCATGCCGGGCAATCATTTCTGGGATTTTTCCATTATCTATATGAAAATAACAACGCCAATGAGGAACTGACCAGTGTATTTTCCAAGTTTTCCACCTGGCGCACCAATATGCTGCGGAACGATACCTGGGGTACGACTTTTCCGGAATGGGGCTGCTGGTGGGGTTCTAACAAGCAAGTTGCTCAGAATGCCATGACCCTTCTGCTCGGCAGTATCATTCTGGAAGGTCAGGATGCGCTTCCGGAGAATGCGGTGACGGCAGCGGAGAATGCCTTTCATTATCTGCTGGGCGAAAATCCCATCTCATTCAGCTATGTTTCCGGCAATGGAGAGAATTGCGTGGAGAATATTTACAGCAGCATCTATTCCAGTGATGCAAGGCTTGACCCATATCGAATCCCTGCCGGATATTTTACGGAGGGAAGCGATTATTATGATAACCGGCATCTTTCCAAATTCAATGGGAAATGTTATCTGGACAGCGACGGCGAATATACTACCAATGAGAATACCATCTACGGCAATGCGGCAATGATACTTCTCACAGCTGCTGTGATATCGCAGAATTCTTCTGCTGATGTTATGGGCGATGTGAATGCAGATGGGCAATTTTCTATTGTAGATGTTGTCATGATGCAGAAATGGCTGCTTGGTTCCGGAAGCTTAACTGATTGGGAAGCCGGAGATGTAAATGATGATACTATAATCAATGTGTTTGATCTGTGTCTGATGAAAAAACTGCTGACAAAGCAATAAAGAATCCCCTGCAAGATAGCATACTACTGTCCTGCAGGGGATAATCTGTTTGAAAGCAGAAAAACTGTCCTCGAAGAATACCGCTTTGCGGTGTCTTCCACAAGGCAAGTGAAAAAACCAGTCCATTAGCCCTGTGGGGTGTCATCATATCCGTTTTACTGCTATTTCCATCCCATTCCCAAGCCTGAACATCACCGCACTTACAAGTTCAAATGTCACGCTTTTTACCATAATTCTTCATTTTTTATCCAAAATTTACTTGCAAAGTATTAAAAAATATGTTATAATGTAGGATGCCATCACAGTGAGTGTGTCAACAATGGATGGCAGCATGAACTGAAAAACATGCGATGGAAAATTATTTTTCATAAGGAAACCTCGAAAAACTTGTGTTTTGGAGGTGGGGTGCGGGGTGACTCTCCACGGGGTGGGGAGATGTCCCAAAGGGGCAGAAGGGACGGGCGCCGGTCAGGCGCAGCCCACAAAATCCACCTTTTATACTTCCTTGATTTTAAAAACAGGGGGTTTTTAGAGGTTGCCACAAAACAAACGAAAAGAGGGAATGCAAATGAAAATCAAAAAGTTCGCAGCAGCAGCAGTCGCTTCGATAATGTGTACAATTCCATTGGTTCATTATGGAATGGTCGGCACTAACGTAAGCGCAATCTCCTATTCTGATATGCCCAGCGAGTATGTCACTGCCTGTGAATGGGTCTGGAACAACCGCATCTATGATGATGAAAACGAGGACTGGATGAAGGATTACGCTACAATCTACGATCAGTTGATTGCAGGGAACGGCACCATTCACTACCTTATCCGCTGGGACTCGTATCAGGAGATCACATTAGCACAGCGACAGCAGCTTGAGGTTGTTCTGAATGAGGCACTGAACAAGTGGAATGATTGCCTTGAAGGGTATGAGGACTGGCCGTTTGATGATGTTACTGTTGAAATTGTTGGATGGAGCGTACTGGATAAGAGTTGTCTGCTGGATCTCCAATCCGATGAAGTTGTCTATACTGAAACAATGAATTCTACTATGCGTGACTACATTATTGAGAGTGGAATGGCGGCGGATTCCTCTGCGATCCCGACACTTGAACCTTCAGAACCAACTGAGATTTCAAGATATGTGCATTGGTCAGATAAGAGCTGGACATATAACGGCAGCTATGATAACCGTTATGACATGTTCCTTGAGGGTATTAACGGATTGATTGATATGGGCGGCTTCGGTTGGCATTACGGACAGTATCTTTCTTCCAATGCCATTCTTGGTCTGATTGACGGAACAACAAGTCAGCATGTTCTGCTGCATGAAATGGGTCATAGTTTTGGTTTCCCTGATTATTATGGCGGAATTGGCGATTCCGACGGCATCCCGCCCGGAGATTTCCCCGGCGGTGAAGGTTCCATCATGGAGGCCGGCAGATCCTTTGAAATTACATCGTTTGACACATGGTTTGCACGATATGCGTGGACAAAGCTTTCCGCACAGGAGGGCAGATTTGATATGTCCTCTGTAACGCAGCCGACAACCGAACCAACAACTGAGCCGGCAACAGAACCGGCAACAGAACCGGCAACAGAACCGGCAACAGAACCGGCAACGGAACCGACAACAGAACCGACAACAGAACCGGCAACGGAACCGACAACAGAACCGGCAACGGAGCCTGCGTCCGATCTGGAAACCATAGAATTTGAAGACACGATCAGTGCGATTGAAACGAATGACAATGGTGGTATCATCCATTTTTCCGAAAATGGTTCATATAGCTTCAGCGGAACGGAATATTATGGCGGAGATGAAAGCAAAAATCTTCTGTTCTATGAAAGCGGAGATATCATATCAATTCGTTTTACATATCATACGCAGACCGGTGAGATTGTCAGCATAGAAACATTGTCAATTCATGAAAATGTGCATGATGCGGTTAAGGGCGATGTCAATGCAAACGGAAGCTTCACAGTTGCCGACGTAATTATGCTCCAGAAGTGGCTGCTCTGTGCAGGTGATATTACCGACTGGCAGGCAGGCGACCTTTGCGAGGATGGAAGTCTGGATGTGTTTGATCTCTGCATGATGAAGAGAGAACTTCTGAATAAATAAAAAATCACCCCACAGGGTATGCCGAACATTCGGCAAGCAGACCAAACCAGTCTGTCAGCCCTGTGGGGTGTCGTCATATCTGTTCGACAGTTATCTCAATCCCATTACGGAATCGGAATACCATCTCACCATCAAGACCAACCGTCACGTTCTCCGCCATAATCCGCCGCAGCATTTCATCAAACTGCGTAGGGGCTATATCGGCAGTCTCCAGCTCACGCACCATATCATCAAGCAGTTCCTTATCATTCTTCTCAGCATTGACTTTTCAGCCGTTCGGTGATATAATCTATACAGTATCAATCGAAACGCAACGGAGGTATTGCAAAATGAAAATAGCCTGGTTCTGTATCCCTGCACACGGACATACAAATCCCACGCTTGGCCTTGTAAAGGAAATGACCGCCGCAGGACATGAGGTATATTATTTCTCTTTTGAAGATTTCAGAGAAAAGCTTGAAAATGCAGGAGCACATTTCATCAGCTGTGACGGTTACGATTTTGAAATGGAAGATAAGGAAAATGCCGATAGAGTAGGAAAGGATATGGCTTTTGCAACCGAACTGCTTGTCAGCTCAACTCTTGCGCTTGATGAAATGGTAGCCGAAAAGGTAGGAGAAATCAAGCCCGACATTATCGTATCCGACTCCGTTGCCTACTGGGGAAAGCTGACGGCAATGAAATATCACATTCCTTATGTTTCTTCCACAACGACCTTCGCATTCAATGATCGTTCTTCCAGATATATGAAGCACGGCTTAGGCGAATTATTCAAAATGATTTTTTCGATGCCTAAAATCAACAAGCAGCTAAAAAGACTTCAGGACAAGGGTTATCCCATTAAAAGCATAATGGAAGTTGTTCGCAATGACAATAACACGAATACGATTGTATACACCTCAAAGTATTTTCAGCCTTGTGCGGACACCTTTTCGGACAAATATCATTTTATCGGTCCATCAATCAGACCTGTCGAAACACCAGTGGAAAAGACAGCAGACAAAACGATATACATTTCAATGGGTACAGTCGTAAAAAATGAAGAGATATACCGAAACTGCATTGAAGCTCTGAAGGAAACGGATTATCAGGTGATTATTTCGCTGGGAACAAATGCGCATCATTTCAGCGATCTTCCCGATAACATTCAGGTATATGAATCCGTTGACCAGATGGCTGTTCTTTCAATATCAGATGTTTTCATCACACACTGCGGAATGAATTCTGCCTCAGAAGGATTATATTTTGAAGTACCGCTGATTCTTTGTCCTCAGACGCCGGAACAGGGTGCGGTTGCTCTAAGAACCGAGGAGCTTGGTGCCGGATTGACGCTGAAATCTGCCGAAAAATCGGATATTCTTGATGCAATTGAGCGAGTTCTGAACAATGCAAGCTATAAAAATGCTGCCAAGAAAATTTCCGAGAGTTTTAAAGCAAGCGGCGGTGCTGAGGAAGCAAGAAGATTCCTTGAAGATCTAAGTTATACTATTCTCACTTGAAAATCATAATAAAAAATTATGATTTTCATAGCCGCCACAGGCGGCGTATGAGCAAAAAATCCCGGAACGGTTTGAAATGAACTATTCCGTCAGACTGTTGAATCCTGTCCAGCTGCTTCGCCTATCGGCGCAGGGCTGGACAAAATTATTATGGTTTCGCTGCGCCCCCTGCCCCCCCCGAAACATAGACGAAAATTCCTCTGCAAGAAGGTGGAGGGTGCGCAGTACCCTCCGGAGGAGGAAGAAGGAGAAACCCAACTGTTTTTATTATAACGCTTCAAAAATCAGTAGTCAATGCATTGTCACCGACCCTTTATCTGCTCAATCTCCGGTTGCTTTTTCACATTGTTCAGCAGGATATGCATTCACTGGCGGCAGACATCCATGCTTCCTGCACACATAGTAAGTTGTCTTTTTGTTTACAAGATGATACTCCATGCTTTCCTGCATCACAGAAACATTGGCAAGGAAGGGCAGCATTTTACGGACTTCTGACAGATCCGCTTGCTCTTTCAATACGACCGTCACATGCTCCAGCGGATTTTCATATAGCAGCTTTGCCAGCAGAAACAGACTGTGCCCTGCAGGATATTCCGCTGCCTGTGCGGATAAAAAGGCAAACTGCTTTTCCGCAAGCTCTCTGTATTTCTCATCCTCCGTCAGCTGATACAGCCGCACAAAATTATACGCCATGACAGAATTTCCGCTTGGAATTGCCCCGTCATAGGTTTCTTTGGGGTTTAGGAACAGCTCGGAACTTTCCGCTTTACAAAGGAAAAATCCGCCGTTTTCATCTGCAAACTGCTTGACTGCTTCATTACAGCACTGCTCCGCCTTTTCAAGATAATTGCTGTCCAGTGTGGAATTGTACAGTTCTATCAGTGCGGAAACATAGTATGCATAATCGTCCAGAAACGCCTTAGCAGAGCGTTTCCCATTACGGAAGCTCGTGTAAAGCTGCAAGCCGTCACACAAATTTCGTTCCAGAAAAGCCTGTGCATTCTGTGCTGCCTGCAGGTATTTCTCATTCCGTGAAACTCTGTAAAGCATGCACATTGCCGCAATCATCATGGCATTCCATGACAGCAGGATCTTATCATCCAGATGCAGACTTGTGCGCTGTCTGCGGTAGTCGTAAAGTTTCTGCTTCTCCTCAGAGAAGTCCGACTCCAGGTCACCGCTTTTCAGCAGATTCGGGATGTTCACACCCTCAAAATTGCCGCCTGGGGTGATGTCAAAACTATGCGCAAATTGCTCTCCCTCTCCGCCCAGCACTTCCAGAATTTCCTCCAGCGTAAAAGTATAGAATTTCCCCTCCACGCCCTCGCTGTCCGCATCCTGCGCGCTGTAGAATGCACTCTCCTGTGAGGTCATTTC
>CAZXVI010000049.1:0-15805 GCA_964644275.1 uncultured Ruminococcus sp. | reverse complement strand
CACCGGATACGATGGTAGCAGTTGTCGCACAGAATACAAGGTTGAATACAAATGTGGAAGCGCTTGTAAAGCTGCCGTCAGCCGGGCTTGCAATAAACTCCTTGAAGTTTGTGAACAGATCCATGTTCGGAATACCAATCAGACCGAACAGGGCATCCTCACCCATCATAATGCCGTAGCCCAGCAGGGAAAATACAACGGTACCGATACAGAAATCCATCAGGTTCTTCATAATGATGTTGCCGGCATTCTTGGCACGGGTAAAGCCCGTCTCTACCATGGCAAAGCCTGCCTGCATCCAGAACACAAGTGCGGCACCAATCAGGAACCAAAATTCAACTGTCATAATCAATCATTCCTTCTTTTGAAGTTTTTTGGGGAAGTCTCAGACATCAAGCCATCGGAGATTTCCGTATGTTATTTCACACTGAAAAGCAGGTCACCGTATGTGGGGAACGGCCAGAACTTTTCAGCAGTCAGTGTTTCTGCTTCGTCACAAGCACTGCGGAGTTTCGCCATTTCCGGCAGTACCGTATCACGGATCATGCAGGATTCCTCAACAATGTCCTTTGCATTCTGCAAGGATGCCACAGAAGTCTCCAGCCCATGAACGCCCTCATAAATCTGTCCGGAAAGTTCAGAAAGCCGCTTAACAATGTCCTTCTCATAGCTGCAGGGAACATCTGCCCCCAGCGTCAGCTTTGCAGAAGCAGTTTCTGCAAGGAACGCTGTGTACTCCTCCACTGCCGGAAGGATCTCACGCTTGGCAATTTCGGACATGGTGTTCGCTTCGATTACTACTGTCTTGGTGTAGTTGTCCAGCATGATCTCCACTCTGGATTCCAGTTCGGACTCGGAGAATACCTTATGCAGGGTAAGCATCTCCACATTCTTTTTGTCCAGCAGGTGGGGCATGCAGTCAGGAGTGGTACGGTAGTTGAGCAGTCCGCGCTTCTCTGTAGCCTCCTGAATCCATTCTTCATCATAGCCGTTGCCGTTGAAAATGATACGCTTGTGATCATGAATGGTCTTTTTGATCATCTCATGGAGTGCGGCCTGGAAATCCTCCGCCTGCTCCAGTCTGTCCGCATAGATCCGCAGGCTCTCAGCCACTGCACTGTTGAGCATGATATTTGCACAGGCAATGCTGTTGGAGGAACCGAGCATACGGAATTCAAACTTGTTTCCGGTAAATGCGAAGGGGGATGTACGGTTGCGGTCCGTTGTATCCCTTGTAAACTTCGGAAGCACATCCACACCGAGCTTCATCTGGGTCTTCTCCGCTGCACTGTAAGGAGTATCCGTTTCAATTGCTTCCAGGATTGCGCTCAGCTCATCACCCAGGAAGATGGAAACCACTGCAGGAGGCGCTTCATTTGCACCAAGTCGGTGATCATTGCCCGCTGTGGCAACGGAAATTCTCAGCAGATCCTGATAGTCATCCACTGCCTTAATGACAGCACAGAGGAACAGCAGGAACTGTGCATTTTCATAGGGGGTTTCGCCGGGTGTCAGCAGGTTCACGCCGGTATCCGTACAAATGGACCAGTTATTGTGCTTGCCGCTTCCGTTCACTCCTGCAAAGGGCTTTTCATGGAGCAGACAAACCAGACCGTGACGGGCTGCCACCTTCTGCATAATTTCCATGGTCAACTGGTTGTGGTCGGTGGCAATATTGGTTGTACTGTAGATGGGAGCCAGCTCATGCTGCGCAGGGGCTACCTCGTTGTGCTGCGTCTTAGCAAGAATGCCGAGTTTCCAGAGTTCCTCGTTGAGTTCGCTCATGTACGCTTCCACACGGGGCTTGATGACGCCGAAGTAGTGGTCATCCATTTCCTGCCCCTTGGGTGCCTTGGCGCCGAACAATGTGCGTCCGGTATAAATCAGATCCTTCCGCTTGTCGTACAGTGCCTTATCCACCAGGAAATATTCCTGTTCGGGCCCCACAGAAGTATGGACATACTTCACATTTTCATTGCCGAAAAGCTTCAGAACCCGCATTGCCTGGCGGTTCAGTGCTTCCATGGAACGCAGCAGCGGTGTTTTCTTATCAAGTGCCTCTCCGCCGTAGGAGCAGAAAGCAGTAGGAATGCAGAGGGTCTTGCCTTTGATGAAGGCATAAGAGGTGGGATCCCATGCGGTATAGCCCCTTGCTTCAAAGGTGGCACGCAGGCCGCCGGAAGGGAAAGAGGAGGCATCCGGTTCACCCTTAATCAGCTCTTTTCCGGAAAAATCCATTATGACTCTGCCGTCAGGAGCGGGTGAAATAAAGCTGTCGTGCTTCTCAGCGGTAATGCCTGTCAGCGGCTGGAACCAATGGGTATAATGTGTGGCACCATTTTCAACCGCCCACTCCTTCATAGCTTCTGCAACTGCATTGGCAACGGAGAGATTCAGCTGTGCTCCTTCATTAATTGTTTTCTTCAGGGATTGGTATACATCGGAAGACAGACGTGCTTTCATCACTCTGTCATCAAACACCATGCTTGCGAAATAATCCGGCACATGTTTCATAATGATTTCCTTCTTTCACGAGAAATAAAAAAAGACAAAGATGCCTTGAGATTTCATCTCCGAGACATCTTTGTCTTCCATGTTGCTATTATACATCCGCAAGCGGATTTTGTCAACCTTTTTTTCAAAAAAAATTCCGGTGTGAGATTTTTTTGGTGAAAGATCACAAGCCGGCGCCAAAAAGTGTAGAAAAATTTCTATGCACAGCATCTGAAGCCAGGGATTAGTTGGCCCATGCACGGGCAAGAGCATCGGCACCCTCCTCAATCTGTGCCTCATTAAGACCGGAAAAACCGGCTATCACAGTGTTTTCAGGCATATAAGGAACGGGAAACCAATAATACTCGGACAAACCGTATACCTTAGCTCCCTCTCTTGCAGCGGATGCAATCAGCTCCCGCTGGGTCATGCCATTCTCCACCGTCAGCAGCAGATGCATGCCCGCATCGCAGCCGGCAATATGCACAATCGGATTCAGCTTTCCTCCGGCAATGGTTTCACACAGAAGATCCCGCCGCTGCTGATAGCTCTTTTTCATACGATTAATATGCCGTTCAAAATACCCCTTCTCCATGAATTTGGCAAGAGTCAGCTGCTCCATTACCGGGACGGTGCAGGAATAAAAGCCAAGACGGCTGCTGAATCTCCGGCAAAGCCGGGGCGGCAGAATCATATAGCTGATGCGCATGGACGGCGCCAGGGTTCTTGTAAAGGTATTAATATAAATGACCCTTCCCTCCCGGTCCAGGCTCTGGAGTGCCGGTACGGGTCTGCCGGAATAGCGGAATTCACTGTCATAATCATCCTCAATCAGATATCTGTCCTCACGGGAATACGCCCATTGGAGCAGCTCCTGTCGGCGGCTCAGAGGCATCACAATCCCAAGAGGAAAATGATGGGAGGGCGTAATATGCAGTACATCAATGCCAAAGCCGGAAATTGCCTGTGCGCTGGCTCCCTTCTCGTCCATAGGAATGGGAAAAACCCTGGACGCATTGGCACTGAATACTTCATAGATTTTCTGATAGCCCGGATTCTCCACACTGTACGCCTTATCCCTGCCCAGCAGCTGGATCATCAGGCTGGTCAGATATTCCGTCCCTGCGCCGATGACAATCTGTTCCGGACTAACCTCCATCCCCCGAAAGCTTTTCAGATATT
Organism: uncultured Ruminococcus sp.; assembly: GCA_964644275.1. Lineage (GTDB taxonomy): Bacteria > Bacillota > Clostridia > Oscillospirales > Ruminococcaceae > UBA3855. The sequence continues at coordinate 12,130 of CAZXVI010000049.1, read as the reverse complement.
CCGCAATCCGGCGGCGCAGCACCGGCGTTCCCTGGGGATGGCAGGCATTCAGCAGCTCCGGGCTCTGTTCGCTCAGCACCTCACGGGACAGCTTTGCCCAGATGGAAAACGGAAAATCCGAAGCATCCATGCGGTTGGTGCGGAAGTCATACCGGATTTGCACCGTCTCCTCCAGCGGCTCACTGGGAGGCGGTATCCCTTCCTTCCGTGGTTTGCTGGCAGCCATGTGTTCAGCATAGAAGCCGCTGCCGGGCTTCGAGGTAATATACCCCTCCGCCATGAGCTGGGCATAGGCAGTTTCCACCGTGACGATGCTGACTTTCAGATGGGCGGACAGCGTCCGTTTGGAGGGAAGCTTATCCCCGGCCTTGATGTTACCCTTCTCAATTTCTCCTTTGATATAGCTGTAAAGCTGCTGATACAAAGGAATTTTGTGGCTGGTATCAAACTCGAATGTAATCATACGCAACTGACCTTATCAAAAAAACTCAAATCGGACATTGTGATCATGCCGCTTTTGTGTTACCATTATAGCATAAAATCTACAGTAAATCAAGAGGAGTGTTATCATGGAAAACAATCGTTATCAGCTGAACAAGGAACTGGCGCAGATGCTCAAGGGCGGCGTCATTATGGATGTAACTACACCGGAACAGGCAAAAATCGCAGAAGCCGCAGGTGCCTGCGCTGTTATGGCGCTGGAGCGGATTCCTGCCGACATCCGGGCAGCGGGCGGCGTCTCCAGAATGAGCGACCCGAAAATGATTCAGGGCATTCAGAATGCTGTTTCCATCCCGGTTATGGCAAAATGCAGAATCGGTCACTTTGCAGAAGCACAGATTCTCCAGGCAATTGAAATTGACTATATTGATGAGAGTGAAGTACTGACACCGGCAGATGATACATTCCACATTGACAAGCGGAAGTTCGATGTTCCCTTTGTCTGCGGCGCCAAGGATCTGGGAGAAGCCCTCAGAAGAATTAACGAAGGTGCTTCCATGATCCGCACCAAGGGTGAACCCGGCACGGGAGATATTGTACAGGCAGTGCGTCATATGCGGAAAATGAACAGCGAAATCCGCAAGATCCAGTCCATGAGTGAGGACGAGCTGTACCATGAGGCCAAGGAGCTTCAGGTTCCCTATGATCTGGTGCAGTATGTTCATGAAAACGGCAGAATTCCTGTGGTGAACTTTGCAGCCGGCGGTGTTGCAACGCCTGCCGACGCTGCGCTGATGATGCAGCTGGGCGCAGAAGGTGTATTTGTCGGTTCCGGCATTTTCAAGTCCGGCAATCCGGAAAAGCGTGCTGCCGCCATTGTCAAGGCAGTGACCAACTTCCGTGATGCCAAAATGCTTGCTGCCCTTTCTGAGGATCTGGGTGAAGCAATGGTGGGCATTAACGAGGAAGAAATCAGCCTCCTTATGGCAGAAAGAGGTAAGTAATGAGAATCGGCGTCCTTGCTCTTCAGGGAGCATTTGCAGAGCATGAGGAAAAACTCCTTGCCTGCGGTGCCGAGGTTTTTGAAATCCGGCAAAGGCGTGATATTGAGCGTTCCTTCGATGGTCTGATACTTCCCGGCGGCGAAAGCACTGTCATGGGCAAGCTGCTCCATGAGCTTTCTCTCATGGAACCCATCCGTCAGCGCATCCAGGACGGCATGCCAGTTATGGGCACCTGTGCAGGACTCATTCTGCTGGCAGAACGGATTGCCGGAGAAGAGACGGTACATCTGGGCACCATGGGAATCACTGCAAGGCGCAATGCCTATGGCAGACAGCTGGGAAGCTTCCGCACCACTGCGGAATTCCAGGGGATCGGCAGCATTCCCATGACCTTTATCCGGGCACCCTATATTGAGAGTGTTTCCACTGCCGAGGTGCTTGCCGAAGTGGACGGCAGAATTGTGGCAGCAAGGGATCACAATCAGCTGGCACTTGCCTTCCATCCGGAGCTGGAGGAGTCAGCAGCATTTCATGAGTATTTCCTGAAACTGGGAACTTCAGCACAATAGAAACAACTGCAGCCCGGCGGAGCCTTTTAAGAAAAGCTCCGCCGGGTTTTGATACTACTCCTTGTTCTCTGCCGCCCCCATACAGTCCGGTATTCTTAGTTCCGCTGTAAAGAGTCCCTGCCCATCCAGGACAGCGCTGACAGTATAGCCCAGCTTTTCTGCAAGGCTTTTCACCACATAGAGTCCCAGGCCGCTGCCTTCCCGGCTCCGGGCACCGCCCCGGTAGAACGGCTCAAAAATCCGCTCCATCTCCACTCCGGCAGTGTCCGCCAGATCGTTGCACACACCCAGGACGATTTCTTTCCCTTCCCGGTAAAGACTCACCTCCAGCCGGCGGCAGGCATATTTTTCTGCATTGGACAAAAGGTTTTCCAGGATCCGCAGCAGTCGTGTCCGGCTGCTGCAAACGAGGATTCCCTCTTCCACCGCAAACACCGGTGTTATTCCCCTCGCCTCAATCCACTGGTACTGGGACAGGAGGCATTCCGTCAGAAGATTGCTGAGACTGAGCGATTCAGGGGCTGTATCCTCCGTTCCCTGCTCCAGCTTGGTCAGCTCAAAGAACTCATCGGAAAGTGTTTTGAGATAGGCGTTTTTCCGGACAGCGATGTCCAGATATTCCGCACAGACCGGGGACAGCTCATCGCTTTTCTGTACCATCTGGAGATAGCCCAGAGCAGCAGTCAGGGGCGTACGGAAATCATGGGAAATGCCGGAAATCACACTGGCAAGCTGTTTGTTGCCCCGTTCATATTCAATGGCAAGACTCCGCTGCAGCTCGGTATGTCTGTTCACAGCATTGGCAAGGGCAACCAGGTCCGGGTCGAAGCATCCCACCTTCAGGGGCTGCTCGTAATCCCTGTCCCGGCGCTTGTCCGTTTCTCTGGCAAAGCGGCGGATTTCACGTTTCAGCTGCAGCAGACGCAGCAGAACTGCCAGCAGCACCAGAAACAGCAGACAGGATAGTATTATCAGAACCGGAACCATAGAAATCCCTCCTTTGCAGGCAAACAGGACTTGCCCTGCCGGAGAGGCAGGGCAGCAGCACGCAGGCTGTCGAAAAAGTCCCGTCCAGCATTGCGCCTGCCGGCGCAATGCTGGACTAAATGTCTGCGTCTTTATTTTACAAACAGCTTTTTCCGATAGGTCACATAGGCGATGCTGTACAGAATCACAAACTCCAGCACAAAGCTGACAATGGTCTTCATCAGCAGGGCAGCGGGGTATTCCATAGCTGCCAGGGCATTGATCTGCCCCAGAGGAAACCATTCATAAATTCCTCTAAGACTCTCTCTGCTTCCCTCCTGCATCATGATCATCTCCAGACCCAGCATTTCTATTATCATAAAACGGATATAGGGGAAAATGGCACCGGCAAGGCTCTTCATAATCTGCGTAATAAACACGCAAAATGTAATGACATGCAGGAACACCACTGTTACCATGACAGCAAACTCCGGCAGCGCATGAAATTCTCCCATGCCGTTATGCACAATCAGCCAGGCGCACAGCAGCCAGAACGGCAGCAGAAAAGATACGCCTGCCGCACCCACATAAACCACCAGCTTGCTCAGGATGATGGAAGAGATGCTTGCACCGTCCATAACTTCATAATAGGCAGTACGGTTGCTGAAAGGTATACCGCAGGCAGCGGCTACAATGGATGCCACAATGATGCACAGCCCCGACTGCATTCCCAGAGAAAGACCGGTCAGTGCCATATCAAACGGCAGTTTCAGGAAAGCCGCTATATCGGCATCATTCATGCACGACATGAAAACTCCCAGCAGAGAGCCGGCGAGCAAAATCACCAGGAACATTCCGGAATGGCAGAAACGGTACCATTCTGCACGAATCAGTTTTGTCATGACAGCGCACCTACTTTCGAAAGATAATAGTCCTCAAGGCTCTCGCCTTCCTCAACAAATTTGGTAATGGTCAGACCTCCGTCCGTAATGGTTCTGGAGATGGTCTCGACCTGATCCAGTCTTTCAAAAATATGCAGCTCGTCACCGTGGATCACTTTATATTCCCGCAGCTCCAGCTGCTGTTCCAGAAGCGCCGCTGTACGATTGATGTCATTGGTGCGAATGCTGATGTGATTTCGGCATTTGGTCTGAAGCTCCTCCGCACTGAAGCTTTCAATCAGCCTGCCATGGTTCATGAGGGTGAAGTCCGTACACAACTCGGACAGCTCCGACAGCAGGTGACTGGAAATGAGAATGGTCACATGCTCCTCCTCCGCAAGCCGTTTCAGCATGTGGCGTACCTCCACAATTCCCTCCGGATCCAGACCGTTCACCGGCTCATCCAGCACCATGATTTCCGGCTGGGACAGCAGGGACATGGCAATTCCCAGACGCTGACGCATGCCCAGAGAAAATTTCTTGGCGGTTTTATTTCCCGTATCTGCCAACCCCACATAGTCCAATACCTGGTCAATGCGTTGCTTGTCCGCAACGCCCCTGACATAGCGTACATAATTGAGGTTCTCCCGTGCCGTCATAGAGGGATCTACAATGGGAGCTTCAATCATAAAGCTCATGCGCCTGCGCTGCTCATCCAGATTGCTGTTCGTTCCAAAGAAACGCATGATTCCGCCGTCCGGCAGGGTCAGCCCTGCTATCATGCGCATAATCGTCGTTTTTCCGGCACCATTAGGGCCAATGAGACCGCAGATATGCCCCTTCTGCACCTTCATCTCAAAGCGGTCCACGACAGTGGTTTTACCGTAGTTCTTGGTAAGCTGCTCTAAGGAGAGTATGGTATCCGTCATAGAGAATCCGTCCTTTCAATTGTTGTTGTCTCTATGATACACCGCCGGGGTAAAGAAACCGTTAAAAAAATGGTTAAGAAATCATTAAGGGGACCTCTGAATCCCCTGTTTTTAAAATCAAAGAAGTATAAAAGGTGGATTTTGTGGGGCTTCGCCCTACACAATGTCATCAACTTAAGGGATTGTTTTCCAAAACTGCCCACCCCCCGCCCCCCTCCCTGAAGGGAGGGGGAAATGATAGGGGGTCTCCGCACCTGACAGGTGCCCGTCCCCTCTGCCGCTTTGCGGCATCTCCCCACTCCGTGGGGAGTCACACTCAACCCCGAGAAGGGCTGTGCCCTTTCAACCTGCTCACTTATCTTAAGTTGTTGGCATTGTCGCCCTACACCCCCACCTCATAAAAACAAGTTTTTAGAGGTTTCCTCAAATGGGACACTGCACCCTTTCTGTCAGCTGCTGTGTAATTTATACCCCATTCCCCACACAGTATCAATATATTCTTCATCGGGCGCATATTGCTTGAGTTTGCTGCGCAGGTTGCTCATATGAACCTTAATCGTGTTGTCCTCGCTGAAGTACGGCTCATTCCACACACTCTCAAAAAGATTCGCCTTGGAGAAGAGCTTCCGGGGATGACGGAGCATCAGCTCCAGAATGGCGTATTCCTTTCCGGTCAGCGTCAGAGGATTTCCGTTGACAGTAACGGTTTTACCGGCAGGATCCAGCACCAGACCGCCCAGGGTCAGGGGGGCTTCCACCTCCAGCTGTGCCGGAGGTGCCGCACTGCGGCGCAGGACTGCCTCAATCCGAACCGCCAGTTCATCCAGATCAAAGGGTTTGGTCAGGTAGTCATCCGCTCCCATGCGGATGAGATCAATTTTCGTCTGTACCGTACTTTTTGCTGAGACAATGATGACCGGAACGCTGGAAAATTCCCGGATTTTCTGCAGTACCATATCACCGCTCTGATAGGGCAGCATGAGATCCAGCAGTACCAGGGCAATATCCTCATGCTCACGGAGCAGGCGCAGCGCCTCCAATCCGTTTTCTGCCGACAGCATATGATACCCCTCCATGGACAGATAGTCGCATATAAGCCGGTTGATTTCTTTGTCATCCTCCGCCGCCAGTAATGTCCGCATACATTGCACCTCCTGATGATGCATTGGGCAGTCTGATTATTTTAGAAAATTCCATTACTGGTATTATACCACATCGGCCATGGATTTGCAAGAACAAAACGGAAAATCGCAGAAATCAAATGAATCTGCAAAATGCGGCAGCTTAACCATAAAAATAATTGATTTATTTATTTTTAAAAATGACTTGACAAATCAGGAACTTGGTGTTATACTAAAATTATCAATTGAATACCTAAACCGTTGAAGCGGAGATAACGGTAATTATGATTCCACAGAGAGTCCGGGCAAGCTGAGAGCCGGATGAACCCCAGATTATCAAATGGACCGCTGAGGGCGCAGTCAAATGTATCGGATGGTACAGAGTATTCTGCGACGTGGGGCATACGTCAGTTGCCGGGGATATGTTGGTATCCCGCTAAGTGCGCAGCCTTCAGAGCTGTGAATCAAGGTGGCACCGCGGATAATGATAGTTATTCGTCCTTGACAGAACAAGATAGGTATGTTCTGTCAGGGCATTTTTTGTTTCGCATGCAGCAAAAGCTTCTCTGGCAGATGCCGGAGAAGCTTTTTTTGAATTTTGGAGGTGTTGTGATGATTTTCTCACCAGGCTTTGAAACTGTAAAACAGATTGCAGACAGTGGACAATACAACATTTTGCCCGTCAGCTGCGAAATTCTGTCAGATATCTGCACGCCCATTGAGGCGCTCAGGATTCTGAAAAATGTATCCTCCCACTGCTATTTGCTGGAATCCGCCATGGAGAAAGAAAAATGGGGGAGATATACCTTTCTTGGTTTCGACCCGAAGCTGGAGATTACCTGCTCCGGCAGCGAAATGAAGGTGGGAGAGCTGCGGCTCACCACAGAGCATCCTGCGGAACAGATCCGGCAGATTCTGTCAGAATACAAAAGTCCGAGATTTGATGATCTTCCGTCCTTTACCGGCGGTCTTGTGGGATACTTTTCCTATGATTTCTTAGGCTACAGCGAGCCTTCCGTACGGATTGCCACAGAGGACAATGAGGGCTTCAAGGATGTGGATCTGATGCTCTTTGACAAGGTCATTGCCTTTGACCACTTCCGTCAGAAAATCGTTCTGATCGTTAACATGCAGCTGGACGATCCGGAAACCGGCTATAACAAGGCTGTCATGGAACTGGAACAGCTTGCTTCCCTTCTGAAAAGCGGCGTCAAGAAACACGAACCGGGGGGTCGGCTGACAGGGGAAGTAACCTCCCTCTTCGACAAGGAAACCTACTGCGGAATGGTGGAGCGTGCAAAGCACCATATCAGGGAGGGGGACATCTTCCAGATTGTGCTGTCAAACCGTTTGTCCGCACCGTTTGAGGGCAGTCTGCTGAACACCTATCGGATGCTGAGAACACTCAATCCCTCCCCCTACATGTTCTATTTTTCAGGAACGGATGTGGAGGTAGCCGGTGCCTCTCCGGAAACACTGGTCAAGCTGGAGAACGGCGTACTGCACACCTTCCCCCTTGCCGGTACACGCCCCAGGGGCAAAACAGAGGCGGAGGACAAAGCCCTGGAGGAAGAACTGCTCTCCGATGAAAAGGAACTGGCAGAACACAATATGCTGGTGGATCTGGGAAGAAATGACCTTGGCAAAATCAGCAAATTCGGCACCGTTCAGGTAGAACAGCTCCACAGCATCGAGCGGTATTCCCATGTCATGCACATCGGTTCCACCGTCCGGGGGGAAATCAAAGAGGAGTTTGACGCACTGGATGCTGTCAGTGCAGTACTCCCGGCGGGCACACTTTCCGGTGCTCCAAAAATCAGGGCATGCCAGCTGATTGCAGAGCTGGAAAACAACAAACGCGGCATTTACGGAGGTGCCATCGGGTACATTGATTTCACAGGAAATCTTGACACCTGCATCGCCATCCGCATTGCATACAAAAAGAACGGCAAGGTATTTGTCAGAAGCGGTGCCGGCATTGTTGCAGACTCCGTTCCGGAAAAGGAATACCAGGAGTGCATCAACAAAGCAGCTGCAGTGATGAACGCCTTAACACTGGCGCAGGAGGCGGATGTATGATTTTACTCATTGATAACTACGATAGCTTTTCCTATAATCTGTTCCAGCTGGTAGGAGAGATTGAGCCGGACATCAAAGTCATTCGCAATGACGAAATGACCATTGAAGCAATCCAGGAACTGCATCCGGACAGAATCATCCTTTCTCCCGGCCCCGGAAGGCCGGAGGATGCAGGCATCATCATAGAAACGGCCAGAAAGATTTCCCCCCGGATTCCCACCCTGGGAGTCTGTCTGGGACATCAGGCAATCTGTGCTGCCTACGGTGCGGAAATCACCTATGCCGGACGGCTCATGCACGGCAAGCAGTCACAGGCACGGTTCAGTCAGGGATGTCCGCTCTTCAAGGACATCCCTGACACAGCACCCGTTGCAAGATACCATTCCCTTGCGGCAAATGCGGCTACCATCCCCGATTGTCTGGCTGTAACCGCCACAACGGAAGACGGGGAGATCATGGCAGTTCAGCACAAGGAGTATCCCATTTTCGGCGTACAGTTCCATCCGGAATCCATTATGACGCCCAACGGCAGGCAAATGCTGGAAAACTTTATTAATTTATAGGAGGTAATACCATGATCAAAGAAGCTATTTTTAAAATCGTTGACAAGCAGGATCTGACTTATGAGGAAGCCTATGCGGTCATGACCGAAATCATGAGCGGTGCAACCACGCCCACACAGAATGCAGCTTTCCTTGCTGCACTGTCCACCAAGAGCACCAAAGCAGAAACCATCGAAGAAATCACAGGCTGCGCAGTGGCCATGCGTGATAAGGCAATCAAAGTGGAGCACGACCTTGACCTGATGGAAATTGTAGGAACGGGCGGAGACGGTGCGCACAGCTTCAATATCTCAACGACAACTGCCATTGTCGCAGCGGCTTCCGGACTGAAGATTGCCAAGCACGGCAACCGTGCCGCTTCCTCCGCCTGCGGCACAGCGGACTGCCTGGAAGCACTCGGCGTGAACATCAATCTTGATCCCCAGCAGTGCCTGACACTGCTGGAAAAGGTGGGCTTCTGCTTCTTCTTTGCACAGAAATACCACACCTCCATGAAATATGTGGGCGGTATCCGCAAGGAGCTTGGCATCCGGACAGTGTTCAATATTCTGGGACCTCTGACCAACCCTGCAAGTCCCAAGCGCCAGCTTCTGGGTGTATACGACCGTTCCCTGGTGGAGCCCCTGGCACAGGTTCTGATGAAGATGGGTGTCTGCAAGGGCATGGTAGTGTACGGTCAGGATAAGCTGGATGAAATCTCCCTGAGCGCTCCCACCACCATTGCGGAATTTTCAGACGGCTGGTACAGAACTACAGAAATCACGCCGGAAGAGTTCGGATTTACACGCTGCACCCGTGAGGATCTCCGGGGCGGAAGCCCGGCAGAAAATGCAGAGTTTACCAGATCCATTCTCCGCGGTGAGCAGGGACACAAAAGGAATGCCGTACTGATGAATGCAGGCGCAGCCCTGTACATCGGAGAAAAAGCAGCTTCCATCGGGGAAGGTATCCAGCTTGCGGCAGAACTGATTGATTCCGGTAAGGCTATGGAAACCCTGGAACAGCTGATTGCCCTTTCCAATGCGTGAGGTGCACCATGACAATACTTGATCAGCTGGCAGCCCATGCCATGGAACGTGTCAATGCTGCACAGAAGATCCATCCCCTTGCCGAAATCAGGGAACAGGCTCTGGCAATGCCAAAGGGAGACTTTGCCTTTGAGCAGGCCTTACGGAAACCCGGCATTGCCTTCATCTGTGAATGCAAAAAAGCATCCCCCTCCAAAGGAATTATTGCCGAAGAATTTCCCTACCGTTCCATTGCCAGGGAATACGAAGCCGCCGGTGCGGACTGTATCTCGGTTCTGACAGAACCCAGGTGGTTTCTCGGAAGTGATGCCTATTTAAAGGAAATTGCAGATGCTGTTTCCATTCCATGCCTGCGGAAGGATTTTACAGTTGATGAATATATGATCTACGAGGCAAAGCTGCTGGGCGCGCAGGCTGTTCTCCTGATCTGTTCCCTGCTTTCCCCTGAACGGATCTCTGCCTATCTCCGGATCTGTGATACACTTGGCATCTCTGCCCTGGTAGAAGCCCATGATGCCCAGGAGGTCAGAGCAGCAGTCGATGCCGGAGCAAGAATCATCGGAGTGAATAACCGGAATCTCAAGGATTTCAGTGTTGATACGGAAAACAGCGGCAGAATGCGCGCGCTGGTTCCAAAGGATGTGTTATTTGTATCGGAAAGCGGTGTCACCTCTGCCGACGATGTCAGAAAGCTTCATGCCATCGGTGCCGATGCGGTACTGATCGGTGAAACTCTCATGCGTGCTTCGGATAAGGCGGCAAAGCTGGCAGAGCTGAGAGGTGACCTATGACAAAAATCAAGCTCTGCGGTCTGACAAGGCTCTGTGACATTGACTATGCTAACCGGCTCTCCCCCGATTATATCGGCTTTGTCTTTGCGCCCCGCAGCAAGCGGTACGTAACGCCGGAACAAGCGGCACTGCTGCGCAAGCGGCTGCACAGCGGTATTACTCCTGTGGGAGTCTTTGTGGATGCCGAGCTTTCCCAGATTACGGATCTGCTGGACCGTGGGATTATTGAAGCAATCCAGCTCCACGGCCATGAAAAGGAACCATTCATCAACGAATTGCGGAAACGGACGGACTGCCCAATCATTCAGGCCTTCTGCATTCAGAGCGGAACAGAGATTGCTGCGGCCAATGGCTCCTCTGCTGATTACGTTCTTCTGGATTCCGGCAGCGGCTCCGGTCGGGCATTTGACTGGTCACTGCTGCAGGAAATCAGGCGTCCCTATTTTCTCGCCGGGGGGCTGACTCCGGAAAATGTTGGATCAGCCATTGCCGCGCTGCACCCCTTTGCAGTGGATGCAAGCTCCTCCCTGGAACAGAACGGCTGCAAGGATCAATATAAAATGACAGCATTTGTGCAGGCTGTCAGAAAGGATGAAAGTTTATGACAAATGCGAACGGAAGATTCGGCATTCATGGCGGTCAGTATATCCCTGAAACACTGATGAATGCAATAATTGAACTGGAACAGGCCTACAACCATTACAAAAACGACCCGGATTTCAACCGGGAACTGACAGCGCTCTTCAACGATTATGCGGGAAGGCCCTCCCGGCTCTACTATGCTGAAAAGCTTACCAAAGCGCTGGGCGGTGCAAAAATCTATCTCAAGCGTGAGGACCTCAATCACACCGGCTCCCACAAGATCAACAATGTTCTGGGGCAGGCACTCCTTGCGAAAAAAATGGGAAAAACACGGCTCATTGCAGAAACCGGTGCTGGCCAACACGGTGTTGCCACTGCCACTGCTGCAGCACTGATGGATATGGAATGTGTTGTATTCATGGGCGAAGAAGATACGAAACGCCAGGCACTGAATGTTTACCGGATGCGGCTCCTGGGTGCAGAGGTTATTCCGGTTAAAACAGGGACAGGTACGCTGAAGGACGCTGTATCCGAGGCTATGAGAGAGTGGACCTCCCGGATTGATGATACCCATTATTGCCTTGGCTCCGTCATGGGGCCCCATCCCTTCCCCACCATTGTCCGTGATTTTCAGGCTGTAATTTCAAGGGAAATCAAGTCACAGATCCTGGAACTGGAGCACCGTCTTCCGGATGCTGTGATCGCCTGTGTAGGCGGCGGTTCCAATGCCATCGGCAGCTTTTATCACTTCATTGAAGAGGAAGGTGTCCGGCTGATCGGCTGCGAAGCAGCGGGAAGAGGTATTGATACCTTCGAAACCGCTGCAACCATCAATACGGGCAGACCCGGTATTTTCCATGGAATGAAGTCGTATTTCTGCCAGGACAAATACGGGCAGATCGCACCGGTGTATTCTATTTCTGCCGGACTTGACTATCCCGGTGTGGGACCGGAGCATGCCCATCTTCATGATATCGGGAGAGCGGAGTATGTCCCGGTAACCGATGAGGAAGCTGTCAACGCCTTTGAATTTCTCTCCAGAACCGAGGGCATTATTCCGGCCATTGAATCGGCACATGCAGTGGCGCATGCCATGAAAATTGCACCGGCTATGGATCCCGGCAGCATCATTGTCATCACCATTTCCGGCAGAGGTGACAAGGACTGTGCAGCAAT
>CAZXVI010000048.1:5311-16100 GCA_964644275.1 uncultured Ruminococcus sp. | reverse complement strand
CAGTTTGGTAGAGTGCTTGGTTTGGGACCAAGATGCCGCAGGTTCGAGTCCTGTCATCCCGACCATTTTGGGACAGCAATTTATACTGTCAATATGGGAATCCCGATTTATCGGGATTTTTCACTATGCGAGCACCATCGGAACAGGCGCTCCGGATGATGAGCCGATTGTACTGGATCAAGCGGATGGAGCCTGACAGAATGGTTTAATTTTATTACAAGAGAACCTCTGAAAACAAGTTTTTAGAGGTTCCCACAATAAAAAGTGTTTTAATCGTGAAAAACACTTGCAATGCTGCAAGTGTTTTTTATATAGAGAATCTCTGAGGCCGTGCTAAAGAGAGGCGGTGTGTCTTCTCTTTTCAGGATTTTAGGGGGATTCCCTGTATTGCCAGAAGAAGGAGGTGAATAAAAATGGCGATTTACTTAGTGGATTATGAAAATGTCTACATTGACGGACTCAGTGGCATAGACCAGCTGACAGAGAAGGATACCCTTCATATCTTCTATACCCAGAACCGCTGCGGACTGACCTTTGGACTGTATGAACAGCTGATTCATTGCCGTGCCAAGGTAGAACTCAATGAGGTCTCCACCAGCCCTAAGAACGGCGATCCGGTGAAGAATGCTCTGGATATTCAGCTGATGATGTATGCCGGTTACCTGATTGGTGTACAGCAGGATCCGAAGCTCTATATTGTCAGCAAGGACAAGGATTTTCAGCTGGGAACGGACTTTTTGGCTCATTATCTTGAGAATACAGAGGTGGAGCTGAAAATTGTGCCCTCTGTGGCAGCGTCCATGGCAAAGCCGGAGCCCGAGGATGCTTACCAGGCATTTGTGAGATCTCTCCAGGAACAGCCGGAAGAGATTCCGAAGGAAGAGAGCTTTGCACTGCTGTGCGAGCGCTATGCCAGACCTCTTGCGGAAGAAGAAAGCTGCAGTGCAGTACAGGCTGCCGAACTTCTTCCAGAAGCGTTTCTGAACGGCATCCCGGATGCCTCTGCGGATCCCATGTATTCCGTACAGTATTACAATACTGTGCGAAATTTACTGGGGAAGAGTACGGATGAAGAAACGGTCTCCCAGATGTGTGACATGATTTCTTCATCGGACAGTTTGCTGGCATTCAATAATGCCCTGGCACGGTATTACCGTGACGGTCAGCGTGCGAAGGTTGTCTATCATAAGATCAAACCCCGGTTTGAGAACCTCCGTCACCTGTCCAATGCCTCCAGAAAAGGCTGATGTCCTTCCAGCGGACAGCAATTACGGCACCCCCGCATTGCGCGGAGGTGCCGTTTTGTTTTATGGGATCTTCCCCATTTTTATACTAATCCCTTTTGGTTTTTACAGCCTGTTATTATTTTTTCCGGAATGTGAACAGAATAAGCAGCGGGTAGATTTCCAGACGGCCCAGCAGCATATCCAGGCTCAGCAGAAGCTTTGCCCAGGAGGAAAAGCCGGAGAAATTGCCGGAAGGGCCTACCTCGCCCACGCCGGGTCCTACGTTATTAAGACAGGTGATGACGGAGGTGACGGTTGTCCCCAGATCATGTCCGTCCAGTGCGAGCAGCAGGATGGACAGTGCCATCAGGAACATAAATAACGCAAAATAGGAACTCACACCTCGTACCACATCCTTATCCAGGGCTTTTCCGTCAGATTTGACGGAAACCACGGCTCTGGGGTTGAGGACGCACCGGATTTCTTTCAGGGCAGCCTTGAACAGGATCATGATACGGATGACCTTCAGGCCGCCGCCTGTGGAACCGGCACAGCCGCCCACAAACATCAGCAGGATCAGAATCATTTGCGAGAGCACCGGCCATTCCGTGAAATCTGCCGATGCAAAGCCCGTAGTGGAGATTGTTGCAAGTACCTGGAAACCGGAGTAGCGCAGGGCTGTCAGAAAGCTTCCGTAAATTTTTGTAATATTCAGCGCAATGATCACAATGGAGGAGAAACATAATCCTGCAAACACACGCAGCTCTTCATTTTTCAATACCTGTGAGAATTTTCCGATGAGCAGCAGATAGTACAGGGAGAAATTTACGGAGAACAGTGCCATGAACAGTGCGATGATAAATTCAATATAAACGCTGTGATAATCAGCAATACTGTGATTGGTAATGCCAAAACCGCCGGTGCCGGCAGTGGAAAAAGCGTGGGTGATGGCTCCAAAGAGATTCATGCCGCCGAAGAGCAGCAGTATGGTTTCCAGCACTGTCAGCGAAATATAAATACTGTAGAGAATCCGCACAGAGAAGCTCATTTTCGCTACCAGCTTGCCCACAGTGGGACCGGGGGATTCTGCCCGGACAAGATGCATGGTTCTGGTATCGCTATGGGGCATGACTGCCAGAATAAAAATCAGTACACCCATGCCGCCCAGCCAATGGGAAAAGCTGCGCCAGAACAAACAGGACTTTGACATACCTTCGATATCTGTCAGGATAGTGGAGCCGGTGGTGGTGAAGCCGGATGCAGTTTCAAAAACAGCGTCAGCAAAATTCGGAATTTCTCCGGAAAAAAAGTACGGAAATGCGCCGAATATGGACACCATCAGCCAGGTAAAGGCGACAATTGCCATTCCTTCCTTGGTAAAAACATCCTTGTTTTTGGGCTTGCGTATCACAAGAAGTGTTCCCAGCAGAATCAGCAGCAGCGCTGTGCCTGCAAAGGCATTGCGGCTGGCCGATTCATTGTAAATGACGCTGACAAGGAGGGGAAGCAGCAGCAGAATGCCGAGCATTCGCATAATTTGCCCTGTCAGATATACAATCATTTTATAGTTCATATCTGCCCTCTACTTAATCACAGAAAATTTCACCCAGACTGGTGAGCTTGCGGTTGGTGGTTACGATTACAACACTGTCGTTGATTTTCAGGCAGTCATCACCGGAGGGAACAATTTGCTTGGTTCCCCGGATAATGCCGGCAATGAGGAACCCGCTGTTAAGCCGCAGCTGTTTCAGAGGGATACCCACAAAATGGCTGTCGCCGCGGACAACGAATTCAATGGCCTCCAGACGATTGTCAGCCAGACGATACAGAGTGATGATATTGCTGTTTCCGGAATTCTGCTTGGCGCGGATATATTGCAGAATCAATGCGGCAGTAGTATTGTTGGGTGCTATGATATTTTCAAGTCCCACACTGTCAGAGATGGGCAGGAGGGAGGAACGGTTGATCTTGGTAACCACCTTATCTACCTCCAGCTTCTTTGCATAGAGGGAAAGAATAATATTTTCTTCATCAATACCCGTAAGCATAATGCAGGCATCCGTGCTGGTCAGCCCTTCTTCCAGAAGAATTTCCTGGTCGGTTCCGTCCGCATGAATGATTTCTGCTTTGGGAAACCATTCACTCAGGGTTTCACACCGAGCCAGATCCTGTTCAATTATCTTTACACTGATACCCAGCTCCATGAGCTGAGGAACCAGATAGTAGCAGATTCTGCCGCCGCCCACGACCATGGCGGAACGGACACGGGACTTGAAATCGCCTGCCTGCTTGTAGAACTTGGACAGTTCGCTGTGTGAGGCAGTGATATAGATCTTGTCATTTCCGCGGAGTGTGAAATTACCGTCCGGAATGATAATCTCCTCATCGCGTTTGACGGCACAGATCAGCAGATGCAGCTTCAGTTTTGCGGGCAGGGAAAAAAGGGTCAGCCCGTCCAGAATTCCGCCGGATGTAACCTTCATTTCCGCCAGTTCCAGCCGTCCTCTGGCAAAGGTTTCCACATGAATGGCGTTGGGATAACGCAGCATCCGTGCAATTTCGTTGGCAGTGTGGTATTCCGGGTTTACCATCATGCTGATGCCAAGTTCTTCACGCATAAAGACCATCTGTTCGGAATAAGCAGGGTTGCGCACACGTGCAATGCTGTGTTTGGCCTTACATTTTCGTGCCATAAGACAGCACATGATGTTCACTTCATCGGAATCGGTCATGGCAATGAGGACATTGGTATGTTCTACCCCAGCCTTCTGAAGATCCTTGATAATCAGACCATTGCCGCAGATTCCCTGAACATCAAAATTATCCACCAGCGAATGGATGACGTCGGAATCAGTATCCATTGCAGTGACATCATGTCCCTCGTTGCAGAGGGTCTGTGCCAGGATACTGCCAGCCTTGCCGCAGCCCACAATCAAAATATTCACTGTAAGTGACTCCTTATTCTTATATTATTTGTCGATACGGAGCGCCTGCCGTAATGCAGGAACTCCATCTTATTATGGTAACCTCTAAAACCTTCTGTTTTAAAATCAGAAAAGAATAAAAGGTGGATTTTGTGGGGCTTCGTCCCACAGCCCACCTCAAAAAACAAGTTTTTAGAGGTTCTCTTATTATTATAACGACATCCCGCCTCTTTGTCAACAGCATTTTTGCATTTATACAGGAAAGAAAAAGGTATTCTATCGAAAATTTTGCGGCTGCCGCAGGCAGCTGCCCTCCAAACTGTAATGCCTATTACAGTTTGGAGAATTAGTATAACACGGATCGGATGCATGGGTACATCATAGGATATAACATAAATCCTCCGGATTGTAACAAAGATTACAATCCGGAGGATGGCTGCCATGTTACACAGCATGCAGTTCCTCACAGCCGTGATATCTGCCGGAGCTGTGAGAATTGACATTAGTGATAAGTCACACTGGTGAGTACTACATCGCCAAGATCATGCTCTACCATATCTCCGACAGTATTGTCGTATACGGCATAGTAGTACACCTGTACCTGCAGGCTGCTTGCGTCTTTTGGTACTTCAAAGGAAAGGGTTACCTCCCCGTTTCCGTTAAATGTATAATTGCCCAGGGCTGTGTCCGTGCCCTGAACCCAGGTAGTGGCTGTATTATCATAATAGCCGTAGCCGAAGGAAACAGCGTAACCGCTGCTTCCGCTGAAGGTGCAGGTCAGCGTTTTTCCATCCACACCATCCTGTACTTTCCAGGTGGCGGTGTTGATTTCTTCGTAGGTGGCAGAAGTTTCCGACGGTCCACGACGGTCATCCAGCTTCTTCTTCAGTGCGCCCAGATCATATACATCCACAGAGCCGCTGCCATCCATATCCGCGTTGGCAAAGGAAACAGAAGCGCCCTGCCTGCACAGAAGGTAATCCGTCAGGTCTGCCACATCCAGATCATCCACCGTTCCATCCGTGTTGACATCGCCCATGAGAATGAATTCATCAGCAGAAATCTCAATCTGTACCACGGACAGAGCGGGAACTTCTATGGTGAAGGTATTGTTTTCAATGCCATTCACTGCACCCAGGAACTGAATATCACTGGATTCGGAGGTAATACCATACACAGCAGCAGAGCTGTATGCAGCATCGCCCTTTATAGTGATGGCAGCATTCTGCACATCGGTAAGACTCTTATTGGTCAGTACCAGAGTCACTCTGGATTCATCCGAACCGTCAATGGCAGCATAGGAGGTTGCCATACTGATGTCGGAGGTAGCGGAGGCCACCAAGGTATCGCCGAAGGAAGCGCCCTCGCCGTCATAGTTGGTGTACAAATCAATGGCTGCCAGCTGGTATTCAATGCTGGAGGACAGGGGCCAGAGCGTAGCTACATATACCTGATTGGATGCAAAGGCGCCCAGCGCATCCGCCTCGGCAATGGCTCCGGATACATGGTCGCCGCCGCCGAAATTGTACTCGGTCATGGAGAGCTTGGTGCCGGGATAGTAAGTATCAATGGATTCCTGTACCGTGGGCAGGATGGGCAGATAGGACTTGCACCACTGGCCAATCCAGCTGTTTTCAGTATAGGTACTGTCGTAGAGCGTACGGGGTGCCTGAACCCGTGCTTCGATGCAGTCGGTATGGGTGTTGTCTTTGCATTCCGTGATGCGGCAGGTGCCGGTGTCCTCGGAATAATAATGCAGATCGATGGCGTCAAGCAGCCGCTTGCCGTACTGCTGCTCTGCTTCCTCCATTTTGTCAAGGTAGTAGGATACAAACCAGTTGTACTGGGATGAATAAGTACTGGTCCAGTCAGGTGCATTGACAAAGGTGGTGTAAGCTCCCACGCCGAACAGCGCCAGTCCGAAGATCTCTGCATTGGGATCGACAGCTTTGATCGCTGCTGCATATTCTGTGGACTTTGCTACGATTTCTTCGCAGGTTGTCTGCTCCGGATGCATTCTGGAATGGGTGGCATTCCAGAGGCTCGGTTCATTGTCCAGATTATACGCCTGGATACCGGTGGAGGTGGTGGAATCTCCAAGGGTTTCTACCAGATAATTCACATATTCATCCATGTACACATAATCGTCAGTGGTATCCGGCGTCAGAGAGAAGGCACTTCCTTTGGCAGCCCTGACTTCCTTCCAGCGTGTAGAGGGAGCTGCTTCGGCTTCGGAAACAGCGCCATTTGCATCAGCAGAAACGTAGCCTGCCATCTGGATTGTGGCAATTTTATAGTCCACACCATTGGCGGCGGCGTCATCGGACAGATGCAATGCACAGGCACCGGGCGTGGAAGCCAGGGCGCTGTCATATCCCGTTGTCAGGTAGGTATCCGAGCTGTGCTGCCAGTCGGAACCTGCATTGGAGTAGTTGTTTTCCCAGTTATAGGCAGTAAACCGGTTACCGCCCTGACGGACAGCTGTTGCGGTGACATCATCCAGATAGCCGGCATCATTGATACCATAGATATAGGGACTGATGGAGCTGCGGGTACCGTCCATATCCACAGTTACCGCAATGTCATAGCTGTCCGCCGCATGGATATCATACCGGGGCATGTAGGATGAGGCTGCTGCACATAAAGTTACAGCGGATACCATGCAGGCAAGGATTTTTTTCTTCATAATATACATTCCTTCTTTCTGTAATGGAAACCTTATTCAGGGAATTTCTAAAAAACAATGCTTGTAGAAAGACGGCATGGAGCGCATCCGCACAAAATAGCCCTTTCTTTTCGAATCTTATTGAGTTTTTAGAGGTTCCCTTTAAAGGCTGCCTGATTTATTTCAGATTCGTTCCTTGCCGGAACGAACCTTTGGTCCATGTTTCAATCAGAGGATCGGAATATTGGAGGTAATTGACAAAGGAAGTTGCCAGAACCAGAATCGTCTCCAGCGGTACGCTGTGCGTGTAGCCATATACCGAGCTGGAGCCGCGGTCGCCATCCACCTTCAGCTCCCAGATGGCACCCAGCTGATCAAGCTCATGCAGTACCTCTCCTGTGACATCCATGGGCAGATGCAGACGTGCTGCGATTTTCTCCTTGGACCATAGATGGTTGCGCTCCACGCCTGCAAAAAACGAAATAATTTGCAGTGCCTCACGGCGTGAAAGCAGCTTGAAGAACCGCAGCAGTCTGTCATTGATTTTCACATAAGAATCCAGTCCTTCCTCCGGCAGCTGTACGAAGCAGAAATAGCGCATGTCCTCGTTCAGACGCGCGAGTGCAAGTTCATGGTCCGTCTTCAGCTGCGCATAGGTTTCCCGCAGCAGCTTATGGGGAAGTTTGAATTCGCTGAGTTTGATGTTGCTGTAAGCAGACAGCATGGCATAAAACACACTCATGCAAAAATCCGGCCGTTCTGCATCCGGCATCTCCTGAAGTGCTTGCGTCAGCAGAGCTGTTCCGTTGGCATCGTCATCCTCTTTTAATCCAAACAGCACGTCCAGTGAAACATCCAGAATTTTTGCAATATCCGGGAGCAGCTCTCCGTCCGGATAGCCGCCCTTTTCCCATTTGGAAACCGCCTGGGGCGTGACATTCAGAAGCCTTGCCAATGCCTCCTGTGTCATTCCCTTGCGTTTGCGGTATTTTATCAGCTGTGATGCAAATACAGAACCCTGCATACCAACCCTCCTCCAGTTGATTTATCCTCATTATAGCACAAGAATAATTTGAGTTCAAGACAATTTCTATAAAATAGGTAGAAATAAATTTGTTATTTCACATAAAAATAAAATAAAAGTTTATTTTACAACTTTAATTCTAAATATGGGATGCCGATATTTTTGTCTGTTCACTTTCATTAATGAATTATGAATTGCTGAAAAGCATATATTTTTTTAAAATCATGAAATAAATGTATTGACAATTAACAAAAAAACATGTATAATAGGAGTATTATATTACTGACAGTTGCAGGGAATTGGAGTTATATGCACTGTCATGACAGAAAGGAACAGAGAAATATGCCAAAGCAAATGAAAAAACGCATCACAGCAGCCTTTGTCTCTGCTGCGATGTGCGTAGCACTTGCAGGAACACAGATTTCCCTTGCGGATACGGAGAACGCAGTGGATTCTGATGCAGTCTACGCAGCCAGCACCACCATGACGCTGGATGATCTTCCCAGCGATTATGCCTATGCAGCGGAATGGATCTGGACGAACCGCATCTGTGCGGAGAATTCCACTGCACGCTGGAACACCATTTTCGACCAGATCATTGCCGGAAAGGGTACCATTAATTATGTGGTAAAATGGCAGTCCTACCGGGAAATTTCCCTGGAGCAGCGTCAACAATTTGAGGTGTTCCTTTCCGATTGCATCAATGCCTGGACGGATTATCTGGTGGGGTATGATGAGTGGCCCTACGACCATATTGATGTCAATATCGTGGGATGGGCAGTCATTGATGCAAGCTGTATTCTGGATCCCCAGCCGGATGAGATCATCTATACAACGACCAAATATTATGACAGCCAGTATGATACCTCCAACGGTGTGGAGGAGATTCCGAACCTTGAACCGTATGCTCCTGATGAACTGTCCCGTATGTACCATTTTGAGCATCGACTGGATCCCAATTTTGATGCTTATAACTATCCGGGCGGTCTGGATAAGCGTTTTGATATGTATATGTGGGCGACGCAGGGCTTCCCGTCCATCGGCGGCTGCGGCGGAGACTGGGGACAGCGCCTTTCCGATACTGCATACCTGAATATGCTGGACGGTTCCAATCTCCATGTGCAGATTCATGAAGTGGGTCACGGCTTTGGCATTACGGACTTTTACGGCGGTGAAGGAGAATCCGATGGATATCCGCCGGGAGGCTTCCCCGGAAACGGCACTTCCATTATGATGGCAGGTTCTTCTGCAGTAATTACTGACTTTGATGCGTGGATGCTGCGCTATATCTGGTCCATGATCAAGGATGAGGAAGGCCGCTTTGATCTGGCAAACGCATTGCCGGATCCCACGGAGCCGGCTACGGAGGCACCCACGGAAGAATCCACAGAAACACCGACAGAAGAGCCTACGGAACCGACAGAAGAGCCTACAGAGGCACCGACAGAAGCACCTGGTACTGCAATCGAATTTGAGGACGGTACTCTGCTGGCATTCCAGAATGCCGGTTCGGGACTGTACCTTGGTGTGCAGGACGGCATTGCCGCCAATACTGCCAATATCTGTCAGTACGGGGACGGCAGTCTCCAGCAGAATATCTGGAAGGTGAAATCCGCCGGCAACGGCTACTATTATCTGTACTCCATGCTGGACGGCGGAGACCGCTATCTCCTGGATGTATACTATGCTTTGACGGAGGACGGCACCAATATCAATATTTATGAAAATACCGGTTCCACAGCGCAGCTGTTCAAGTTTGTGGATAATGGTGACGGTACCTGCCGGATTCTCACCTGTGTATCCGGTGATGCAAGCTGTCTGCAAACGGCAAATGCTTCTGCCGAAGCCAATGCCAACATAGAGGAATGGACTTACAACGGCGGCTTACAGCAGCACTGGATGCTTCATTATCCCAAATTCATGGGATACAAGGGGGATCTGAATGGTGCAGAAGAGCAGCTGGATCTTGTGGATGAAAAGGATGTACTTGTAAAGTCCAAAGGGAACAAGACTTCACAAAAACTTTACAAATCAAAATGATGAAAACAGCAAGAAATCGGCAGGTCGAATATCGCTAAAACTTAATAGAATCAAGGCTTTTGGGCGTTCCATATAATTTGGAACGCCCTTTTTTGTTCCTGTTATTACGCTTTGTTCCCTGCAATTACACTAAGGGATAAATATAAACCGAAGGGTGTTTCTCCGTCAATGAGAGACACCCTTTTTCTATTTCAGAGAGATGGAGGAGATATGTATGCGTGAGATCAACTGGGCTGAACCCTTTGACAAGCCCCTGTCGGGTGCTGCTAAGGGTGTCCTTGCGACAATGATGTGTCTGCCCGAGAGCGACTATCTGACCGCCGAGGAATTGTACAGCCGTTTCAAGGCTGACCCTCCGATGGTCATTGATGATGCACTTGCAGAGCTGATGAGCGAGGATAAGCAGTTTCTTATCTGCGTGAACGGCAGATACGCTGTCAACAAAATGAAGCTGTTGGAGATAAATACGATCTGAGGAGAGATAGCTATGTCAAAGCTGATAAAAAGATTATCGGGTGACTTCACGATAATCAGCAACAAGGTATTCAGAAATAAAAAGCTGGGTGTTACCGACCGTGGTACGCTTTGCACTCTGTTGTCGCTCCCCGACAATTGGAATTTTTCTATCAGAGGGCTTGCAGCTATCCTGCCCGACGGAGTGACGAAGATCGAAAACAGCCTGAACCGTCTGGAGTATGACCACCATTACCTCAAGCGTGTGCGTGTCTTTGAGAATGGCAGGATCATTGATTGGGACTACATTATCAGCGACGAGCCTATGGATGCCGATGAAGATGAGGACGGCGGCAATGTTGGAAATGTTGAAAACTCCTCTATTTCTGCCCCACGAGATATGGAAATTCAAGATGCGGAATTACTTGATACGGAAAACCCGTATCTTGAAAAACGA
>CAZXVI010000048.1:4103-5211 GCA_964644275.1 uncultured Ruminococcus sp. | reverse complement strand
GGAAATTCAAGATGCGGAATTACTTGATACGGAAAACCCGTATCTTGAAAAACGACATCTTGAAAACCGGTACGCATATAAAGAACTAAATAATCAAGAATCCAAAAATAAAATACTGTGTGATAAAGAATCCACCAATCAATCCGCTTCTGCACAGGAAACGGATTCTGTTGAAACTGTTGAAAATCTGATCGATGGAGTGATTGAGGGATACAACACAGACACAAAAAGAATCAAGAGTATCATCAAAGAGCATATCGAATACGAAGATTATCTCCAATGGATAAGGCTTTTCGGCAAGGATATGACAACTGCTGAGATCAAACAGCTTGTGGATAAGCTGGCTAAAGCTGCTACATCGGGCAAGGGTCGAGTCATCAATGACGAGAGCTTCTCGAAGTACGAAGTCCAGGAGGCTGTGCTGAATCTGAACAGAGAGTGCATTGAAATGGGCTATGAGGTGCTTAGGCAGAAAGCGCCGGGAACAGTCAATAACCGCACAGGCTATCTTGTCAGTGTGCTGATAAAGCTCGGCAGCGAGTATGACCTTGTTGCAAATTCCGAGGAGCGCAGTATCAAGTACGATGTTCAGCAAATGCTCCACTATGATGACTTCGACTGACCGCAAAGGAGGTGGTGCGTATGATTGTGAGGTGACACTATGCCCGAATACAAGGCAGTAGACAAGCTGTTTTATTCTTTCCACAGCGAGTTTGAAGCTATCGTCATGGATATGGTCGCTGAAAAGACGGATAAGCGTATCATAGACACGATGTTTGAGGATTTTGACCGCTTGCAGGAAGAATATCACGAAAAGCTGAGACAAATATGCAGAGAGGACGGTGAAGATCGTGGCTAAGACTATCTACACACAGTTTGATGAGATGGTGAATTACGATAATATCGTAAAGATCGGCATCAAAACAAATTGGGAGGACGCTGATATTGCCGATGACGGCACTATTGATCCCGATTTTGAAATGGTCGGCAGAGATATTACGGGGCTTGAGATCCCTATCGGCATCTACAAGACCTATGAAGAAGCGGAGGAAGCTGTCAAGGCACTCCATGAGTGGTTCAAGAATCAGGCGTATGCCGTTTACGAAGT
>CAZXVI010000048.1:2863-4003 GCA_964644275.1 uncultured Ruminococcus sp. | reverse complement strand
GCAAGCAAGACTGAGAACTTCAAGAAAGCGTTTACCGAATACGTCGGGAAAAACGCTAAGACAAATCAGCGTGGTGTGTTCACGAGGGAGCAGTTAAAGAGAGAAGCTGCCCGTGTTGCACAGTCACCGCACAGGAAACACAGATCGAAAGAGAGAAAAAGGGAGACACACAGATGATCGAACATACCTATCCCCCGACACCAAGGGCAAGGGGCGATGATGTTTTTACGGCGAACTTTTATGCCGATAACATGAGAAAGGCTTTGTCTGCCGAGTGCAGATCAACACCCGAAAGCTAAAAAAGGTCATTCTGAAAGCCTTACCCTATGCGATCTTTGCGTATGCAGGAAACCTCATCGGTTATGCGTACCGAACAGCGGAGGGCAACGGATTTCAGGAGAAGATACTCCCTTTTATGAGCAATCTCGGGGTCGCTTTTGCTAAGGTCTTTCCCAGTTTACACCCGTTGGATATTCTTTTCGGCTTGGTTCTGGCGGGTGTGATGAGGTTAGTCCTCTATGTCAAGTCGAAAAACAAAAAGAAATTTAGGCAGGGCGAGGAATACGGCTCTGCTGTATGGGGTACGGAAAAGGATATTGAGCCTTACATGGACTTATCTACCCCCGAAAACAACGTTATCCTCACGAAAACGGAGTCCCTGACGATGGGCAAGCCCTCAGCTCCGAAGTTTGCGAGAAACAAAAATATCCTCGTCATAGGCGGTTCAGGCTCGGGTAAGACACGATTTTTCGTCAAGCCAAACCTGATGCAGATGCACAGCTCCTATGTGATCACCGATCCGAAGGGTACGGTGCTTGTGGAGTGCGGTCATCTTCTTGCAAGGGGCAGACCGCTGAGAAACAGCGAAGGCAAAATAGTGTATCAGAGGGACGGCAAAAACGGTTTGAAAAAGGACAAGCATGGCAAGCCTATGCCTGTCTATGAGCCGTACAACATAAAAGTCTTTAACACGATAGACTTCTCAAAAAGTATGCACTATAACCCTTTCGCATATATCTCCGAAAGAAACCGTGAGAAGGACATTCTCAAATTCGTGGAAGTCCTTATCAAGAATACTTCTTCCTCTCAGCAGCCCGGCGGTGATGACTTCTGGGTAAAGGCTGAAAAGCTGTTGTATAC
>CAZXVI010000048.1:0-2763 GCA_964644275.1 uncultured Ruminococcus sp. | reverse complement strand
GAGCTGTCAGCGCTGTTTGTAATAATCTCCGATACTGACGCAACGTTCAACTTCCTCGTTGCGATCATGTATTCACAACTTTTCAATCTGCTGTGTACCAAAGCTGACAACAGCGACGGCGGCAGATTGCAGTACCATGTGCGGTGTCTCTTAGACGAGTTCGCCAATATTGGCGAAATACCGCAGTTTGAGAAGCTCATTGCGACTATCCGAAGCCGTGAAATATCGGCAAGTATCATCTTGCAAGCTAAGAGCCAGCTAAAGGCTATCTACAAAGACAATGCAGACACAATTGAAGGCAACTGTGATACGATGCTGTTTCTCGGTGGTAAGGAAAAGTCAACGCTGAAAGAGATCTCTGAAAGTTTGGGTAAGGAAACTATCGACAGTTTCAATACTTCTACCAACAGAGGTCAGAGCGAAAGCTACGGTATGAACTATCAGAAGCTCGGAAAGGAGCTGAAGTCTCAGGACGAATTAGCCGTAATGGACGGCGGAAAATGTATCTTACAGCTTAGAGGAGTGCGTCCGTTCTTCTCAGATAAATACGATATAACAAGACACAAAAATTACTCTGAACTTCTTGATGCAAACCCGAAGAAAAAGTTTGACATTCAAAGTTTTGTTAGTGACCGAAGTGGGATGGTTTCAAACATTTCTCCGAAAGATCAAATAAGTCAATGGGTGATCGACAAGTCAAGTTCCGCCTTAAAGGAAGTTACCTATCCTGCTGATGCGACAGAAAGAGAAAATGCAGAAGCAGAAGCTGTTTACGATGCCGACTCCGAAACAGATATAGACGGAGATACGGCAGACAGCTAAGAACCCGAAAAATAAAAAAGAAATAATCGGGTGACGCTGAATGGACGAATGTTTTTATTTTGAAAGGGAGACTTTTTACCTATGGAAACTATGAATATTTCTGCGGTCGATGCTACCGCTATGGAGACAGCAACCACTACCTCTGCACCTAAGCACAAGTGGCTCTCTAAGGGTGCTAAGTTTGCTAAGAAGGCTACAATGTTCGCAACTATCGCCGGAGTAATGGCATCTACCTGTGCAACTCAGGCTTTTGCGGCTGGTACCGGTGAAGTTGATACTTCCAGCTTTATCACAACAGCCTGCACCGTTCTCAAGAGTGTCATCTGCCTTATCGGCGGCGGTGTTGGTGTATGGGGTATCGTAAACCTCCTGGAAGGTTACGGTAATGATAACCCCGGCGCAAAGAGCCAGGGCATGAAGCAGCTTATGGCTGGTCTTGGTCTGATCCTGCTCGCTATTATCCTCGTTCCTGTTCTCGAAACCATGATGACAGGTGCTATCTGATAAAGAAAACTCAGAGAAAGAGACAAGCGTGAACTAACGGCTGAACGCTATATAAATAATGCCGTAAATATAGAAATTATGAAGGGTCGCTCATGCGGTGGGCTGTGGCGGGTAATGAGCGATGTGACACAATGGCAATCAACATAGGATACTTAACTGCCAACAGGACAAGTGCAGGAGATGAGGTCTATACGCCTTACTATGCGGTAGAGCCGTTACTGGAGTTCCTGCCGAAAGACAAGGTTATCTGGTGTCCGTTCGATGAAGAATGGAGCGCCTACTATAACTGCCTTACGGAAAAAGGATATAAGGTGGTGCGGAGCAGTCTGAGCGAAGGCATGGATTTCTTTAAGTATGAGCCTGATAATTGGGACATACTTGTGAGCAATCCCCCATTCTCAAAGAAAGATGATGTTCTGAAAAGGGCTTTTTCTTTTGAGAAGCCTTTCGCCCTGCTTCTGCCCGTAAACAGCATACAGGGCAAAAAGCGGTATAAGATATTCAGAAATCAGATACAGCTCCTTGCCTTTGATGCAAGAGTGGACTACCATACTCGAAAGAATATGGAATGTACTACCAAAGGCAATCATTTCGGCTCGGCATACTTTTGCCGTGACCTACTCCCCACAAAACTTGAACTGAGACAGCTTAACAAATACGACAGACCATTACAACCCCCAGCAGGAGGTGATGAAAAATGGGAGTGATCAGTGATGCGATAGACGCACTTGAAGATTGGTGCTGTGACTTGTTCAAAGACGGCATCAAGAGCCAGTTTGACGGTATTTCAGATCTGCTGACCGATACTTTTTCGCAAACCACGGGTGACGGCGGACTTGTTTCAACGTACCTGACTTCTCACCCTGCGAACTTCACAGGCGGCGGAACAGGCGGTACTTCGGTGTGGACTACTATCGAAACACTTTGCAATAACGTGGTTGTACCAATTGCCGGCTTTATCTTAACAGTCATTCTGCTGAATGACCTGATACAGACGGTGCTGAGGGGCAACAATTTCAAGGACTTTGATGACAGCATAATTATCAAATGGATAATCAAAGCCCTGTGCGGTGTAATATTGGTGTCGAATACATATTATATCGCTTCTGCATTGTTCGGCTTCGGAACTAATGTTTGTTCCAATGGTCTGACAACTCTATTCGGCACAGGTGACTATCTTGACACGGCGCTTGCTTTGAAAAAGTCGGCACTAAGCGGACTTTCCCTCGGTGAGCTGATGACCGTGTGGTTTATCTCCCTGATAGTACATGTCGGAGTGATGATACTGATAGTCGCTATCGTTATAACACTTGCAAGCCGTATCATTGAGGTATTTATGTATCTCTCTGTTGCTCCTATCCCTATGGCTACGATGATGGACTCGGGAGAATGGGCTTCAATCGGCAAAAACTGGATCAAACAGCTTTTAGCACTGTC
>CAZXVI010000047.1:0-16377 GCA_964644275.1 uncultured Ruminococcus sp. | reverse complement strand
ACCCCGTGGGGAGTCACCCCACACCCCCACTTCTAAAAACAAGTTTTTAGAGGTTTCCAAATAATGTTCGATGTGCTTATGATAAGAATCCCCTATTCTCTTCGGCAATCAGAATCCAGACTTCACCGATTTCTCCAAGAAGCGTCTTCCATTTTCATGCCGGATTCTCCCTTCAATCAACTAATACAGGATTGAAATCCTCTTCCCAGGGCAGACCCCACTGATTCAGCGCCTCCATAAACGGGTCGGGATCAAATTCCTCTATATTGTAAACGCCGGGTTTCGCCCACTGACCGGTCATAATCATCATTGCGCCGATCATTGCAGGAACACCGGTAGTGTAGGAAATTGCCTGGGAGCCGACTTCTTTATAGCATTCCTGATGGTCGCAGATGTTGTAGAGGTAGTAGGTCTTGTCCTTGCCGTCCTTTTTACCCTGGAAGATACAGCCGATATTGGTCTTGCCCACAGTTCTGGGACCGAGTGATGCGGGGTCGGGCAGCACTGCCTTCAGGAACTGGAGCGGAACGATCTCCCTGCCTTCATACAGGATTGGCTCAATGGAGGTCATTCCTACGTTTTCCAGGCATTTCAGGTGTGTCAGATAGCTCTGGCCGAAGGTCATGAAAAAGCGTATTCTCTTGATTCCCTTGATGTTAAGTGCAAGGGATTCCAGCTCTTCATGGTGGAGGAGGTACATATCCTTTTCCCCCACGCCCTTGAAGTTGTAAACGCGCTTGATTTCCATTGGCTCGGTTTCAACCCACTTGCCGTCCTCGATATAGCTTCCCTTTGCAGAGACCTCACGGATGTTGATTTCGGGGTTGAAATTAGTGGCGAAGGGATAGCCATGGTCGCCGCCGTTGCAGTCAAGGATATCAATGTAATTGATTTCGTCAAACTCGTGTTTCATGGCATAGGCGGAGAAAACGCCCGTAACACCGGGGTCAAAGCCGCTTCCCAGGAGCGCCGTGATCCCCGCCTTTTCAAAGCGTTCACGGTAAGCCCACTGCCATTTGTACTCAAACTTTGCCGTATCCAGAGGCTCA
The DNA here is from genome assembly GCA_964644275.1 of uncultured Ruminococcus sp. Classification (GTDB taxonomy): domain Bacteria; phylum Bacillota; class Clostridia; order Oscillospirales; family Ruminococcaceae; genus UBA3855. The sequence goes on along the minus strand of CAZXVI010000047.1, from coordinate 15,328 downwards.
TAGTTTGCCGTATCAACGTAGTGCGTTTTGGTTGCAAGGCAGGCGTCCATAATGGTCAGATCCTGATAGGGCAGGGCAAGATTCAGCACCACGTCCGGCTTATAAGCCTCTATGAGTGCAATCAGCTCATCCACATTGTCGGCGTTGACCTGCGCCGTCTCAATCACCGTTTTTGTAGTTGGCCGGAGTTTCTCCTTCAGCGCATCGCACTTGGATTTTGTGCGGCTGGCAATCATAATTCCCTCAAAAACCTCGCTGTTCTGGCAGCACTTGTGAATTGCCACGGAGGCTACGCCTCCGCAGCCGATGATCATGCATTTTTTCATTTTAATATTCTCCTTTTTATATTAATTTTCACTGATTATATGAATCAGTTTATCTTTGATCGAAAAACTACTTTTTCTTAGCACTATTTATAGCGTTCATTGCACAATACAATGCCATAATTAAAAAAACAACAGTACTAAAAAAGTCGCTATCAGTCAGTTGCAGAACAAAAGATATAAGGCAAATGACAATACCTATAATTGAAATTGCCTGTACTGCTCTTTGATCATTTTTCATATAATTGACCTCACTTAAGGTAGGGGTGTGGGGTGACCAGTGTCATCAACTTGAGGGATTGTTTGCCCAAACTGCCCACCCCCTTCCCCCTCCCTGAAGGGAGGGGGAAATGATAGGGGGTCTCCGACCCCTCAACCCCGGGAAGGGCTGCGCCCTTTCAACCTGCTCAATTATAGCGTATTCTTCTTAAGTTGTTGGCATTGGTTGGGTGACTCCCCACGGGGTGGGAAGATGACCTAAAGGGGCAGAGGGGACAGGCGAAGCCCCCTTAATTTTCACTGATCATATGAATCATAATCTGCGGGAGCCTGCGCTGGCAGGACTTCTTCCAAAGGGGTTATATGTTATGGTAGCTTCCGCAGTACGGACATGAAGTAGAATATCCGCTGGCAGCCTGAAAGGTGGCTCCGCAGTTCTGGCAAGTAACTGCAACATTTTTTATCTTTTCCGGCTCGACGGGCTTATCATCCATAAGCACAGATTCTCCCGGAAGAATCTCGTTTCTGACGGATTTCGGATCAAAATTATAGTTTCCTTGGTATTCGTAGATATCTATTGTCATTCCTATCGGATACATTCCCGATCCTTTTGCGAATTGTGTGGGCAGGACTGCTTCTTTCTCCACTCCGTTTTTATCAAAGTAACGAACCTTAGTATTCACTGTAAAATTGCCGTTTACGGTATATGACGTATTTTCCACATAACCATAAATCTTCGCTGCATATTTATTGCCGTGTGTAAGGATTCTTTTCTTTTTTGAAATATGGAGCAAAGTTCCTGCCACGAATCCGATCCCTAACACTACAAATAACAGTGGAATTGCTATAAACAGTCCGGTATTTCCCACACAACTAAAAATAAAAGCAACCACACCACCGATCGCAATATACGCAGCACCCAGTATTATCAGCAGTTTCTGTACAACATTCATAACAGCATATCCTTTCTCCTTGGAATCTCCAAGGCGAGATCGTGGGACGAAGCCCTGCAGTGTGAGCAGTATTCATCAAATTAAGAGCCTGTTCTGCGAAACTGCCCCTCCGCTCCGGGAGGGCTGTCCCCTTTTTTAAGTACTATCTCATGACAGCGCCAGCAGCATTTCCCGGATGAGCTTGCAAGCCACTGCCGTAGAAACGCCGCTCTGGTCGTACTGGGGGCTGAGCTCGTTCACATCGCAGCCGACAATATTCAGCTCGCTGCACACAAGGGTGAGCGCACGGCGAAGCTCCTCAAAGGAAACTCCACCTGCCTCGGGAGTGCCCGTACCCGGAAAAACCGACGGGTCCAGGACATCCAAATCGACGGTAAGATAGACATTGCTGCCCTTTAGTCCTTCAACAGTTCCGGCAAGTCCGTCCAGACTGAACTTATGCATTTCCGTATGCATTTCCGCAAAGCGGAATTCCTCACGGTCACCGCTGCGGATGCCGAATTGGTGAATATGTCCGTCACCGGTAAGCTCATGGCATCTTCTGAGGACACAAGCATGGGAGAGCTTCTGCCCCAGGTAGTCATCGCGCAGATCCGCATGGGCATCCAGGTGGATGATGTGCAGATCGCTGTATTGCGCCGATACGGCGCGAACCGCTCCCAGCGTTACCAGATGCTCTCCGCCGATCATAAAGGGGATTTTTCCGTCATTCAGGATGATGGCGGTGCGTTCCCGGATATCCTTGAGAACCTGTTCCGTATCGCCGAAGGGCAGCTCCAGATCCCCGCTGTCAAAGTAGGCATAATCCAGCATATCCTTGTCCTGATAGGGACTGTATGTCTCGATGCCGAAGCTGTCGTTTCTGATTGCCGCAGGAGCAAATCTTGTGCCGGGGCGGAAGCTTGTTGTGCCGTCAAAGCCTGCGCCGAAAAGAACGATTTCTGCGTTCTCGTATTCGCTGTCACAGGCAATAAAGGTTTGTATATTTTTATTCAACATCTCGCAGAAGTTCCTCCACATAGTTGGGCAGGGCAAATGCTCCGGCATGCAGCCGGGGATTGTAATAGCGGGTTTTCAGTCCCAGCATGCTCCATTTGGTGCCGTTGTAGTCGTTGGTCGGGTGATACTTTTTGGAGGCAAAGCCGAACAGCCAGTGCCCTGAGGGATACGTTGGGATATGGGCCTGATAGACCTTGCTGATCGGAAAGCTCTCCACAATGCGTTTATGGGAACGCTGCATCGCAGCTGCGTCCTCTGCATAAAAAGGGCTTTCGTGCTGATTGACCATGATTCCGTCCTCATGCAGCGCCTTGAAGCAGCTGCCATAGAACTCCTTGGTAAACAGTCCCTCGCCCGGACCAAAGGGGTCGGTGGAGTCCACAATGATAATGTCGTACTGATTCTCGCAGCGCCGGATAAATTTCACACCGTCCTCATAGTAAATGTGAACCCGGGGATCATCAAAGCGGCATGCCGTAGTCGGCAGGTACTGCTTGCTGACCTCCACCACAAGCTCGTCGATTTCCACCAGATCAATGCGCTCAACTGCCGGATACCTGGTCAGTTCCCGGACGACGCCGCCGTCGCCGGCACCGATCACAAGTACATTCTTAGGATTGGGGTGGACAGCCATCGGCGTGTGCGTTATCATTTCGTGGTAGATAAATTCGTCCTTTTCCGTCAGCATCATATAGCCGTCCAGCGTGAGAAAGCGGCCGAATTCCTTTGAATCGAACACGTCAATGCGCTGGAATTCACTGTTCCCGCTGTAAAGCTGTCTGTCCACCTTGATGGAAAACTTTACGTTGGGGGTGTGACGCTCAGTAAACCATAGTTCCATAAAATTCCTCCTTCAGAGAGTCATAAATTAAAGATAATTGATTTCTTTTGTAAATGCCGTAGTATATTAATTATAATTCCTGCCACCTGATACATTCCGGTCTTTTCAATGTATCAAAAAATTCTTCCATGCAGGAAACAGCCTCTTCTGTGGACACTACCGCATTGGCAGGCGCCTCCCATTCTTCAAGCCCTGCCAGAAATACGACCGACTTTTCGTATTTTCCGTACGACAAACACATCATGCCGTCCTCATTCTCAAAATAATTAACACAGGCATATTTTCCGTTCACTAAAATAGCAAGGCAAGGATACGCTTCTTTACCGCTTATCCATATTTCATCCATAGGCCTGGTTGAACTTCGGCGGATGTGTTCCGCTATTGCTCGTTTGGACTGATATTCGAAATCGCCTTCATTGGTACTTATATTTATAGGTAACCTCTAAAAACCCCTTATTTTTAAAAACAAAGAAGTATAAAAGGTGGATTTTGTGGGGCTTCGCCTGACCGGCGCCCGTCCCCTCTGCCCCTTTGGGGCATCTCCCCACCCCGTGGGGAGTCACCCCACACCCCCACCTCTAAAAACAAGTTTTTAGAGGTTCCCTATAGTTTGTCCCATATTATAGTACCTGCCTTTATTATATCAGCACATTCAGCCGCTCAATGGTAATATCCTCGGTGCCCGTCATAGAGCAGCCTTTTTCCTTTGCATACTTAATATACTCGATAATTTCCGGCGTAATAAGCTCTCCCGGCGCAAGAATCGGGATTCCCGGAGGATAGCACATGACAAACTCGCTGCAAACCCGTCCGGCAGCCTCATCAAGGGGCAGGGAGCGCTTGTCCGCATAGAACGCCTTTCTGGGGGTCTCCGCAACAATGGGATTGATGTACTCCTGTGTAAGCATTCCCGTGCCAGACTTGCCGAAACGGCGCTTGATCTCTGTCAGGGCACTGATCAGCCGCTCGATATCACGCTTGCGGTCCCCGACGGAGATATAGGCAAGGATGTTGCCGATATCACCGAATTCAATCTGAATATCGTACTCGTCCCGGAGAAGGTCGTAAACCTCAATTCCGGCAAGGCCAATCGGCAGCGTATAAACAGACAGCTTCGATACATCAAAATCATACACGCTGTCACCGTTGATAAGCTCCTTGGAGTAGGCATAGTAGCCGCCGACCGCATTGATCTCAGCCCGTGCATACTCTGCCATTTCAACGGTTCTCGCAAAGATCTCACGTCCGCTGAGCGCAAGTCTTTTCCGGGAGATATCAAGGCTCGAAAGCAGCAGGTACGATGCACTTGTGGTCTGGGTCAGGTTGATGATCTGCCGCATATAGTCGGAGTTGATGCGCTCCCCCAAAAGCAGAAAGGAGCTTTGCGTGAGACTTCCGCCCGACTTGTGCATGCTGACAGAGGCAATATCGGCTCCCGCCGCCATGGCCGGCACCGGGAAATTCTCCCCGAAGTAAAAATGCGTGCCGTGTGCCTCGTCCACCAGCACCAGCATTCCGTGGGCGTGGGCAAGCTCCGTAATTTTCCTCAGATCCGAACAAATCCCGTAATACGTCGGATTGTTCACAAGAATTGCTTTGGCGTCAGGATTTTCCTCAATCGCCTTTTCCACCTGAGCAACCGACATACCAAGTGCAATGCCAAGCTGATGATTCACGTCAGGATTGACATAAACCGGAACTGCATCGCAGAGTATGAGAGCGTTGATCGCACTTCTGTGGACATTTCTGGGCATGATGATTTTATCGCCGCTCTTGCAGGCGTACATAATCATGCTCTGAACGGCAGAGGTTGTTCCTCCCACCATAAAAAACGCATTCGCCGCTCCGAATGCCTGTGCGGCAAGCATTTCCGCATCCCTGATGACGGAAACGGGGTGGCAGAGATTGTCCAGGGGCTTCATGGAATTGACGTCAACGCTCATGCAGTCCTCACCAAGAAATTCTGTCAGCTCCCGATTTCCCCTGCCCCTCTTATGTCCGGGGACATCAAAGGGAACGACCCTCATACGCTTGAAATTTTTCAGTGCCTCGTAAATCGGCGCATCACACTGAGTAAGTTCCATTGTTATACACGTTCCTTCCGCTGAATATTTCAATCATTTCACGTTTGAGCGCCGTCAGAATTTCAAGCCTGCGCTGGGGAGGCAGCTCATTGACATCGGTGTTGAAAAGATAATTTTGAAGATCCAGCTCCTTTATGAGCATTTTTGTATGGAACATATTTGCCTGGTAGACATTGATGTCCACAGCGTCGTATCTTCGCAGCGTCGCATCGTCAATATAGTCCTGTATTGACGTGATATCATGATCAATAAAGAGCTTCTCCCCGTCAAGATTGCGCGTAAACCCTCTTACGCGGTAATCCATGGTGATAATATCGGAATCAAAGCTGCCGATCAGATAGTCCAGAGCTGTAAGGGGTGTGATTTTTCCGCAGGTTGCCACATCAATATCCACCCGGAATGTTGCAATATTTGTGTCCGGATGGTATTCCGGATAGGTATGCACCGTAACGTGGCTCTTGTCCAAGTGTGCTACCGTCTCAGTGCCGCCTGCAGGAATCATGGTATCATCAGCAATAAGAAATGTTGCAGAAGCGCCCTGGGGATCATAATCCTGTCTGGAAATGCTGAGAACCTGGGCACCGATCATTTCTGTAAGATGGGTCATAATATCGGTAATGCGCTCGGAATTATACTGCTCATCCACATAGGCGATATAGTCCGTCTGTGCTCTCGGATTTTTGGCATAACAGACGTCGTAAATATTGAAACTCAGCGATTTTGTAAGGTTATTGAATCCATACAGCTTTAATTTGTTCTCCATGACAGCACCTCTCGGAATCATAAAAAGCACACACAGTTTCATCAACTGGTGTGTGCTCATGAATATCTTATACACATTTTGCGTGCACGAAGCTTCATTATTGGTTTCAGAGTCTATACAAGCAAGAATACCTTTTACTACTCTTATTGACCTTTCACAAGTTGATGTGCGGAATCACCGCTAAAACGATCAGAAAACTTATAAAATGTTTATCGACGCTGCGTCGAATCAATAAGGCAACAGAAGTTGCCAGCCGGGAAACCGGCGGTCGGCATTTGCCCCAGCTGTCCGTATGGCTATAGCTCCCGAAAGAGCGGGCAATATCTTGCTTTAGAGAAAACCGAAGCTTTCTTTGCAATGTATGTTTATTTTACCATGTTTTTAAAAAAAAGTCAAGGGATTCCGGATTTGTTTTTTATACTTGTTCCTTCCCTTTCATTCCGGCAGACAAAGTCTGCCGCAGCTTGCCGATAAAATGGCAGTTTCGCAGCATTTGCTCCCTCCCTGAAGGGAGGGGAAAAAGTTTGTGGAGGGTACTGTGTACCCTCCACCCGCCTCTTGCAGAGGACTTTTTTGTCTATGCTGCGGAGGCTGCAGGGAGCGCAGCCGGCGCAGGAGATTAGTGTGAAAACCTGGTGCAGTCAGGGGAATCATGGGAATTTGCTGACATCGAAATCCGGGGGTGTGTCGATTTTCTCCGGGACATACCTGCCGTTTTTTTTGCGCTGCTTGACGCATTCGCTCAGCAGGTATTCAATCTGACCATTGACGGAACGGAAATCATCCTCCGCCCAGGCAGCAATGTCATTGTAGAGCGTTTCTGACAGCCGGAGAGGAACCTGTTTTTTCTGTGCCATATCAATACAGACTTCCGGAATTCACAATGGGCTGTGCATCGTGATTGCCGCAGAGAACTACCAGAAGATTGGAAACCATGGCAGCCTTGCGCTCTTCATCCAGGTTCACAATCTTGTTCTCATTCAGCCGCTCCAGTGCCATTTCCACCATTCCTACTGCACCATCAACAATCATCTTTCTTGCGTCAATAATGGCGGATGCCTGCTGGCGCTGCAGCATAACTGCCGCAATTTCCGGCGCATACGCCAGGTAAGTAATGCGTGCCTCCAGAATTTCCAGACCTGCGTCCTTCACCTTCTGCTGAATCTCATCACGGATTCTCGCAGCAACTACCTCGCTGGAACCCCGCAGGCTGCCTTCGTCTGCCACACCATCGCCGGTAGTATCCACATTGGGGGCCACGTCATAGGGATAGAGACGGACAATGTTACGCAGCGCACTGTCACACTGGAGGGACAGATATTCTTTGTAGTTGTCCACATTGAACACTGCCTGCGCTGTATCCACAACCCGCCACATTACAGCAATGCCGATTTCCACAGGGTTGCCGAGACAGTCATTGATTTTCTGGCGGTTGTTGTTAAGAGTCATGATCTTAAGGGAAATCTTTTTGTTGACGCCAGCCGTATTGAGCTCCTGATTTGCGCCGCTTGCAGCACGCACAACTGAAGCAGCAGGACTGCCCACGTCACCGCTCTGCCGGAGCTTGGTCTGTGCTGCCGGGTTCACTGCGGAACAGAAGGGGTTTACATAATAGAACCCTTCCCCCTTCAGGCTGCCGATATACTTGCCGAACAATGTCAGCACCAGTGCCTCCTGGGGCTTGAGGATTTTCAGCCCCAGCAGAGGAATCCAGCCCACGCACAGCCAGACCAGTCCAACGACAAGCATGATAATTCCCAGAACACCGGGGATTTCCAGGGCTTCCTCCATCGTCATGCCGCCCAGGATCACAAGCCCAGCAGCTGCCAGGTACAGTACAACTGTCAGTATGAGCATTGCCATACCGTTCTTCTTCGTGTTCAAAATCGTTTCTTTCATGGTGCAACTTCCTTTCTTCCAGGATAACATGTATCCTTGTGATATTAAAATGATATCATATTAATTTCGATTTGTCAAGAGGTTCTGGAAAAATTTTTAAACCTTTTTTCAGAATCTGCCCATACACTGTGACCGGCTGTCCGGCACTGAGGTCCTTCATCAATTACGCCGACGATACTGCTGTGCTCTTTAGCATGACAGACTGTGACACCATTTTCCTCCATACTTGACAATTGCCGGAAAATATGGTACACTATTGCTGTAGCCGTTCCGGGAACGGCTATGAAATTCTGAATTGGAGGACATGTACATGGAAGTGAAGGATACGATTCTGAAATTCGGCGGAGATGTAAAGAATTCCGCAAGTAAAATTGCCAAAGGCGCCATCGACAGCTCCAAGAAAATGGCGGAAAAGATGAAAATCAAGCGCAGCATCAGCCAGGCAGAAAGCCGGATCAATGCTGCTTATATGGAAATCGGCAAGAAGTATGAGGAGTTGTACGCTGCCAGTGCTGATGAGGAATTTGCACCGTTGCTGGCAGAAATTGTTCAGGCAAGGGAGCTGATCGAAGAAGCCAAGGCAGATCTGGCAGCGATTGACCACAATATCATCTGCGAGGGCTGCGGCAAGCATGTGCAGGAAGATCAGAAATTCTGCCCCTACTGCGGTATGAAGAAGCCCGAACCGGAGCATGTGGAAGCTGAGATTGTGGAGCCTGCTGAAGAAGCTGCAGAGGCAGAACCTTCTGAAACAGCAGAAGAAACAGAGGCTGCTGAGACAGAGGAGACAGCCGATACTGCACCGGCAGCAGAAGAAGAGAAGTCAGATGATACAGAAGCATAACACATAGGATGTCCTCCGGGGCATCCTTTTTTGTGAGGGGCAAGCAATTGGGCTGAAAAGAAAGGCTCGGGAAAGCTTTACCCATAAACATGGATTTCCGGGGCTTAAAGATTCCGGCAATTGACTTTTGATCCACAATGTGCTATAATTTGAAGCATAGGATTAGGAAAGGAAACAGAAAAATGGAGCGTTCTTTAGAAATAGAAAACAGCATTATCAAAAAGTTCAAAAAGCCAATCTGGAACAGATTCATCAAGGGAATCAAGGAATATCACCTGATCGAGAGCGGCGATAAAATTGCGGTCTGTATTTCCGGCGGGAAGGATTCCATGCTGCTTGCAAAATGTATGCAGCGGCTGCAGCGCTACAGCGAGGTTCCTTTCGAGGTCGTATATCTTGTCATGAATCCCGGCTACAATCCGATTAACAAGCAGAAAATCATCAGCAATGCACAGCTGTTGGGCATTCCGATTCAGATGTTTGAAACGCAGATTTTTGATATTGTTGCTGCAATTGATGACAGTCCCTGTTATCTCTGTGCCAGAATGCGAAGAGGGTATCTTTACAGCAAGGCCAAGGAACTGGGCTGCAATAAAATAGCACTGGGCCATCATTTTGATGATGTAATTGAAACCATCCTCATGGGAATGCTTTACGGAGCACAGGTTCAGACCATGATGCCAAAACTGCACAGCTCCAATTTTGAAGGGATGGAGCTGATTCGTCCCCTTTATATGGTAAAGGAAGCGGATATTCTCTCCTGGAAGCAATACAATGACCTGCAGTTTATTCAATGCGCCTGCCGCTTTACAGAGAATTGCACCATGTGCGATAACGGCGGCGGCGGTTCCAAACGGCAGGAAATCAAGGCACTCATCAAAAGCCTGCGGGCTGTAAATTCTAATATTGACAACAATATTTTCAGAAGCGTGGAAAATGTCAACCTGGATACCATTATCTCCTATCACAAAGGAGAGGAGCGTCACCATTTTCTGGATGACTACCATTCATTGTAAGAAATTGAAATGAAAGAGAAGATCTTATGAAGGAACATTCTGCACCCAAGCCTTATCATACTCCGTCAGATTCCATTTACCTGGATTATGCGGCAAATACACCGGTTGATCCCCTGGTGCTGGAAGCCTATTGCAAAGCAGTAACAGATCATTACGGGAATCCCAATTCTCACCATGCTGCCGGACAGCATGCCAGGAAAGCCCTGGATGCTGCAACCAATGCTATTGCAGATTTGCTGCACATCAAGCCGGCGGAAGTAATTTACACAAGCGGGGCAAGTGAATCCAACAATCTTGCCATAAAAGGCTTTGCATTCAGCGGACGGCATTCAGGGAAGCACATCATTTCTACCTGTCTGGAGCATTCGTCCGTCAGTGCGCCCCTGACCTTTTTGCAGGAAATGGGATATGAAATTGATCTGGTCAATCTTCTTCCGGACGGAACAGTGGATTTGCAGCATCTGGAAAAGCTGCTGCGGAATGATACAATTTTAGTGGCTGTCTGCGCATTGGACAGTGAGCTTGGTGCTGTGCAGCCAATCACTGAAATTGCCGAACGGATAAAAGCTTTTCCCAACTGCCGTCTGCATGTCGATGCCACACAGGCAATCGGGAAGATTCCCTTTTCCTTTGCAAGCCCGGACAGTGTCAGCTTTGCGCCGCATAAATTCTACGGACTTGGCAGCTGCGGCATTCTTTATAAAAAGGAGGAGGCGGTATTGGAACCGTTGATTCACGGCGGCACAAGCACAACCATGTACAGAAGCGGTACACCCGATCCCGCAATGGCAGCTGCAACGGAAACCGCACTGCGGCTCAGCCTGTCAGAGCAGGAACACCGTTGCCATATTGTTGCGCAGTACAACGCATTCCTGAGAAAGGAATTGTCAAAGTTTCCTCTTGTCAGAATCAACAGCCCGGAAACCGCAGTTCCCTACATTCTCAATCTTAGCGTCAAAGGCGTGAAATCCCTGCAGATGCAGCAGGCACTGGATGCACACGGTATTTCTGTTTCTACCAAATCCGCCTGCTCCGTTCCGCATACACCGTCCAGAGCTGTGTATGCTGTCACCCACGACAGGAAAAATGCGTTATGTTCCTGGCGTATCAGCCTGAGTCATCTGACAACGCCGGAGGAGCTTGAACAGTTTTTAGCGGCATTTCGGGTATGCTACAATACCCTGTGTTCCACATGATACCAATGGCGTAAAAATACAGAGGCTGCACAGTTCATTGCTGTGCAGCCTCTTCTCTGTGATTTTCAATTACGCTGTAAGTATCAGATAGCGCTGAATCAGCATCAGTCTGATTACGCCTTGCCTACGCTGCCGAACAGCTCCATCTTTTCCTTGACTGTTGCTTTGATTGCCTCAAAGCCCGGAGCCAGAAGCTTTCTGGGGTCAAAGCCCTTGCCCTGCAGATCCTTGCCAGCCTCAATGTAAGCACGGGTTGCTTCCTGGAATGCCAGCTGGCATTCTGTATTCACGTTGATCTTTGCAACGCCCAGAGAGATTGCCTTCTTGATCATATCGGCAGGAATGCCTGTACCGCCATGGAGTACCAGGGGCATATCGCCGACCTTTTCCTTAATTGCAGCCAGAGTATCAAAGGAAAGACCTTCCCAATTCTCCGGATACTTACCGTGGATATTTCCGATACCAGCAGCAAGCATGGTAACGCCCAGATCTGCAACAGCCTTGCACTCATCGGGATCTGCACACTCGCCCTTGCCGATAACGCCGTCCTCTTCACCGCCGATGGAACCTACCTCAGCCTCCAGGGACAGACCCAGAACGTCACAAGCATTTACCAGAGCGGTGGTCTTTGCAATATTTTCCTCAATGGGATAATGAGAACCATCGAACATAACAGAAGAGAAGCCGGCATTGATGCAAGCCTTTGCGCCCTCAAAGGAACCATGATCCAGGTGCAGTGCTACCGGAACTGTGATGTTCAGCTCTTCGATCATGCCCTTTACCATGCCAACTACGGTCTTGTAGCCGCACATATACTTACCAGCACCCTCGGAAACACCGAGAATCACAGGGGACTGCAGCTCCTGTGCTGTGAGCAGAATTGCCTTTGTCCATTCAAGATTGTTAATGTTGAACTGACCGACTGCATACTTGCCGTCCCTTGCCTTGTTCAGCATGTCCTTAGCGGAAACTAACATAATTTTTATCCTCCTAATTAAGTTTTCACAGGGTGGAATACCCGCTTGTTTTATTATACTGTATTTCTCAAAAAATTGCAAGTACTTCCTTAAAATTTCTTATTCATTTGTTTGAAATTAACAATTCATACCAAATATCACCCCCGGAGTTCCGATCATTCCGGGGGTGATGGATCATTTTATACAATGCCAATGAGGTGTTTTTTGAGATAGGAAAGGTCAAATGCATTTACACTGCCGTCCTGTGTCATATCTGCATTGTCAGACTGCTCAGCATTCAGCGGATACTGATTAATCAGATATTTCTGGAGTGCTATTACATCCAGAACACTGACGGTACCGTCGAGGTTGATATCGCCCATGAGCTTAAGCTGCCATTCGAATACGGGGTAACCGTCGTTGAGGGATGTATAGGGATTATCCACGAAGGGAGAACCAAGATCGACGGCAATTGTCTTCATCTGAGAAGAAATCAGTCCGGTACAGCCGCTTTTTGCTGCACCAGCAACTGCACCGTCTGCAGCAGAGGTGGGGTAATAGTTGTTTGAGAAAGTCGCTGTGCATGCCTTGATTGTCTCAACAACGGATTTTCCGCTGATACCGCCTGTTACTGAACCAGTGAGTTTTCCAGTGAAATAGCTGTTTTCGCAAAGTGTGTCCACACAGTTTGTATTGAGTCCAGTCTCATCGCATCCAAGCAGACCACCTGCATAGCTATCAGAAGCAGTTGCGGTAACCTCTGCATTGACATAGCATCCGGAAATGGTACCGCCACCGCGGACTTTACCGATAATACCACCCGTGATGCTGCTGCCCTTTACAGTACCGCTAAAATCACAATTGCGGATAACACTTCCGTATCCAAATTCGCCAACAATGCCACCCACACATACACCTGTACTGGTCACGCAACCGCTGACACTAAGATTTTCAATCACTGCATCCTTATAGGTCTTGCCGAACAAACCAGCGTAGTTTCTTTCATAAACAACCTGCAATCCGGTGATACTATGGCAATTACCATTGTACTGTCCATTGAATGCAGCGTCATATGTATATGTGTCGGATGCAGCACTTTCATAAAAACGTCCAATCGGCGTCCAATTAGAATAACTGCTCAGATCAATATCTGCCATCTGCTTATAATACGATGTACCATAGCAGTAATTGGCAGCGGTATTATTGACCATATCTGCAACATTTTTCAGTTCCTCAGCCGTATAGATGCGGAATGGGTCGTTCTGCGTGCCAGTACCCTCGAACAGATCCTGCACAGTGACATTCAGGACCGCAGTTTTGCCTTCATAGGTGAAGATCACTTCCTGCACGCCCACATTTGCAAGGGCCGTACTATCCACAGAATAACCGCTGCTGATAGTCTTGGTCGTTCCGTCACTGTAGGTGGCTGTCAGGGTGACACCAGCGGTCTTGAATCTGCTTCCAGCCTCATAGATCGTACTGACCGTGTCTTGATCGACTGCAATGGACGAAAGCGTAACAGGGACAGCGTTCACATCCTCCAGTGTCCAGATCTGGGAGGAAGCGCCGGTACTGGTTGTAAGCTGGACATTTGTTCCGCTGACGGAAAGCACACAGCTTGGATTATATTTAAGGTGAATGAGATAGCCGCCGGTAACAGCTTCAAATTTCCAGATCTGTGTTCCCGAGCTGTCCTTCTGGTAGAGCGTAACATTCGTACCGGACGCCGGTGTATCCGAGTAAGGATTTACTACATATCCGGTGTTGAGCATAGAATAGAAATAATGCTCCGTACCACCGGTGATCTTGAACTGGAATGCATTGGTTGTCTGCTGCGCTGCTACAGAGAGATTCTGTCCATTGCCAGCCTTCGCACCGTCCACGGACAGATAGGTGCCAGTAGACTTGTTCTTGAAGTAGTAGGTTCCAGCTGCGACATTGGCGTAGGAGATCGTAGAACCACTGTAATTCGGGCGTACAATGATTGTTGTAATTTGCCCCCCGGATACACTATGTTTTTCTGTAGCGTCTGTATATGTATTGAGTTTATACGTTTGCACATGTGAGTAAAGAGTGTTCGGCGTATCCGGATTATAGTAAAAATTTCCATGTATAACAGTGGTTGAATTGATTGCAATTGCAACATGTTTATAGGCTCCGCAGGAGCTGCAGTAATAGAATACAATGTCTCCTTTTTGAGCTGTGGAGACAACAGTACCACCCGCATTTATTATATTTTTATATAAACTCCCGCAGTTACTGTTTGCCGGTATTGCGTCACCTTGTCCGGCAAGCTCTGCACAGTCAGAAACAAAATATGCACACCAAGCCGAAGCGTAACCCATCTGACTCTGTGTTCTGCCTTCCTGTGCTTGTGCAACTGCAACTATGTCATCCTCCGGATCACCTGTAAGTGTATAGGTCTTCAAAAAGCCTGTTCCGGTTAATGCATCTGCCGAAAGGATGCTCCCCATCCCAAAGCACATCACCATCGCCATCAGTACCGACAGCCATCGAAGCCTTCGCATTTTTATCATAATACACATCTCCTTTACCATAATCCGATTCTTGTAGAATGATTAATCCAAAAATACAACAAACGTTGTATTTTATATTCATTGTACCATGATCATTGGAAATTGTCAAGGAAAATACAATAAGCATGGTATAATTTGTCTATAATACCCACTGAAAGGAGCTGGAGTTATGCAACATTACCAACGCATTCGTGATTTGCGTGAAGATAAGGATTTAACACAGGAAAAGCTTTGCAAGGAGCTGTATATGCACAAAACGACCTATACAAATTATGAGCAGGGCAAACATACAGTTCCGCTTGATTTTGCTGTACTCATTGCGGACTTTTATGATGTCAGCATTGATTATATCGCTGGACGTACCAATTTTCCTAAAGGAGATGCCAAACCCCAGTTCAAGAAAGATGAGCTGGAGCTTGTCCGCAAATTTTCTCAGCTCAGCGAACGAAGCAAGGGAAAGCTTGAACAATTTTTAGAACAGCTTTTAGAACAGGAGCAGGAAGATGCCGCTAAGCTAAAAGAAGCCAAATAAAGAGATCTTTAATGCAAAACCCGGATTCAGCAAAATCATAACCATCTATTGACAACTCGCAGAAAATGCTTTACAATATAAGTATGGATAACCTCTAAAAGCCTCTATTTTTAAAATCAGAAAAGAATAAAAGGTGGATTTTGTGGGGCTTCGCCTGACCGGCGCC
>CAZXVI010000046.1:0-16668 GCA_964644275.1 uncultured Ruminococcus sp. | reverse complement strand
GGCATCGGTGAGGTTCACTTCGATTAGAGTTTGTTCCCTATTGACATTACAAGTACTCCTCATGACACAGCATATTCTGAACACCAAGCCCATCGGCGATGTTCCCATTGCCTTCACGGACATGAATGATGACGGTGTCATCAATGCCTTCGACCTGGCAATTCTCAAGAGTATGGCAAATGGTTCACGGGAATGGATCCCTTTATATGACTGCAGTGAATAAGAGCAGCAGGCATCTCCGATTCATCGGGGATGCCTGATTTTCTGGAGCCTTGATCTGCTTTTTTTGAAAATCTATTGACAGATTCGGGAAAATATTATATAATAAAATAGGGATTTAGCAGCTTTTGTTGACTTCCTGCGGCTGCTGTCTGCACAGATGTCATGCAGCAGCGTGTCATGAATTCATTGTGCAATGATACTTTGCATTACTGAAATGGTATGCATAAGCTTGGTAAAGGAGAATCATTATGTTATGTAAAAAGTGCGGTACACAGATAGAGAGTACTACAACATTTTGTCCTAAGTGCGGCGCTGCCAATGCAGCAGCAAAGGAAGTATCCATGATAAACGGAGCGACCTATACCGTGGAAGCTGTCAACAACCGGAAGCCCTTCTTTAAGAGATACTGGGGGGCTCTGGCAGCTGGTGCAGCAGTGATTGCCATCGGCGCCGGCATAGGCATCTATTATTACAATACCCAGAAAAACCGTCCCATTGCGGCATTTGCACTGGCTGCAGAGAATCTGCAGGATGACAGCAAGTGCGTGAACAGCGGTGCCCTGACAATGGAAATGGATGGATTGTTCGATGCAGGATTTGAGTTTGAAGTGAATCCTGATGAGCAGTACATGTATATGTATGGCGAGATGACCATCGTGATTTCTGATTACTATGAGGATGAGGATATGGAGATCCCCATGGACATGGCAATGTGCGTGGAAGGCGATGAGGGCTATATCGCAGTAGGCTATATGGGCTCCTATGAGGTGCAGGATCTGAGCGATTATACGGATCCGGAAGAAATCTGGGCTTCCTATGACAAGGAACCGGAGGAGATGGACTGGCAGGAATTGCTGGAGGATGCTGATCTTGACAGAGAACTGGAAGAGTACATTGATGTGAGCCAGATCAACGATATCGTAGAGCGTATGGCAGACAGTCTGGCTTCCAGCAAGAACAGGAAACGCATCGAAGATGCACTGCAACTGTCCGTAACAAAGGAAAACGGTGTCAGAACCTATTCTGCTGTTCTGACTGGAGAAGGCATTCTGGATACCGCAGATATCCTTGTAGAATTGTTTGAAACCGCTGCCGGAAATGCCATAGAAGGTGACTGGCTGGAAGATGCAAAGGATGAACTGGAGGATGCCCGTGAGGATGATGAAGTGGAAGATGAGCTTCTGAAAGTCTCCTACTCCATCAAGAATGACAGGTTTACCAATATCTCCCTTCTGTCCGGTGACGATATGGAGGAAGAATTCGAAATTGTCATTGACTATACTTATGACGGCAAATCCCTTAAGGATATGGAATTTGCAATGTCCGGAGATATGGAGGGCGAAGCAATTACCTTCACGATGAGTCTGACAGATCTGAACAATGTGACGGGTGTGAAGGATTCCATCCCCGATGATATCCTGGAACAGATGGATATGGATTAAATCCCTAATTGTTCACTAAAAAGCGGTTATTGTTAAACAGGTCAATCATTTTTTGATGATTTAAAAGGAACCTCTAAAAACTTTGTTTATAGAGGTGGGGGCGAAGCCCCACAAAATCCACCTTTTACTCTTTCCAGATTAAAAAAACAGGGGATTTTTAGAGGTTACCAAAACATTAAAGGAGTTGTTGTCTATGTCATTTATGGATAAGGTATCCAGCCTGAGCCAGAATGTATCCAATAAAGTCAAGGATACAGCCGGTGTTGTCAGAATCAATTCTCAGATCTCGGATGCTGAGAAAACCCTCAATGCGCTCTATCATGATATTGGCAGAAAGTACTGCGAGATCCATGGGGAATATAATATTCCCATCCTTGCTGAAAGTGTGGAGCAGGTTGCGAGAATTATTGCGCAGATTGAGCAGATGCGCAAGCAGGTGAATGTGCTGAAGGGCATTGTTTCCTGCCCGAAATGCAATGCTCAGGTGAAATCCGGCAGCATGTTCTGCAGCTCCTGCGGTTATCAGTTCCCCGTTGTAATGAAGAAGAGATGCAGAAACTGCGGTTGTGAGCTGAATGATGATCAGGCCTTCTGCATTAACTGTGGTACTCCGGTGTCAGCGGAAGCCCCTGCTGCTGAGACTGCCCAGCCGGCTCCTGTTGCTGAGACAGTTCCTCCGACACCTGCTGCTGAGTCGGTTCCTACGACATCTGCTGATTCTTCGGAATCCGCTGCAGCAACGATTACCTGTCCCACCTGTGGTCAGCAGGTACCCGGAGATATGAATTTCTGCAAATACTGCGGTACAAAAGTAAAGTAAGCAATTAAGTAAGGTTCCCTCATTTCATGGGGGAACCTTACAGAATGTTGAAAAATTCCTGTCCAGCCCTGCGCCTACCAGCGCAGGGCTGGACTAATACTATTCTCATATAAAAATCATGATAAAAAATCATGATTTTCATAGCCGCCATAAGCGGCGTATGGGAATGGACGGATTTTATGCCGTTTTACGGCATAAAATGGCGAGTGCGTCAGCACGCGCTCTCTATCATACTATTGGGGGAGTTTGATAGAGAATTAGTATCAATTGTTATGGTTTCGCTGCGCCCCTGCAATCCCCGGAACATAAACGAAACGTCCTCCACAAACTTTCCCCCTCCCTTCAGGGAGGGGATTAGTATGGACTCATTAATGCAATCCGATCATCATTCCAATGACCCTTACAAGCAAAGCGCAGATCCAGGCAATGGCACATTGTCCCAGAACAACACCCACAGCCCATTTCCCGCCGAGCTCACGCTTAATGGAGGCAATCGCAGCTACGCAGGGGGTATAGAGCAGGCAGAAAACCAGAAGGGAAGCGGCGGACAGCGGTGAAAGCACCGAAGTCAGGCTCACCCCTGCAAAAAGGACGGACAGGGTGGAAACTACGCTTTCCTTTGCCATGAAGCCGGCAATCAATGCTGTGCAGATCTGCCAGCTGCCAAAGCCCAGGGGCTTGAAGATGGGTGCAATCCACCCTGCTGCCATGGCAAGAATACTGTCCTTGGAATCCTCCACCATGTTGAACTGCAGATCAAAGGTCTGAAGGAACCAGATGACAATGGAGGCAACGAAAATTACAGTAAATGCTCTCTGGAGAAAATCCTTGGATTTCTCCCACAGAAGCTGTGTCACATTTTTGATGCCGGGCATCCGGTAGTTGGGCAGCTCCATGACAAAGGGAACCGCCTCTCCCCGGAATGCAGTTACCTTGGAAAGCAGCGCCACAAGGATACCCATGACAATACCCAGCAAATACAGCCCCACCATGATCAGACCGCTGTATTCCGGAAAGAAAACAGTGGTGAAGAATCCATAGATGGGAAGCTTGGCCGTACAGCTCATGAATGGTGTCAGCATAATGGTCAGCTTGCGGTCACGCTCCGAAGGAAGGGTGCGGCTTGCCATGACGCCGGGAACCGTACAGCCAAAGCCGATGAGCATGGGAACAATACTGCGGCCGGACAAGCCGATTTTCCGGAGCAGCTTATCCATGACAAAGGCGACTCTCGCCATATAGCCGCTGTCCTCCAGAAGAGAGAGAAAGAAGAACAGGGTGACAATAATGGGCAGGAAGCTCAGCACGCTGCCTACACCGTTGAAAATTCCGTCAATGACAAGGGCATGGAGTGCGCTGTTGACATGCCAGCTGGTGAAACATCCATCCACAATGCCCGTCAGCCATTCGATCCCCGTTTCCAGCAGTCCCTGAAGAAAGGCACCGATGACATTGAAGGTCAGCCAGAAAATCAGTGCAATGATCAGAATGAAGGAGGGGATAGCAGTGTATTTCCCTGTGAGGATCCTGTCGATTTTCCGGCTGCGTTCCCGTTCCTTGCTTTCCTGGGGCTTCACCACGGTTTTATCCACCAGCTTGTGGATGAACCGGAATCGCATGTCCGCAATGGCAGCAGCACGATCCATTCCGCGCTCCTCCTCCATATGGGAAATAATATGCTCCAGCATTTCCTCCTCGTTCTGTGAAAGCCGCAGCTTTTCCAGAATTCTGGCATCCCCTTCGATCAGCTTGGTGGCGGCAAAGCGGACGGGAATGCCGGCATCCCGGGCGTGATCCTCAATCAGGCTCATGATTCCGTGGAGACAGCGGTGTACGGCACCGCCGTTATCGTCACGGTCGCAGAAATCCGTTCTGCCGGGGCGTTCCTGATACTGTGCCACATGGACGGCATGACTGACCAGTTCGTCAATGCCCTCATTCTTTGCAGCAGAAATGGGAACTACAGGAATGCCCAGCATTTCCTCCATTTCATTGATATGTACGGAACCGCCGTTGCCCCGCATTTCGTCCATCATATTCAGCGCCAGGACAATGGGAACATCCAGTTCCATCAGCTGCATGGTCAGGTAGAGGTTCCGTTCCATATTGGTGGCATCTGCAATATTGATAATTCCCGTGGGCTTTTCCTCAATCAGAAATTGCCGGGTGACTATTTCCTCACTGGAATAGGGGGACATGGAGTAAATACCGGGCAGATCAGTAATAGAGGTGTTGGGGTGATTTTTGATAGTGCCGCTTTTGCGGTCCACAGTTACACCTGGAAAATTGCCCACATGCTGGTTGGAGCCGGTGAGCTGGTTGAACAGCGTGGTCTTGCCGCAGTTCTGGTTGCCGGCAAGGGCAAAGGTAAGCAGGGTTCCCTCCGGAAGCGGCTTCTCTGTTGCCTTTACATGATATTTGCCGCCCTCTCCAAGTCCGGGATGTGCAAGACTGTGTTTTTTCTCAATACCTGCGGTGAAGTGCCCGGTGCTTTTAATGTGGGGTTCCTCCAGCGGTTCAATAGTGATATTCTCTGAATCCGCAAGGCGCAGTGTCAGCTCATAACCGTGCAGCCGCAGTTCCATGGGATCCCCCATGGGCGCATATTTGACAAGAGTAACTTCCGCACCAGGAATCACCCCCATATCCAGGAAGTGCTGGCGCAGCGCTCCTTCGCCGCCCACCGCTGTAATTACAGCAGATTTGCCGATTTTGAGTTCCTTCAGAGTCATTTGCATTTCCTTCCTTCTGAAATAATTCATAAACCTTCTAATCGTTAGTATACGCTAATTCTGCGGATTTGTCAAGAGCAGGGAATGGGCTGCAAGATTTCATTCAGGTATTCCGCATGTTTTTACGTTTGCGTTTGGATATGGATTGCATTCTTATTAAGAGTATGCTATAATAAAGTTATCTATCACAAAATCAGCACCGAGGTGCAGTGGGAGGAATGACAATGCAGCAGCTGATCAAACCGCCGGTGGAAATCCGCTATGCGGATGAGCTTGCGGCACTCCGTGAGGCGGATACCGGGAAACGGCCGGAGAACTGGAAGCTTTCGCCAAAAGCAGTCCGAACCTTTATACTCGGAGGATGGGTGTCCTGTCCGGACGGCAGAAGAATGCAGATCGAACGGAAGTTCTATGGCAATGATGCACTGGTGGAACGCAGTATTATTACTCTGGCAGGCAGCCGGGGACTGATGCTGGTGGGAGAACCCGGCACGGCGAAAACGATGCTTTCCGAGTTGCTGTCCGCTGCTATCTGCGGAACCAGCACCAATACAGTTCAGGGAACAGCCGGAACCACGGAGGACATGATCAAGTACAGCTGGAACTATGCCCTCCTCCTGTCCAAGGGTCCCTGCCGGGAAGCCCTGGTGCCGTCGCCCCTGCTGGTGGGGATGGAAAAGGGGATTTTTGCCCGCTTTGAAGAAATCACCCGTACCCCTGCGGAAATTCAGGACAGCCTGATTTCCGTCATGAGCGATCAGATCCTGAATATTCCGGAGCTGGGGGATGAGGGACTTGTGTTTGCCAAGCCCGGTTTTAATATTATAGGCACTGCCAATACCCGTGATAAGGGCGTCAATGAGATGTCCGGTGCGCTGAAGCGCCGGTTCAATTTCGAGACAGTTCTTCCTGTCCGTGACGTCAAGCTGGAGAAGGAGATCATCATCCGGGAGGCAGAACACCTTGCCGCAGCAGGGCATATTGACTGTCCCGTGGATACGGATGTGGCAGAGCTTCTGGCTGTAACCTACCACGAGCTGCGGGAGGGCATGACAGCGGAGGGAATTCTGGTGGATCAGCCTTCAGCTGTCATGAGTACGGCGGAGGCAGTATCCGTCTATTTCCAGACCATCAGCCATGCCTGGTACTATGGGGACGGCAGGGTGGATCTGCATGTTCTCACAGAGAATTTGTTGGGTGCCGTATGCAAGGAAAACCGTGACGACCTGGAAAAACTGAAGAATTATTTCCACACAGCTGTCAAGCAGAAGAGCAGCAGAGAGGGCGGAATATGGAAAGCATTTTACGAGACCGCAGTCTGTCTGAAATAATTCCCTATGATTTGTCACAGCCGCTACTTCTGTTTCCTGTACGGCATCACAGTCCGGTTTGTGCCTGGCAGCTTGTGCGAACCATCCGGGATTATGCGCCGGATATCATTCTCATTGAAGGTCCGGAGAATGCCAATGACCTGATCCCTGTACTGACGGATGAGGAGACCAGGCTGCCGGCAGCTTTGTACTGCTTTTATAAAGATCGGAACAAGCTGGTCAGCGAAGAGGGGAAGGATTACCGCTGCTACTATCCTTTTCTGGAGGCCTCCCCGGAGTATGCAGCCATGGCGGAGGGGAAAAAGCTTGGAATCCCCACACGATTCATGGATCTGCCCTACAGCGAGATCCTCATTCAGACCGCCGGGTTCCGGAGAGCGTGTTCCAAGGAGGAGAAGCAGAGCTATGCCGATGATGCCTATCTGGTGCATAGCCGTTTCTATGAAAAACTCTGTGAGAAAACAGCACTCCGAAGCTTTGAGGAATTCTGGGAAAAGTATTTTGAAATCGGGGGACTTCGACTGTCCGCCGGTGCCTTTGCCGCACAGATGCATGCTTACTGCATCCTGACCCGGCAGGAAACACCGGAGAAGGAACTGGAAGAGGACGGCTGCCTTGTCAGAGAGCGGCATATGGCAGTGCGGATACGGGAGGCAGGGGCGCAGTACGGAAAGGTACTGGCAGTGACGGGCGGCTTTCACAGCCTGGGACTCTGGAAGCTGCTGCAGCAGGGAAATCCTGCGCCCGTACCAA
The DNA here is from genome assembly GCA_964644275.1 of uncultured Ruminococcus sp. Taxonomy (GTDB): domain Bacteria; phylum Bacillota; class Clostridia; order Oscillospirales; family Ruminococcaceae; genus UBA3855. The sequence continues at coordinate 9,368 of CAZXVI010000046.1, read as the reverse complement.
TGCATTCCTTTTCCGATGAGCTGCAGAGCTGTTATCCCATTGCCTATTCCTATGAAGCGGCGGATGCCCTCAGCGGCTACGCCTCCGGAATGCTCCATCCCGGTTTCTATGACGAAATCTGCCGGAAACTCATGGCCTGTGATGCTCCGGAGAGAATTTACAGCGAGCAGTGCCTGGAGCTTCTGGTGCGCACTGCAAAGGAATCTGCCAGAAGGGATATTCCCGTTTCCATTGCCGATGTCAAAGCGGCATACGGGCTGATGGAAGGGCTTGCGGCACTGCGCGGGGCCAAAGAATGCGGATTGTTTGAAGTGTATGACGGCGTGACAGGCGCGTTGATCAAGGGAGAAATGACATTGGCAACCTCCCAGCCCCTGGATATCCTTGGGAAGCTTGCCACGGGAGCCGCAGGGGGCAGCATCGGAGACAAAAGCCATGTGCCGCCCCTGATTGCGGACTTTGAGAGCCAGTGCAGCCGTTTCGGGCTGAAGTCCCGTACAGCGGTGCCCCAGCAGTCGGAGCTGTCCCTTTTTACCAGTCAAAAGCATATGGAGATGAGCCGTTTCTTCCACCGGATGGAATTTCTGGGGACGGGCTTTACCAGGATGCTGAAGGGGCCTGATCTCCATTCCGGCAAGGATCGCAGCCGTGTCCGGGAGATCTGGAAATACTGCCGTACCCCCCAGGTGGATGCTGTGCTCATTGAGCACACTACGGATGGCGTGACGCTGGAGGAGGCCTGCCGGACAGCCGCTGCCGTCCGGCTCCGGGAAAACCGCAGCTGCGAACGGGCTGCACAGATTGCTGTGGACTGTTTTCTGATGGATGTGACCCTGGCTTCCCGGGAGGAGCGTCTCATGGAGGAAATTCTGGCTGAGGACGGAGACTTTTTTTCTCTCGGACAAGGACTGTATTATTTTGATATGCTGAACGAACTGCACGAGCTCTATGGTGTGGAGGATGATGCCATGCTCCGGCGCATCAGCCAGTGCTTCTCAAAGCTGACAGCACTGCTGCCGTCCATGGCAGGAGTGGCGGAGGAGCATGGGCAGGCTTGTATCCGGATCTGCCGGCTGCTCTACGGGATTGCCGGAAGGACGCTTCCGGAGCGTCGGGAGGAACTGGAACAGGCACTGTTGTCCATGACCCGTCGTGAGAAAAAGGAGCCTTCCGTGTACGGTGCAGTAATGGGTTTGCTCTATGCCATGGACAGCAGCCGCTGCAGGGCAGCGGAGGAGGCCATGCTCGGTTATCTTCAGGGCAGCCTTCCTTTGCAAAAACAGGGGGCACTGTACCTTAAGGGCTTGTTTGCGACTGCCAGGGATATTGCACTGACGGATTCCCGGTTTCTGCAAATGACGGATGAGCTGATTGCCCATATGGAATATGAGGATTTTATGGAAATTCTCCCATCCCTTCGTCTGGCATTCAGTGACTTTACCCCTGCGGAAATCCAGACAGCTGCTGCCGCTGCTGCTGCACTCCACAGCAGCAGCGGCAAAGCCGTCCTCCAGGAGGATGCCGTTGATGAGGCGCTGTATGCTTTCGGAGCGGCGCTTGACCGTACGATTTGCCGTCAGCTCGGAAAGGAGACACTGCAGCATGGATAGAGAACTGGAACAGCGGACGCTGAACCGCTGGCGGCTGATACTGGGCGGAATGTCCGACCGGGAAATCAGCTTTGGCGGCAGCTCCCGGGAAATCCTGCAGCTCCGGGATATGGAACAGCTGCTGGATTACCTCTACCGTCATGCCCAGGGGGAGGACGTCCGCATGGATGAACGTACGGGAGGAACGGGGAATTCTGCACTCCGTGCAGCGGAATGGATTACAAAGGTGCGAAAACTCTTTCCCAAAGAAACCGCTGAGGTACTGGAAAAGCATGCTCTGGAGGAATTCTCCATGACGGAGCTTCTGACGGATAAAGCCGTGCTGGAACGTATGGAGCCGGATATGCATCTGCTGAAGACCATTCTCCAGCTCAAGCATCTTATGAAGGGCGAGGTGCTGGAAGCCGCCAAACAAATTGCTGCAAAGGTTGCCGAGCAGCTGCGGCAGCGGCTGGAAAACAGCATCCGGCGCAGCGTCATGGGGCGTATTGACCGGAACACCTCCAGTCCTGTCCGCCCAGCACGGAATCTGGATATGAAAAAAACCATCCGGCGGAACCTGAAGTACTACGATCCGGAGCGTCAGCAGCTCCTTCTGCGGAATCTTTACTTCAGCAATCGTGTGAAAAAATACAGCAGCTGGCGGGTAATTATTGCAATCGACGAAAGCGGTTCCATGCTTGGCTCTGTGATTCACAGTGCGGTGATGGCACAGATTCTGACAAAGCTCCCCTTTGCGGATCTCCGCCTGGTGATTTTTGACACCAGTGTGGTGGATCTGTCAGGCTATGCGAAGGATCCGGCAGAGGTGCTCATGAGCGTGCAGCTGGAAGGCGGTACGGATATCGGCAAGGCACTGTGTTACTGTGAACAACTGGTGGAAACGCCAAGCCGTACCTGCGTGATAATGGTGACGGATCTCTGCGAGGGTGCGCCGAAACAGCGGCTGCTCAGCACCAGCCGGAATATTCTGGAGAGCGGCGCCAAACTGAATTTCCTGACTGCCCTGGACGAGGAGGCAAATCCCGCCTATGACCGGAAGATGGGACAGGTGCTGGCGGATATGGGCGCCTTTGTGGGAGCACTGACGCCGGAGCAGCTGGGAGAGTACATCGGCAGAATTTTCTCATAAGGGAACCTCTGAAAAAAGAAAAGTTTAAAAGATGGATTCTGTGGGCTACGCCTTACCGGCACCCGTTCCCTCTGCCGCTTTGCGGCATCTCCCCACCCCGTCAATGTCATCAATTGAAGGGGGATGCATCATCAGCGGGCAGGTTGAAAGGGAGCAGCCCTTCCCGGGGTTGAGGGGTCCGGGGTGGGCAGTTTTAGCGAACGAACCCTTACGTTGATGACATTGCCTACCCCGTGGGGAGTTACCCCACATTTCTAAAAAACAAGTTCTTAGAGTTTCTCGATAATTGAACCACAGCAAAATCCGGATTCTCTGTGGGAAAGGAGGCAGACATGGAAGCATTGCGGGCAGCGCTGGATGCTGCGGACGAGGCATATCTGACGGCGATGGCCAATAAGGGCATTTATAAACGAGCCGTAAAAGATATCGACGGCGCAGAAATTACAGCGGACTATGAGAATGGTGCGGCTCAGGTACATCTTGGAGGGGAGATCTGCCGGATTACAGTCCCCCTCTGGGAGAGCCGCTGCAGCTGTCCTTCCCGGAGTGCCTGCCGTCACATGATCGGAGCCATCCTCTGGCTCAGAGCCAATCTGGATGCGGAACCGGAGAAGGATGAACCGGAAGAGATGCCGGAAGAAGCACCGGAAGATCTGAGTCCCGAACTGGCGGAGGTGCTTCGCAGTGTAACGCCGGCCATGCTGCGCCGTGTACTTGGCAAGCATCTCCGGAATGCGGCGGAGGCTGTCAAAGAGGGACGGATTATTTTGGAGGAGAGCGGCAGTGTACTCTCATCGGTGCTGTCGGACGGAACAGCAGTACAGCTGCGCTGTCCACTGGAATATTCCTCCTGTACCTGCCGCAAAAAAAAGCTTTGCCCCCATAAAGCAGCGGTGATTCTTGCCTGGCAGGCAGGGGAGGGACTGCTGGAGCCGGATGCACTTCTTGCCCATGCCGGACAGCTGCCGCCGAAGGAACAGGAACGCATCCGGGCACATGCGGCCGCCTGCAGCGAACTGCTGGGAGATGTGCTGCGCTGGGGATTGGTACGGATTCCGGAAAATCTGCCGTCCCACATGGAAATTGCAGCGGTGCGATGCCACAGCCTGCAAATGGCAGAGGGGGAACGTCGTATCCGTGAAATCGGAAGCCGCCTGATGGATTACCGGGAACGGCGTGCGGTGTTCCGTCCGCTCACGCTGCTGCGTCAGCTGTGCGATTGTGCCGTTGAAATGACGGCTTTGCAGAAGCCCCAGCTGTATGAAGAGGATCTGGGGACGTTCCGGCGTACCTATGAGGCATGGGACGGGGCACTGGATCTCCTGCCCATTGGGCAGCGAAGGCTTTCCGGCGGTGATTATGAGGGAGACATCTTTTACTTCCTGAATATGGATGAGGACGCACAGCAGCGGTTTCTTTCCTTTTCCGATGTCCGGCTCGTCTTTTATGAAGGAACTGCAAAACGCCGCCGTCAGGAGCATGCGGTTCCCTGGAATCTGGGTGCGCCCATGAGCACAATGATGCGTTCCAGAATGGTGGTACACAATGCCAGAATCTGCGAGGGAAGACTTTCTGCTTCCCAGGAAACCTGTGTTGCCATGCGCAGTACGGCCAATCTGGACTGTGATGCAATCCGGCATCTGCTCTATCAGGATTTTACAAAGCTTGCACGGGATTTTGCCGGGAGGGATTCCGGCAAGGAACTGGAGCGGCTCTGTTTTGTCCATCCAAAAGCCTGCACAGCATGCGGTTTCGACCCCTATACTCAGCAGTACCGGATGCTGCTGCTTGACCGGAACGGCTGCCGGGTTGCCGTAGAAGCGGCGTACAGCGCCAGGGAAAAGAACTGGATTGACCTGCTGGAGCAGACCGGAGCTGCCATGACGGCACATCCGGAGAAAGACTATGTATTCCTGGCACTGGTACGTTTTGAGAAGGGCGAACTGAAGCTGTTTCCCATTGAGGTCTATGATTTTATCCGGGTGCCGGAACCGGAGGAACGGCAGTTGTCCGAGGAAGAACGCACTGCACAGCGCCATGGTCCCCAGGCGGTGCGGCTGATGGAATTGTTTGGCCAAACGGAGGAATACCTGTGCAGTGTGCTGCAATGCGGTCTCCAGTCCGCTGATAGTGAGCCAGCGGCTGCCCTTGTGAAGCAGGCAGGAGCAGCCGGATTGACAGGCTTTGCCGGGGAACTGGAAGCCCTTGCAGCAGCAGTGGAGCAGTTCCGCCATACTCTGGAGCCGGACTGCGGCGCAGCACTCCGGCATCTGACAGCACTGCATCAGTATCAGCGCCTTGCGGAGACGCAGCTTGCGCTTCCCTGCGCATTATATCATATGAAAGGAATCAACGAGCATGATGTATCTCAAGAATGAAAATAACCTGGAGCCGCTGTTTCAGGTACTCCGTGCCATCGGCATTGAGGAAACTGTTCTGGACATCGGCAGACAGTACCTGAATACGGAGCAGCCCAGGAACAATGCACTCCTGGATAAAATCAAGCCAAGGCTGGTAAAAGGCATCAGCAGAAGCCATACAGAGGAGCTAAACAAATGGGTGAAACGCAATCTGCTCCATGGAAAGAATGAAGAGCTTGCGGAGCGGTATGTACTGTACATTCATGCTGTTGCCGGCAGCAGCTGTGATCATCTGGGACTGTATGCTTGTGTGGATGTGCAGGAGCAGAGAGGGACAATTCTGCGGATTCTCCGCTCCCGTTACGGAGAAAGGGCGGAAGCAGCTGTCTATGCCATTGATATAGCACGACTCTGTAATCATTCCTGGGGCTGGCTGCATACGTTGACGCCTACACCGGAGGTTTGTATGGAAGCCATGGCTTTTAGTCAGGAAGGAACGGCGGATCTGCTGCTGTGTACCTATGCGCTTTCCGGTATGCCTCTGCCGGAGAAGAAGAAAGGAATGGCAGCGCTTTTTTCCAAGGAAAAAACGGATCCCCGGGCTGTGAAACTGACAGACCGGATTCTGGGCTACTGGAACATGCGCAGCAGTTTCTCTGCCAATTCCCACGCATTTCTGCTGCTCTTGATTGCAACGGCAGCCGGTGCCAGCTATTCCGAATCCCTTGCAGGGCTGCTGCAGAACAATGCCCAGGGATATGCAGCTGCCATGGCGGAAAAAATCCTCTTCATGCCCATCAGCGCTGAGCACCTTCTGGACGTCATTGAGAGCACACCGGGAGCCGTAACGAAGGACTATATCCTGTACATTGCTTCCGCTCACAACAGCCGCATTCTGCAGAACAGGGAGAAGCCTCCTCTGGATGTGGATGCCCGTCTGAAAAAGCTTGCCGGGGAGTTTACCGATGATTACAGGCAGGCCATGCAGAAATGTGAAAATCCCGGCGTTGCGCTTCACATGGAGCAGCTTCTGCTTTCTGTGGATTCCAATCAGGCGCGGGATGGCATGGATCTGAAAGTCCTTACACAGAAGCGCTGTGCGGAAATCATCAGTGCGGATTACCCAATCCAGAAGGCAGAAATCTGTAATTACCTCATGGGAGAAACCGGAATGGACAGCCTGCTGGCAATCCGGTCCCGGCTGCCCCAGCCGGTCAATACCTGGAGCGGCAAGAGCTGCAATTACATTGCTGCCTACGGTATGGATGCATTTGCAGAGCGTTGCATTTGCTTCCATGCGGCTGTGAATTCTTCCTATGAGTATGCCATGCGCCGTGTGCCGGGCTTTGGGGTGAAGGGTCAGGAGGCAGCCTTCCTCCGTGCACTGATGCACCAGCAGATGCCCTGTGATCTGATTCTGAATGCCTGCGGACAGGCGGTGGCAGGCTGCTATGATTACAATAATGCCCGTTCCGATATGAGCGGAAAGATGGTCAGTATTCTGAAGGAGCAGGCAGCGGAGATTGCTTCATGTGAGGTGAAGAAACTCCCGGCAGAAGCCAGAGTGCTGTATCTGCGGATTCTTGCCCGGGCGGATGCACAGACCTATCGGATGCAGCTGCTGGCACTTGCGGATGATGCCAGCAAGGCAGTCCGTGAGCAGCTGCAGAAGGTGCTGGCACTTCAGACAGACTGGAAGGAAGACATTACGGCATTGCTGTTCGGCAAGAAAGTAGCAAAGCGTGAGCTTGCACTGCAGGTCATTGCAGCCCAGGGCGCAGACAATTATCACGATGCGCTTGTGCAGGCACTGGAAATGGAAAAGTCCGCTTCCCTGAAAAAACAGATCGGGACATTGCTCGGCATGGAAATGGAAGCTGCTGCGCCGCAGCAGAATACGGGCAGTGATCTTGTCCGGGAGCTGACCAAGGGGAACAAAGCCAAAAAGCTTGTCTGGCTCTTTGACAGCGGTTTCACGCCCGTTCACACTTCGGACGGCAGCGAGGCGGAGACGCAATACCTCCAGGCACTGCTGCTGTGCTATGCCAATATGGCGGTTCCCGGTATCAATGCGGATGGGGGTATGCTTGCCGCATCGCTGCAGCCCGCCGATCTGGAACGCTTTGCCCTGGAGGTACTGGGAAAGTGGCTGGATCAGGGCGCTTCTGCCAAGCAGAAATGGGTGCTTTCTTTCAGCGCCGTTCACGGCGGAACCGAGGTACTGGATACCCTGCAGCACTATATCAGAATCTGGCCGGAGCAGGCAAGGGGTGCCATTGCAGCAGAGGCAGTCCGGGCCCTTGCCCTGAATGGCAGCAGCCGTGCGCTCATGGCAGTGGACAGCATTTCCCGGAAATGCAGGAATAAGATGGTACGGTCTGCGGCTTCCGAAGCGCTTAGCAGTGCAGCACGGGCACTGGGAATTACCACGGAGGAGCTTGCGGACAGAATTGTACCGGATCTTGGTTTTGATGAACGGATGTGCCGGGTGTTTGACTATGGGACCAGACAGTTCAGAGTCTATCTGACGCCGGCACTGGAGCTGGAAATTTATGAGGGAGAAAGCAAGCGCAGGACGCTCCCTAAGCCCGGTGTGAAGGATGAACCGGAGAAGGCGGAGGCTGCCGTCAGTGCATTCAAGGATATGAAAAAACAGATGAAGACGGTGATTGCCAGTCAGAAACAGCGTCTGGAATATGTGCTCATGTGCGACCGGAAATGGAGCACAGAGGGCTGGAAACGGCTCTTTGTTGCCAATCCGGTTATGCATAGCTTTGCCATTGGCCTGATCTGGGGACTGTATGAGGACGGCAGACTCCAGGAGAGCTTCCGCTATATGGAGGACGGCAGCTTTACCACAGCACAGGAGGAGGAACTGGAGCTGCCGGAGCAGGCACAGATTGGCCTGGTGCATCCGATCGAGCTGCCGCCGGAGCAGTGCGCTGCATGGACGGAACAGCTGTCCGATTATGAAATTACCCAACCTTTTCCACAGCTTGGCCGTCCTGTGTATGTTGTGACAAAGGAGGAAGGGAAGAGCACGGAGCTGCGTCGTTTTGCCGGCATTGAAATCAACAGTCTGACCCTGCTGGGCAGGATGCAGAAATACGGCTGGTATAAGGGGGCGGCGATGAATGCCGGATTTTTTGAGGAGTTTTACCGAAAGGATATTTCCGGGCGGGAAATAACCCCTGACGGTAAGGAAACCCTTTCCGGCAGCGGTGCTGTGCTGAAATTCTCCGGTGCGGATATTTCCGACTACTATGCGGAGGATGTGACAGTTGGCACAGTACAGTTCTTTTCCGTACAGGATGGGAGGCAGCCCATTCCGCTTCAGGAAGTGGAGCGCAGATATTTCAGCGAAATTGTAGCGCAGCTTACTGCTGCACTTGGAACAAAGGATGCCCCAGAGGCATCGGAATGAGAAGAAGGAGTACCAGATGAAACAGAAATGGAGACTATTCCTGCTGGCAGGAACGGCGGCAGTGACCATGACTGCCTGTGACCCCCAGGAACGGACGGAGATCGGTGATCCCATCAGTGTTGCAGAAGCGACGGAGGACACCACCCGCAGAGAGATACCGGAGGGTGCAATTGCAGATGAATCGGGGGACTTTGTCTATACCGGCAAGCTACAGCAGGTGGGGGATGATGAAAACGGCTATATTATGGTACCGTTGGGCTTTATTCCTTTCCAGGAGGACGGTGTGGAGGGCCTGACCCAGTACAGCAGCACTACCGGAAGCACCATTATTACACTGGAGCGCTATGCGGATGTGGACTATGAAACTGCTGCCAACAGTATCCGGTATTACATGGCGGAGAATGAAGAAATTGACGGATTGACTGGTGCGACTGTGACTGTGAACGGATACAATGCCCTGCAGCTGTATTGCGTCTATCCGGCCGATGGGGTGTACCAGGTGGTCTGGCTCATTGAGGATCCGGAGAATCCTGCTGTCAGCAGCTACTATCTTGCCATGGAATTTACCAATGACAACCGTGATATTATTGCCTGCTCTTCCACCTTTCAGACCCCGGCAGATTATGCAGCAAGTGCCGCAGAAGAAGAATAAACCAATAAAACAGCGGCTGCCACAGGCAGCCGCTGTTTTGACTGTTTTGCAGTCAAATCTCGTCCCATCCCTAACGCCGACTGCGTCGGCTGAAATTAGCACACGCCCTTTATCAAACCATTGGGGTAGTTTGATAGAGAATTAGTATAAGAATGCTGTTAACAAGTGGGAGCCTCTAAAAACTTGTTTT
>CAZXVI010000045.1:0-17283 GCA_964644275.1 uncultured Ruminococcus sp. | reverse complement strand
CCCGGTTCAAATCCGGGTGGCGCCTCCATATTTGTACCCTGATTCTGATACAGAAATCAGGGTGCATTTTTTATGCCTGAAAGTCCGTGATTGCGGAATAAAGAAATGATAGGCTAAAGCTACCGTTTCAGACCATCAAAAAGTCACGTCCAGCCCTGCGCCTGCCGGCACAGGGCTGGACTAAATTGTTATGGTTTCGTTGCGCCTTCGGCGCATGCAGGAGGCTTTGCCCCTGCAACCCCCGAAACATAGACGAAAGCTCCTCTGCAAGAGGCGGGTGGAGGGCAAATTTTACGAAACTGCCGCCTTATAGAATGCTGCAGGGTGATTTTTTTCTGTACATATTTGGCGTAAGACCTGCTGACTGTTTAAACTGGTGCATAAAATGCTTATCATCATCGTATCCGCAGCGGGTTGCAATTGATGAGACACTCATTTTTGTGGTGATCAGGAGATATTTTGCCAGTGAAATTCGGCTCTGAATTACATCCTGATGAAAGCTGATGCCAAAAATCTCCTTGTATGCTGCACGAAAACGCCCGCAGCTCAGGCAAAAATCACAGCAAAGTTTCTGAGGCTCCCAATTGCTTTGGGGATTAAGATAAATATGATTTCTCAGATTCAGATAGTCCGCATAATTTGCGTTCAGCTTTTTACCTGAAATCATAGTGATTTTTTGATGCATTTCTTCGTTCATCCTCTGGACTGCATCTTTAAAATTAAAATTGATGACACTTTCATGATACTGGCAGATTATTAATGAATCCAGAGCGTATTTTCCATGATGTAATGACGTTTGCTGGATGACTGCGTGCAATTTGTCTGCAAGCAGGGACGCATCATTTTCCGAGTAGGATCCAACTGCTGCAAATGCATAAAGATTGTCATTTAACTTGGCACAGAACGCATTTCCTCCGGCAGTGATTTCCTGAAGAATTTTTGCAATTTCCCTATCAAGGCGGACGCAGTTGTTTTTATTGTTAAGATTGCTTTTATCAGTAAAAAGTGCTGATCTGATAAGGAACAATATCACATTGTCCTCTGTCTTTGCATCATGCAGTGTGTGCGTGAGTTCGTGAATCAGACCATTCTCGTTGTAAAGACCCGTAACAGAATCATGCAGTGCAGAAAGATCCCTGCAAGCAAGGAGTGTGTTGATATCATTCTTCATGCGCAGCATTTCAAGTGCATTTGACGCAATTTTCAGCCATTCTCTGAAAATGATATCATAACTGTCCGGATGATCATACTGCAGAATAAAATACCCCAGTGTTTTTCCTGAAAAGAAAACGGGACAGAAGTACAGTACATTTCCATTCTGGAGTGGCAGCAGCGTTTCAGGATAAAGATCAGGCTGCCGGAAAAATATTTCTTTATTTGTCTTCTTGCTTGGCTGGGGGCTGATAATTCGGTAACATACCATTAATTCTGTATCCCATTCACCAGAAGGGGCTGAAGAAATCCGGGATTGACACCAATCCTCGCGGAGACACAGATAAACGCCGATCACATCACGAATCAAATATACAAATTCCTGAAGTGTATGAATATAGTCTTTGATCGAACTGCATAGTGTAAGCTGCTGTTCAAAGTTTCCGGTCAGGTTCAGCTGGTTGTAGTATTGCTCACGGCGGACTGTAATCAATTCTCTGAAAACCTGCTGATCATCGGCTCCGCATGGACAGCTGTTTCCATGAACAATAAATCCGTTCACACTTACGGGCTCCGTTTCAGCCCCCGTCATCAGCCTCCATAATGTATTTACTGCACTTGCTCCGATTCCCCGGCGGTTTCTTTGATAGGTGGTAAGAATCGGAGCGTGATAAAACCGTTCCCCTACATATTCGTAACCGATAATTGTGAGTTCCTCAGGAATGGAAACACCGTTGAGAATCAGGGTGTCACACAAACCATATGCCATGTAGTCATTGCCGCAGACGACAGCCTGGGGCAATGGGCGTTTGCCGCTGATGTATTCCTTTGCCAGCGCTTCACCGGAATTCATCCAGAAATCCCCATAAATAATTCTGCTTTCATCGAATTGTATGCCGTGCGACAACAGAGCGTGTTGATAACCGGTAATGCGTTCATTGGAGCTTTGGTTGCTGCGTGGGCCGGTAAGCATGTCTATATCGGTAAAGTGATGAATTTCGATCAGGTGATTGACAATGCTTTCCACATCTGTCTCTACATTATTATTGACACAGGGGAAATCTGGCAGCACTGCACCTGTTACTACAACTGGGATATCGTTGCGGCTGATCACTTTTTGGTAGATATATTGCTGTAATTGTACATTCAGAATCGATTCTGCCGTTAATATCAGACCGTCAAGTTTTTTTGAAACGACCAGATCGTAGATCTTGTTTTCTTCGTCAATATTAGCATAGTATTCAGAAGAATTATAGATGTTTGAAAAAATTGCAGTATCTGCGCCAAGCTTCTGCGCCTGACTGATGATTCCATCCAGAATCTGACGTTGTTCACTCCGGCACGCACTTGCCGTGATCACGCCAATCAACGGTCGTTTCACATTACTGTCCATATTTTCACCTCCGTTTTTATTATACCATGCCAAATCTGGATTGACAATAGTAAATGTGCATTTTTTACACCAAATCTGCAAATAACAGGTTGATGCGGCAAAGGTAATTATATATGATTAATATATGGGTATCTTGATTTTTTATTAGGAGGTATTGAAATGAATCTGAAAAAAATTGCAGCAAGCCTTACCGCTATCATTTGCTGTGCGGGAGTAGTTTCGCTATTCCCTGAAATTGCTGACAAAACCTATGCAGCAGAGCTGGTGCATAACGATTTTGAGGTCAATTATGATGGCTGGTATGGCAATGCAGATACGGTCAGAATGCTTGCAGAGATGGGTGAAGGATATGAAAACTCCCGGGGGATGCTGGTAAGCGGCAGAACAGCGGTATCGGACGGAGCAAGCTCCTCCAAAGGGTTCTACCTTGAGGGCGGAATTGCGTATACCTACAGTGTAAAGGTTTACAGCGAAACGTCCGAGCAGTTTCGTCTGTCGCTGCTTTGTATTGACAGTGCAACAGGGGAGGAAACTGTCACTGAACTTGCCTGCCAATCTGTCAAAGCAGGGAAGTGGACAGAGCTTTCGGCAAACTTTACCGCTCCCGAGAACAGCTATGAGTTCCGGCTGACCATTACAACGGACAGCACGAATGACTTCCGGTTTGATGAAGTAATTGTAACTGCGAAAGAGAAATCCGCCTCAAGCGTGGTTTCTGCCGTTACTGCTGAGAAGGGACTCAAGGATGAATTTGCCAATTATTTCAGGGTCGGCAACATCCTAAATGGCGGAACGGTGCAGAACTCATCCATTACAGCCAATATTCTCAAGGACTACAACAGCATTGAGTGCGAAAATGAAATGAAACCTGATGCAACGCTGGTTCAGTCACAGTGCAGCGGAACAAATGTAGGTGTATCGCTGAGCAGTGCTGCTGCAATTATGGATTTCTGTGTCCAGAACAATATTGCCATGAGAGGACATACACTTGTATGGCACAGCCAGACCCCAACATGGTTCTTCAAGGAAAACTTTGATGCAAACGGCGCATGGGTAAGCAGTTCGACAATGGACGCCCGTATGGAGAGCTATATCAAGAATATGTTTGCTGCCATTGCCCAGCAGTATCCGGAACTGAACCTGTATGCATACGATGTTGCTAACGAGTGTATCAGCGATGATTCCAACAGAACTGCAAACTACGGCGGAGCAAGGGAGCCGGGTGAAAATATAAGCGGGCAGTCACCGTGGGTACAGGTTTACGGCGATAACAGCTTTGTGGAAAAAGCCTTTACCTATGCGAGAAAATATGCTCCGGAGGGCTGTGATCTCTATTATAATGATTATAACGAGTACTGGGATCACAAGAGGGATGCTATTTATGATATGTGCAAGTCTCTTTACGAAAAAGGACTTCTGGACGGTGTAGGAATGCAGTCCCATGTACCGGCGAATGCGACAGGCTTTGCGGGTACTGATTCATACATAACAGCAATGGATAAATATCTTTCAATCGGCTGTGATGTACAGGTCACTGAGCTTGATATAAGCCTTGAGAGCGGAACCTATACTCTTCAGCAGCAGGCTGACAAATATAAGGCTATATTCCAGCATGCTATGGACGTTAATACAAGCGGAACATATAACGGTAAGGTAACAGCAGTATGTATCTGGGGTCCTAACGACGCAAATTCATGGCTTAGTTCCGGAAGTGACGCTCTGCTTTATGATTCAAACAATCAGCCGAAGCTTGCCTATACAACCCTTACTTCCATGATACCGGAATCAGAATGGGGCGACGGGACAAATGTAGATGAACCGATTGCACCAAATGAGTACGGCTGGTATTTTAATGATAGCTTTGAAGGCGATACCTGTTCATGGAATGCAAGAGGCTCCTCCAGCATTATGACAAGCGGACGAACAGCCTATGTAGGGGATGAGGCACTCCTTGTTCAGGAAAGAACGGATGCATGGAATGGTGCCTATAAAACACTCAATCCCAGAGCATTTGTTCCCGGAAATGAATACAGCTTCAGTGTAAATGTAACATATTTTGACGGTGATGCGACGGATACGTTCTATCTCAAGCTTCAGTACACAGATGCAAACGGGGATACACAGTATGATACCATTGCGGAAGGTACCGGTATCAAGGGAGAGTGGATTCAGCTTGCAAACAGGAATTATCTTATCCCCAGCGATGCGACAAATATGCAGCTTTATGTAGAAACAGCCGAAACAACGAACAATTTCTACATTGATGAGGCAATTGGTGCTGTTGCAGGTACATATATTCTTGGGGCAGGAGAATCACAGGATATAATTCTGGGAGATGTGAACTTCGATGGAGTGATCAACGGTTTTGACCTGGCACTTGCCAAGAGAGGGGCAGCAAATGGTTTTGACAGCACAGCAGCTCAGCTTGCTGCTGACGTTGACCAGAGTGGTGTGACAGACAGCACGGATATCCTGCTGATACAGGAATATCTTCTGGCAAAGATCGCAGAATTTCCTGTGAACAAGCCGGAAGAACCCGAAACTCCAATTACTGCAGAGGTGGATACAGCGGCATTTATGGAAAATGTAAGAAATACGATTTCTGAATATGCATTAGCGGGCTGCACGGAAGAATATTCCTGGGTGGAGTATGGCACGCTGACAAAATATCAGTACTACTCCACTACAAGAGAGCGAATGACAAATGTGAATGTTCTTCTGCCGCCGGGATATAACGAAAACGAAACCTATCCTGTATTGTACGCTTTACACGGATACTGGGAAACAGAGGATTCACTGGCTGCAATGGGGGCAGTGCGCAATATGCTCGGCAACCTTATTTCAACAGGTGATGCTGAAAAAATGATTGTTGTATTCCCATACATCTATACCAGCAAAACCCAGGAGACCTGCAGCGGACTTGACCTTGCCAATTCTTTGAATTATGATAATTTTATCAATGATCTTACTGCGGATTTAATGCCATATATTGAAAGCAATTTCTCAGTGAAAACCGGCCGTGAAAATACTGCAATTACAGGCTTCTCCATGGGAGGACGTGAATCACTCTTTATCGGACTGACACGCTCGGATCTGTTTGCGTATGTAGGTGCCGCCTGTCCTGCGCCCGGTCTGACACCGGGTACGGATTTAAGCATGCACCCCGGGCAGCTGCAGGAAAGCCAGCTGAAACCGGCTTATGACAGTCCGTATTTGCTGATGATTACCGGCGGCGGTCAGGATGGTACAGTGGGTACTCAGCCGTCAGTATATCATGATATTCTGACCAGTAACGGAGTTGACCATGTATGGCATTACGTTACAACGGGCGGCCATGATGCATCCAGTGTTCAGCCGCATTTCTACAACTACCTCAGATATATTTTCAAGGCAGATGCAGAGTAATCCGGGAAGAATATAACGGACCTCTAAAAGCTTGTTTTTGAGTCGAGGTGTGGGGTACTCCCCACACCCCGACTTTTATACTTTTCCGGTGTGAAAAACAGGGAGAACGAGCCCCATAATTCCATATCATAAAAAATGCCCACCGGGATGCCAGGGGTGTTGTTGTTCTGATCGGTTCTCCGGCCGGTGCTTTTGTGCAAGGCTCCAATACTTTTCCAAAATCCCTTGACAAATTCAGGAAAGTGATGTACAATGAAACTATCAAGGGAATCTCTAAAAACCTCTGTTTTTAAAATCGGAAAAGAATAAAAGGTGGATTTTGTGGGGCTTCGCCCCACACCCTCTCTAAAAACAAGTTGTTAGAGGTTCCTTCAATATCTTTACGAGAGGGGAAGTATTATGAAAAAAGTAATAGCACTTGCGGCAAGCCTTGCCATGTGCTCTGCTGCTGTTTTCTCTCCTGCGCAGGAGGTACTGACGCAGTCAGAATCTGCCCAGGCAGCGGCAAGCACCAGCTATAACTACGGCGAAGCCCTGCAGAAATCCATGTTCTTCTATGAAGTACAGCAGTGCGGCGAGCTGCCGGAATGGAACGAAGTGAGCTGGCGTGACGACTGTATGACCAATGACCCGGTTCCCGGGGGATGGTTCGATGCAGGTGACCACCTGAAGTTCACACTGACCAATGCCTATGCGGCAACTGTTCTCGGCTGGGGCCTGCTGGAATATCCCGGGGGCGTGGAAATTGCGGATCAGGTGGAGCTGTACCGGAATAACCTCAGCTGGGCACTGGATTACCTCGTAGAATGTGACCTGGGCGATGAAATTGTATACATGGTAGGCGAAGGCGGCTTCGACCACCAGTGGTGGGGTTCAGCGGAAGTGTATATGGATAAATTCGAGCTGATGACCGGCGAAACAGTTCGTCCTGCATATACCTGTCAGGACAGCTGCATCCAGGGACAAATGGCTGCTGCACTGGCTGTGGGTTATTTGGTATTTAAGGATGTGGATGCTGCACGGGCGGAGGAATATCTGACCCATGCCAAGGATCTTTTTGACCGTGCGGACGAATGGCGTTCCATTGGTGACGACACTGCGGAGCATTCCTATTATAAACCCTCCAGCTTCTATGATGACCTGTTCCTGGCTGCCAACTGGCTCTACCGTGCAACAGGGGATCAGTCCTATCTGGATCTGTGTAAAAGTGATTATATCCCGAATCTGGGAACGGAGGAGCAGTCCACGGAGCTGAAATATACATGGGGATATTGCTGGGATGATGCACAGCAGGCAGGTACTCTGCTCTATGCAATCAATCTGGCAGAAACCGGTGATCCTGATGCTGCAACCTGGAAGCAGCAGTTTACCAAGCATCTGGAATACTGGACAACCGGTTATGGCGGCAAACAGATTACGTATACTCCCGGCGGCCTTCCCTGGCTGTTCCAGTGGGGTTCCCTGCGCCATGCGACAACAACTGCTTTCCTGGCATATGTGGCAGTGGATGAACTCTATACGGATGATGCAGCAGCATCTGCCAAGTATACTGAATTTGCGGACGATGTGATGAATTATTGCTTCGGTGATAATCCAAACGAAATGAGCTATGTCATTGGTATGGGAGATGCCTATCCGCAGGCATGGCACCACAGAACCTCCAGCGGTGCATGGAATGACAAGTGGAGCAACATCGGACAGACAGAGGGGGACGACGCTAAGCCCCATGCCCATGTGCTGTATGGTGCCCTGGTGGGCGGCCCGGATCAGAATGACAGCTATTCCGATAAAATCGGCGATTACCAGTACACCGAAGTGGCCATTGACTATAATGCAGGATATACGGCTGCGCTCTGTGCAATGGTGGAAAAGTACGGCGGAACCTCCGACCCGGATTTCCCGCCCACAGAAACGCCTAAGTGGAATGAGTTCTTCATGAGAGCCTCCATCAACCAGTCCGCCGGCAGCTATACTGAGCTGAAGGTCTATGCCATGAACCATTCCGCATGGCCGGCAAGAACCATTACTGACCTTTCCTATAATTATTATTTTGACATTTCGGAGCTTGTGGATGCCGGCTACTCCATTGATGATGTCTCGGTAAGAATCGGTTATGACCAGCATGCCTCCGACAAGGGAGCAATGACCATTTCTGACCCGATTCAGTACGACGGCAACATCTATTATGTCAAGCTTTCCTTTGCCGACGGCAGTGTGGTAATGCCCACAGGGCAGTCCGAACACCGCTCCGAGTGCCAGTTCCGTATTTCCATTGCAGATAACATCACCGGTGTCTGGGATGCCTCCAATGACTGGAGCTATCAGGGACTTGCGCAGGGCGGCGAGGACGCCATGGTGGATACCCCCTATATCACTATGTACGATGGTGATACCCTGATCTGGGGTATTGAACCCGACGGTACCACTCCCGAGGATGTGACAGAACCTGCGACGGAAGAGGAAAGTGAGACAAGTACTGATGTTCCTGCCCTTGACTACGGTAATGTGGATCTGCAGGGCGAGGTGGACATTGTAGACGTCATCACCCTGTGTCAGGCACTGATGGGTTCAGGGGCTCTGAATGCAGAGCAGGCAGCAGTTGCTGATGTGGATCTGAGCGGTAAGGTGGATTCTTCCGATGCACTGATCATCCTGCGCTATCTGGTAAAACTCATTGATGCACTGCCCTATGTTCAGACGACATAAGAGTATTGATTAAAGCAATAGCGGAAGACGCCGTCCATACTTGTATGGACGGCGTCAGCCTGTCAAAAAAGTCCTGCCCAGCCAATGTGCCTACCCGGCATATGGCTGGACTATTTTTATTTTCGTTGCGCCTTCGGCGCAGTCCCCTGCAACCCCTGAAATATAAATGAAAAGTCCTCTGCAAGAGGCGGGGGAGGGTAAATTTTATGAAACTTCCACTTTATCGGCATGCTGAGACGACATCCATACTTGTAAGGATGTCACTGGAGTATGTGCATTATGCACAAAAAAACTGCAACAGGTTTAGACTATATTCCAAAAATTTAAAAAACACTTTACATTTTTTTTTGAATATACTATAATTGGAGTGATAGGAATTCTCTGCATGTTGGTATGCGGCTATCAGCCGTTCGGTCGGAGAATTCGCAATCGCACATATTGCAGCGGCTTGCACTGGCCATGCAATATAAATTTTATATTTATACAGGAGGGTAAAACATGCTGAAAAGAAAACTCGGCAAAAGGATTGTAGCCGGCATTACGGCATTGTCCATGATGGCAACTGCTTCTGCGACTGCAATCGCTACCCTGACAGCTTCCGCAGGCGGACAGCTGGGCGAGGGTACATTCGAAACAGGCGTTGGTCTTCCGTGGCATATCTGCGAGAACGGTACCGGCTCCATGGCATTTACTATTGATGATGGTATCTATTCTATCGCAATTAAGAATCCCGGCGGTGCGTCCAACGGTGGTGAGGACAGATGGGACTGCCAGTTCCGTCACAGAGGTCTGTCCCTGGAATACGGCAATACATATCGTATTACCTACAGTGTCTATGCTACCAATGCTGGTAAGCTGTATGCAAAAATCGGTGATATTACCAACGATGACTGCGAGTATTGGCACAGCAACGGCGACCGGCTGAGCATGACTTATACAGCAGGCCTGACACTGGATGAGTTGGAGTCCAAGCTGACCTCTGCAAGCAAGACAGGAACCAGAGATGAGTACTGGAACTGGGCTTCTGTTGATGTTCCGGCAAAGACCTGGACAACATTTGCATATGAGTTTACACTGGACAAGAGCCTTATCAACAACACCACACCGCCCACTTCCATTGACGGTACCGGTGAGTGGACCTTCCACTTCGGCGGTGATGGTCAGTTTACTCCTTCCATCATGTTCCCCGAGGGAACCATTCTGAAGTTTGATAACCTGGCTCTGGTGGATATGTCCAGCAATGTGAATGACTATGTGGATGAGCCGGAGGCTGAAAAGACCGGTCTCGCACTGAACCAGGTTGGTTATTATCCGAACCTGAATAAGGTAGCTACTCTGACTGTTGACGAGGGCGACTCCACTGCAAAGGATTTCACTGTTTATGATTCTGCCGGCAAGGCTGTTTACACAGGTAAGAGCCAGGGCTATGGCTATGATGAGGGCGCTTGGAGCTACTACCAGTTGCTGGATTTCTCCGATCTGACCACAGTTGGTGAGGGCTACTACGTTGTATGTGACGGCAAGACCTCCACTACCTTTGCAATCGGCGATGATGTTTACGACGGTCTGCTGACTGATGCAATCAACTACTACTATCTGAACCGTTCCGGTGTTGCAATTGAGGAAGCTTATGTTGCTAACTCCGGTCAGAATGACAGCAAGTCTGCACTGTCTCGTGCAGCTGGTCATAATCCTGACACAGCATACATTGCTGACGAGTGGGTATACATTTATGAATCCGATCCCTGCGGTTCTAAGTACAGCACAACAATGGATGTAACCGGCGGTTGGTATGACGCAGGTGACTACGGTAAGTACGTTGTTAACGGCGGTGTTTCCATGTGGACACTTGCTAACATCTACGAGCGCGATGCTGTAGAGGGTGATATTGAAAGTACAAAGTGGGCTGACGGCAGCGGAACAGTGATTGTTCCCGAGGCTGGCAACGGCACACCTGATATTCTGGATGAACTGATGTGGGAAGCAGACTTCTTCCTGAAGATGCAGAGAGATGACGGCATGGTATATCACAAGATCCATGACTATAAGTGGACTGCACTGGGTGTTATGCCTTATCTGGAAGCAGGTACGGATGAAAAGACTGCTGCTACTGTATTCCCGTCCAGAATTGTAAAGCCTGCTACTTATGCAGCTACACTGAATGCTGCAGCTGCTTGGGCACAGCTGTCCAGACTGCTGGAGGATTATAATTCTACGAAGGCTGCTGAGTATCTGGCAGCTGCTGAGAAGGCTTATGCTGTAGCAAAGTCTGAGTATGAGTCCAAGTATGGTGATATCTATGCCGAAGTAATCGGTGACTTTGAGCAGGATGACAAGTTCGCACCGCTGACACAGAATAAGGGCGGCGGCCCCTACGGTGATACCAATGTGGATGATGAGTTCTATTGGGCAGCCTGCGAATTGTATATTACAACTGGCAGTTCCAGCTACTATGACGATGTGAAGGCATATCCTGAGGCATTTGATGTAGTTACTGCTCTGGTCGGCGGTGAGAACAAGGGTACATGTTCTTCCTGGACATGGGGTACTCTGGCATCCCTGGGTACACTGTCCCTGGCGCTGCATCGCGATGAGGTATTGACGACTGCTGAGGCAACTCAGGTTGAAGAGTCCATCCTGGCAGCTGGTGACTTCTATCTGCAGGTTGAGTCTGAGTCCGGTTATGGTACTTCCTATCGTGGTATGACCTATGATGCTACTGTTACCAGATTCAGCGGCGATACCTATGCTGATGAAACTGTTTCTCTGGAAAACGGTTATGAATGGGGTTCCAACTCCATGGTGGCAAATAATGCCATTGTTCTGGCTATTGCTTATGACATCAATGGCGATACCGACTATATTAACGGTGTTACTACTGCGCTGGATTATCTGCTGGGCAGAAATCCCATGGAGAACTCCTATGTTACCGGTTATGGTACGAATACCACTGAGAATCCTCACCACAGATACTGGTGCCACCAGTTGAAGAATGATTGGCCGTATGCACCGAATGGCTGTCTGTCCGGCGGTCCGAACTCCAACATGGAAGACCCGATGATTCAGGGTGCTGGTTACAAGATTGGTGAGCTTGCTCCGATGAAGTGCTACTATGATCAGGTAGAGGCTTGGTCCGTAAACGAAATTACCATCAACTGGAATGCACCTATGGTATGGCTGTCCTCCTTCGTTGAGGATGAGGCTCCGCTGGTAGGTGAGGAGGAAACCGACGTTCTGTACGGCGATGTTGACTGCAATGGTGCAGTTGAGATCCTTGATGTTATCACACTGTCCCAGTGCCTGATGGGTGCGGATTCCCTGTCCGTACAGGGTGCTAAGAATGCTGATGTTGATGTAAACGGCAGCGTAAACAGCACAGATACTCTGAATATCATGAAGTACCTGGTTAAGCTGATTGATTCTCTGCCCGTTTAATGACTAAGGTAAAAAGCATTGCTGTCAAAGCAACCTGAAAAAGAGCGGCGCTCATAAAGAGGCTGTAATCGTATGAATGAAAGGCTGCGTAACTTTTATGTTACGCAGCTTTTCTATAGCTGAGAAAATCATAACGCACTTGGAGTAGTAAAGTCCAGTTCTAAATTCAACATCCTTTTTATTTTTAAAAGCAAATCAGTTCTGTATTTTGGGATTAAAATTGTAGGTTACAATAAGTATACTTGAATGTGATTGAAAATTTCGGTTTTTTACAAATGAGAAGAATAAAAAGCACTGAGCATTCATATTGGCTCAGTGCTGATCAAACGCATTCAATTGCTATAGTTAAGAATGATGATTACGAATTTAAGTGCTGTTAATCAAATTAAGTAGTTCTGCTACATATTTGTCCGAATGATTAATGCTTAAATCCCCATGGAAATATCCAGTTAGTATTTTCAGTTTGGAATCCTGGATTTGCTGATTAATCTTTTTGGCCGATTTTTTCATAATTTTTTGTTCTTTGCTGCCTACAAGTACAAGTGTTTTGGCCTGACATTCTGAAAGACTGTTTTTCAGTTTAAAGTTAGCATTTGCCATAAGAAATGCAATCATATTTTCTTTTGTAATTGCGACACTGTCTCTAAAATACTCTTCAAAAAAAGATGATTTTATATGTAAGTAACTAAACTGCAACTTTGCAAACCATTTTCTTTTTACTAATGGATAGCATAATGAAAATGTAGGTTTTATAAGAATAGAAGTAAAAGTCATAGGGAAAACTAATGCACTTTCTATGATTGCAAACTTGCAAAGATTCTTTCGCTGTGACAACATTTCTACAAGGATTTGTCCGCCAAGAGATAGTCCACCAATCAAAAGAACTTTTCCACAAAATCTTTCATCAATAATATCAATTAAAGCATGGGCATTTTCTTCAATTGTGGAAAAGTCCCTGTCACTTCCATTATGACCATCCAGTATGGGTACAATAACATGAAATCTGTTTTTTAATAAATTTGCTTCTTCGTAATAATTCCAGGGAGCTAATCCGCCTCCGTGTAAAAGAAGGATTACCTCGCTGTTATTTTCCCCATATTCTATAAGTTGCATGAACTCACCCTTTCAAATCTCGAATTACCATATCAACTCCCCAGTGATATAATTATACATTTCTGTTAGGCAAAAGTCAATAGCACGAGCTAAACATTTTCACAAGATTCCCGCACTCTTATGGTAGTAGCATGCTCAGTAACGGGTGGGTACAAGTTATAAAAAGTATCATTTACCATACAAACTCTGTTAAGCGTATGCCTCTAACTGCTGACCTAGATGCATTTCTATCATCTTACGAACTTGTTCGCTGATTTGTAAAGTGTTGTTTTTCTTGACAAAATCCTTACTTATCACACCAATAAAATCAAGCTTTACATCCGTCTTTCGGAACGGTGCATTTTTCATGACCAATTCCGGATTCTGAATCACTGCTACCACAATCGGACATTCTGCTTTTTTTGCTATTTTGAATGCGCCATTCATAAACGGAAGCAGTTCCTTCGTCGGATTGCGTGTCCCCTCGGGATATATACCGATAGAAGCTGTCTGCGTTTTCACAAGATCTACTGCCTGATTGATGGTCTTGACTTCCTCACGGATATTACCTCTGTCCAGTGACAAGCAGAAACATTTGTGCATCAGCCGACCGATGATGGGAATGCAGAACAATTCCTTTTTGGCCACAAAGCCCATATTGTATTTCCGCAGTACGCCCATTGTCAGAAGCGGGTCCATAGCTCCTCTGTGGTTTCCGGCAAGCATGAATTTTTCTTCCGGCAAAAGTTCCATGCCGGTAACATGAAGCTTTATCCGCAGGGCCTTCATAACAATATCAATAATGCAATTGGCACAGGCTCTGAAAAAAGGACTGTGCCTTTCACATTTCTGCTTTGTGTCGATGCATCTTGTGCAGATGAAGAAAAAACCGGCACAGCATAAAATCAGAGAAAGAAAGCTTCCTGTAAAAACAAGCGGAATCAGCCAGAGATGTCCGATCACATCAAATACAAACAGCAGTATTACAAAAATTGCAGACAGTGCCGCCAAAGCTATCAGCAGCATGATTCCACCCTCTTGAATGCAAGACAGCTGTTGTGACCGCCAAAGCCGAGGGAATTACTCAGTGCAAGGTCAATTTTCATTTTTCTTGCTTCGTTCGGGCAAATGTCAAGGTCACAAGCAGCGTCGCAAACCATGTAACCGACAGTCGGAGGAATATCATTTGTCTGCAATGCTTTGATATAGAGCGTGGGATCATAGTTCTTAACCTCTGTTGCAATTTTTGTTGCAAAGCCTTCCGTATCAAAATAGATGATGGGCGCAATGCCATGGTTTCCATGCATCATGCTGTCCCACATATCTGCAACAGTATTTCCGATCGGTGTGACTGCACCCATTCCTGTGATAACGACTCTTTTCATATTTCATCCGCCTTTTTGCAATTGACGCAATGCCCCGAACACTTCCAGAGTCCATCTGCAACAGGTTTCCAATGCTCCGCTGTATCAATGCATTTTCCGGCAAGAATATGCACATCTTCCGGACTTTCTAAATCTGTTGAATGCGCACCGGACTGTTCCACTGCCGCAACCAGATCTTGCGGATTGTCCAATAACGGACAAGGACGCAAGTGGTTTTCATTCCAAGGCTGACCGTCGTGATAGGCCATGAACAGCGGCGACTGTAAGCCCTCCAGCAGCGTCTTTTCACGGATATTGGAATCGGAGTAGTGGATAAACGCACAGGGTTCCATATCACCGTTGGCATTGATGTGCAGATAATATCTGCCGCCGGCAACACAACCTTCCGCATACTCGCCGTCATTCCAGAAATCCATTGTGAAGATCGGCTTTGTTTCACGGAATTTCCGCACCTGCTCATACATAAATTTGCGCTGATCGGCAGTCACCATCAATTCCGGAACGGCTTCGTTTCCTACCGGCATATAGGTGAACAGCCAGCAGAATTTCGCACCCCATGCGATCATCTGATCAAAATATTCCTTGCTTCCGATTACATGATAATTCTTGCTCGTATAGCAGCAGGAAATGCCGAACGGCAGCTTTTTCTCTTTCAGAATTGCCATTGCCCGTTCTGTTTTCTTAAAGGTGCCTGCACCGCGGCGGAAATCTGTTGCTTCCTCAAAGCCCTCCACGCTGATGGCAGGAATGAAATTCTTCACACGGAGCATTTCCTCCGCAAACGCTTCGTCAATCAGTGTGGCATTAGTGAAAGCAGTAAGCTGACAATCGGAATGTGCCTCGCACAAGCGGATAATATCTGCTTTGCGTACAAGCGGTTCACCGCCGGAGAACAGGAAGAAATAGCAGCCAAGCGCATTTGCCTGGTTGATAATGTTGTCCATTTCCTCATAGGTCAGATTCAGCTTGTTGCCATATTCTGCCGCCCAGCAGCCTGTGCAGTGCAGATTGCATGCGGAAGTGGGATCCATCAGGATCGCCCATGGAATATTGCATCCGTACTTTTCTTTATTTGCCTCCTGTTCTTTTCCGCCGAACAAGCTTGCGTTCAAGGCGAAATTACGGAAGATGGTCTTGAGAACGTCATTGTCAATATCCGCCCAGAGATTCATGAGATACTGATGCCAGATGTTATCGGGATTCTCAATGACCTCATGAAAAATCTTAGTTTGTGCTTTATCCCATCCAATGCTTTCCATAAAGCGAAGCAGCTTCGGGAGATTCTTTTCCGGATCTCCGGAAATATAATTCATGGCGGTTGTAAGTGCTGCCTTTGTCAGTGAATCTTTGATATTCATTGTTAACGCTTCCTTTCCTAATTATATGAATTATTTACACTTATTTTTGAAAATAACGATACCGCCGACAACAGCAATAACTGCACCGATACCGATAAACCATCTCAGCATTGCCTTCACCTCCTGCGTTGTATTCACCCTATAATCGCATTCTACCAGCTCCTTGTTTCTGAAAGGTTTAAGGATTGTTTGCGTGATATTAATCTCTAAAGGGAATCACTAAAAACTTGTTTAGAGGTTCCCTTATCATAAAAACAGGCAGATGCCTTTCCCAAAGCACCTGCCTGTTTTGTTTGTATAGCCTGCTGTATAGATCTTTGATAATAGTTGTCAGAAAACTTCTATATGCGTGCGACCTAAATCCAGTATTCAGAAAACTCTTGAATAGACCAAGAGTGCAGTCATAGGTCATGTAAGCTCCTTTTGATTACAATGGAGGGTGAGCTTTCAGTTGCTGCGTGCAAGAAACTCCTCAAACGTCAATATACTCCCGGCACCGACCTCAGCGGCATAACGAAGCACCAGTGCCGCATCCCCGGCATTAAAGGCTTTATCGCCGTTTGCGTCAGCAGCATGGACCTGCCCGTTGACCAGACCGCTGTCATTGCCGGAACCCTCTGCGGCGGAGGCTGTCAGGATTATGGCGGCATCCGCAGCGTCAACAATGCTGTCCACATTCACATCGCCGAGTGCGTAGGCAGACTGATAGACAGTTCTGTTGCCGATGCCGTAAATGACACGGTCGGGTTCAAAGAACAAATCAGAAAAGTCTGCGGAGGAATCCCAGTAAGGAATGTACATATCTTCAAAATTGCCGTTGTAGTAAATGCATGCTTCATCATCAAATCCTTCAAAATTATTATCGGAGATAATGATTCTTGCAGTATAGGTTGTGTCATTGTACTCCCACTCGCCGAACTCTATGCCGTAGGCAACCACCGCATGCATGCCCAGGCTTACCATATAGACAAGATAAACGGGCACGCCCTCCAGCATATCCGCCAGGAACCTGCCGCTCTCAAGATATTCTATATCGGAATTTTTACCCAGCTGGGTTTGAATCAGATCATTATGTACATTCTGGACAAAAAAATAGGTCACCGCTTCCATTGCCTCTTCACAGAGCGGGATATCGTGCAGGGTTTCCGCACCCTCGTAAATTTCAGAAGGATCCAGGGCGCCGATGCTGGCTAAATAGGAGGAAAGGGCAAAGCCGGCACAGGCGCCGTTATAATAGCCCAGCTCCGTCCAATTTGCCACACGGGGCTGGAACCAATTGAAGGCCTCGGGATGGCAGTCCGCCAGGTAACCGGCAAGGGTTTCATCGCTGAGAATATAGGCATCCATGTCATTGTTG
>CAZXVI010000044.1:0-17542 GCA_964644275.1 uncultured Ruminococcus sp. | reverse complement strand
GCAGAGGGATTTTTCTTATCTTCTTGTCTGAATGTGGGATTTATGCGGTGTTGCCATAATAATAAAATCCTTCTCAAGCGTGTTATCGGCACTGCAGGGGATTGGATTGATATCAAGGAAGACGGTACCGTATATGTTAATGGTGAGGTGCTTGACGAACCCTATGTTGACGAGAAGGCCTTGGGCGAATGCGATATTGAGTTCCCGTACCAGGTCCCGGATAACCGGATTTTCGTGATGGGTGATCATCGCTCCGTATCTGTGGACAGCCGTTCCACCACAGTGGGCTGCATTGCAGACGAATACATCATAGGCAAGGTGATATTCCGTCTCTGGCCCTGGGAAAGCATCGGACCTGTGTAATACCAATCCGCTTCAGGAATGATGCTGCTATCACTTGAAATCGCAGATATTGATATCAAAACAACAAGACAGAAGGATGTCTTTCTGTCTTAGAAGAGGTACATAGTACTTCTCCTAAGAATAAACAATGCTGTCAACCTGATGCGCAAAATAAAAAACAGAAGCTGCGCAGACAGGAAGAAAACCGGAAAGGGGGGATTTCCGTGAAAGATTTTCAGCACATCATTGGCAAATATCTTTCAAATCATGAAAAGCATAAAAAGTATCTGGCGGTACTGCTGGCACTGTCCATGCTGGTTTCTTTTGCGGTACCTTTCAGCCTGATACAGCCGGCAGACAGTATGACCATAGAAACCAGCCCTTTGGCTTCCAATCTAAGCGGCGGCTCCTCGAAGCCTGCAACAGGCGAGGGCGGCTACTTTGAAGCTGTGCAGGAGGAGATTCCTGAAGGTGCTGCGGACTTTGCAGAAGGAATTACCAGTGTCGGCGTAACACCGGGATCAACGGAAGTAGATGGTTCTGTTACGATTAATGCTGGCAGCGGGGACACTATAGGTGTGACTTTGAATTTGTCCTATACTATGTCCAAGGACACACTTGCCGCTGATCATCCCTGTATTTATTATCAGCTTCCCGATGGCATTTCCATTGCAGAAAATACCTATTATGGGTCCGGCAGAACAGTTGCGGATGGCAATTACAGTTCTACTACTCCAGCCGGCTATTTCTCCATCAGTGCAGATGGTTTGATTGTTATACAGTTCACAGATGCATATATTGATTATCTGGCGAGCTCGAATACCTATACAGGTACGCTTCAATTCAGCGGCACCATTGAAAGAGCCGACACTGCGGATGGAGATAAGACCATCAAAATTGGTGGAACAACCATCAACGTTACATTTGATGATGTGGCAAACGGTGTTAACAAAACTGCAAGTGTGGCCGATGACGATCAGGGTAATGTTACGATTACATGGGTTGTTGAGGTGACGGACTACGGCTATGGCCTGGGCGGCTGGACTTTGACAGATGCAAACTTCCCTGCATCTTCTCCAATCACAGTGAGCCCCAGTGATCTTGGCACGTTTACGACAAACAGCACCTATGTGTTCAATGAGAATTGCCAGATCCCTGCGGAGTATAATAATAAAGTTACTTTCACCTATTCTGAAACCATTACTGTTTCTGAATTAAATGAACGCTATGCAAAGGGATCAACTACAGTAACCAATACCGCAACACTTTCCAATGGTACTTTAAGTAATCAGGCAACAAAGAATGTTGATCTGGCCGGCACCACCATCAGCAAAACTGGTGCTCCGGACTACCAGACCAGTGCTTACAATCATAGAATTGACTGGAGCGTTGTTGTGGAGAACCCCTACGGCGCACCTCTGACAGATTATGTGATCAAGGATGAAAAGCTTGCCAATGCTGTGGAAGGTTCCGTTACACTGACCGATGCAAGCGGCACAGAAGTATCCTTTACCAATAACGGGGACGGTACCATTACCATTAACGGTACTGCATCCAAAGTCATTCTATTCTACCAGACAAAGGCGGATACAGTCGGAGATTACACCAATACAGCGTACTTAAAGTATCCGGATGCTTCTGATTACGGTCCCCAGGACAGTGAGTGTGTGTCCTATACAAATCCGTACAGCATATCCAAGAGCGGTACCTACGATGCAGAGAATGAACAGATTGTATGGAAAGTGACTGCGGAATCCAGCAGTTCTGCAGTAAGCCTTGACGGCATTGTGCTGACGGATGAGGCATTCAAGGGGCTGACGGAGATTGCATTCGGTTCAGCTTCCTATAATTATGACTCCAATAATTCTCAATGGCTTTCTGAAATAGACAACCAGAACAGTACTGTCATTTCCATGGGAAATAACGGTACCGTTTATGGAACAGCTACACTGGACAGCACAAACGGTACAGTAACCTTTGCCGATGCTGCATCCGATAAGGGGCTGCATTACGTTGATTTCACATATGTTACGAAGGTGACGGAGGAACAGATGGCTGCCGGTTCTGTGGCGAATACTGTCACAGACAGTACAGGCAACCGCAGCGATGTCACGGTAACACTGGAAAATCCCTATACACTAACCAAAACCGGCACCTATGATGCGGCAAACGGGGTGATTGTATGGACGGTAACCGCAGAGAATACCACTTCCTGGAGCTCCACCCTGAAGGGTGTTGTGCTGACGGATCCGGCATTTTCTGACGGGACGCTGATTGGCGGCATTACTGTTAAAGAAGCTTACTATGAATGGAAAACCATGAATGGTTTTACTATCGAAGGAGATGCTGTTGCTATTTCTTATGGTGATGAAAAGCATGGAACAGTGACCCTCGACCGCAGTGCAGGAACAGTTACCTTTGCCAACAGTGATGATGGTGCGGGACTGAATAAGGTGGTGTTCCAGTATACCACCGCAGTGACTACGGAACAGATGGTTACAGGTGCCATCATTCACAATGACATTACCAGCAGCAAGGGCAATACGGCTCAGGACTTCGTTACAGTATCCAATCCCTACAATCTGAACAAAGCCGGTGCCTACGATGCAGAGACCGGAAAGGTGATCTGGACGATTACCGTAGGAACCCCAAGGAACGGAACCAGCTCCCTGAATGGTGTGGTTCTGACGGACGATGCTTTCGCAGGACTGACAGTGGATAATATTACAATTCAATCGGCATATTACAACAATGACAGCCTGAGCAAGCTGAGTTCCGGGGAAGATATTGTTTCCATTGGCAAGGATTCCACTCCATACGGTACCATGACGATCAATGGGGACGGTACCATTACCTTTGACAACAGCGGTGAGTATGCGCTGCAGGAAGTGACCTTCAGCTACACCACAACTCCGGATGAAGCGGATGTGGCAGCAGAGAAGACAATTGAAAATACGGTTTCGGGGACCATCGGAGGGGTCAATATTGGCTCTTCTACGGGCAAAGCTGACTTGACAAATCCCTATACTGTCAGCAAGAACGGTTCCTACGATCAGGAAAGTAAGGAAATTACATGGGAAATAACCGTTTCCAATCCCACCTTTTACACTTCCTCCATCAATGGTATGGTTCTGACGGACGAAGCATTCAAGGGATTGACTGTTGATAAGATTACCATTGTTTCAGCAAATTACAATAATAGGAATCTGACAATAATCGGGACATCCGGCAATACGATTACCATTGGAGCAGATTCTGTTGCCTACGGTACATTGACCCTTAACCCGGAGAACGGAACCATCACATTTGCAGATAAACCGAATGACAGTGTCGATACAGGACTGCGGTCTGTGACCTTCACCTATACAACTGCACCCTCTGCGGAGCAGATTGCCAATGGGGCAAAAATTTCCAACACTGTTACCTCCAACAAGGACAAAAACAGTACGGCTGATGTGACAATCACACACAGAAATCAGCTTGCCAAAACCTATGTCGGTGCTGACGATGGTGAGGCCATTGTTTACGGTGATGACGGTACTACTGCACGAGTGCTGACCTGGAAGCTGGAGACCCTGCGGGACGGCGGCTATTCTGGCGGTGACCTCATTCTGGTAGATTCTCTGTCGGCGACAGGAAACGGGCAGCATTACATTACGAATGGAAACAGCATTACGGTCAAGGCAAAGGTAAATTCTTCTGATGATAGTTTTACTGAACTGACAGCAGGGACACATTACACAATCACGTACTATGACGCAGACGGAAATAGCATTGCAGAATTAACGGATGATACCAGAGCGGTAAAATTCGAGATCGCCTTTACCGAGGCAGTGGATAATGCAGGCTATCGGTATGTTACTGTGGAATATACGACCACAGCGGATATTTCCGGTGTGACTGCGGAAAAGGGTGCCGCTTCTCCGACGCAGGCAACCTACACGAATACTGCAACCTTTGCAGGTCAGACAACGACTCCCGGCGGATATACATTCACACGTTATCCTGAGGATTATGTTGAGAAGACCAGTGTGACAGTGAACAAATCCTGGAGTGATAATTCTCAGAACACCCAGAGCGGAGTGGAGGTGCAGCTGTATCAGCGTGCTGCCGGCACAAGTGAATGGACGGCATACGATGACCCGATTACACTTTCTGCCAGCAACAACTGGAGTTATACCTTCAATGATCTGCCGAAAACCACAAGTGATCGTACCACTGACTACTACTACAAGGTTGAGGAGCTTACCGAGGTTGACGGCTATGAAGCATCCTATTCCAACAGCAGCGACGGTGTTACCAGCGGCAGTATCACCATTACCAATACGGTGACCGAGCGGTGTGATAAGGTGCCCCTGGATGCCAGTGGCAATGCACTCACAAGCGGTGCATCCGTAAAACTGTCCGATCTGAAAAAGGAGACAATTGACGGTACTGCGTACTACATTATCGGATGGCAGCTGACACCCAGCAAGACCCCTATGACGCTGACGGATACTCTGCCGGAAGGCTTTACACTTTGTGCGGATGCAGATTCTTCAACAAAGGTATACGGTCCTTTTGTCATAGGCAGCAACGGATACTATAAGGAATCTATTGTAGGATGGACGAATACCGTTACGTATGCCGTTTCCGGCAATACGATCACATTTGTATGCGACTGCAATTGGGCAGAAAAAATTGTCTACTACACTAAAATCCCTGTAACAGAATTGGAGAGCCAGTTTACAGAGGAGATACTGACCTACGGTGTTGCCAATACCGTCGTAACCCCTAACGGCAATACCACCACTTCTACACTCAGCATCACAAAAAGTGGCACTTCCGGCGGCACGGACAATGGTCTGCTGACAAAGAACGGCAGAGAGACATTGATACCGGGACGCCTGCAGTACACAATTCTGGTCAATCCGGAAGGAAAAACATTGGCCGGCGGCGGTACAATTGATATCAGTGACCTGTTCAACATCACGGATTATACCGGATTGACAGACGAGCAGATTGCTGCGCTGAATGCAAGCCTTGTCAAAGTAGACGTGCAGGAGGTTACTGTCAGCTACGATGCGGATGGCAATCCGGTTGCGAAACCAGTACGGTATCTGACCACCAATGAATATACCTATACGGTTGCCTATAAGCCAATTGAGGTAACTGAGCAGACATATGAGTTCACAAAAGCAGAGGGTGTGGAAAGATGGGTTACCACTGACTGTAAGGTTGGTGAAACGGTTACACTTGTAGTAAACAGAGATGCAGGTTGGGGTCTTTATGTTTACTGCAAAGAAAACGATGATGGTTATACTTGGAACAGCATACAACAATATGAAATAAGCAGTGTAGGAACTTATGATAGCGAGAAGCAGCAGTACACATTAACATTTACAGTACCAGAAAAGACGAAATATATATATGTACAAGATAACAATTCTTATGCCACCATAACTTCTGTCAAAGCAGACGCAGTTCTTACTACTCAGACGTCAACGGCCACACTCAATGTCAGCGTTCCGGACGAAACACCGCTGCTCATTACCTATGAGTATGATATTACCGGCACAACGCTGCATACAGATGATCAATTTACCGTCAACAATACAGCCTCCTTTGATACCGGTAATGCCAGTGCAACGGATTCTGCTGACGAAACACAATTCATTGTTGTCGATGCGGGTGCTACTGTATCGGGTAATGCTCCGCCACGGATTGTCAAGGCGGATACCAATGACTACACTGTGACCATGGAAGCGGACTTTAAACTGGCCTACTATGACAGCGGTACCAAGCAATGGGTATTTGCCGTGGGCGAGACTGTGGATGAGAAAGGCAACCATATTCCCGTTTGGGGCACCACATGTGTATCGGCGGACAATACCATTCCGGAGGGCGCTTACGAATTCACAGTTGAGTCCATTTCCACAAGCCTTGATACGGGAACACTCTATAAAATTGTGGAGGTCGATGTACCGGATCAGTATGTGGGCAGCAATCTGGTTACCCATTTCAACGCATTGCTGACAGCATACCTGAACGGAACCTATACAGGTGCTTATGCAGATTATCTTGTGAGATTTGTTACAGAGAATCCGGGTGCGACGACGGCAACCTTTGAGCATCTGCTCCAGATGTATCTGAAGGGCTACACCGGAGGACCCTACGACAATTTCTTCAATATCTTCCAGTCCACTTTCTACTTTTCCTATGGAAGTGAAAGCTATACAGCACCGGATGGATTTACGGAAACAGTTATGACGGTTCCCATCAGCGGCAGTCTCAATCTGCCGAACAGCAAGCTGATTCAGATCAGTGCGGAGAAGAGCTGGGATGCCACCATGACAAGTTCAGATGCTTCTGTCAAGCTGGAGCTTTACTGGTCCACCGTTAAGAAGAGCGACGGATATCCCACAAGTATTCAGCTGGCAACAGCTGCGAACCTGGGACTGCTGGAGGAACTGGAAAATCCGAAGATCATCCGTGCAGGTGAAACAGCCCAATGGAATGAACTGCCCAGCGGCATCAATGGCAAACCGATTTACTACTACATCAAAGAAACGGCATACACCATTGGCGGCATTACCTACAAGCTGGAGGGCGAGCATTATGTTGGCTACAATGCGGATGGCACACCGGCTGTGGATGAGGAAAATAATCCTGTTTACGGCAGCTACAAACCGATTTACACCGGAAACGGGGCAAGCGGAAGTGATACCACAATCTCTGTTTACAACACCAGGGGATTGATGCTTCAGAAGCTTTGGCGTAATTCCGACAATTCGTCCATGACGGAGAACATTCCGCTGACAGAGGTGCCTGTGAAGCTCTATGGTACGACGGCAAGCGGTACAACGGTTCTGATTGACACGTTTACGCTGACTGCGGACGAAGACTGGACGCTCTGGATTCCTGACACATATGATCTGAGCAATTATGTTTCTTTCGTTGCAGTGGAAGCATTGACGAGCGATCAGCTGTACGGTTACACCATCAGCTATGTCTACAATACCAATGGCCCGGCGGGTTCCATTCAGATTATCAATAAAGATTCTACGCCAACTGCAATTGATGTATCCGTTGCCAAGGAATGGTCGGACGGAAACAGCAAGCATGCGGATGATGCGGTGACAGTAAACCTATACCGGACCACGGAACGGCAGACGGATAATGGCATCAGCCTTGTGGAAACTGCAACCCCGTTGGATTCGCAGGTACTGAATGCCGGGAACAGCTGGAGCTATACCTGGTCGGAGCAGCCATATAAATCCGAGACCAATCAGCGGTATTACTACTATGTCGTAGAAGTAAGCAGCACTGCGGATGGTTACACGGCAAGCTATCAGAGAGTGGAACGCTCGACACTGCAGTCCGTTACCATCAATAATGCGATTCCGGCTACACTGCGGATTGAGAAGATCTGGCAGGATACGGACGGTGTGGAAATCAGCGGAAATAGTGCGGCGCTGCCGGATAGTATTACGCTGGAAATTTATCAGAAACTCTATGAAGAGCAATTAGACACATC
Source organism: uncultured Ruminococcus sp. (assembly GCA_964644275.1). GTDB lineage: Bacteria > Bacillota > Clostridia > Oscillospirales > Ruminococcaceae > UBA3855. The sequence continues at coordinate 9,684 of CAZXVI010000044.1, read as the reverse complement.
GGAAGTAACACCGCCGTCAGATCTGAAAGCTTATGCCTTCGGTGACTCGATTACAAATGGTTATGTAGCTGGTGTAAAATATTCAGACCTGCTGCAGCAGCTGTTGCAGAGCGATGGGTATCTCAATGCTTATGTAAATAATACCAGTACAGTTGGACATAAAATCGAAGAAATTACAAGTGCAATTAACAGCAGCGGACTTGATGCATCGTATGATGTTGTCATTGTAATGGCAGGTACGAATAATCTGCTGAATACAGATGATACAATGGAAACGATGCAGCAAAAGATGAAGGATCTGCTGGATGCTGTATATGCAAAATCGGAGGATGCAATTGTTTTTGTAAGCAGCATTCCGCGTATTACTGCATTGGATTGGTATAAGCGAAATGGCTATTACTGTAACATGGATTCCGAATCAGCAGTCTTGCAGGAATATCAGACCAAATCTGACACGTTAGTAGCCGATTATAACAACATGCTGAAAGAACTGGCGGCAAATTATACGTATGCTGATGTTCGCAAGACAATTTACTATGTAGATAGTTACGATGAGACCAAGGATTTGCTTTCGGATGGCTGTCACCCTGATGCTGATGGTCAGCAAAAGATTGCTGACAAATTGGAAGCGGCGATCAATCTGCACTATGGCATCGGCACAATCGTGGCTCCTCCCAGTGACATCGACTACTTCCCCGAAGATCTGACATCCGCTGAGCTTGTGAAGACAGTAACAATCGAACCGGATGCAAACGGCAGCTGGAAACTGAATCTTGCAGACCTGCCGGCAGAAAATACCGAGGGCACACCTTATATCTACTATGTAAAAGAAAAGGACGGCGATACGGCGGCATACCTCCACAATGGCCAGCTGCTGAATGATTCAGCACAGACCATTCAGATTACCAATACAGTGGAGACTGCTAAGACGGAAATCCATGTGAAAAAGATCTGGCATGACGGAACCGGTTCCGGACGTCCGGACAGCATTACCCTGACATTGGAAAGAAGCACGGATGAGCAGAGTTGGGAGCCGCTGACAAATACCATTACCTGGACAACACAGGACGGCGGTACCTGGGAGGGAAGTTACTCCAATCTGCCTGTCTATGCCGGGGACGGAGTAACGCCTTATTACTATAGGGTGACGGAAACAGTTCCCGATGGCTACATTGCAGCATACAGTGCGGAAAGTGTTTCTTCCGCAGGCGTCACAGAAGCCGACCGAACCATTGCTGTCACCAATACCAGGACATTCTCCCTTACTGTCAAAAAAGAATGGGCGGACGGATTCGCTCATAACGGTGACACGGTGACGGTAGAAATTCACCGCTCTACGGATCCATCCGATGTACCGGAGGCTGTGATAATTGAACCCGATCTGGCAGCTGACAAATCTGCGCTGTCCATTACCGTGGCGCAGAGCAGCACAGTAACGGTCAATAAGACGGGCGTAACGGTTACCTTTGACAATGCGGATATTGCTGAGGCAGCGGTGAATGACAAAACCATTACTGTCAGCGGCAAAGCAGCCGGAACCACCACAATGCATATTACGGATGGCGCAACCACGGTTGATGTCGCTATTGAGGTAACAGCAGAGCCCACGCTGAGCCTGACCATTTCTCCCTCGACCATTGAGGCAGGCGGCACGGCAGCACTGATTCCGGAAATGTCGGACGGAACCTCCACCGATGGTGTTGAATACACCGTCAAGGACTCCGGTATTGTCAGCATCAGCGGTAATACCATTACTGGTATTGGCGTAGGTGCAACCACAATTACAGCAACGCTGAATGGAAAGACAGCAACAGCGGATATCACAGTGAACCTTCCTGCCAGCTTTACCCTGAGCGCATCGCCGGGCACAACAGTGACGGTGGGCGGAACAACGACAGTATCGCCAAGCCCGGCATACGGCACCTTCACCTATGAGAGCAGTAATCCTGCTATCGCAGCAGTGGATAGAGATTCCGGCGTAGTTACAGGCGTGGCGGCTGGTACAGCAACCATTACGGCAACGAGAAATGATGGAACGAGGGCAGAAATTGAGGTGACGGTGGAAGAAGAAACTACAGGCGGAAATGTTGTTGGATCCGTCACATTAAGCGGTGAGACAAAAACATGTACAATATATATTAATGAGCAAAAGTCTGATGTTGAAGTTCAAAGTATCATTTTTGATGTGAAAGATTATAGCGGCAGTGATGGGTTTTATATTAGATTCGCTAATAGTACTACGCATTTAGAATGGTCGCAAAATGAAGGTAGTTTTACTATTAGATACTATGGTTCATTTACAGCTGACGGTGTAACTAAATGTACGGTTTCTGTTGATGGAACGAAAATAACTGTTAGTGGCTTTGAAGTTAAGCTAAATCAGCTTATAATTGATTCATATTTTGAAAGTGTCACCTTAGATTACACCATCACCTACTCCGCAGACTCAGCAACAGCCGCAAATCTGGTCAACACCGCATCCCTCAGCACCTCCCGCATAAGCCGGGCGGCTAGAGCGCCAACCTTTGTGGAAGAGGTAACACTGAGCGCAACAAATACAGCGGCATGGGCGGAGATTGCAGAAAACCTCCCGGCCTATGATGAAGCAGGGAATCCCTATTATTACTGGGTTGTGGAATCGGCAGTTTCCGGTTACGATGTCAGCTACAGCTTTGAGGACGACGATGGGATTGCCATTGACGCAGATACCTGCATCAATGGAGAGGCTCCCGGCAATGCAGTTGCAACCGTCCGGAATACCCCCCAGGACACAACGTCCACCATGCCCTCCACTGGCGGCAGGGGAACAGCATGGAATTATGGAATCGGCATGACAATGATCTGCGGTTCCGCCGCTGCTTCTATTCTGATCCGACGGCGCAGGAGGAAAGCGTCGTAACATACAGTAAACGACAAATTTGACGTTTACTATAAAACCAAACAGGGAAGGGACGGTACCACCTGCCGTCCCCCCGCACAAAAAAATTTTTGGAGGAATCAATTATGAAAAAAACAAGAAGATTTGCAGCGATTGCAGCTGCAGCGATGATGACAGCATGTATGGCAGTTCCGATGATGGCAGTTATGCCGGCGAGTGCGGCTAGCGGAGACAATAGTATTACAATTCAGAATTACAACCCAGATAATGCAGGTCTTAGCCATAGCAGCTTTGCGGCGTATCAGGTATTCGCAGGTAATTATGATACCGTTAATAATAATCTGACGGTTACTGGTTGGGGTGATGGTATCAATGTTGATGCGTTCCTGGCAGCTATTAAAGCAGATGCAACACTCCGTTCAAAGTTTGCAGTGGCGGATGGAGAATCGGATCCTTATGTAAACAGTGTTGCAGGTGCTGTTGCTGTTTCTGATGTAGTTGGAACATGGACGTCTGACAGTGCTGAAGCTAAGGCATTTGCGAAACTGGCCGTTGCAAATAAAACGACATCGTCTGGAACTTATGAGAATGGTGTAATTTCTGGTATTGCGGATGGTTACTATGTAATCGCTGATACAGCAGCAGCTACAGATACTGATGGAAACTCTGCTTGGTCGTTAGGTATGCTTCAAGTTGCAGGGGGCACAAATGTATCTGTAACTACCAAAATTGATTATCCTACCGTTGTGAAAAAGGTACAGGAAGATGATGTGAATACGGATGGCGATTATGGAGCTGGTTATAATGATGTGGCAGACTGGGATATCAATACAGATGTTCCTTTCAAGATTATTGCTACAATGCCCAGCAACATCGATGAGTATGAACATTACTATATGAAATTTACAGATACAATGGCTGACAATTTTGGAACCCCTGAGAACGTTGTTGTAACAGTCGGTGCAACCACTTTGAGTGATGCGCAGTACGCTACTACATTTACTGGTAATGACATGACAATTGAAATTAAGGATCTCAAGAACCTCACTGATTCTGAAAGTAACAAGATTACAATTACAGCTGATACTAAAGTAACAGTTGCCTACACAGCAAAGCTGAATAATAACGGAGACACCCCCGCAGTAATTGGTCTTCCCGGACAGGAAAATAAAGTTAAGCTTGAGTATTCCAACAACCCCAATGTAACGGGCAATGGTACTGGAACACCTGGTGATGAGAATACCGGTAAAACCCCTGAGGATACCGTTATTGTATTTACCTACGAGCTTGACATTACCAAGATTGACGGTGCAACTGGAGAGAAATTGTCGGGTGCTGAATTCCTGCTTGCTAATAGTGACGGTAAATATGCACAGGTGAATGACAGCGGCTACTTTGTGGCATGGGTTGATAAGGCGAATGCGACTACACTGACATCTGACGCAAATGGCTTGTTCAAGGTAATCGGCCTTGATGATGGTATATACTATCTGCATGAGCAAAGTTGGTCTGAAGAATACAATATTCCTTCTACTCCATTTACAGTAGTAATTGATGCAGCAACAGCGTATACACAGGTATATATGGAAAATGAAGATACGAATGAACCCGGTGAGGTATTAACAGCTCTGTCAGGTACCATTGCAGGGGAGGACGCAGGTGTTAATAGAGGTATTGTAACGGGTACCATCGAAAATAATAAGGGTACCACTCTCCCCAGCACCGGCGGCATCGGTACCACAATCTTCTACGTAGTGGGCGGTGTTCTGGTAGCAGGTGCCGGCGTGACACTCATCGCTAAGAAGCGCATGAAGAATGAAAAGTAACATGCTTCCTGTCTGAATAACTACTGTAAATTGAATTCTGCAAACTGAATCACCTGAATCCGCCGGCGGTTCCATACTGCCGGCGGACATTAGGGAGGGTCCCATGAGGAAAAAACAAAATCTTCTTTCTACAATTATACTGGTGTTTTTACTCCTGGTGGGTCTCTCCGTGATGTTGTACCCAACGGTCAGTGACTGGTGGAATTCCAGAACACAGAGCCGTGCCATTGCCAGTTACAATGAGGCGGTTGCCGGCATGGATGATACCGATTATGAGAAAATTCTGACGCAAGCCCATGAATATAATGCGCAGCTGTCCCAGGTATATGCGCCTTTTTCCAATTACGAAACCATAGCAGGGTATGAGGAACTGCTCGATATTTCCGGCACCGGCATCATGGGCTATATCTCCATCCCCCAGATTGGTGTGGAGCTGCCCATCTACCACGGAACCAGCGAATCCGTTCTGAATATCGCAGCCGGACATCTCCAGGGGTCTTCCCTCCCCGTTGGCGGTGAAAATACCCATGCTGTGATTTCGGCTCACCGGGGGCTGCCTTCTGCAAGGCTTTTTACTGACATTGACCAACTGGTCGTGGGTGATATATTCACGATTACTGTACTTGACGAGGTGCTTACCTATGAGGTGGAGGAAATTCTGATTGTGCTTCCCAGTGAAATGGATAAACTCGCAATCATTCCCGGCGGAGATTATGTGACACTGATGACCTGCACACCCTACGGCGTCAATACTCACCGGCTTTTGGTACGCTCCCACCGCATTGATACGGCGGTGGAAGAACAGCGGACTGTCCGTGTTTCAGCGGATGCTGTACAGGTGGATCCGATGCTGGTGGTACCGCTGATTTCTGCTCCCCTGGTACTGCTCCTAATCCTGTTCTGGTCCGTTGGCGGCAGAAAAAAGAAATCCCTGCCCCATCGGAACCCCCTCCATACATTACCTGTCATACTATTCTCATTTGAAAATCATGATAAAACATCATGATTTTCATAGCCGCCATAGGCGGCGTATGAGAATGCATGAGACGGATTTTATGCTGTTTTACAGCATAAAATGGCGAGTGCGCAGCACACGCTCTCTATTAAACTATTGAGGTGGTTTGATAGAGAATCAGTATCAAAAAGGATGGTGATTAATATGCGCATTTCCCTTCACAGGCGGCTTCTGCTCTGCCTGAGTCTGCTTGGCCTGGTTCTGTGGATGCTCATTGGCTCGGTGCCGCTGGCTGCCTTTGCGGCAGAGGGCGGTGTTCTGAAGCTGATCTGCAAAACGGCGGACGGCGTGATTCTGGAAGGCATGCACTGGGAGCTGTTCCTGGTGGGCGGCCGTGACGCAAACGGCGATTATGTGCTGCAGGGAGAGTTTGCTGGGTACCATGTTTCCCTGGCGGATACCTCCGCCTCCGGCCTTACGGCAGCGGCGGAAACGCTGGAAAATTATGCAGTTATTGACAACATCGCACCCATTGCCTCCGCTGATGCGGATGAGAATGGCCTTCTGCAGTTTCCCATGCTGCAGCCGGGACTGTATCTGGCAGCAGGGGATTTCCTGCGGATCGGCGATGTCTACTATTTCCCCTCTGCTTTCTTAATAGAGGTACCGGAGGACGGCTCGGCGGTATTTGATATGACTGCCTATCCCAAATATATCTCCATGAATGCCGGCGAGGGCGGCCTGAATTATACGGTAAAGAAGATCTGGGAGAATGACGAAACGGAAATTGAAAACCGTTCCGTGTACATCGAGGTAGCGCTTTACCGGAATGATGAGTTCTATCAAACCGTTATCCTGAATGAAGCCAATGACTGGACCTATGCCTGGTCTGCGGATCACTTTTATCAATGGCGTGTTATTGAGGTGGATGTGCCGGAGGGCTATGATGTGGTATACCGCTCCAATGAGACGCAGTATGTCATTGTCAATACCTTTACTTCTGCCAGCTCCATAACGGAAACCAACAGCAGTACGGATTCTGTCATGACGGAAACGGTTACTGAGACGGATTCCATTATGACGGGAACCACGGCAAATTCAGAGTCCGTTCCATCTACGAATATGACGGACGGAACGGAGCCCGGCGGCAGTGAGAATCGTGCCACCGGTTCCGGAATGACCACCACAACCGTCACAACTGAAATTTCAACCGACCATGAAGATCTCCCGCAGACCGGACAGCTTTGGTGGCCGGTGCCGGTTCTGGGAGTTGCAGGTCTTCTCGCCATTGCAGTGGGCGTGCGGCTGATCACAAAGGAGTAATCATAGTATGAAGCGATCGTTTGCATGGTGCTGGATTGGACTGGGGGCAATGCTGCTGCTTGCAGCATTGTTCCTTGTTTTATATAACCTGTACTGTGATTGGGAGAGCGGAACAGCCGCCCGGAATATTCTTACCGAGCTCAGGCAGGTCATAACGGAATATACCCCGGAGGAAGCGGTGGGGGAAACCCAGCCGCCGGGGGAGAACCTCTATGCGGAGTATGTCATGGAAGAACCGTCTGCCCCACAGGAGGATCCCATTGTCCAGCTGGACGGCAGAGCCTATATAGGAATCCTTACCATTCCCTCCCAGGGAATTGAGCTGCCCGTGCTCCGGGAATGGAACTATCCCAATCTGCGTTTGGCTCCCTGCCGGTATCAGGGGGCTGCCGCTGCCGGGAATCTGGTGATAGCTGCCCATAATTACCAGTCCCATTTCGGAAACCTGTCCTCGCTCAGCTCCGGGGATCGGATTCTGTTCACTGACGTCCGTGGAAGGGTGTATGTGTACGAGGTGATCCAGAGCGAAATGATCAGCGGCCATGATGCGGATGCCATGCTGGCAGGGGGCGGCCGGGAATGGAATCTTACTCTGTTCACCTGTACTCTCAGCGGCCGAAGCCGTGTCAGTGTCCGTGCAGTGCAGATAGAGGAATCATCCTACTAATCCTCCAATGGAGTGCAGTTTCCCTCCAGCCTTAAAGGGAGGGGCAATTCGATGAAGCCAACAGCTGCAAAGAGGACTTCTCCCGTAGCGGAAGAAGTCCTTCTTTTATGTATGATTGGCACAATACTGCACCAGTCCGGCATAAATAGTAAAGGCGACCTGCTGCTGGTAATCCTCCGTGACGAGCTTGGCTGCCTCCTCCGGGTTGGAGAGAAAGCCGCATTCTACCATTACAGTGGGATTTTCGCTGTAGTAACACAGAAACAGCTCTTTGCCGCAGAGCTTGATTTCCCGCTGATTGTCCGGCTGAAGAAACGCAACAAACTGGTTCTGCAATCCCTGGGCAAGAACAGCACTTTCACTGCAGGTATCCGAATAGAACATCTGCGCACCGCTGTATTTCGGATCCGTGAACTGGTTCTGGTGAATGGAAATACAAATCGCATCCTCACAGCTGTTGAAGATAGCCAGCCTATTGTCCATGTCGGAGCTTTTCTGGTTGGCAATTCCCTCTACGCCGGCATCATGAATGGAAATATCCGTATCCCTGGTCACAATGACCGTGTACCCGGACATTTCCAGCAATTCCCGCAAATCCAGCAGAATGGCAAGATTGATGTTCTTTTCTACATCACCGTTCGCAGAAGAACAGCCCCCGTCCATGCCGCCATGCCCGGCATCCAGAATGATTACCTGCTCCTGGCTTTCCTGGACAGCGGTTTCAGCGGCACGGTTCAGCTTCCTGCTGCCGTACCCGGCAACCCCCAAGGTGACAACAATGGCGGCTGTCACGGTTCCGATTCTGTTCAGCAGCCTTTTGGTTTGTGTATTCATAAGCACCACCCGTAAATAGATTTGGAGTCCGTACAACCCCTTGTAACTATGTTTATGCGGCAGGATGACCCGGTATGACCGGAATCAGCAGACCGGCAGTACGAAATCAGAAATCCGATGGGCTGCCTTATTGTGATTCAGCATAAAATTATCGGACAAACTGAAACTGTAGCGGACAGTATGCCTATTTTATTGGTGCGGACAAGCCAAAGTCTTGACAATTGCGGAAAAATCGGATATAATATATCATGAGGAACTTTAAAGCGATTTAATGCGGAAAAGTTCCATCACCAAAACGGCAGATCACTGCCGGAATTCAAGGAGGTAATTACCAATGGCACTGACAAATAATCAGAATGTCCTCAAGTGGGTTGAAGAGATGGTAGCTCTCTGCAAGCCGGACAAGGTAGTATGGATTGATGGTTCCAAGGAGCAACTCGATGAGCTGACAAAGGAAGTAACATCTCTTCCGGATGGCGACCCGAATAAAATGTATCATCTGAATGAGGAAAAGCTTCCGGGCTGCCTGTATCACAGAACTGCTGAGAACGACGTAGCTCGTGTTGAGGATAGAACCTTCATCTGTACCAGGACACAGCAGGATGCAGGTCCTACCAACAACTGGTGCGATCCCAAGGAAATGTATGCAAAGCTGACACCCATGTATGACGGCGTCATGAAGGGCCAGACAATGTATGTGATCCCCTATTCCATGGGCCCGGTAACTTCTCCCATCTCAAAGGTAGGCGTTGAGCTGACAGACTCCATTTACGTTGTGCTGAACATGAACATCATGACAAGAATGGGCAAGGATGCTTTTACCAAGCTGGGTGATACCTCCAATGATTTTGTCCGCGGTCTGCACTCCAAGGCTGATGTGGATCCTGAAAAGAGATATATCTGCCACTTTCCTGAGGATAATACCATCTGGTCCATTAACTCCGCTTACGGCGGCAATGTTATTTTGTCCAAGAAGTGCTTTGCACTGCGTATTGCTTCCTTCCAGGGCAGAAACGAAGGCTGGATGGCTGAGCATATGCTCATTCTTGGTGTTGAGAAGCCCGACGGCGAGACAAAGTACATTTGTGCTGCATTCCCGTCCGCTTGCGGCAAGACCAACCTGGCAATGCTGATTCCGCCGGAGGGCTATAGAAACAAGGGCTACAAGGTATGGACAGTCGGCGATGATATTTCATGGCTC
>CAZXVI010000043.1:0-19511 GCA_964644275.1 uncultured Ruminococcus sp. | reverse complement strand
ACCTATGACCCTCTGCTTGTAAGGCAGATGCTCTCCCAGCTGAGCTAAGCTTCCACACAGTTCATACAGGTTCTCGATTCTTGATCCAACCTGACGACGATATCTATTATATCACAATCCCGCTTGTTTGTCAAGAGTTTTTTTCAATTTTTTGAAAATTACTCTCCTCTGGTCCGGGAACAGTATCAAAATGCACGTCAACCTGGGAAAATGGAAAGGTTACACCGTTCTCATCAAAGGACTTCTTGATCTGCTCATGGAGGTCATAGTGCAAATCCCAATAGTTATCATTGGCAGTCCAGACACGAATATGAAGAATGACTGCATTGTCTCCGAAAGCGCCCAAACGGATAATTGGCTCCGGATCCTTGACTGCCAGAGGATGCTGTTTGATGATTTCTGCAATAATTCCTTTTGCCAGCTCAACATCATCACTGTAGGAAATGCCGATATCCAGATCCAGCCGCCTCAGATCCTGCTCAGAATAGTTCACAATGACAGCATCCGCCACCAGGCCATTCGGAATGAACAACGTGGTTTTGTCCGGCTGGATCAGCTTGGTCTGAAGAATACCGATGCTCTCCACCGTTCCCATTTTCCCGTCAAACTGCACCAGATCCCCCACTTTCAGAGGTTTGGTAAACATGATAATAAAACCGCCTGCCACATTGGAAAGGCTGTCCTGAATCGCAAGGCTGACTGCAAGGCCTGCCGCACCAATCACTGTCACAATGGAAGTAGTGGGCACCTTCAATACGGAAAGCACAATCACTGCCACCAACACATAGAGCAGCACAGAAATCATGGATAGCAGAAAGCTGGCAGCAGTAGGATTAATGTTACTGCGCCGGATGCCCCGCTTCACAAATTTCATGAGAATCTTTGTCAGCAGCACACCGCAGACAAGAATCACCGCTGCAAAGCTCAGTGACGGCAATGCGGAACAAAAAAAATCCCACAATTGAGAAAAAATAGTACCAACATGCTCTGCTTCTTCGGATAATACCGCTTCCAGTTCAGGCTGGGTTTCGCCAACGGTTTCCGTCACTAATCTTGTAATCATTCCACTGACTCCTCTCTGATTCGTTATTTTGGTTTCTGCCTTATCTTTCTACCCTATTATACAATAGCATTCGTTCTGTGTCAATCCCATTTCCCCAGAAAGCACAAAGTCCATAGGGCAGCCCTCTCCCTGTTATCAGAACAAAAAGCATAAAAAGGCGGATTATGTGGTGATGCCTTACCGGTGCCCGTTCCCGCTGTTCAGTGGACACCTCCCCATCCCCCTCAGTACACAACACTGCAAAATCTAAAAAGAATGAAAAAAAATGAAAAAAGTCTTGCAAAAGATGCGAGGATATAGTATAATGGAAGTGTATGCTGAATTTTTATGAATGGAGTGAGAGTATATGAATTTCATGTCAATCACAAATGTGCTCGGCCCTATGGCGGATGGAGCTATACCGGGTGATAAGCACATGAATTCTGCAGAGATCTGGGGCGTAACACTTGCCGGCTTCGGTATTGTTTTTGCTGCCCTGGTTATTCTGGTTTTCGTGATTTTTCTGTTTGGCAGGATTTTCGAGGCAATGCATCAGAAAAAGAAGAATAAGGAATCGGCGCAGGCCGCCACACAGGCACCTAAATCAGCTCCTGCTGTAAAGGCTGTTCCTGTTCCAAAGGCTACCCCTCCCGCTGCTTCCAGTGATGAGGACGAGGTCGTCGCTGCAATCATGGCTGCTATTGCGATGATGAGTGCCGCAGACGGCAAAACCTATAAAATTCGTTCCATCAAGCCTGCTGCAGGACGCCTGGAAGGACGCGCGGCATGGGCTATGGACGGACGCCGCCAGAATGTAATGCCCTTTTAGGCAGTGACTTTAGAAAAGGAGTAGTAAGAATATGGAAATGTTGAATATTCTGAAAGAGATTCTGTTCGGTCTCTGGGATACCAGCGGCTTGCATGCACTGATGTCCTGCCCTGAAAACCTGATCATGATCGGGGTTTCGTTTGTATTCATGTATCTTGCCATTGTCAAGGAGTTTGAACCCCTGCTGCTGCTGCCGATTGCATTCGGTATGTTTCTTTCCAATCTGCCTGCTATAACGGCATCCGATTTGATGTTCCATGCGGAATACTGGACAGAAGAACAGTCCGGTGCGTGGCTGTGGAAGGTAATTCATGACGGCGGTCTGCTGGATAAGCTGTACTTAGGTGTAAAATTCCAGATTTATCCCTGCCTGATTTTCCTGGGCATCGGTACCATGACTGATTTTGCTCCACTGATTGCAAACCCCAAGAGCTTCCTGCTGGGTGCAGCTGCCCAGGGCGGTATCTTCTTCACCTTCGTTGTGGCTGCATTGCTGGGTATGAGCGCTGCAGAGTGTGCTTCCATTGCCATTATTGGCGGTGCGGATGGACCTACATCCATTTTCGTTTCCAGCCAGCTGCTGGATGGACTGGATACCTCATTAAGCACGGGTACGATTGCATTGGCTGCATACACCTACATGGCGCTGGTGCCCGTCATTCAGCCGCCGATTATGCGGCTGCTGACAACCAAAAAGGAACGCGCCATCAAGATGCCCCAGCCCCGTCAGGTATCCAAGACAGAAAAGATTATTTTCCCCGTTGTTGTAACACTGGTCGTAGCACTGCTGGTTCCCTCCGCTGCTTCCCTGGTTGGTATGCTGATGTTCGGTAATATTCTGAAGGAGAGCGGCGTGTGTGATCGTCTGGTGGACACTGCACAGAATGCCCTGATGAATATCGTTACCATTTTCCTTGGTATCTCCGTTGGTGCAACTACCACAGCATCCAACATCCTGAATCTGGAATTTGCAAAGGTAATCCTGTTGGGTGTAATTGCATTCTCCCTGGGTACTGCCTGCGGTCTGATGCTGGCAAAGCTGATGAACTGGCTCTCCGGCGGCAAGATCAACCCGCTGATTGGTTCAGCCGGTGTTTCCGCTGTGCCCATGGCTGCCCGTGTTGCACAGAAGGAAGGCGCTAAGGTCGATCCTACCAACTTCCTCCTTATGAATGCAATGGGCCCGAATGTTGCAGGTGTTATCGGTTCCGCTGTAGCAGCCGGTGTTCTGCTGAGCGTTGTGGCTCACTAATCCAATCATCCCTTATTCACAGCTCCGGCATTCCAGCCGGGGCTGTGTTCTTTTTTCAGTGCTGCCGCATACAATTTCTGGAAGGGAGTTCCAAAGAAGGTCTGCCCTTACATGCTTCTCCCCTGCTAAGGGATTCGGTGGGGCAAACTCTAATTGAAAACAATGATTTCCGTGAAGATCTGTGAAAACGGCTTTACAAATGTCGAATTTTGTGTTATGCTTATAAAGGATAGAAACGATAGGAAGGATGTTATGATGTCTGAACCAAGAAACCGAACTGCCCGGCTGCGGATTGTCACCCTGTTGCAGTCCATCCTCATCCTTGTGCTCCTGGCTGCACTGCTCTATGTGCTGCTGTTCCGGGCCGGCAGGAAGGAAAGTGTTCCCGTCTCCCTGGAGGCGGAGGAAACCACGGAGGCTGCCGACATCCCAGTGCCGACGGAAATTATGGAAACGGAAGTCTATTATGACCTGAACGGCAAAAAAATCCTCCTCAGGGACAGCGCCTACGGAGAAATCTGGATTCCGGTGCTGGAAAGCGTCCCGGCATGCAGCTATGATCTGGAACAGGTAGTCACCCGCAACAGCAAAACCTACTACCTGGAGGATGACACCATCACCTCCCGGTTCGGCGTGGATGTATCCGCGTACCAGAATACAATCGACTGGGGAACAGCCCATGCTTCAGGAGTGGATTTTGCCATCATCCGTGCCGGATACCGGGGCTATGGCTCCGGAGTTCTGGTGGAGGACGAACGCTACCATGAGAATATGGAAGGCGCCTTGAATGCCGGGGTGGATGTGGGGGTTTACTTTTTCTCCCAGGCAATTTCCGTGGAGGAAGCCATAGAGGAAGCGGAAATGGTCATTGATCTTCTGGAGGGGTACGATATTACATATCCGGTGGTCTATGACTGGGAAATTATCACCACGGATTCCGCTCGGACGGACAGTGTTTCAGTAGAAACCCTGACGGACTGCACTATTGCCTTCTGCGATACCATTGCCGCTGCCGGATATACGCCCATGGTGTACCAGAACAAGCGCACCAGCCTTCTGAAGCTGGATCTTCAGGAACTGACGGACTACGACTTCTGGCTGGCGGAATACAACGACGAAGCTACCTATTATTATCACTATGACATGTGGCAGTACAGCAGCGAGGGCAGTGTACCGGGAATTACAGGAGCTGTGGACCTGAACATCTGCTTCAAGGATTATACAGGAGTACATGACAATGAAGCGCCATAAAGGCTTCCGTGTCCAATTCCGGGTGATGGCGGGCATCTGCCTTGTGATGGTACTGCTCAACATTCTTGCCCGGTGCAGCCGCAGCTTCAGCGACTGGTATACAGCAGCAATCTTCCCGATAGTTTCAAATATCTGGTCGAGGATTTCGGGTACCGTCCCCTTTTCTCTTGGTGAACTTCTGATTGTACTTGGCATACTCCTGCTGCTGCTCACCCCGGTTTCCCTGCTGGTGCTGCTGCTCCTGTGCAAGGGAAAGCGCCCGAAGATCCTGAAGCTTTACGGTGCTGTATACAGCTGGATTTTTACCTGGATTCTGACAACGGAAACCCTGCACTGCTTTATCCAGTACCAGTGTACTCCCTTCGGTGAACAGTATTTTCCCGATGCACCGGACAGCTACAGCGCAGATGAGGTGCTGACGGTATACGCACAGCTGATAGAAAGCGCCAATGCGGCAGCGGAGGAAATCCGCCGGGACGAGGACGGATATTTTATCATGACGGACGATCTCCAGCAGGAGGCGAAGCTTGCCATGCAGCGTCTGGGAGAAAGCTATCCGCAGTTTTCCGGGTACTACCCGGACGCAAAGCCCATTTTCTTCTCCAATATTATGACCCAGCAATGGCTTCTGGGGATTTATTTCCCCTTCACCATGGAGGCAAATTATAATACTGCCGTGTATCCGGTCAATCTCCCCAGCACCATCTGCCATGAATTTACTCATCTGAAGGGGAATATTCTGGAAGATGAGGCGAATTTTCTGGCCTTTCTTGCCTGCATCGGCAGTGACAGTGCGGACTTTCGCTACAGCGGTTATCTCAGCGCACTGGAATACATGATGGATGTGATTTACGATATTGAAGGCTCCGAAGTCCTCACAGCGCAGATCAGTCAGGGGGTCTGGATGGATCTGTACACTTTTGTACCGGAGGAATACTGGACAGAAATTGAACAGCAGCAGGTCATTGACGCAGCCATTGTGGAAGAAGTTTCCGATATCACCATGGACACTACCCTGAAGCTCAATGGTGTGGAAGATGGCAAAAAGAGCTACTGCAGAATGGTCAATCTCCTGCTGGATTACTATTTGAACGAATCAGGAAAGGAAGTACAATGAGTCATTTTATTGAATTTCAGGAGGTCTGCAAATATTACAAAATGGGTGAGCAGACCATAGCCGCAGCGGATCACATCAGCTTCTATGCGGAGCAGGGGGAGTTTGTGATCATTGTCGGTCCCAGCGGTGCCGGCAAAACCACAGTACTTAACATGATCGGAGGTATGGATACCTGTGATGCAGGAAAAATCCTGCTGGACGGTCAGGAAATCAGTGCCTACCGGAAACGCCGGCTGACGGAATACCGCCGCCATGAGGTAGGATTTGTATTTCAGTTCTATAATCTGGTGCAGAATCTGACTGCCCTGGAAAATGTGGAGCTTGCTTCTGAAATCTGCCGGGAGCCTCTGGATGCGGCGGAAACCCTGCGTCAGGTGGGACTTGGTGACAGGATGCGGAATTTCCCTGCCCAGCTCTCCGGCGGAGAACAGCAGCGTGTTGCCATTGCCAGAGCCATTGCCAAGAACCCCAAAATCCTTCTGTGCGATGAGCCAACAGGCGCACTGGATTACAACACGGGCAAGGCAGTCCTCCAGCTGCTTCAGGATACCTGCCGGAATACCGGCCGGACAGTGCTGGTCATTACCCACAATCAGGCTCTTGCCGGCATGGCAGACCGGATTATTAAAATCAAAAACGGCAAGGCTATTTCTAACACCGTTAACGAACATCCCGTCCCTGTGGCAGAAATTGAGTGGTAAGCCATGAAGAAACACCATGTATACCAGAAAAATATCCGTCGGGAAATCACCGGAAGTCTTGGCCGTTTCCTGTCCATTCTTGCCATTGTGGCTCTGGGAACGGGCTTTCTGGCTGGACTTTCTGCCACCTCTCCGGATATGATTGACTCCGTGGATCAGTATTATGATGAAAATGCCATGATGGATCTGCAGATCCTTTCGGAAATGGGACTGACTGAGGAAGATGCACAAGCAATTGCAGAAATCGACGGCATTGCAGAGGTCATGGCAGGCTACCGGACGGATGTAATGATGGACTGTCCCAACGAGGAAACCCTGGCGGCAAGACTGCAGAGCATTCCGGAAGAGGGAAGCCCCTGGCTCAACCGGGTTACGCTGCTGGAGGGAAGAATGCCCGCAGCAGCAAATGAATGTGTTGCTGTAAAACTGAAAAATTCCAGTGTTGTTCCGGAGGTGGGCGACACACTGCAGGTCAATGGAGAAACGGATACCAGCGATACCCTGGCAAACCGTATCTTTACCGTTACCTGTATTGTAGACAGTGCCTATTATTTTTCCACTGCAAAAGAAAGCACCAGCCTTGGCAGCGGCACCATTGGCATGGTTCTGCTCCTGCCGGAAAGTGCCTTCACTATGGACAGCTATGGAGAAATCTTTGCCCTGGTGGAGGGTGCTGCAGATCTGAATTCCTTTGACGAGGACTATCTGGCTCTTCTGGATGCTGCGGCGGAACGGGTGGAAGCCATTGCGGACGAACGCTGTGAAATCCGCTATCATGCGCTGACGGACGAGCCTGCACAGGAACTGGAGGAAGGCTGGGAAGCCTTCTACAGCCAGCAAGCTGATGCAGAAGCTCAGCTTCAGGATGGGGCGAAAACCCTTGCCGACTCAAGGGACAGCATAGACGCCGCATGGGCGGCGCTGGAGGCTGCCGGAGAAACACTTCGGGCTGCAGGCTACACGGAAGAAATGATCACTGCGGCTCTTGCAGAAGATACAGCACAGGCAGAGGCGGCGGAAGCTGCCTATGAGGAAGCACTTGCGGATTATGAGCAGAGCAAAGCGGACAGCGAGGAAGCCCTTGCAGAAGCAGAACAGGAACTGCTGGACGCCCAGGCTGCTCTGGATGAAATCCAGGTGCCGGAATGGTATGTTAACACAAGGGAGGATAATCTTTCCTACGCCAGCTTTGACGGCAACAGCATGAAGGTGGCTGCTATTGCCACGGTTTTTCCGGTGTTCTTCTTCCTGGTGGCAGCACTGGTATCCCTGACCACTATGACCCGTATGGTGGAGGAACAGCGTGTGCAGATCGGTACGCTGAAAGCCCTGGGATACAGCAACACCGCCATCGCCATGAAATATGTGCTTTACGCCGGAGCCGCTGCTGTCATCGGCAGTATCGTCGGACTCACTATTGGATTCCGGCTCTTCCCCTGTGTCATCTGGAATGCCTACGGCATTATGTACCATCTGCCCAGGCTGTATACTCCGTTCCGTTGGAGCCACGCATTGATGGCATTTCTGGGCACTTTTCTTGCCATCATGGCAGCAGTACTGGGCGCATGCCGCCATTCCCTGAAGGAATGCGCTGCCGGACTGATGCTGCCCAAAGCCCCGAAAGCCGGCAAGCGTGTACTTCTGGAACATATTACACCCCTGTGGAAGCGGCTGCGGTTTACCCACAAGGTCACTGTCCGGAATCTGTTCCGCTACAAGAAGCGTTTTTTCATGACCATCATCGGCGTTGCCGGATGCACCGCACTGCTGCTGGCAGGCTTTGGTCTGAGCGATTCCATCAATGACATTCTGGACAAGCAGTACGGCGAACTGAATCACTATGAGATGATGGTCATCTGCAAAGAAGGCAGTGCCGCTGAGGATGCAGAGGTGCTGGCAGTCCTGCAGGATACGGAAGGATTCATGGCCGTCCACCAGGAAAGCTGTGATGCCGCTGCCGGAGACAGGACCACGGAAGTTTCTCTTTTTGTGCCGAAGGATACAGCCCGGTTCCCGGACATGGTGACGATCCGGGAACGGAAATCCGGCAAGGGGCTTACCCTCTCTGAGGACAGTGTAATTCTCACAGAGAAAGCGGCAGAAACCCTTGGAATATCCGCCGGCGGCACCATGACCCTGGAAACCAGGGACGGGGAACAGGTCACTGTCACAGTGGGGGGAATTACCGAAAACTATGTAGGGGGATATGTTTATATGACGCCCCAACAATATCAGCTTCTTTTCGGAAAGGAAGCCGAAGCCTCCCTGCTGCTGGTGCGTGCACCGGAGCTGGACGAGGACGGTCTGAACGCTCTTGCCTCACAGCTTCTGGAATGTGAGAACATCAGCATGATTTCCAAGGTCAGCGACACACGCACCACCTTCCGGAATATGCTGTCAAGTATTGACTATATTGTGGTGGTGCTGATTGTCTGTGCCGGACTCCTTGCCTTTGTGGTGCTGTACAATCTGATGAACATCAATATTACCGAACGCCAGCGAGAGCTTGCTACTCTGAAGGTACTGGGCTTCTTTGACGGCGAGGTAGGAGCATATGTGTACCGTGAAACCATGATCCTCGCACTTCTGGGAACTGCAGCGGGTCTGGTGGTGGGAATTTTTCTTCACGCTTTTGTGATCCGCACAGCGGAGGTGGATGCTGCCATGTTCGGCAGAGAGATTGCTCCCTCCAGCTTTGTCTATGCAGCGGCACTGACAGTACTTTTCTCCCTGCTGGTATGCCTTGCCATGTATCCCAAGCTCCGGAACATCAATATGGTGGAGTCCCTGAAAAGTGTCGATTAATATTGCGCCAATCCGGCAAAAAAACAATTTCTCGTCCTCTTTGCCTTGTACATTTTTCACAAGCTATGTTCCGGCAGCTCCGAAAGTCTTGACAAGCTGCCGGAATTATGCTACAATAATCGGGTAAAAGGGAGTAGCTTGCGTTAGAAGACGTAACGTCGTGCGCCATACCCGGCATGCAACATGTCCGTACGATGTTTTAAAAAGCAAGACTTTTATTACAGAGATGCTGTAATGGAAGTCTTGCTTTTTTGTGTGTCAGGACTTCCGGAGCTGAAGGAGGTATACTGCATGAATTGTAATCAACCTGTTTACACGCAATCCAAGGAAGCACTGCTGACAGCGCTGGATTCGGATCCCCAGGGACTCTCCCCTGCCAGGGCGGAGGAACATCAGCGGATTCACGGCAAAAATGAGCTGGAGGATACTGCCCGGAAAAAAGTCTGGCAGGTATTCCTGGAGCAGTTCAAGGATTTCCTGGTGATGATTCTCATCGCTGCTGCGCTGATCTCCGGGATCCTGGGCGACTGGGAATCCTCCCTTATCATTCTGGTGGTCATTACCATCAACGCCGTTCTGGGCACTGTTCAGCACTGCAAGGCGCAGCAATCCCTCAACAGTCTCAAGGCCATGTCCGCCCCCACTGCCAAGGTGCTGCGGGGCGGTGAAATTCTGATGATTCCCGGCAAGGAAGTGACTGTGGGGGATATCCTGATTCTGGATGCCGGCGACTATATCTGCGCTGACGGCAGAATTCTGGAATGCGCCAGCCTCAAGGTTGCAGAAAGTGCGCTTACCGGTGAAAGCGAGCCGGTGGAAAAGGAGGACACCATCCTGGATGGCGAAACTGCCCTGGGTGATCGCCGGAACATGGTGTATTCCGGCAGCTTTGTGACCTATGGCCGGGGCAAAGTCCTGGTCACCGGAACCGGGATGCAGACGGAAATAGGAAAAATTGCAAGTCTGCTGAAATCTACCGGTGAGAAAAAGACCCCTCTCCAGGTAAGTCTGGACGATTTCGGCAGGAAGTTGTCCGTCGGTATCCTGATTATTTGTGCACTGGTATTTGCTCTGAGTCTGTTCCGGGGCAATCCCCCGGTGGATGCCTTTGTCTTTGCAGTTGCACTGGCAGTGGCTGCCATTCCGGAGGCACTCAGCTCCATTGTCACCATCGTCCTCGCTATGGGTACCCAGAAGCTCGCTAATGAAAACGCCATCATCCGCAAACTCCAGGCGGTGGAAGGCCTGGGCAGTGTTTCCATTATCTGCTCCGACAAAACCGGTACCCTGACGCAGAACAGAATGACCATCCGGAAGATTTTCTTCGACAACAGCCTGATTGATGAGAATGACCCCCTCACCGAACGCCAGAAGCAGCTGGTGATAGACGGGCTGCTCTGCAATGACGCCACCGTCAGGGATGGCGAGGAGATCGGGGATCCCACCGAAGTGGCACTGGTCAACTATGCCGAAAAGCATAATATCGGCTCTTCTGCATACAGGGAAAAGTATGAACGTCTGGGGGAGCTCCCCTTTGACTCTGACAGAAAGCTCATGTCCACTATTCATAAAATCGGCAGCAGCTATAAAATGCTCACCAAGGGAGCCGTGGATGTACTGATTCCCAGAATTCTGGAAATGAAAACCTCGGAGGGCAAGCGTGTCTTTACTGCGGAGGATGCTGACAAGCTCCGTTCCGTCAACCTCCAGCTCTCCGATCAAGGACTCCGGGTACTGGCACTGTGCGAACGGGACGTTCCCTCTCCGGAAGTCACGCTGGAAGATGAAAACGGCTATATTCTCCTGGGGCTCTTCGCTATGCAGGATCCGCCCCGTCCGGAATCGGCAGAGGCCGTTACCAGGTGCAAATCCGCAGGTATCCGCCCCATTATGATTACCGGCGATCACCTGATTACCGCTTCTGCCATTGCAAGGCAGATCGGTATTCTGGATGAGGATCACATCGCAGTGGAAGGCTCCGCCATTCAGAATATGTCCGATGCAGAGCTGCAGGATTTTGTTGACAAGGTTTCCGTCTATGCCCGGGTTTCTCCGGAGCACAAAATCCGCATTGTCAATGCATGGCAGGCAAGGGGCAATATTGTCGCCATGACCGGTGACGGCGTCAACGATGCGCCCGCCCTGAAACAGGCGGATGTGGGTGTTGCCATGGGCATTACCGGCAGCGAAGTTGCCAAGGACAGTGCTTCCATGATTCTGACGGACGACAATTTTGCCACCATTGTCAAGGCCATTGAGAACGGCAGAAACCTCTATGACAACATCAAGCGTTCCATTCTGTTCCTGCTCTCCGGCAACGCTGCCGGTATTCTGGCAGTACTGTACTGCTCCATTCTGGGTCTGGGGGTTCCCTTCCAGGCAGTACACCTTCTGTTCATTAACCTCCTGACAGACAGTCTCCCGGCAATCGCACTTGGCATGGAGCCCCACTCCTCCGAGGTCATGAAACGGAAACCCCGTCCGAAGGATGAATCCATCCTCACCAAATCCGTACTGCTGCAGATTCTGACAGGCGGCATCGTCATTACAATTTATACGCTGATTGCGTACTACATCGGGATGGGCATTGACAAAGCCAACGGCGTATCAGGCGGTGTAACTGCTGCCAGCACCATGGCGTTCGCCGTATTGTGTATGTCCCGTCTGGTACACAGCTACAACTGCAAATCCGATCGTCCCATTCTCTTCACAAGGAAAATGTGGAATAACAAAGCCATCCAGGGCGCATTCCTTGTGGGCTTTCTTCTGCTGAGCGCTGTGCTCTGGCTGCCCTTCCTCCATGGTCTGTTTAAAGTGGCAGCGATGGAACCGGTATACATCCTGATGATCTACGGTCTGTCCCTGATGACGCTTCCGACAATGCAGCTGATAAAAGCAATTGCAAAGGCTGTCCATCCGAACCATTAATTCTCCCTCTTCCCGGAAAAGCCATCCGTGCCCTTTCTGCCTCCGGGCAGAGGGGCATGACTTTTATTTTCGGGATGAGGCGAAATTACCCAAAAATCTGATTGACAAAAATCCCGGAATATGGTAAGATAATATGGTATCATGAAAACTCTGAACAAGGAAGGATCCAAATGGCAAGAAAAAAAGAACCACCCAAGAGAATCAAAAAGCCGCAGATGGATGCCTGGTTTGAAAATGCAGGAATTACCCAGGAGGAAGTAATTACCGACACCCTGGAAAAAAATTATCTGCCCTACGCTATGAGCGTTATCATATCCCGTGCACTGCCGGAAATTGACGGCTTCAAACCCTCCCACCGCAAGCTGCTGTATACCATGTACAAAATGGGACTTCTGACCGGTCCCCGCACCAAGTCCGCCAATGTAGTGGGACAGACCATGCGCCTGAACCCCCACGGCGATGCGGCCATCTATGAAACGATGGTGCGCCTGACACGCGCCAATGAAAGTCTGCTCCACCCCTATGTGGATTCCAAAGGAAACTTCGGCAAACAGTATTCCCGTGACATGGCATATGCTGCGGCTCGTTATACCGAGGTCAAGCTTGCCCCCATCTGCAATGAGCTGTTCCGGGATATTGACAAGGAAACAGTGGATTTTGTCCCCAATTATGACAACACCATGCCTGAGCCGAGTTTGCTGCCGGCTGCATTCCCCTCTGTACTGGTCAATGCCAACATGGGAATTGCCGTTTCTATGGCAAGCAATATCTGCCCCTTTAATCTCCAGGAGGTCTGTGAGACCTGCATTGCCCTCATGAAAAACCCAAACCACGATATTCTGACAACATTAAAGGGTCCCGACTTCCCTGGAGGCGGCTACCTGCTCTACGATGAGGACGAACTGCGGAAGATCTATGAAACGGGCAGAGGCAGCATTAAACTCCGCTCCAAGTGGAATTATGACAAGGCAGCCGGATGCATTGAAGTAACGGAAATTCCCTATACCACGACCCTTGAAGCAATCAAGGACAAAATTACAGAGCTGAGCAAGCAGGGGAAGCTCCGTGAGGTAACCTATGCCCGTGATGAAATTGATGTGAACGGCTTCCGTCTTGCCATTGATATCAAACGGAATACGGATCCTGAGAAGCTGATGCAGAAGCTCTTCCGCACCACGCCCCTCCAGGACAGCTTCAGCTGCAATTTCAATATTCTGGTGGGCAATACGCCAAAGGTCATGGGAGTGCGGGAAATTCTCATGGAATGGACTGCCTTTCGGGAGCAATGTGTCAAGCGTAGGGTATACTTTGATCTGAACAAGAAAAAAGAGAAACTCCACCTCCTGCTGGGTCTGAAAAAAATCCTGCTGGATATTGACAAGGCAATTGCCATCATCCGTCAGACGGAAGAGGAAGCTCTCGTAATCACAAACCTGATGAAGGGATTCTCCATTGATGAAATTCAGGCGGAATATGTGGCAGAAATCAAGCTGCGTCATCTGAACCGGCAGTACATCCTTTCCAGAATCGAAGATGTGGATAAGCTGAAGGACGAAATTGCTGACATGGAGGATATTCTGAATAAGCCGGAGCGTATCCGGAACATCATCATTACCGAGCTGAAGGAAACCATTAAAAAGTACGCACAGCCCAGGAAGACCATGTTCTACTATGCTTCTGATGAGGATAGCCAGCCCATTGAGGATGATACGCCGGATTACCCGGTTCATCTCTTCCTGTCCAAGGAGGGGTATTTTAAGAAAATTACGCCCCAGTCCCTTCGCATGAGCGGAGAACAGAAGGTAAAAGAAGGCGACAGCATCGCACAGCAGCTGCAGGCTACCAATAAAACGGATTTGCTCTTCTTCACTGACCGCTGTCAGGTGTACAAGACGAAAGCCAGCATTTTTGAGGATACCAAGGCAAGTGTTCTGGGCGATTTTGTTCCTGCAAAGCTTGCCTTTGACGAGGATGAAAAACTCTGCGGCATGGTTTCTACCACGGATTACAGCGGAACTCTCCTGTTCATTTATGAAAACGGCAAAATCGCAAAGGTTCCTCTTTCGGCCTATGCCACCAAAACCAACCGAAAGAAACTTACCGGAGCCTTTTCGGATAAGGCGCCGTTGGTGCATATTTTCCACATCACCGAGGATTGTGAGCTATTCCTCCGTTCCAACGGAAATCGGGCGATCCTCGTTAATTCTGCTGAGATCGCTGAAAAAACAACTCGCAGTACCCAGGGTGTGGCTGTCATGACGTTGAAAGCAAAGCAGACTGTTATTTCTGCGGAGATCCCCACAGAAGAACGCATCCAGGATCTGCAAAGCTATCGTGTCAGAACTATTCCAGCTGCGGGCAAACTTGCCAAAAATTTAGAAGAAGCCAATCAAATCCCGTTAATCTGACAAAAATCCCCCTCATCCGAGGGGGATTTTTCTTAAGAACAACCGCCTGTCCGAAGACAGGCGGTTGCTGATGTTTTGCAAAATTAGGTTGTGCTTCAATACTTCCTTATTCCTTAACACCGCCAAGTGCTACACCGGCAATGATGAATTTGGAAAGAATGAAGTAAATAATCACAATCGGGAGAATGGACAGCATGATGCAAAGATACTTTACACCATGGTCAATGTTCTTATCAAAGTTAGTAATCTTAGAAACCATGATCGGAATTGTTGCTAACTTCGGGCTCTTCAGAATCATATTCTGCGTATAGTAGTTGTTCCAGTTTGCAACAAATGCAAAGATTGCCTGAACTGCAATCGCCGGCTTCATCATCGGCAATGCAATGGTCAGAAATGTACGGAACTCACCGCAGCCATCAATACGTGCGGCTTCCACAATATCCAGCGGGAACGAGGATTTCATGTAAGACTTCATAAAGAATACAACCGCCGGAGCAGCAATTGCAGGAACGATCAGCGGAATAAAGTTGTTGATCAAATCCAAAGAATACATGAAAGCTACGAAACCAGCAGAAGTTACCTGTACAGGAACCATCATAACCGCAATGATAAATGTATATGCCGGACCTTTCAGCTTGAAATCATAAACAGTTAATCCATATGCTGTCATCGCAGAAAAGAATACTGTAAGAATTGTTGTAGAACCGGCAATAATCAAGGAATTACGGTAGCCCAGCAGTACATCAAATGCACCGCCGTACTGTTTTGAAATATTTTTCGCATTCTTTACAAAGCCCTCAATGAGAGTCTTTCCGTCCTCCTGATAGATATCGCCAACCAACATCTTCCAGTTGTTCACAAGATTGCTGCCAAACCAGCCGGAAGCCGGAGAAGCTGCAATATCATTACTTGCACGAGTAGCATTTACAAGCAGGATATAAATAGGAACCAAACAGATCAAAGTCAATAGAACACAAACAATAAAAACAAAGATCGATTTGAACATTTTCCGGCGAGTATAGTTATCCTTTGGCTCACCGTAAGTTGATTTTATGTTCTTGCTCATATCTGGAACCCTCCTCGCTTCTGCCTTGCCTTAAGCTGCTTTGCAGCGCGCTGACGCTGTTTTTTCTGCGCAATGGCGTCCTTATCACGATTCATATAGAATGTAATGGATCCAAGGACCGCAGTGATGGCAAAGATAATAATGGAGGCTGCACCCGCATAACCATAATTAGAACTGGAGACAGGACCATTGTTGAAGCTTTCATAAATGTAAACAGCAACGGTTCTCAAATAATCAGTGCAGTGATCACCTGCGTGATAAAGGTACGGAATATCAAACATCTGCAAGCCGCCAATCATGGAGGTAATCATTGTATATACCATAATCGGCTGAAGCAGAGGCAGTGTCACCTTGAAGAAAACCTGTCTGGAATTTGCGCCATCAATGTTTGCTGCTTCAAAGAGGGACGGGTTAATGCCCATGATACCGGACATCAGCATGATCATGGTATTACCGAACCACAGCCATGTCTGAATAAACATAACCATGATCTTGGATGCTACTGGACCGCTCGCGAACTTGATAGGCTCATCCATGCCCAGACCCATCAAAAAAGCATTGGCTACAGAATACTTCGTATCGCCGAACAGACTCAGGAACAGTGCTGCTACTGATGCAGCAGTGATAATATTCGGCATGTACATAACTACTTTAAAGAAGCCCTTACCCGGCAGTTTAATTTCTGCATCTGTGAACCAAACGGCAAGGAGCAGGGAAAGCAGAATCTGTGGGATAAAGTTACCAAACCAAAGTATAATGGTATTCCCCAGTGACTGCAAAAACATATGTTGTGCATCGGAAGCACCGGTAGCAGTGCCTTGCCCGAACAGCAAAGTCGTATAGTTATCCAGCCCTACAAAATCATTACAAGCACTCTGGTTGCCTTTGAATGAGAGAATAAACGTGTTAATCAACGGCCAAACCTGGAAAAAGCAATACACAAGGAAAAAAGGTGCAATAAACATATATCCATATTTGGCATAGCTAATTGGTTTAATGCGACGCTGTGCTGTTGATGCCATTTTTCCACCTTCCTTATACGATAATAGAACAATATGCACCTATGGGATGTGAATCCCATAGGACGCATATTTACTGTCATGAGACTATTGTTACTCACAATATGTCATGAACATCTTATTCAGTAAGGTCGGAGTTGTCAGCCAGTGCCTTGCTCTTGAATGCTGCGATGATATCATCAACAGACTTATCAATGTTGTCAGTCAGAACACTGTTGAATGTATCCTTCAGGTTCTGGTCATACTTGCTGATTGTGTCGCTCATGGTGATACCGTCAGCTACACTTGCCAGTACTGCGAACTGATCCTGGCCATCCAGCAGGTCGTTGGAGTTGGAGCCTTCGGAAACGATCTCATTCATAACAGCCTTGTTATTTACGAAATCGCCGTATTCCAGTGCATAAGCCTTCATGGATGCATCATCCAGTGTGAAGTATCTGATGAACTCAGCAGCCTTTGTAGCTGTGTTGCAGTTCTTGGATACGCAGAGCCAAGTACCGCCCCAGTAGTAGTTGAGCGGGCCTTCAACGATCTGCCAAGAATCTGTACCGTTGCTAGCAGAAGCAAGCATTGCACCGTCAGTCAGGCACCATGTGGAGAAGAAGTAGCCCAGTGTCTCGCCCTGGATACCAGCCTGATACCAAGAACCATCCTCTGCCCACTGCTTCAGGTTGGGATCAACATAACCGTTGTCAACCATTTCCTTAGCCATTGTAGCAAACTCTGTTGCAGCGTCTGTCTGGATTGCAGTGCCGGATACCCATGTAGCATTGTTACCAGTGCTGTATACCTGCCACAGACCGCCCAGTGTTGCGCACATTGTTACAGAACCACCGGTAGCTTCCTTAAGGGATGCAGCTGTTGCCTTGAACTTATCCCAGTCAGCTACAGCAGCCTGCATATCATCAGTAGATGTGATGCCCAGATACTCCTCAGCCAGAGTTGCGTTATAAACGTAACCGCCAGGAGCACACTGCCATGTTGCACCCATCAGAGCACCGCTGGAGTTTGTAGCAATATCAACAGTGTACTGATATGCATTGGCGTACTCGCTTGCGCTGATACCCAGCTGATCCAGGGATACTGCATAAGTATCATCTTCAATGTAGTTCAGTACCCAGCCAGCCTCTGCGCAGAACAGGTCTACGTCATCGCCGCTGTTGAGATATGTTGCATATGCTGTGGATGCAGCGCCGCCGCTGGAACCGCAGTTCTGGTAATAAATGTCAATACCCTCGGTCCAGCCCTTTTCAGCGCAGATCTGCTCAAACATGTTAGCCAGGTCAGAATCTGTCCAGGAAACGATGGTCAGCTTTTCGTCAGTGTCGGGCAGGCTGATTTCGCCGCCTGCTACGCTGTCGTCAGTGCTGTCACCAGTGCTGTCGCCGCCTTCAGAACCTGCATCGCTGCTGTCGCCAGCAGAATTTGATGCTGCGGAATCGTCCTTACTGCTCTCTTCCTTGTCACCGCCGCAAGCTACGAATGCTGTGGATGTCATAGCCAGTACTGCGAGCAGTGCAAGAGTTCTCTTCATTTTGCTCATTTGAATTTTCCTCCTTAAGATATATCTATTATATTTCACTGTGAAATATAATATGCGTTAATTGACCGGTGTGCCCACCGTTTCCCCTTCCAGCATGGTTCCTTTGCAATACTGCACTCTCTGTGGGAGGGGTATTTCTTCCTTGCGTAGCAGTCTGAGCATCAGTTCTGCTGCTTTCCTGCCCATTTCCTCGGTATCCTGCCGAACTGTGGTCAGCTTCGGATGGAACATCCGCAGAATGGGATTGCCGTCGTAACCGATCACGGATACATCCTTACTGACCTCCAGACCGCTCTCACGAATGGCCTCCGTCCCTGCAACTGCACAGATATCATCCGGATACAAAATACAAGTAGGGCGGTCGCTTTCTGAAAGCAAATCCAGTGTCAGCTGATATGCCAACTCCGGATGCAGGTATTTGGCCTGCTTCATAAACTGCTTTTCTGCTGCGCAATGGTTCTCTGAAAGTGTCTTGCAGAACGCATCTCTGCGTGCCCGTGTTACCTGGGTATCCTCTCCGTAGATGTAAGCAAATTTCCTGTGCCCCATCTGCAAAGCATATGTAACCAACTCCCGGATGCCGTTTTCATTGTCTGAAACCACTGCATATTTCTCATCGGAAATATGGTCGATGGAAACAATGGGAAATTCACTTTTTAATAGCATTTCCATTTCCGGTGTTGTAAAATCCACACAGGCAACCAGCACACCGTCCACATTGCGATACATACAATGTTCGGAATAAGAGTATGTTTTTTCGCCAATCCGGTTGCTGATGAAGGTCAGGTCATAGCCGTTACGTTCCATAACCACCTTAAAGCTGTCGAGAATGGATGAAAAATAGTGATGCTTGAGACCGCTGTTTGCCTGATCCACCATAAGCACGCCAATATTATAGGTGCGCTTTGTTTTCAGCGCTCTTGCCATGGAATTCGGCAAATAGCCAAGATGCTTTGCCGTTTCCTGAATACGCTGTTTTGTGGCAGGGCTGACATCATCGTGATCATTGAGTGCTTTACTAACGGTTGCAGGTGAAACACCGCATTCTTCAGCAATGTCTTTAATTGAAACCATCGTCACACCCTCAATATTTTTTCAACTGCTCAACAACTTGTCTACACAGTACACACTTTTAGCACATCTGCATATCATAAATATACAACACTCCGCCCAAAAAGTCAATGCAAAAATCCATTCTTTCATTTTTTTTGAATGTTTTGTACAAAAATAATTCCATTTTTTTGTGCATGTTGTATTCTTTTTTTCATATTTTTTCTATTAGTTACAAAACGGTTACTGCATTGTTTTAGATATTTTGTACGGAACGAACCTTATTTTCAGGTGTTTTTGGTGCTGTTTCGGGTGCTTTTTTCTACATATTGCACAAACTTTCCGAAAAATCCGATGTGATGGAAAAGTCCTCTTGCATTTTACCAGGAAATATGATATAATAGTTTTATTATGTTTCCGTAGCTCAGCTGGATAGAGCGACCGCCTCCTAAGGTCACGGAAGTACAATCGCCTTGACCTCGAAAGGCAAAAGGATTGTA
>CAZXVI010000042.1:19685-19896 GCA_964644275.1 uncultured Ruminococcus sp. | reverse complement strand
GGCTGAAGAGCTGAAGGCTAAGCTGGAGGAAGCTGGCGCAACTGTTGAGCTCAAGTAAGAGATACTTACAGTGCTAAAAAAGCGGAGGCATGTCCTCCGCTTTTTCTTTTTATATGGCTATGCCATGATTGTCCCTGTCAGAAAAATCAATGCTACGCCGGGAACCCCCAGAAGAACGGAAATCAGAAGATTGGCAAGGCAAAGCGAAGGT
>CAZXVI010000042.1:0-19675 GCA_964644275.1 uncultured Ruminococcus sp. | reverse complement strand
GTGTGAATCCCAGAACTCCACCGAAAATATGCAGCAGCACCAGTGCAGCCAATCCGGAAATGCTTCCCAGAAGAAAGGAGCGGATTCGTTTCCGGTGACGAAGATAAAAAATAGCCATCAGCAGTACTGCACCTCCCCATAGGAGCGAGTAACAATGTTCAGCAATCCATTCCATAGGTACCTCCTGTTTTTATAAAATAATATAAGCAATGGCAAGCAGCAGTTTGAGATCCGCCCCCTCTTTGTACAGCAGGTAGAGCAAAGCCAGCAGGGCAATCCGTTCCCCGTCCCAGCCGGAGAGAAGCGTTTGCAGCTCCTTGTTCAATGACGGAAGCCCATTTGCCGGGCGAGAAGTGGAGGGGAGCACATCCGGCTTCGGCGGCTCTATGTAGTTTGTGTCCGGTTTCTGGGGAACTGCCCGCCGCTGCATTTCTTTGGAACGCCGAATTGCATCCTGACGCATGGCATTGAAATTGAATTGCGGATATTGCGCCATTTTCTCCCTCCTTTTTTTCTTGGGCATCTGTACTATGACAAGAAATTCTGCAAAAGTCCGTTATCCTTCAGCAGGTTCCATACTGCCAGCAGCCGCAGCAGTTTCACAGCCCTGTCCACTTTTTCCTGCCGTTCCTGCCGCAGATGCGGCCGCAGAGCCAAGAGCAGTTCTGTATTTTTATCCGATTTTTGGCTTGCATTGAGAATCTGACCGAATTGCAGGAGCATGGACGGATCAAACGGAAATCCGTCCGCCTTTTTCTGGGAAACCTCTTTTTCCTCTGGGGCTTCCCCAGCAGAGGGTGCCGGTTCTGAACCGGCATCCGTTGTTTCCTGTTTCAGCATCTGTGCCAGTTCGGAAATCTGCTTCATGCTCTCCGGATCTGACAGCAGCTCCTGCATTTTTCCGAATATATCATCCATACCCTTATTTACCGCCCGTCAGTTTCTGGTATAGCGCCTTTGCCTGGGGAGAACTCATAAGCTTTTCCACAATCTGAGGATTTTTCACTGCCTGCTGAAACTTGGCTGCATCGGAGGCACTCATGTTCTTCATGGCGTTGTCAAATTTTCCCTCCTGCAGCTCCTTGCGCAGCTGTTCCGGCGGCATGCCGAGCTTTTTGCCCACAACTTCCAGTAATCCGTTAAGATCCTTGTTCTGGTATTGAGCATTTTGTTTTTCGTTCATTAAAAACACCTTTCTTTCTCAAAAACTGTATTGCGAATCCCTGACGCTAAATTTTCTCCGGGTATCCGTCTCTTAAAAAAACTGTCTTTTTAGAGATTCGCTATTGTATTTTTTTACAGTTTATGTTATAATAATAAAGATTAGACGCAGAGGAGGCAGAGTATGAAGCTGATTGTAATGTCTGATTCCCACGGGAACCTGAAAGCAGTCCAGAGAATTCTGGAGCTGCATGAAGATGCAGATTTGTTCATTCATCTCGGAGACGGCGAAAGAGAGATGAATGCCCTCTTGCAGAAAATGCCGCAGATCCGGGAGAAGCTTCATTATCTGAAAGGCAACTGTGACAGCGGAGCACTGATTTTCCAGACCATGCAGCAGCTGGTACTGACCCTTCCCTATGGTCATCGGCTTCTGGCAGCCCACGGCGATTACTACCAGGTAAAATTCAGTACAGCAAGAATGGTGCATGAGGCCAGGGAGCTGCATGCGGACCTGATCCTTTACGGACACACCCATGCAGCGGAATGCCGTTACGAAGACGGTATCTATATCCTCAATCCCGGCAGTGTCAGCTGTCCCAGGGACGGCATGAAACCCAGCTATGCGCTGATTGATGTTTCCGAAAGCGGCATTTTGCCCAGCATTGTCCGCATCTGAATCGGATTACAGCCGGTTTCAATATTACTATATGCGGCATCGAATCAAAAGTTGCCGGTCTGGAGGTTTGAGAGCATGGGAAAACGTTGCCCCATTGCATTTGGAAAAAACAGTAAGGAAAAATATGGTCTGGTCTTTTTACTCGGTTTTTGTTCTCTGCTGGTCGTGTTATTGCCGCTGATGATTATGGATGATGGCTACTTTATTTATTATGGTGACTTTGTTTCACAGCAGCTGCCGTTCTATGAGCTTGCCAATGATGCTGTTCGTGAAGGGCAGTTCGGCTGGAACTGGTACACGGATCTTGGCGGAAGCTTTATCGGTTCCTATGCATTCTATCTGGTGGGCAGTCCCTTTTTCTGGCTTTCTGTCATTCTGCCCAGGGGATGGGTGCTTTATGCAATACCCTGGCTTCTTGCCCTGAAGCATGGTGTCGCTGCCCTGACAGCCTATGGATATATCCGGCGTTTCGTTCAGAATAAAAATGCGGCTGTTATCGGCGGTTTGCTATATGCCTTTTCCGGATTCCAGATCTTTAATATTTTCTTCAATCATTTCCATGATGTGACAGCACTTTTCCCTTTGATGCTGATTGCCATGGAAGAGCTGGTCAACAATCACCGCCGCGGCTGGTTTGCAGCTACAGTTGCTTTAATGGCAATCGTTAATTACTTCTTTTTTGCCGGACAGGTTGTATTCCTGATTCTGTATTTCTTCATTCGCTGCAACTGCAAGGATTTTCATATTGATCTGAAAAAACTGCTTGCTCTGGCAATTGAAGCCATTCTTGGCGTTTGCATTGCCTGCATCATTCTCCTGCCTGCGGCACTTGCCATTATCCAGAACAGCCGTGTATCCCAGAGCCTTTTCGGACAGGACATGGTGCTCTATAGTGATAAAACAAGAATCCTCCGCATTATTCAGAGCTTCTTTATGATTCCGGATGCGCCTGCAAGGCCGAACCTGTTCTCCACTAACAATGGGAAATGGGCATCCATCGGCGGTTATCTGCCGCTGTTCTCCATGGCCGGTGTCATTGCCTTTATGCGGAGCAAAAAGAAGCACTGGGCAACCAGGCTTACCTGGATCTGTATCATCTGTGCTTTTGTACCGATTCTGAACTGTGCCTTTTATATGTTCAACGGTTCCTATTATGCAAGATGGTATTATATGCCAATTCTCATTATGGCAATGATGACTGCCTATGCACTGGACGATGTGGAAATTGACTGGAAGCCCGGTATAACAGCGTGTGCTGCGGCACTTACTGTTTTCGGCATAATTTCTTGTCTGCCGACAAAGACGGACGAAGGAACAGTCTACTTCCAGTTTGCAGAAGAACCCTGGTATTTTTATATTACACTTGCCATCTGTGTGGTGTGCTGGATGGGCTTATATTATCTCAACCTTCAGCGTGAGAACAGGAAGCCTTTTCTGCAGAAGGCTGTTGCCATGACCTGCGCAGCATGTGTTGTTTGTACTGCGGCTGTGGTGTATTACGGCAAGGATATCGGAACTTACGCTGAAAAATATATTGATACTGCAATTAATGGGGAGAAGAACCTTTCTATTTCCTATGAAACGGATGATGCAGATTATTTCCGTGTGGATATTTCGGAGAATTATGATAATTATCCCATGTTCTGGGGGCTGTCCAGCATGCGGACATTCCATAGCTGCGTGAATACCTCCATCATGGAATTCTATGACAGCATCGGCATTACCCGTGATGTTGCTTCCCGTGCAGATACCAGTTCCTATACCCTCCGGGGATTGTTTTCTGTCAAGTATTATTTTGATCGGGTGGACGGGGATGATGATACCTTTGACATGCCCGGCTTTACGTATTACAAAACGGAAAATCAGTTTGATATTTATATCAATGAATATTATATTCCCATGGGCTTCACATATGATTACTATGTAACCAATGCAATGCTTGAGGGGAAGACGGATCCGACCAAAGAAAGAATCCTGATACAGGCACTGGTGCTGGATGATGAACAGGCAGAAAAGTACAGTGATATCATTACCAGTGTGGATACAACAAAGGGATTGAATCTGTCAAAGGAGCGGTATCTGGAGCTATGTGAGGAGCATGCACAGGAGGCCTGCAGCAATTTCACCTATGATGCAGATCATTTTTCCGCCGACATTGAATTGGACACAGCAAAGCTTGTGTTTTTCAGCGTTCCCTATGACAGCGGCTGGACAGCAACGGTGAACGGGAAACCGGTGGATGTGGAAAAGGTCAGCAATGGATTTATGGCTGTGCGCTGTGAAGCCGGGGAGAACGCCATCCGTTTTGACTATGAGACACCCGGTCTGCGTACCGGCATGTGGATTTCTCTGGGAGGTATTCTGCTGCTGATGGTATATCTGGGACTTTCCAGACCTCTGTTTAACGGCAGATACCGGAAGCATACCCACAGCTATGACTATACCTCCGTTGTGGGCGTCAGGGCGGCAAAGGAATATACCGGCAGCCTGATTGACAGCATGCAACAGCCCGGTACAGAAGAAGGAGAGGAGCAATCCTATGGCACATCTGAATGAAACGCAAATTGACAGCACACTGCTCTTTGACGGCAAAGTGATCCGCGTAGAAAAGGATAATGTACTCCTGGAGGACGGCAGTACCGCCTTCCGGGAGGTGGTACGCCATCCAGGGGGTGTATGCGTGCTGGCATTGACAGATGAGGACGAGGTACTCCTTGTCCGTCAGTTCCGCTATCCTCACGGTACCGTGACCACGGAGCTGCCGGCCGGCAAGCTGGAGCCGGGGGAGGCACCGGAGGTCTGCGGAAGACGGGAGCTTCTGGAGGAGTGCGGCTGTACAGCAGGGGAGTTCTCCTATTTGGGAAAGCTTTTTCCGACGCCTGCCTATGATTCTGAGGTAATCCATATGTTTTTGGCAAGGAATCTGACTTTCAAGGAACAGTCCCTGGATGAGGGGGAGTTTCTGGAGGTGGAACGGATGCCTTTTGCACAAGCCGTGCATATGGCACTGGAGGACGGCTGTCCCGATGCCAAAACGCAGATTGCCATTCTCCGTTATTATGCATGGAGACAAAAAAAGGGAACGGTCTGAACCGTTCCAGCAACAACATGTAACATTACGCTTCCGGCTGAGGCGCCTCCGCAGCTTTCTGCTGCGCTTCCGCTTCCACAAGCGCAAGGTGCTTGTGATAGGCATCCAGAATGGTTTCTTCAATGGCCTTTCTTGCTTCCGGAAGAATCGGATGGACGATATCACGGAATATGCCGTTTTCATCTTTACGGCTCGGCATTGCGATGAACAATCTTTCGTCACCCTGCACGATTTTAATATCATGAACAGCGAGTACGTGATCCACAGTGATGGATACTACGGCACGAAGACGGCCTTCTGTGATGATCTTGCGGATTTTGATGTCTGTGATTTCCATAATATGACCTCCTTGTGATGCACTGCAAAAACGAAATACCCCTGCGATGGATAGTGTGCCGCAAAACCGGGCAACTTATTCACAGGGACGGAAGTTGAGACAATGAAACCCGTAATTCCGTTTTAATAGAGAGCAGCATATAATTAGTATAATCGCAACATGTGGAAATAATAATAAGAAATTAGGTGTATTTTATGAACAAGTCTGTATTGGACGGCAAAAAGCATATTCACTTTATCGGCATCGGAGGGTCAGGAATGTATCCTCTTGCACAGATTCTCCATGCCAAGGGATTCTATCTGACCGGTTCGGACAACAATGAAACGGATACTCTTCAGGCAGTGCGAAATATGGGCATTCCCGTCGTGCTTGGGCAGCGTGCGGAAAATATAGAAGGTGCCGACCTGATTGTGCATACCGCAGCGATTATGGCAGATAATCCGGAGCTGATTGCAGCCAGAAATTCCGGCGTTCCCGTGCTGGAGCGCAGTGAACTGCTGGGCATTGTCAGCAGCTGGTATGACAATGCTGTATGTGTTTCCGGTACCCATGGAAAAACCACTACCACCTCCATGCTTGCTCAGATTCTGTATACGGCCAAGGTGGATCTCTCCGCTTTTATCGGCGGCAAGCTGCCCTGTATCGGCGGCAGCGGACGTGCCGGGAACAGCGATATTTTTGTCTGTGAATCCTGTGAATTTGTAGATACCTTTCTGAAGCTCAGCCCCGATACCGCCGTTGTCCTGAATATTGATGCGGACCATCTGGATTATTTCAAGACAGTGGAGAATATCATTCGTTCCTTCCATAAATTCTGTGAAATGGCAAGCAAGTCCGTCATTTACAACGGTGATGATGAGAACACCCGAAGGGCTGTAGAGGGAATTACGGGCAAGGAGATGATTTCCTTCGGGTATGGGGAAGAAAATGACTATCGTGCCGTGGATGTGGAGCATCTGAGCGGCTCTGCAGCTGCCTACACTGTTCTGTATCATGGAGAAGTCCTTGGCAGAATTACCCTCCAGGTGCCCGGTGAGCATAACGTGCTCAACTCCCTGGCGGCAGTGGCTGCATGCGATGGCCTGAAGATTCCTTTCGCTGCAATTGTACAGGGTCTGGCGGAATTCCGGGGTGCCGGCAGGCGCTTTGAAATCCTCGGAAAAGCAAAGGGAGTCACGGTTGCTGATGATTATGCCCACCATCCTACGGAACTGACTGCAACACTGAAGGCGGCAAAGAACATGCCCTACCAGCGTGTGTGGGCAGTGTTCCAGCCCTTTACCTTTTCCAGAACTGCCCAGCACCTGGAGGAGTTTGCAGAGGCACTGTCCATTGCGGATATTGCAGTGCTGACAGATATCATGGGTTCCCGTGAGAAGAACACCTATCATATCTATACCCGGCATCTTGCAGAAAAAATGGAGACATGTGTCTACTTCCCCCAGGATGAATCCGCAGAGTATACGGACGAACGGAAGTACAGCAATTTTGCTAGCGTTTGCAATTATGTCTGTGAGCATGCCCGGGAGGGGGATCTGGTGCTGACCATGGGATGCGGCGATGTATACAAGGTTGCAAAGATGATTTTGAAGCGTCTGCAGGAGGAGGAAGCGTAATATGAGCGCACAGAGAGCCGATGAGATTCTGGAATTCATTAAGAGTTTTATCCAGTCCGAAAATATGGCACCTTCCGTCAGAGAAATCTGCGAAGGGATAGGAATCCGCTCCACGTCCACGGTGCATCGTTATCTGCACCGCCTGGATAGTGAAGGAAGAATTCACATGGCGGACGGCAAGAACCGTGCCATCGTGGTTACCGATGGAAGCAGTGATCCGGCAGAAACTGGAATCCCGCTGGTGGGAACAGTGGCTGCCGGTACTCCCATCACCGCCGTTGAAAATATTACGGATTATATCAGCTTTAAACCGCTGAAATCCTATGACAGCCCCTTGTTCGCTCTGCGGGTACGGGGGGAAAGCATGATTAATGCAGGGATTTTTGACGGTGATATCGTCATTGTGGAGCAGACTCCCTGTGCGGAAAACGGCGATATTGTAGTTGCAATGGTGGATCACAGCGAAGCCACAGTGAAGACCTTTTTCAAGGAAAAGGGACACTATCGCCTTCAGCCCGAAAATGATTTCATGGATCCCATTATTGTGGATGAGGTAGACATTCTCGGCAAGGTGGTTTCCCTGATCCGGTATTATTGACAGAAACAGTTGTATTTGCAAAACAGGCAGTGTTACATAAGGAAACCTCTAAAAATTTGTTTTTAGAGATGGGGTGTGGAGCAAAGTCCCACAAAATCCACCATTTCCACCATTTATATTTCTTTGATTATAAAAACAGGGGCTTTTAGAGGTTGCCATAAAGAAAGGAACGGTTATTATGCTGAACAAAGTAAAGGTAGTAATTTGCGGAACGGATTATGTGATGCAGACAGCGGAGGCACCCAATTATGTCTATGGTCTTGCCAGAACCCTGGAGGGAAAAATCAATGACATGACGGATAACCTGGGTGTTTCTCAGTATTCTGCTGCTATTATGGTAGCTCTGTCCACCCTGGACGATCTGAATAAGGCCAATGCCCGTCTGGATCATATCTGCGACCAGAGCAAGGAATATGTGGATGATGCAGGCCGTGCAAGAATTGAACGTGATGCCGCACTGAAGGAAGTGGAAATGCTCAAGTCCAAGGTGGCACAGCTTGAAAATTCCCTCAAGCTTAAAAAGCTGAAGGACACCATCTGATGAAAAAACCGGAAATACTGGCACCTGCCGGTACAATGGAGGCGCTCATTGCTGCACTCCGCTGCGGTGCAGATGCGGTATATGTGGGAGGAACGGCGTATTCGGCCCGCAGCAGTGCTGCGAATTTCGATATTCCTCAGCTTGTCAGGGCAGCCCGGATCTGCCATATTTACGGCGCAAAATTATACCTTGCGGTAAATACGCTGCTGACGAACAAGGAATTTCCTGCCTTTCTGGAATTTGTCCGTGAGGCGGCCTGTTCCGGTGTGGATGCCTGTATTGTGCAGGATCTTGGCGTTCTGGAAAGCATTCGCAGAATGATTCCGGATATGCCCCTTCATGCGTCCACGCAAATGAGTATTCATACGCCGGAGGGGGCGATGCAGGCAAAAGCACTGGGCTGCCAGCGTGTGGTGGCTGCCCGTGAAATGAGCAGTGAGGAGCTCCGGAAGCTTTGCCGGCTGCCCATTGAAGTTGAGGTGTTTGTGCACGGTGCTCTCTGTATGTCCGTTTCCGGACAGTGTGCTTTTTCCGCTCTGGTGGGCGGCAGAAGTGCCAATCGGGGAAGATGTGCCCAGGCATGCCGTTTGCCGTGGCAGACACCCGGCGGACAGAATCCGGCGGCACTGTCCCTCAAGGACCTGTCGCTGGTGCAGCATATGGAACAGCTGCGCAATATGGGAGTTGCTTCGTTCAAGATTGAAGGACGCATGAAGCGTCCGGAATACGTGGCAGCTTCTGTTACCGCCCTGCGCATGGCGCTGGAGGGTCAGCCCCCGGATCTGGAAACTCTTCGGGCAGTGTTTGCAAGGAGCGGTTTCACGGATGGGTATTTTACCGGCCGGAAAAAGGAAATGTTCGGTTCCCGCCGGAAGGAAGATGTTCTGGCAGCACAGAAGGTGCTGCAGGAATTGCAGAACACCTATCGCAAGCCCAGGAAGGTTTCACAGGTTGACTTTTCCATGCATCTGGAGCCTCAGAAGCCGGCAGAGCTGACTGCCTGGGATCAGGACGGCAATTCGGTAACCGTGTACGGCAGCACCCCTCAGACTGCAGTCAGGACACCGCTGGAACTTCCCATGCTCCGGAAGCAGCTGCAGAAATTAGGGGACACTATTTTTGACGGAGGCACAACGGAGCTTCATAATCCGGAGCAGCTGGCAATGACAGCAGCCCAGTGCAATGCCATGCGGCGGGATGCGGTGACAGCGCTGTACAATGAACGTGCTTTCAGAAATCAGAAGCGCTACACTGTTACGGAGCCATGGCAGATGGCAATACGGGAGAAGCAGTTGACAGGACGTCCGGCACTTCGTCTGCATGTGCATGGGATGCCGCAGCTGAAATCGGCACTTTCCACGGAGCATATTATTTGTGTCCCTCTGAAATTGACGGATGCCTGTGAACCCACGGATCAGATCTGGATTGAGGCACCGAGAATCATTGCAGATGAAGCGGACTATACCCAGAAGCTGGCTGAATTGCAGCAGCGGGGATTCCGTCATTTGCTCTGTCATAACCTTGCGGATATCCGCATCGGCGGAAGACTTGGTTTCCGCCTTCATGGGGGCTATGGACTCAATTGTACTAACCAGCGTACTGCAAGGGTTCTGGAGTCCCAGGGCTTGCTGGACGTAACAGGCTCCTATGAGCTGCGGCTGTCCGGAATTACAGCCCTTGGCAGTGTTCTGCCCAGCGGTGCGTATGTGTACGGCAGATTGCCCATGATGCTCCTGCGCCTGTGCCCCATCCGTGCCCAGGATGGCTGCCGCAGGAAGGACTGCTTCCTGAAAGACCGTACAGGACAGCGGTTCCCTCTGATTTGCAGTGATGACTATACAGAGCTTTGCAATGCCCGGATTCTTTGGATTGCGGATAAAAAGCGACAGCTGCAGTATCTGGATTACTGGGATCTGTACTTTACAACGGAGACGCCGACGCAGATGCGCCGGGTTCTGGAGGACTATCTGTGCGAAGCACCGGCAGTGCCGGAAAACAGAACAAACGGGATGTATTTCAAAGGAGGTCTGGCATGAAACTATATGTAAAAAAACTGCGGGATGCCGCAATGCTGCCAGAGCGTGCAACGCCCTGCAGTGCTGGAGCGGATCTCCATGCCTGCTTGGAAAAGCCGGTGGTGATCTTGCCGGGCGAAACAGTCATGATTCCGACGGGACTTGCGGTGCAGCCTACGGAAACTGCGGCAGCACTGCTGATTTTTCCCAGATCGGGACTTGCTTCCGGATATGGTATTACCCTTGCCAATGCAGTCGGTGTGGTGGACAGTGACTATCGCGGAGAAATAAAAATCCCTTTGCATAACCTGAGCAGGGAAAGCTTTACGGTGGAGCATGGCATGCGTATCGCCCAGCTGGTTGTGGTGCCAGTACTGTTTCCGGAAATCGAGGCAGCGGATGAACTGGAGCAGACCCAGCGGGGAAGCGGCGGTTTCGGTTCCAGCGGTATATGAAGACAAAAGGAGTGTTGATGAATGAAACGTGCATTGCTTATGATTGCTTTGCTGATTGCAGCAATTTTTCTGGGGGGGATTATCGGCGAAACGACGGCAACAATAGCAGGACTGGAATGGCTCGGCAAAGCCTATAGCATCGGAATTTCTACCTTTGAACTGGATCTGCGTGTCATTGTGCTGACGTTTGGTTTTCAGCTGCAGATCTGCATTGCAGAGGTGCTTCTCATCCTGATTGCAATTCTGTCTTTTCCGAAGCTGTCCAGTGTGTTTTTTCATTAATACATAGTGATTTAGTTACTCAGCTTGTAGAAAAAGGATGGGCTTTCTCAATTTTGTCCTTTCCCTGCTCCCACATAGCACCAAGGTGCAACCTAAGAAAAAAAGTGGCTGAACGGGAATTTCTGGACAGAATGCATTACTATCAATTACAGTCTGAAGGATTCGTATTAGGATGAATTTGCCGAAATAGAAAAGAATTCATGAAAATTAAGAAAAAACTCTTGTTTACTGTCTGAAATGATGGTATAATGGAATGCAGAGAAGTTTGTGAAGAAACAGAAGAAGGAGAAAAAGCATGTTTACAAAGGATATTGGTATTGATCTCGGAACCGCCAATACACTGGTGTATATGCGAGGAAAGGGAATTATCCTGCGGGAGCCTTCCGTTGTCGCAGTGAATACAAGAACGGAAAAAGCGCGCTATGTAGGAAAGGAAGCAAAACAAGTCATCGGCAGAACACCCGGTTCCATTGTGGCTGTACGTCCTCTGAAAGAGGGGGTGATTGCTGATTTTGAACTGACGGCAACCATGCTTCAGGAATTTATTCATAAAGCCCTCAAGGGAACGATTTTTACCAGGGCAAGAGTCATTATCTGCATTCCCTCCGGTGTTACCGCAGTGGAAAAAAATGCAGTCAAGGAAGCAACGGAGAAAGCAGGAGCACGCCAGGTATTTATTATTGAAGAACCCATGGCTTCCGCAATTGGTGCGGGTCTGCCGACAACGGAGCCTTCCGGCAGTATGATCGTGGATATCGGCGGCGGAACCAGTGAGGTAGCTGTGATTTCCCTTGGCGGCATTGTGGTTTCCCGTTCCGTCCGCTGTGCAGGTGATGCACTGGATGCCGCAATTATCGGATACATCAAGAAAAAATATAATCTTCTGATTGGCGAACGCTCCGCCGAAACGATCAAGCTGACAATCGGCTCGGCATTCCCCAGCGAAAATGAAGAAAGCATGGAGGTCAAGGGCAGAAATCTGC
Source organism: uncultured Ruminococcus sp. (assembly GCA_964644275.1). Lineage (GTDB taxonomy): Bacteria > Bacillota > Clostridia > Oscillospirales > Ruminococcaceae > UBA3855. Next base: position 7,917 of record CAZXVI010000042.1, on the reverse strand, counting down.
TCAACGGACTGCCGGAGAATATTACCGTTTCCTCTGCTGAGATCCGTGATGCCATGGCAGAACCCCTTGCAAGAATTGTGGATGCCATAAAATCCACTCTGGAGGAAACACCTCCGGAGCTGTCGGCGGACATCATTGATCAGGGAATTACTCTTGCCGGCGGCGGCGCACTGCTGAGGGGGATGGACAAGCTCATCAACCGTGAAACCGGCATTCCGGTGTATCTTGCGGAATATCCTCTGGACTGTGTTGCAGAGGGTGCAGGAAAGGTGCTCGAAAATATGGAAAAGTATCAGGATACTCTGGTAGAATACATGAAATACTATGAAAAATAAAGATAGAACAGCCAATTATAGCTTTCAGAAAATGCAGTGCGGACAGTGCAGAAAACAGCACGTTCTGTCCTGCGGACACCCTCAATCAAAATCACTGTATTTTGATTGAGGATTAGTATTTATACTAATCCCTTTCATTCCGGCAGACCAGCCTGTCAGAATTTAGCCCACACAGTCGGCGTAAGGGATTGGACGGGATTTGCCCGCAACGCAGTCAGATCTGCAGCTGACGTAGGCAGCTGCCCTTCAAACTGCAATAGATATTACATTTAGAAACCTCTAAAAACTTGTTTTTAGAGGTGGAGGTGTGGGGCAAAGCCCCACAAAATCCACCTTTTATTCTTTTCCGATTATTAAACAGAGGTTTTTAGAGGTTACCATTTGAAGGATTAGTATTAGAAGGGAGACGGCAAATGGGAAATTTTCTCAGAAGCACAAAATGCAAGGTCATCCTGTTTGTACTGGCTCTGCTGATCGGTGTAATGATTTATGCCGTTTCCATGAGCGGCTATACCATAAGCAGTATCGGTTTTTTCAAATCAATCGCAGTACCTTTCCAGCGTGCTTCCAATGCAATTGCGGAGAAGGTGGAATATGTTCTGGGCATTTATTCCACGGCGGACTCCTACTATCAGGAGAATCAGGCACTAAAAGAGGAGATTGCATCCCTCAATGCTCAGCTTGCCGATTATGATGCAGCAAAGGAAGAACTGGAGGAGCTGAGGGAGTTTATAGGAATTAAGGAAGACCATATGGATTATACGATGACAGCCCCTTGCGAAGTCGTGGGATATGTCACCAATGATCCCTATGGTGCATTTCTGATTGAGGGCGGTACCGATGACGGAATTTCTCTATATGATCCTGTGGTAACGGTACAGGGTCTGGTGGGAATGGTCACAGAAGTGGGGAAGGATACCGCAACCGTATCCACCATTCTTTCACCGGACATTTCTGTTGCAGCGTACTGCAGCAGTGTGGGAGAATACGGCGTGGTGACCGGGGATGTTGCCGCTTCCCGTGACGGCAGATGCCATATGAATTATCTGGATGTTGATACCCGGCTTCACGAAGGGAATGTTATTCTTACTACGGGGGATAATGGTTATTTCCCTGAAAACTATGTGATCGGTTATGTGAAGGAGACCGGGCTGGACAGTACGGGTCTGACCGCCTATGCATCCATAGAACCGGCTGCCGATCTTTTCAATCTGCGCATGGTTGTGGTAATTACGGATTTTGATGGAAAGGAAGAGCGAAATGGCATTGAGCAGGAGTAAGGCGCAGCGGCGTAAATACTATGCTTTGCAGACGCTCCAGTGGCTTTTGTTTGCAGTATTGATTTGGCTTGCTTTTATTACATCTACAGCAGGCAGCACTCTGAAACCACTGCTGCTGATTCCCCTGGCGCTTTGCATTTCTTCCCATACCGGGGAGATTCAGGCAATGGCGGTGGGAATGGTCTGCGGACTGCTGCTGGATATTTCCTGCGGCAAGCTCTTGGGCTATAATGCCGTACTGCTGGTGATCTGCTGTGTGGCGGTATCCTTGCTCTATAATTATCTGCTCCGGCAGAAATTGATTAATATTTTAATGTTGTCAGCAGTGTGTGTGCTGGCGCAGGGATATTTTGACTTCCTTTTTTATCATGCAATCTGGGAACATGAGAACGTGATAATGGTTTATACGGATATCATTCTGCCAAGCAATGGACTGACAATGCTGTTTACCATTCCAATCTACTATCTGATTAAGTGGATTGCTAAAAAATGCCGCAACAGGCGGGTGCATGTGCTGGAGAAAACCAAACTGGGGTCCGTAAATCTTGACTGATGCGCTGCCTTAAGGAGTTTACTGATGAGAACACTTTCTGAATATATCAAAATGTCCCTGGCTGTGCTGCTGGTGCTGACCTGTGCCGTTCTCTGTGCGATGCGCCTGATGAAAATTCAGGTTGTCAACTCAGAGCAGTACACCAAAACCAAAGTGACAACAAGCAGTTATACCCAATCCATTCCCGCTACCAGAGGGGAGATTGTGGATGCAAACGGCAATACAATTGTTGGAAATACTGTCTGTTATGCCGTTGTGATTGACGGAAAGAATTTTCCTTCCAACCAGGAGCAGGGGAATGCCATTCTGCTGCAGCTGGCGGAGATTCTTGAGAAGGAGGGCGTTGAGTGGGAGGACACCTTGCCCATTTCCCGGGAAGAACCCTTTTGCTTTGACAGTGATGCATCGGAGGATGCGCTCAAAAGCATGAAATCCGATATCGGTGTGAATGCTTACGCTACCGCCCGGAACTGTATTGATGTATTGGTGGAGGATTATCGCATCTCCGATGAATATACACCGGAACAGAAGCGTATTATTGCCGGAATCCGCTATACCATGCTGGATCATGACTTCTCCATCAGTAACCGGTTTGAGCTGGCAAGCGGACTGGAGATGGGAGCAATTACTCAGATATCGGAGCTTTCCCTTCAGCTCCAGGGTGTGGAAATTCAGACAAAAGCGGAACGAACGGTTGAAATCGGGGATGTGATCCCTCATGAGATTGGCACGACGGGTCCGATTTACGCAGAAAATGCCGATGAATATCTGGAAATGGGCTATTCCCTGGATGCCATTGTAGGAATCAGCGGTATTGAAAAAGCCATGGAGGCTCAGCTTCAGGGAACGGAGGGTCTGCGCACCATCACGTTTGAAAACGGGATCATGATTTCCGACGAGGTCACAGAAGCAGCGCAGGCCGGCAATACGGTGATGCTCACTGTGAACAGCGATTTTCAGCGCGGACTTCAGGACATTCTGGAAAATTTTATCGCAAATTTTCATTTCATTAACAAGAAACCGGAACTGAACTCCAATAATGTCACAAGCGGTGCCATTGTAGTACTGGATGTGAAAACCGGTGCAATTCTGGGAGAGGCAACCTGCCCCACCTATGACTTGTCTGAGTATTCCGAGCATTATACTGAGCTGCTATATGCGGAAAATGATCCCCTGTTCAACCGTGCAACCATGGGGGCGTACCGTCCCGGCTCCACTTTTAAAACCATCACTGCAACTGCGGGACTCAATGAAGGCATTGTGGATGGGTTCACCACGTACAACTGTCAGCAGGAATATCATTATATCGATGTGAAATACAACTGTACCGGCAAGCACGGCGATATTTCCATTACCCGTGCACTGATGGTTTCCTGCAACTCCTATTTTTATGAGCTTTCCCGGAATCTGACCATTGACAGAATTGCAGAATATGCGCAGTTCTATGGTATCGGGCAGAATACAGGCATTGAAACAATGGACTTTGCCGGCTATATGGCAACGCCGGAACGTTACGAGGAGCTGGGATTGAGCTGGACGGTGGGTCAGGTACTTCAGGCAGGTATCGGCAATGGTGAAACAACTGTAACGCCTCTGCAGCTTGCCAATGTGGCATGTACCATTGCCAATGAGGGCGTGCGTTACGAGCCCCATCTGGTGGACAGCATCTGGGATTACAACATGGAAACCTGTATTTCCAAGACGGAACCAACCATAGCCCAGACAATTGATCTCAATTATGATTATGTGTATGATGATATCGAGGAGGGCATGATTCTTGCCTCCACGAACAATATGCCGGCGGAATATTCCCTTGAAAATCTGGGCTACAGCGTTGCGATCAAAACTGGTACACCCCAGGTGGATAGCCGGGTGCAGGATTCTGTGTTTATCGGCTATGCGCCGGCAGATAATCCGCAGATTGCATTTGCGGGAGTGATCGAAGGCGGTGAATACTCAAAATATATGATCCGCTCTATTTTAGAGCTGTATGATGAGATCTACGGCATTGAGTAGAGGAAATATGCCGAAAAGACGCCTGTTGGAAGATGCGAAGCAGACTCTTAGGGGCAGCCATAGGTCAGCGCTGCAAAAGCCGCTTTTTACTTTCTTTTTGAAAAAATGAGGGCTTTCAGAGCTTACCAGGAAACATTTTCTTACAAAGATGCCGAAAATTTAGGTGCACTTTCGTTAAAATCAATAATTTCTGAGAGTTAAAATGCAGTATTTTTCACAATTTTGTGATGGAATGTCCCCAGAAAATTGACAAACTGGTGATTTTTGGGTATAATAATAAATAGGCATGTTTGTAAAGAAATATAGCGTAGGGCTTTACTAATTTTAAATGAAAATCTGTTTTCATTTGGGATCAGCAGGAAGCAGTGTGGGGTAAGAGTTCATGTGGAACTCGGGAAAGGAGAGTATTTCATGGCAAAAAATCCAAAATTGATCGCAATTACATCCGGTAAAGGCGGAACTGGAAAATCATCCATCTGTTATGGCCTTGGTTATACCCTGGCAAAGCAGGGCAACCGTACTCTGATTATTGAGCTGGACTTCGGGCTTCGCTGCATGGATATTATGTTCGGTATGTCTGGCGATGTAAAATATGATCTGGGTGATGTCCTGTCCGGAAAAATGGAAATCCTGGATGCTGTTGCGCATGTACCGAGTGCAAGCAACCTGAATATTCTCTGTGCTCCGAAGGATCCCTTTATGACAGTCAATGCGGAGCAGATAGTGGACATCTGCCGCCGCATCAGAAAATACTTTGATTTTATTATCATTGATACCGGTGCGGGTATTAATTCCCACGTATTTGATATTGTGGAGCAGGCAAATCTGATTCTTGTTGTAACAACACCGGATCCCATCTGCATCCGTGATGCAACGATGATGTCCGATGAATTCTACAAACGCGGCAATAAGAGACAGCGCCTGATCATTAACAAGCTGAGTAAGAAAAACATCACCAGCCATCTGATTGAGAATCTGGATGAGATTATTGATACCATCGGCATTCAGCTTCTGGGTGTAATTCCGGAGGATTTTGCTCTTATGGAAGCAACTGGCAAGGGCACTCCCATTCCTACCAATGCTCCCAGCCTTGCTGCATTTGATGCGATTTCCAAGCGCCTGAACGGTGAATCCATGCCGCTCGTTATAAAATAACATATAGGGAGTCTCTGAAAAATCTGTTTTTAGAGGTAAGTGAAGTCTCGCAGAACGTTTTAATTAATTATCTCTATTTTGAAAAACAGAGGTTTTTAGAGACTGCCACAAAATAAATATGCCGCAGCTGCGGCAGAAGGGAATGAGAAGTATGACAATAGCCTTAATCGCACACGATGCCAAGAAAGAACTCATGGTGCAGTTCTGTATTGCCTATTGCGGCATTCTTTCCAGGTATAATCTTTGTGCAACGGGAACAACCGGAAAACTGGTCAGTGAAGCCACCGGGCTTTCCATCCAGAAATATCTGAGCGGCTCCCAGGGCGGCGGACAGCAAATAGCTGCAAGAATCTCCTGCAATGAAATTGATGTGTTGCTTTTCTTCCGTGATCCTATAACAGCAAAAGCATCCGAACCTAATGATATGGATCTGCTTCGTCTGTGTGATGTACACAATGTTCCTGTTGCGACGAATATTGCAACCGGCGAAGCACTGATTATGGCATTGGAACGTGGTGACCTGGATTGGCGTGAGATCGGAAATCCCACAATCTAAGAAAACATATTAGTCTGCTGTCATTGTGTCCGTGCCCTTTCGGAATCAAACGGAGAACGGATTGCTCAGCAGGCTTTTCTTTTGGAGGTATCTATGGCAAATTTAAAACGACCAAACGGAACGGAGGATATCCTGCCCTCCGCCAGCAAGGAGTGGCAGGTACTGGAGAATTTTCTGCGTGAAACCGCAGCAAATTACGGTTTCCAGGAAATCCGTATTCCCACCTTTGAGCAGACGGAATTATTCTGCAGAGGCGTAGGGGAAACCACGGATGTGGTACAGAAGGAAATGTATACCGTTACGGCGAAGGAATCCTCATTCACCTTGCGCCCGGAGGGCACTGCTGGCACCGTCCGTGCCATGCTGCAGAATGGCCTTCTGAATGAAGCCCTTCCTCAGCGTGTGTATTATATCCTCTCTTGCTTCCGTCATGAACGTCCCCAGGCAGGTCGCTTGAGAGAATTTCATCAGTTCGGCGTGGAAATGGCAGGTTCTTCACTTCCAAGTGCGGATGCCGAGGTCATCAGTCTTGCCAAGCAGGTTCTGGATCAGCTGGGACTGCAGGGGATTGTACTGCGGATCAATTCTATCGGATGTCCTTCCTGCCGGAAGGCATATTATGAGGCATTGAAGGCACATTTTTCTGCATCCAGAGATCAGCTCTGCGAAACCTGCAAGGAGCGCCTGGATAAGAATCCTATGCGGCTTCTGGACTGCAAGAGTCCGATTTGTCAGGAAATCGGCAAGGATGCGCCGGAGATTCTGGATTATCTCTGTGAGGACTGCAGCACGCACTTTGCACAGCTCAAGGCAAATCTGGATCTGCTTGGAATTTCCTATACCGTAGATCCTCGCATTGTCCGCGGATTGGATTATTACACCAAGACCGTATTTGAATTTGTAACCACTTCCATTGGGGCTCAGGGAACTGTCTGCGGCGGTGGCCGCTATGACGGTCTGATTGCACAGCTGGGCGGACAGCCCACGCCGGCATTGGGTTTTGCCATGGGTCTGGAGCGTCTGCTGCTCACCCTGCACAGCCAGGGGATTTCACTGAATCAGTCCCGGAACTGCAGTCTGTATTTTGTCCCCATGGGTGATGCGGCGGCTGCCAAGACAATGCAGCTGGCGGCGCAGCTGCGCAAGGAAGGCATTTCTGCACAAACGGATGTTATGGGGAGAAGCCTGCGTGCACAGATGAAATATGCAGATAAGATCGGAGCGGACTTCACCATGGTAATCGGTGATAATGAGCTGGCTGCCGAACGGGCAGAGCTGAAGAATATGAAGACCGGTGAAAAGATTGCTTTGGCACTGGATGATTCGTTTACCGAGGCGTTTTCTAATATTAAAATTGCTGCAATGCTGGCACAGGATGATGAAATGACATCCATGCTGGGCAATCGATAACAGGAGGCAAAACAAATGGCTGAATCAATGGGAAATCTTCGCCGTACGCATGGATGCGGTGAGGTAACAGAGCCGGGTATGCAGGTAGTAGTCGGCGGCTTTGTTCAGAAGGTGAGAAATAAAGGCAAACTGATTTTTATTGTTCTGCGTGACCGCAGCGGCTGCGTACAGCTGGTATTCGATGATACAACAGAGCCGGAAATTTTTGAGAAGGCAGCATCCTGCCACAGCGAATATGTGCTCATGGCGAAGGGGACTTCCGTTCCAAGAGAGAGTGTGAATCCCGATATGCCTACAGGCCGAATCGAACTGAAGGTGGAGGAACTGCGGATTCTGGCTAAGGCAGAAACACCGCCCTTCGTTGTCAGTGACGAAACCAATGTCAATGAGGAGCTTCGGCTGAAATACCGTTATCTGGATCTGCGCCGTGCACCCCTCCAGCAGAATCTGATCATGCGCCACAGGATTGCGAAATGTGCAAGAGAATATTTTTATGCTAACGGGTTTATTGAAATTGAAACACCGATGATGATGAAATCCACACCGGAGGGCGCCCGTGACTATCTGATCCCTTCCCGTGTGCATAACGGAAAATTCTATGCGCTGCCCCAG
>CAZXVI010000041.1:8551-21264 GCA_964644275.1 uncultured Ruminococcus sp. | reverse complement strand
CAGCACCATGGCGGAAAGCATTGCCCCCGTCATCCCCCATTTATGAAAACCGGATGCTGTATACAATTCCGGCGTATTCCTGGAATACTTCCCGATATAGGGCATATCATCCAGGCTCATGCAGTCCTGAGCCGCCCAGGCAGCGCATTCCTTTGCATGGGGGTAATGCTGGGCTGTAAAATCCCGCAGCTCCGCCCAGTTTCCGCCCTGCTTTCCGGTGCGGTGGCTTCCGCCCCCAAGGAGCAGCAGCCCCTGATAATTGCGGAAGGACATTCCCGTCCGGTTCTCATCCACATACATCCCATCCAGCACCTGTGCCTGTTCCAGGGCAAGCACATAGGAACGATGCTGATACAGCTTCAGAAAATAGCTGCCGTGCTTGTTCAGGAAGGGAAAATGTGTTGTGACAATGATTTTGTCCCCTTTGACGCAGCCCTTGTCGGTCACTGCAGTGGTTCCCCGCAGCTCTCTGACAAAGCTGTGTTCAAAGACAGGAAGCCCCTGTGCGATTGCTGCTGCAAACTTCAGGGGATGGAACTGCGCCTGCTGCGGGAACTTCACAGCACCAGCAGTACGGAAGGGCAGCGGCAGCGTATCACAGAATTCCGCAGTGTAGCCGATGCGATCCAGCGCTTCAAGCTCCATGTCCAGCTTCCGGCGGTCGCTGAGGGAATAGACATAATTATCCTTTTGCTCATAATCACAGTCCATCGTTCTGCACAGCTTCTCATACTGCGCCAATGCAAGGCGGTTTCCCTCCAGATAGCACTGCGCCCGCTCCCTTCCTTCCTTTTTCAGCAGCTTCTGATAGAGCAGTCCGTGCTGAAAGGTGATTTTTGCAGTGGTGCCGGCTGTTGTGCCCTGACAAATACGCCCTTTTTCCAGCAGGATGCAGTCCACCCCCTTTTGCCGGAGAAAATAGGCTGTCAGCAGCCCTGCCATTCCCCCTCCAATGATAACCACATCGGTTTTCCGCTCCCCTTCCAGCTCCGGAAATTCCGGAAGCGCCGTATGCTTTTGCCAGATGGATTCCATATCCCTCTTCCTTTCTTATGGTAAGTTCTTACAACAGGTTTATGAAGTTCCTTTATGGAAAACTGTGCCGTCCGGCTTTGGTCGGACGGCACAGAAGCTTATAAATCCTGCAGATCCGCTGCAGTCAGATCGTTTTCCACATTATCCCTTGCAAGATCGTTATCAATGACCGCATAGACATCGGAAACAGGACGTTCCTGCGAAAAAGGCTGTGTGTGGTAAACCTTCTGTGCAGGCGGCTTTGTGCCTGCAATAATGGGATTGGCATGTGCCTTTCCATGCTTGGCTTTACCCTGAATTTCCGGAACAGCCGCCGCTTCGTTACGGGGCTGCGTATGGGTACGCTCCTGACGCTGCATTCCCTGTTTTGCCATCTTCATCACCTCGGACATAGTGTATGTTTCCGTTTCATTTTTATACAATACTATTTTTCAGTCAGACGATTTTTTATCTAAAGCAGTTATCGTATTTCCGTAAACGGATGCAAGGCAGGAATTTTTTTGTTGACGAATCCGTAAAGATATGGTATGATGTAAACACTGGGGCTTGCCCCGATAATGCTGAAAAGAATGAGGTGCATTAATGATCACGATCAAAACATACCGCGGCCATATCCGCAACTGGAAAGCACTCTGCACGGAGCTGCAGATTGCTGCTGACGGCCTGACAAGAGAAGAACGGGAGGAAACCATTCTGATCAAGGCTTATGAAGCCTGGGGCAGTGCTATGGGAGCGCATCTCCATGGCATGTTCGCCTTTGCCCTCTGGGATGATATGGCACAGCAGCTGCTGTGCGTCCGTGACCCCTTCGGCACCAAGCCCTTCTATTATTACCTCACCGAGGGGGGCGAGCTGCTGTACGGCACCATGCTCCGTGATATTCTGGAGCAACCCGGCTTTGTCAAGGAGCTGAATGAAGAAATGCTGCAGATTTATCTGAGCCTGACCTATGTGGGGGGCGAGGATACCTTTTTCAAGGGCGTCCGGAAGCTCATGCCCGGCTGCACTCTCCTCTGGCAGAAGGGCAAAATGAACATCCAGCGCTACTGGAAACCGGAATACCATCCCGACCCCTCCAGAACACTGGAAGAATGGGCGGAGGACATCCACCAAACCGTGGCACTGATGATGCAGGAAATCAAAACGGAGGAGGAAACGGCGGAATCCTTCCTGTCCGGCGGTGTGGATTCTTCCTATGTGCTTGCCATGTCCGATGCACAGATGTCCGATTCCTGCGGCTATGATGACGAACGCTTCGATGAGTCAGGACTTGCCAGGCAGACGGCAGACCTGCTGGGGCGCCGGAACACACGCTGTGTGATTACCCCGGAGGCGTATTTTGCCGCTGTGCCCTATGTGATGTACAACATGGAACAGCCCTTGGGAGATGCTTCCGCCATTGCCTTTGCCATTGCCTGCCGTGAAACGGCAAAGCATACAAAGCTCTGTTACTCCGGCGAGGGGGCTGACGAATTTTTCGGCGGCTACAACATGTACCGCAATGCAGAACGCTACGGTGACAATCTCAAAAATTTCTATGTGGGCAATACCAACATTATGAAGGAGGAGGAGAAGCAGCGGATTCTCCGGCATTATAACCCCGATGTTCTGCCCATCCGCCTGGCGGAACCAATCTATGCGGAGAATGAGGGTCTGGATCCCCTGACCAGGATGTCCGATGTGGATATCCGGATCTGGCTGGAAGGGGATATTTACCTGAATGTGGACAAAATGAGCACTGCAGCCGGTCTGGAAGTCCGGATGCCGCTGACAGACCGCAGAATCTTCGACATCGCTTCCCGGATGCCCTCCGAATACAAAGTCAATGGGGAGCAGAATAAGGTTGCATTCCGTACCGCAGCAGCAAGGGTGCTGCCGGAGGAAATTGCCTTCCGGAAGAAGCTGGGCTTCATTGTACCCATCCGGATCTGGCTTGCGGATGAACGGTACAATCAGGATGTGCAGGAAAAATTCCGCAGCGAGGCTGCGGCAAAATTCTTCCATCCGGATGAAATCCAGGCAATTTTTGACGAGTATACCGGCGGCAATTCTGACTGCTGGCGCAAGGTCTGGACGATCTATACTTTTCTGGTATGGTATGAGGAATATTTCATTAAGCGGTAATCACATGATCAGCAGCACTCTTCCCTGGAACAGGGCAGCGTGCTGCTGTTTTTTCACAATTTGCTTTGCTCCGGGCTTTACAACTGCCAGAAAATGTGGTATAATAAATATATTGTACATTGACGAAACTTTCAAACGGAGGAGACTATTTTGGATTCTGCAAACATTCGTAATTTCTGTATCATCGCCCATATTGATCACGGGAAATCCACGCTGGCAGACCGGATTCTGGAAAAAACCCAGACCGTTGCCCAGCGTGACATGGAGCAGCAGATACTGGACAATATGGATCTGGAACGTGAACGGGGCATTACGATCAAAGCGCGTGCCGTGCGCCTGAATTATCACGCCCAGGACGGCAAGGATTATATCTTTAATCTGATTGATACCCCCGGACATGTGGACTTCAACTATGAGGTATCCCGTTCTCTGGCTGCCTGTGAGGGTGCAATCCTTGTGGTGGACGCTTCCCAGGGGATTGAAGCCCAGACGCTTGCCAATACCTATCTTGCCATTGAGCATGATCTGGAGGTCGTGCCGGTGGTCAATAAAATTGATCTGCCCTCGGCGGATCCGGAACGTGTCTGCAATGAGGTGGAAACTGTCATTGGTATTCCTGCCATGGACGCACCGCGCATTTCCGCTAAGCTCGGAACCAATGTGGAAGCAGTTCTGGAGAAGATTGTCACAGATATCCCGGCACCCAAGGGAAATCCGGCACTTCCGCTGAAGGCGCTGATTTTTGACAGCTACTATGATTCCTACAAGGGCGTGATTATTTATGTCCGTGTAAAAGAGGGTACAGTAAAGGTGGGCGATACCATCCGCCTTATGGCAACCGGTGCAGAATTCACTGTAACGGAAACGGGGTACATGACCACCAATTCTCTGGTCAATACCGGAACGCTGACTGCCGGCGAGGTGGGATATATTGCCGCTTCCATCAAAAGTATCGGTGATACCCGGGTTGGTGATACTGTTACGCTGGCGGACAATCCCTGCAGCGAGGCACTCCCCGGCTACCGGAAAGTAAATCCCATGGTATTCTCCGGTATCTATCCGGCGGACGGTGCAAAATACGGCGATCTGCGGGATGCGCTGGAAAAGCTGCAGCTCAACGATGCTGCCCTTTCCTTTGAACCGGAAACCTCCATTGCACTGGGCTTTGGCTTCCGATGCGGCTTCCTGGGACTGCTCCATATGGAAATCATCCAGGAACGGCTGGAACGGGAATACAATCTGGATCTCATCACGACGGCTCCTTCCGTTATTTATAAAGTAACCCTGACGGACGGAACGGTACAGTATATCGACAACCCCACCAATTATCCGGATCCCTCCGTCCTTGCCTCCGCCGAGGAGCCAATGGTCAGCGCAGATATCCTTGTCCCCTCCGAATTCGTGGGCAACATTATGGATCTTTGCCAGGACAGACGGGGTGTCTTCAAGGACATGCAGTATCTGGACGATACCAGGGTCACGCTGAAATACCAGCTTCCCCTGAATGAAATTGTCTATGACTTCTTTGATGCGCTGAAATCCCGTACCAGGGGCTATGCCTCCTTTGACTATGAGCTGATTGGCTATGCACCCTCCAAGCTTGTCAAGCTGGATATTCTGCTCAACGGGGAAATCGTGGACGCACTGTCCTTCATTGTTCATGCAGACAAGGCCTACGGCAGAGCAAGAAAAATTGCGGAAAAGCTGAAAGACAACATTCCGAGACAGCTCTTCGAGGTTCCCATTCAGGCAGCGGTGGGAGGCAAAATCATCGCCCGTGAAACGGTCAAGGCCATGCGCAAGGACGTCCTTGCCAAGTGCTACGGCGGCGATATCACCAGAAAGAAGAAACTGCTGGAAAAGCAGAAAGAAGGCAAAAAGCGTATGCGCCAGCTGGGTACGGTAGAGGTGCCCCAGGAGGCATTTATGAGCGTCCTGAAGCTGGATGAATAGGCAGCTTAACAGAAACGGAGGAAAATCCTATGAAACACACCTGTCCCCACTGCGGAGAAAAAACCTTCACCCCCATTCAGAAAGCCCTCGCTGGCTCCCTGCGTTCCTCCGGAAAGCCCTGTCCGGGCTGCGGAAGGAAATGCTGCAACGATATGAAATCCATCTATTTTTCCACGATTGTCAGTCTCTTCATGCTCATTGCCTGCGTGATGATTTACCTTTTTTCAACGGACAAGGTACTCAGTACGGTGCTGATTCTGGTGATCATTGCAGCCCGTTTTGTCCTGGTGTTCCTGTTTGACATGTTTTTCGGAAAGCTAACAAAACCCATTCGTCTTATGGACTGATATGACGGGAATTTACTTTCACATTCCCTTTTGTGCCAGGAAATGCTCCTACTGCGACTTTTTTTCCGTTCCCTACCAAAAGGAGACGGCAGAGCGCTGCACAGCAGCCATTCTGCGGAATCTGGCTTATTACCGTGTCAAAGAACCGGTGGATTCCCTTTATTTCGGTGGGGGAACCCCTTCCCTGCTGACTCCCGGACAGCTCGGAGCTATCCTGGATGCCTGTGCTAAGCATCTGCATCTTGCAGCTGACACGGAGATAACCCTGGAGTTGAATCCCTCCGGCAACCGCAGTAACTATCTGAAGGAAGTGCATGCACTTGGCATCAACCGGCTATCCATCGGAACCCAGAGCTTTAGCGACCGGGAGCTGCAGCTGCTGGGCAGAACCCATACGGCAGAAAAGGCGGTCCGGACAGTATGGGATGCATACAATGCCGGATTCCGGAACCTTTCCTGTGACCTCATGCTTGCCTGTCCGGAGCAGACGGAGGCCGTTCTGGAACACACGCTGGAAATTCTGACCAGCTTGCCCATTACCCATGTTTCCTCCTATCTGCTGCAGGTGGAAGAGGGTACTCCCCTTTCCCGGGATACATCCCTTCTTCGGTCGCTGCCCGATGAGGATTCCTCAGCGGATCGGTACTTACAGGCAGTCCGGCACCTGGAACGCCATGGTTTTGCACAGTACGAGGTTTCCAGCTTTGCAAAGCAGGGGTATGAGAGCCGCCACAACCTGAAATACTGGCGCTGCGAGCCGTATCTCGGCATTGGTGCAGGCGCACATTCCTGCTACGGGGGGACACGCTTCTATGTTCCGAAGGATCTTGCCGCCTTCTGTGATGCCCCCTTCCAGAAAACAGTGCTGGTGGATCCCAATCCCTGCGGAAGAGAGGAACGGATAATGCTCCTGCTCCGCACCAGGGAAGGCGTTCCCGCATCGCTGCTGGGATACGGCGCTGCTTCCATTATTGCACAGCTGGAGCATGCCGGCTATCTCCGTCAGATGCCGGATGGTAACATTGCGCTGACTGCAGAGGGTTTCGCAGTTTCCAATGCTGTTATTGCCAGACTGCTGGATGCAGCAAATGCGGAAGAATCATCCTGACGCTATGCAAAAAATGCATAAGGCATACAGTCCGCATCTGTTGTCCCGGTACGGACAATCCCACGTAACAAAGGAGCCATTGCAATGATGAATGAACTCAGCAATCCTGAACAATTTCACAAACGAATAAAGCGAGTGCTCTTTTCAGAGGAAGCAATCGCTGCAGCCGTGCGGAACGCCGGCAAGACCATCGATGCCATTTACGATGGACGACCCATACTGCTGGTCAGCATCCTGAAGGGTGCTTTTGTGTTCCTGGCGGATCTCTGCCGTGCCGTTACAGTGCCCTGCGAGATCGGCTTTCTATGTGCCAAAAGCTATTACAATGGCACAGTATCCAGCGGTGTAGTCAAGATTACTATGGATCTGGAGCAGGATATCAGCCATTATCACGTCGTCATTGTGGAGGATATTATTGATACCGGCAGAACCCTTAATGATTTGGTACGGATGCTTCGCGCCCGTCAGCCCCTCTCCCTAAGGGTCATTACCCTGCTGGACAAGCCTTCCCGGCGCAAAACAGATGTCAAGGTAGATATGGCTTTATTCACAATTCCGGATCTCTTTGTGATCGGGTATGGATTGGACTGCGGTGAGTATTACCGGAATCTACCCTATATTGCAGAATATGATGAAAACTTGTTTACATAACAGGTTTTAGGCAGCACCCTGCCACTATGATTCTCTTTTTGAAAGTTGGGGGTGTGAGCGAAGCCCCTGCAACCACCGACACACAGACGAAAAGTCCTCTGCAAGAGGCAGGTGGAGGGTACACAGGTACCCTCCACAAACTTTTCCCAAAGAAACAAATCAAAGTAATGGCAACACCGCAGGGTTGCGGCAGGCGCCTTTGCCGCACATCGGCAGGGCTTTCTTCCCTCATATCACACAAAAATCTCCTGACATACTCCGGTAAGCAGTGCTAAGCCTTTAGACCGTGGTTTTCACAAGCGGCCTTTATATGTTTTATCAGCAGCATTCCTTTTACAACAAACAGAAGAAATGCAACAGTTATGGCGTAAGCTTCTTTTGCCATTGCCAAAAATAATATCGTCAGAATACTGAGAGCTATTGAGATGCCTGTGACGATCTTCTGCCCTTTATTTATATTAAACTGTGTTATAATTATTTTTAGAATCCCAACAAACACAAGAGCGAGAAACATTATCCAATATATCATTCGGTTAAATGATGTTATTTCTGTATAAGCAAATAGATTTACTGAATATATGTATCCGTTAATCGGATTTGGATAAAGCGGAAGAACAATGAGTATAAATGAAAACAAATCCACTATACCTATCAGCAAGTCACACATTCTTTGAATGTTTGACTTGTTTTCTTTTTCTGCAATAGAAATCAGTTTTTCTCCAGTCAGTAATTCGTCAATTGATACCGAATAATATTTTGATATTTCCTTTAATGAATCAATGCTGGGATATCCTCTGCCCGATTCCCATTTAGAAATGGCAGTTCTGGATACAAATAATGCCTCAGCTAATTCTTCTTGAGTTAAACCTCTGCTTTTTCTTAATTCCTGAAGTTTCTCGTTAAATTCCACAGCAGAACCTCCCGATTAATTTTTTCTTTACAACATAACAAAACAGATGCTTTATACATACAAAATAAACCGACACTTAAAAATACACCGCCAATTATATCCGTAAACCAGTGTACACCTGAAATTAATCTGCCGATTACCATATAGGATGAAAAAATAATAGAAAGTACTGCTATAACCCTTTTGGCAGAAGTGCTTTTCAGTCTGCGATTCATCTGTTCAACAAGTGTCGGCATGACGCTCAATACAAGAAGTGTGGTAGATGAAGGATATGATGCCTCCATAATCCCATTAATAAGAACAGGTCTGTAATTAATAGGAATCATTTCAAAAATAAGATATCCTAATATCACTATGATATAATATGTTCCTAAAATAATAATGTCATAGTCCACTTTTAAAAGGTTTCTTCTCTTAATCAGCTGACACAAACCAAGCATACCGAATCCTATGCAGACGAAAAGCGGTACAAGTCCCAGCCAGTCAGTGATGTTGTAAATTGTCATATGCACCCCTGTAAGCTTATGAAACCAACGATTAAATGCTGCAAAGCCTATATCGGTTCCATTCTGCCCTACAAGTTTAACATCCACAATCTGAATCAATAATGTCCACAATGCAAATGCTCCAAGGAACACTACTCCCGACAATAAAAACCTTTTTCCGTTCTTTTTCATTTTTTCTATGCCCTTTCAATTTGAATTTTACCTTTTGGCTGATTCCAAGTATAGCATCGGGCATAGAAAATAACAAGAATCCCGCTGTCACATGACTGATACGATTCGTAACGTTCCCGAAATTACGTTATTTTTTCTCTGATACGTTCCGTATCATCCGCATAAATACGGGATTTCACCATGTTTGCAATTTGAAAAATCATCAGAAACTATGAAAGAATTAAGATAGTATAGAATACTCGATAAATGAGAATTTGTGTGCATATCACATTCCAACTATCTTTCGTAAAGTATTGGCTGTTCTGATTGTGATCAATTCTCCAATACCTGCGCTTGCTGTTTTTTTCCACCAGTTGGCTTTAGCATATTTCTTCCTGTCAAAAGACCAGAAAATAGCATTCTTATAGATATATACCTGTTCCAACTCTTTTGTAGGCTCGCCTATTTTCTCAGCTATGGCCTCAGCAGCAGCGGAAGGCATTACAAAAATCACATTGTCATATATCTCTTTGTCACCTGTTCCCCACCAATTGGGTGCCTTGCTCAATAGCTCCTTCAACGTTTCCTGCGAAATAACAACAACAGGAATATCTAAATCAAACTGTTCCTGTATCATTGCTTTGATTGAATCCGCAAGAATAGTTTCATTATTTTCATTAACTGAAAAAAGAACATTTCCGCTGTTCAGATATGTAATCACATCTGCATAACCAAGTTTTATAAAATATGATTTTAGTTCCGACATAGATATTTTGTTCTTTCCGCTTATGTTGATACCTCTCAATAAGGCAATATATCGTTTCATATAAAACCTCACATCTCCACATTTCTGATTTTTTGCTCAGTTAAAGCAAAAATAAAAGGCCTTAACTTTCACATTTCCGTATATCTTCTTAATTAGACAGCATTTCAATCATATGTCCAATCTGTTCCTGCGCCATATTGCACCTCGTTCTGAAAAGTTTCTATCAACAGTATACCATAATCTCCATGAAAAAACAAGGTATATGTGTACAAGCTTAACGCCCCATGAGTATTTGCAATATGTTTTGGTATATGATAGGCCTGTGTTATTACAATTTTTTTACCATCTATTGACAAACGCGTGTTCAAGTGGTATAATAAAAACGACATAGTTCAACATAAAATGACAATTAAACACCGTTATGAGCTTGTTGCATCATATCATCTTGACTAAACTCAAAGGATATAAAATATCAAAAATGATATTGTTTTTGTGGATTGATCCAAATTCGTCTGTTTGAGTTGGGCAGTTCTTGACATAAGACCGGATAAGCGTTAGATATTATGAATCATTTGTTATTTCTTATTGCTTTGTGCTGGTGACTCTACGAAAAATATACATGGTAAGTAGACTATTCAACGATAGATGAATCAAATCGGGAAAATATAAGAACCTATCAATCTCAATTTTATCGGCTTCTCGTAATTTTTATATAAAATTCAAAAAGGGGGGCGCACCGTGTATCAATCGAAACATATTATAGGAAAACGCAGCGGTACAATACGCAGGTTTGCTCTCTTTCTCGCAGCGCTTATGCTTCTTTGCTGTGTTCTTTCGCTGTTTAATTATTCCTCTCCCTACATTTCTGCCGACACGAGCAGTGATCACAAGCTGCAAAACGGCAGCTTCGAAGAGGAGCAGACCTGGACAAATAGTTATAAGACGCAAAGTCAGGACAATATTCCTTCATGGTATACAACAGCGTTTGATAAACAAATTGAGATGTTCACAAAAAATACAGGAACATATATAGCCAGTGTAACCTTAGAGCCTACTGACGGAACATATGCCGCAGAGCTGAATGCCAATGAAGAGAGCACATTGTATCAGAATGTAAAAACTACACCATCCAGTGTCTACGAGTGGGGACTTGACCACGGCGCAAGAAATGGAACTGACACTATGGCGTTGGTTATCGGTCCTAAACAGAGTGTTGATCCGTCAAAACCGAGTAAAGATGGACGAGATCAGCTGATGCAGATGGTGGACTGGCTGATTGAGCAGGGGCAAACATCCGTTAAAACTTCTGCCGGATTGGGTGAGCATCTTGTTGTTTACAGTAAGAAATTTGCCGCAAACGGCACTTTTGAGGATAATGCAGGAAATAATGCGTTCAGCCTGACGCCCAGCACGATCTACACCGAGGAATGGCATATTTGGATCATGGCGTCCTCAAAAGTCACAAGTGGAGTTAACCCATGGAACTCTTACGGCTCTAATGCCAAGCGTTCTGCTGCTGAAGGTTCTACAGAAAGCGGCTCGGACAATTCACAGCTTGATTTGGACGAGTATTATCTCTATACTGTTCCGACGGGTCAGACTGAAACATTGTTTGGTTTTGTGTCAGTTGGTTATGTTGATTCAATAGCGCCTGCGGCAAAAGCAAAAACCTACGGCAACTTCCTTGATAATATTAATTTCCAGATTTACCATCCGCTGTCGGGCAGTACTACCACTCATGGCAGTGCGGTTATCGGCGGAAGTGACGGAACAACCGAGGGCATAGGAGGCTCAGAGGGTTATGAGGTTACGATTGATAATCAGCTTACAACCTATGTATTGGATGGAGAGCCGCTAAAAATTCAGGCTATCATAAAGAAGGCAGACGCCGATGACGGCTGTGAGTTTGTCGGTGTATATTATACAACGCAGGATGACAACGGAGATTCTGTGACCCAGTTTTTGAAAGTAAAAGAAAACGAAATTGATTATAGTGAAGACTTAACAGATGAGGATACGGCAGGTAAATGGATAAAATCAATAAATGATAACGGCGATATCATTTATACCTATTATCTGGATGGAGTGACTTCGGCAACAGATCTGCATTTTATCTTTATCAAGAGTCCGACAGTGACCTATGACCCTAACGGCGGAAAAGCATATATTGTTGAAAGAGAGAATAATACTGACGAAGCAGCAAATGTATACAGCTTTAAGCCTGCTACCGGTAATGACGAAGCACAGGCTGGTACACAGACAACATTTATTTCCCCCTATGTATCACATGCAGCCGAAGGACAGAACGATGGCTGGAAATTTATGGGCTGGCTGCTTACAGGTGACTCCTTTGACGGTGTTTCGACAGATATTCAGGTAAATGCAGACCAGTTAGGAAGTCTGCTGCTTCCTGCTGAGCATACTGTAGCCTGCGACTACACTTTTGCTGGACTCAATGGGGACACGAAGGCGCAGTATTTTAAAATATACAACGGCAACGTAACTTTGACCGAGACGATTAACAAAGATGCTGATGATAAGGATGTGGGTGTAACCTGGACCGATAACGGCGAAGCAATAGCTTATGCCAATGTCCACAAGGGTCTTACATTGGTGGCACAATGGCGCTGGCTCCAGGCGTTTATACCGCGGGTTCATGTTCGTAACGACACTGAAAACTATTATTATGATTCTGATGACGGCGGAACGGTTGAAATTATAAGTGTAACAGATCCATCGGACGAGAATTACAACGCCGTGTATAATGAAAACGGCGGTAAATCCTACCACGCTGCAACCGGTGAATTCGTAACTGTTAAAGCGATTCCAAACGAAGGTTATAGTTTTGTTGGTTGGTATGACGAAAGCGGAAATCTCGTTGCTACGAATGCTGAATACAGTTATTATGAAACAAAGGAAAGCGTAAAAACCTTTTATGCGATATTTTCAAACAGCATCACGCAGACCTATATTCGTCAGGTAGGGAACGATGATGACGGTTGGACCGACACTACCGACGATACAATAGGTACTCTCGGACGTTATACGTATACCGATGCTGTAGGTATGCCTGTAAGCTCCACTGCAAAGGCAGGAACAAACTACAAATTCATCGGTTGGTATGATGAAGATGGTAATAAGGTCAGCGATGATATGCTCACAA
>CAZXVI010000041.1:0-8451 GCA_964644275.1 uncultured Ruminococcus sp. | reverse complement strand
TTCATCGGTTGGTATGATGAAGATGGTAATAAGGTCAGCGATGATATGCTCACAAACGGCGGTGCAACGATAAGCTACATAACTACGAAAGATGCGACCTATTATGCGAGATTCCAGGCAACCATTACACAGACCTATGTCCGTCATGTATGGAACGGTAGTACTTGGGTAAAGACCACCGATGATACAGTTGGTACGCTCACGATGTACACCCATACCGATGTGGTAGGTGTGGACGTAAGCTCCAAAGCGACAGCGGGACAATACTACATATTTGAAGGTTGGTATGATTCCGCTGGTAATCCGGTTAGTGATGAAATGCTTATCAACAACGGCGCAACAATAAGCTACACAACAACAGTCAGCGCAACCTATTACGCAAGATTTTCGAAACAAATAGTTACACAGACCTTTATCCGTCAGGTAAAGGACGGTGACAGCTGGACAGATATTACCGACGATGCAATAGGTACTCTCTCGAAATACACTGATACGGGCGAGGTACAGCAAACCGTAAGCTCCGAAGCGACCGCAGGAAACGGCTACAGATTTGTTGGCTGGTATGATTCCGAGGGTAATCCGGTTAACGATGATATGCTTATAGATGATGGCGCAACGATAAGCTACACAACTACGGGCAACGCAACCTATTATGCACGTTTTGAAAAGGCGTATACACTGAATGTGAGCAAGCTTGACGGTGATCAATCCACAGAGGAGAATAAAGTGCCCCTTGCCGGTGTGGAGTTTACCCTGTACCAGGAGGATAGCAGTGGGGATATCACCATTACCTATAACGGGGATAGTGTAAAATGTACCTCTGTTAATGTCGCCGTTACGGTTCTCAGCGAGGACGCCACAAAAGCCACCGCAGTTTTTGAAGCCGCCCTCTCCCCCGACATGGTGTATTACCTTGCCGAAACGAAAGCACCATCGGGCTATCGTTTGCTTGATAACCCTTTAAAAATTACCTTTGACGATTCGGGCAATACTGCCCTGATCGATGGAATACCAAAAGACATTACTGAAAATGAGGTTAATGTTGAACTTGCGAACTACCTGACGCTGCATATGCCCACTTCTGGAACACCATTCACCGGCGGTTGGTTCGCAGCGGCGGGACTTTCGCTACTGGCTTTGGCGGCAATCGGTTTGTTTTGGTTTAAAATAAGCCGGTTTAGCAAAAATAAATGATGAAAGGAAATTTCATATGAAAACAAAAAATTTGCAGTCTTATTGCTCACCCTTGTCCTAGCCCTTGGCTTATTCCCGATGAGTGTGTTTGCAGCAGAGCGTACTGTCGATGCAGATTCAAAGGCATCAATAACAGTTCAAAATGCCGTGCCAAATGATGTGCTTGCAGCATATAAGGTAGTTGATATTACTTATAATGTGGGATCCAACAATCTTACATATGCGTGGAACATTAATTTTGCAGATTATTTTGCAGGCACGACTTCGTATAATGCGACTGCTTATACTGTTGATGCGTTTGCTGCACTTGCAGATGATTCTCCCGACCTGAAAGCCTTGCTTGCACAGCTTCCTAATTATATTACAAACAAGGCAATCTCTCCTGTGGATACACAGACTGTTGCTGCAGACGGTACTGCCACCTTTGCAGACCTTGCAATGGGCGAGTATTTTATCCGCCCGACTTCTTCCACATCCGTATATCAGCTGATGCTTCAGAAGATTGAACCGATTGTAGTTAATGATGCTTATGTAATTGACGACGTCACCTTCACGGCGAAAAATGAAGAGGTTTCTATTGAGAAAACTGCCGACAAGACCAGCGTAACCAAGAATGAAAAGGTCAACTACACTATTACCGTTGATATTCCGACCTATTCTACGGAAGCAACGGATAAATCCTTCTACATCTCCGACCTTCTCCCTGACGGACTGACTCTTGTTACTGGTTCAATCAAAGTTCAAATTGACAGCACAGATGTTGACGCGGCTGCTTACACGCTTGATACAACTGCAACCGCCAATTATACCTTTAAATTAAGCGTTGCTACAGCTCAGTATGCCGATAACTGGGCTGCAAACGGCGGAAAGAAGCTTGTAATTACCTATTCCGCAACGCTTAATGATAATGCAACAACTGCAGTCAACACTAAGGAAACCAACACCGCTACTTTTGATTATTCTAATTATCCTTATGTAGATGACTCACACGAGCAGAAAACTGATTCGGTCGATGTCACCACCTTTGCAATTCAGATTGATAAGTTCGTTGCAGGCAAAGCGGACAACAAACTTGCTGGCGCAAAGTTTGATTTATACAGAACCGCTACGCAGGAAGAAATTGACGCTGGAACAGCAGTAACCATTCCTCATACAGATGTAACTGGCATAATGCTTGAGAGTGGTCTCACCACTGACGCTAACGGCTCTGCAACTTTCGCAAAATACGAAGCAAACGGTGCGAATTACGATTACTATCTCGTAGAGACTCAGGCACCCTCCGGCTACAACATTTTGAACAATGCCGTAAAGGTCAACTTTACCGACGCCGATGTTGAGACTACTAACGGTGTTTATACCGTTCAGGTTCCTAACAATAGTGGTATTACACTCCCGATAACCGGTGGTGAAGGTATCGTAATCTTCACCGTCATCGGTATTGCTTTTATGGGCGGCGCAGTATTTTTGCTTATTATTTCCCACAAAAAAAACAAGGCAAACTATAAGAAATAATCATAACAGTTTACGCCACCCATCATAAAAGGGTGGCGTATTGTTTCAAATACTACATTCAATTTGTAGTTTGAGCTAAACCCTTAAAACAATGTATGAAAGAGGGAAACGGAATGAAAAAGCACCTGCCGACAATACTGACCATAGTTCTATTCCTTGTGGGAGGCGCTGTTTTTCTCTACCCTACTGTTTCCAATTATCTTTATCAAAAAAACAGCACCCGAGCAATTACCGAACGCACTGAAAAGATTTCATCGCTAAGTCCTGAAAGAATTGATGAGGAAAAAGAAGCGATAAGGCGTTACAATAACAGTCTGTTTGAAAATGCCGTTGTGCTGACCGACCCCTTTGACCCGGACGCTTATCCTATAACCGATGGTGAATATACCGAGCTTTTGGCTTTTGATGAAGTAATGGCGAGTATCGAGATTCCCGCGATCGATGTGTATCTGCCAATTTATCACGGAACAAAGGAAGAAACATTGTTAATCGGTGTAGGGCATTTGGAAAACACCTCGCTCCCCCTGGGCGGCGAAAGCACCCACACCGTCTTGTCAGCGCACTGCGGACTGCCCTCGGCGCGGCTTTTTACCGACCTTAACCAGCTTTGTGAGGGCAACATTTTTCGTATTCATGTTCTTGACGAAACGTTAACTTACCAGGTTTATGAAATAGAAACAGTCGAGCCTGATGACACTTCCTCCCTTTTTATACAGGAAGGCGAGGATCTTGTCACTCTTATCACCTGTACTCCCTACGGCAAGAATACTCATCGTTTGTTGGTACACGGCAGACGGATTGAGGAAAAAGAGGACATGCCCATTGAGGAACCCAAAATCGAAAAAAAATGACATGGGAGGACTATACAAAGCTTGCCGCATTAGGAATTACGGCAGTGTTTGTTCTCCTGCTCGTCAGCAGTGCGGTTAGAGATTTGATACGGAGAAAGAAGTATGAGAAGGCTGATTAGAATAATAGCGGCTATCTTATTTATTGTCGGCGTTGGACTTTTTGCTTACCCTATTATTCTGAGAGAGACGTTTGATATGCAGGTGAATAAAGCGATCGATCAATTTGATCAACTTAAAACAGCAAAATTGCAAACTGATAACACAGATCATACTGATAATACCGCTCCCAATGATGATAAACTTCCATATACTGAGCTGCGTAAGGCAATGTTCGATTATAACGAAAAACTATATACAAGCGGACAAAGCGGACTGATCGATCAGTTGTCGTATGAAGAACCAGATTTTTTGCTCTCCGATTACGGTATAGACAGTGATATATTAGGCTACATCACGATCCCCGCCATCGACATTAAGCTGCCGATTTATAACGGTGCGAGCACAGAAAATATGGCTAAGGGAGCGGCGTATCTTGCCAACACCTCTCTGCCTGTGGGCGGAAAAAATACAAACTGCGTTATTGCCGCACACACACGGTATAAGAGTATCTATATGTTTAAAAGGATTACTGAGCTTAACGTGGGTGATGAAATTTACATAACAAATTTATGGGAAACACTTGTATACAGGGTGGTCGAAACCAAGGTTATTGACCCTGATGACAGTAAGAATATTTATATTCAAGCGAACAGATCTCTTGTGACCCTCTCCACCTGCTATCCGTATCCTGACAACTATCAGCGGTATTTAGTCTATGCTGAGCTTGTCAACGATTAGTGTATTTTTTCTGAAAAGACCAATCCGAAAGTGTCTCGCTCTCGAATTGGTCTTTATTCGTGGACTGAAGTGACATGCTGCAAATCAGAAAATGATTTTTGCTAACTTTTTTGTATTTGGTTAATGAAAAAATCTTGATACCACTGTAAGTACTTGCTTTGTTAGCTGCGATAAAACATTGCAGGAGATCAATTGCGGATAGATTTCCTGCAAGACATCATAGCAATCAAAAGAATCGGATGCGTCCAATGCAATTCCAATGACATGTGTTCCCCGGCGGCGGATCTTCTGTACTGTTTCTGCGGTATCTGCAACAGACAGCGGCGGATAGTACTCATCAAAATCGTGTGCCGGAACGCCATCGGAAATAACGATCAGCAGCCGGTCTTCAGTCTGCGTATGACGGTACATGTATTGTTCTGCCCAGAGCAAGGCCAGTGCATCACGGTTATCACCATATGCGTCCATTTCCATGAGATTGTATTTTTCGTTTTCTGCGGCATCAAAATCCACCAGGATATTGATGTCAACTTCTGGTTCTTCAAATTGTGCACGGTGTTCTGCAATTGCATGAGGGATCCCCTGTGCCGCCAACACTTCGTGCAGGATCAGCGAAGCCTGCATGGCACTCCGGATCCGTTCCCCGTGCATCGAACCGGAGCCGTCCACAAGCAGCATTACCGAAAAGTCAGGGACAGCTTCGCCGGGGATCATGCGATACCAATATCGTTTCCGGGGATCGCTGAACTGTTTTGTGTTGATACCGGATCCGAACGTCAGATGCTCTTCCCGGATTTCGGTTTTCGCTTTCAGTATCTGGGAAAAACGTGTCTGATAAGTTCGCAGAACACTTTGAAAACAGTTTCGGATTTCTGCATATTTCTTTCGGTTGTTCCAGTCGATATTCGGTTTTGTCTCATGAATCTGAATCTGATTGTGAACGATATTTCCGCTTAGTCGGCTTGCCGGGAAGCATACGTTTCTGCTGGTGTCGGAAAAAAGCAGAAGGATCACATGCTGCTGTATTTCAAACTCTTTCACAATCTGTTCCAGCTGATCTTGTAATGTGGCTCCTTTGCGAAGTGTTCCGTCGGCGTTGGTGAAAAGTCGAATCGTTACCGCTTGTGTTCTTCCTTTTCGCTCTTTTTGTCCAATGCCGATGGCATCGGGCGTATGCGTCTGACATCCGCCAAGCAGTTTTTCAAACCAGATCTCGTACTCTTCGAAGCTCTTCTCATCCTCCGGAATAATCGGAAGGATAATCTGAAATATTTTTTGACAGCAGGCATATCGTTCTGCCGGTGAGGGTGCCATACTTCCATCGAAGAAAAGCTGTTTTGTCTGCTCCACATAGGCCGCAATTTCTTTCATGGGTTCTTTCGGCTTCAGCATAGGATAGAGCAGCAGCGTGATCATGTGATTCATATATGCCATAAACAGAATCGTTTTTACAACCTCTGCATCTGGATTCTGTTCTTTATCGGCTTTCAGTTCATTTGCAAAAGCACGATTGATTGTTCCTTCAGACGGGTGTACAGCAAACAAACGTGCAATCCGATGAAACTGCAAAAACAATTCCAGATTATCGAAAACAGAGCAGCCTGCCGCTTCAATATAGGCGTCCTCCACAACATTCGAAATATATGCCATTGCTTTTTTCTTGCTATGAGTATCACAAAGCGGATCGGTCACATAAGCCCCCGGCATATCGGTATACAGAATATGCAGGCATTCATGCAGAGTCTGCCCTCTTGTGATCATGTGCAGTGCATACCATGGATTTCTGGAAAAAGTATGCGGGATTTTCAATACTTTTTCTGTGTTCTGGAGTGCCGGAATATCGTAGAACAGAGAATCCGACGCAGGGTCAACAACAATATTTCTGCCATCTGTAAATGCCTGATTTTCATTGACAAAGAATAACCGTACCTTTGGATCTTCCGAAAACATCCGTGCAAAGGTTTCCTCATACTGACGGTTCTGTTCGCACTGAAACTGTTTTAGCAGCTTCTTCTGTTCATGATTCATTTCCATACCTCCGCTGCTTACGTTCCGGTGTTACGCCTGCCATTTGTATAATCTGATAATGCTGCGTATGGATTCTTCCAGTGCACGATCGCATTTTGCAATGGGTATGATTGTCTTTTCTGCTGCTGACAGGTATCCTTCGTATTTTGCCATGCGCACCCAGTTTTCCAGGTTACGCGGGGAAAGAACGATGTCCAGCTCTTCCGATTCCATCTTCTGTTTCAGCTTGTGATATACGCCGAGCACCTTATCTATCACAGGAACACATTCCGGGACACGTGCTGAGAGCATTCGTGTAATGGCTTCATCGGAAAGTGCTGCGATTTCAATAATTACATGAAACCGGTTATACAAGGATTGGTTCAGTTCTTTTGTGCCAAAGTAGCCCATATTCATTGTGGCGAAGAAACGGAAATCAGGATGCCGCTTGACCACTTCCCCGGTATCCAGACGCACAAAGCCGTTGTCATCCAGCAGTGAGTTTAAAAATGCCAGATACTGCGGCCGTGCAAAGTTGATCTCCTCAAATACCACAGCGCCTCCATGCCGAATGGCTTCTGTCACATAGCTCTCCCGGAAGATGATACGGTCATCATCGGGAATGTACTTCCCCAGAACGAATTCGTCCAGGTTTTCTGTACAGTTAATGGTATCCCATATGGGCAGACCGATTTTCTGGCAGATCAGTTTGCATGCCATGGTTTTTCCAGTACCTGCCGGTCCATGCAGCAATAAAGCGGAGATATCTCCATTTGCGATGGCACTGCATATGCTGTACAGTTCCTGCGGAAGAACAAATTCTTTTGCAAGCTGAGGAATCATACGCTTTTGTTCTTCTGTAAAAGTATCTTCCGGAAAGCAAATGACTTCTGGTACAGAGGTTACCGGAGGCGCTGGTTGTTCATCCAGTGAAAATAAGCGGTAGTCTTTTGCGTTCAGCTGCATCTGGTCGATCTGCAACAAAGACAGATCCTCATAGCGTACAGTATGCATGTCATATTTATGGCTCTGATAAAAATCCTCATGGAGCTGCACAAATAAATCGACTGCGGGATTTTGCAGAAACTGATCCATGAGAGCATGATATTCCGGGTTGGTTTCTACTTCTTTTGCAAGAAGCACGCAGAAACAAGGCAGGAGTTTATACAGTTCCTGTATGGGCTCTGTTTTTCCGGGCAGCCACTGATCCTGTTCATCGTAGGCAGATACTTGTATCACTGTGTTCTGACACAGGGCACGATATCGGTAAATATGTACATCCACGACACCATCCCGGCGATATTCTTCCGGAATATTAAATTCAAAATAAACAGTATTTCCATCATTTGCAATGCAGTATCTGCCGATGGGTGCCCCTGAGAGCATACTTTGCAAAATGGATGCAAAAAGAAGCAGGGATTCACCGATCGGCTGACACAGAGAGGTTTTCTGCAATACGGATTCATTTTCCGGATGCACATAGTAATGCGTTACATCAGAAAGATGACGCAGTCCAAACCCTTTATAGATCTGATTGGAATTTTCACGTACTGTTTTGTAGGATAGCTTAAACAAATTCATAATGCACCCCAAGTAATATTAACCAGTTCAGAATAACTGTCTTTACAGCAGTTTTTTATACGGATTTTCTTTAATGATAACATATTTGGGCAAGAAAATCAACATAATATTACAGAAATGCTTTATAAAACTTTCATCAGCGCCAGACTTATATTTTCCAGATTGAGATTCTCCGTAATAGTTGCGAGAATCTACTTCTTATTCTGATACCTCGCCGCAGTGGTAGCGCCCCTTCTTCATTCAGCAAACGATGTATTACGCTCTGTTCTGTGCTTTTCCGGTTCGGACTACCTTTTTAGCCATATTATATTTAGAATTTTGATAGCATCAATATCTTAAACTGTAAGTTTCTTCACGCACTCATCAGCAATATTCCCCAACTGATCAACTTCTTTGGAATCTAAAATAGTAATAATCTTATCCAAAGTTTCCTGAGATTTTTCTATACTTGTAAAATCAACTTCTATTT
>CAZXVI010000040.1:0-21354 GCA_964644275.1 uncultured Ruminococcus sp. | reverse complement strand
CGGCAGAGCCGGCGCCGGCGTGAACAATATCCCTGTGGAACGCTGCGCAGAAGAGGGCATTGTGGTATTCAATACTCCCGGTGCCAATGCCAATGCGGTCAAGGAACTGGTGCTGGCAGGACTTTTCCTGTCCTCCCGTAAGGTGACCAAGGCTGTGGAATGGGCAGCAACGCTGAAGAACGAGGGTGACCAGGTAGGCAAGCTGGTGGAAAAAGGCAAGAGCCAGTTTGCAGGTCCGGAGGTTATGGGCAAAACTCTGGGCGTCATCGGTCTGGGCGCCATCGGCGCAAAGGTTGCCAATGCAGCGGTTGCACTGGGCATGAAGGTTGTGGGAACGGATCCGTTCCTGTCCGTTGCAGGCGCACTGAATCTGGACCCTGCTGTAAAGGTTGTGGATTCCAGGGAGGATGTGTATGCAGAAGCGGATTACATCACCCTGCATGTTCCGTTCAATGCAGAAACCAAGGGCTTTGTGAATGCAGAGGCAATTGCTGTGATGAAGGATAATGTACGAATCCTGAACTTTGCAAGAGGCGAGCTGGTGAACGATGCCGATCTGAAGGCAGCACTGGAGGCAGGCAAGGTTGCATGCTATGTTACCGACTTCCCGAATGCAAACACAGTGGATGTTGACGGGATTGTGGCAATTCCCCACCTGGGTGCTTCCACCCCGGAGAGCGAGGATAACTGTGCAGTTATGGCAGCACAGGAGCTGATTGATTATATTGAAAACGGCAACATCAAAAACAGCGTCAACTTCCCCAACGCTTCCCTGAATGCAGCAGGCACCAAGGTCTGCATTCTGCACAGAAATGCACCGGCAGTGATTTCGGCAGTGACAAGCGCACTGGCAGAAGCAGGTCTGAATATTGACAACATGGTGAATGCAAGCAAGAAGGACTATGCGTACATGATGCTGGATGTAGCCGGCACTGTGGATGCAGCGGTTGCAGAGAAGCTGCGTTTGATGGACAATGTAATCCGTGTAAGAGTAATCGCATAGTTCAACTATCCTCATAGCTGCCACAGGCGGCGTATCAGAATCTGAATGAAAAAGGCTCCCTGTTATTGACGGGGAGCTTTTTGGCGTCAGATCATATAGTTGACAATTTATTCATAATTTGTTATGATAAAAGTAATAAATTGTGAGGAGGCGTTCTGACATGAAAAAATCCCGTATCATCATTCCGTGTGTTTCCGCAGTTCTTCTGCTTGGCCTTGGTGCCGTGGTTCTGGTGCCAAGAATGCAGATGCAGTATTTTTGGAAGCAGCAGATCGAACCAATGATGTCCTGCTGTGCGGAGGGAATGCTCTTCACAGAGTATGATCTGACCGATGACAGTCTTGTTCCTGTGAAACTGCCGGAGTATACCGTGGGAATTCCTGCCGACTGCAGCCTGTCCGATGACGGAGAGTATGTACTTTTAGAAGAGGTTGACATCTATGTCAGCGAGGATGCATACACTGTTGTGGAGCTTCCGCAGCAGTCCATGGCACCGTCTGTCAGCTTTGAGGATCTTGACCTTGCAGCGTATTCTGAAACCCGACTGCCCTTCCAGGGAAATGCCGAAAAGGGTCTGGAAGCCCTCGGTTTTTCAACGCCGCTCTCCGATTATGAGGAACACTGCGCAGCCGTGATGCTCCGCCCGGATGAATATCCTTTCTGGAATCTTGACGCCGCAACTGCCTTCTGCAAGCTGGCGATCTATAAAGGGATGGATAGCTCTTCCTGCAGCGAAGTTTATGTGTATGAAACAAACGAGGTGAAGGGCGTCGTGTACTGTATCGAATGCTCCTACACGGACAGCGGCAAGAAGGCGTATTCCATGCATTTCCGCTTCTATGCGCCGTATGACCTGAACACACCGCATGAACTCAGCGTGATTGCTCCGACAAGGGAGGAGGCACTTGCCGTGATCAATTCCATTACCATCGGATAAGTATATGCTCCCACAGCAAATCCTCCGGTATGCTTCAGATATACCGGAGGATTGTTGCATTCTGATCCGAATCCCCGTCACTCTGGCAGACAAAGTCCATCAGAGTTTAACCCACACGCGGGCGCAAGGGATTAGTATGACGCTATTCCACCTGGCGCCCAAGGAACTGTGCTGCCGCATTTACCAGGCTCTTCTGGAGATCGGAAGCTACCTGTTTGCTGCCGTTGGACAGAAAGGTGACAGCACCGGTAACATCACCGGAGGACAGAATGGGCATGCAGGCAATGGCGGACTGATCCACGCCCTCCACTGCATAGAATTTATGGCTGCCGTCCTCTGCAAAGAACTGTTTGCGGGATTCCATGAGCTCTTCCAGCTCCGGGGAAACACGGCGCTCGCTGAATTCTTTTTTGGTGACGCCGGAGGAGGCCACCACATGGTCACGGTCAAAGACCACCACGGGACAGCCGGCCAGCTTGTGCATGATGTCTGCAACCTGTGTTGCATTTTCGCTCATCTCACCGATAGCGGAATATTTTTTGAAGATAACTTCTCCGTCATTGCTTGTGTAGATTTCCAGGGGGTCCCCCTCCCGGATTCTCATAGTCCGTCGGATTTCTTTTGGAATGACGACTCTGCCGAGATCGTCAATTCTTCTTACAATTCCGGTTGCTTTCATAGTGATTTCTCCTTTGTTTGCAAGATTGCAGGAGTAGTATCTGCATGGATTTTCAAATTATACAAAAAATTCTCGGAAAAGGGAAACAGCATAAATTACGGATAGGGTTCTTCGGCGATGCTCACAGTAGCAGAAACCCCGGTGCGTTTTTGGGCGTCCATAAACCGCATTTTTCATAATGCGCACAAAAAGGGACAAATTACTTGCGTTTTAGTGCATCAGCATGGAAAAATATTTTTGAAAAAACTATTGACATTCCGGGCAATTTCCCGTATATTTAATAATGTATGGTTTTTCAGAGAAATTATGTCGAAATGACCGGGTTCCATGCCTGCGGTGCCGGATGGCGGCGCAGCGGAGCATGTCCCGTAGGAAAGGAACGTGTTAGATGGACAAAATTGTCAGCCTGCAAAACATTGTTGTTGAATTTGAGGACGGCGAGCGGATTCTGAAAAATATCAGCCTTGATATTCAGGACAAGGAATTTGTCACCCTCCTGGGTCCGTCCGGCTGCGGCAAAACCACAACACTCCGGATTATCGGCGGTTTTATTGAGCCGACCAGCGGTGATGTCTTTTTTGACGGCAAGCGGATCAACGGCATGCCCCCCCATAAGCGTAATGTGAACACGGTATTCCAGCGCTACGCCCTTTTTCCCCACCTGAATGTGTATGAAAATATTGCATTCGGTCTGAGAATTCAGAAGCTGCCGGAAAAGGAAATTGTCAGACGCGTCGGCGAGATGCTGGAGCTTGTGAATCTGAGGGGCTATGAGAAGCGATCCGTCAATCGCCTCTCCGGCGGTCAGCAGCAGCGTGTTGCCATTGCAAGAGCCCTGGTGAACCGTCCCAAGGTGCTGCTTCTGGATGAACCCCTGGGCGCTCTGGACCTGAAGCTCCGCAAGGAGATGCAGACGGAGCTGCGCAAGATTCAGCAGGCACTGGAGCTGACATTTGTCTATG
This sequence comes from uncultured Ruminococcus sp., assembly GCA_964644275.1. Classification (GTDB taxonomy): domain Bacteria; phylum Bacillota; class Clostridia; order Oscillospirales; family Ruminococcaceae; genus UBA3855. The sequence continues at coordinate 17,773 of CAZXVI010000040.1, read as the reverse complement.
TCACCCACGATCAGGAAGAGGCGCTGACCATGTCCGATACGGTTGTTGTCATGAACAATGGTATCATTCAGCAGATCGGTTCCCCCATTGATATTTACAACGAACCCGTCAATGCTTTTGTTGCCGACTTCATCGGTGAGAGCAACATTGTCAACGGCTGCATGCCGGAGGACTGCGTGGTGGAATTCACCGGCAAGCGGTTCCAGTGCGTGGACAAGGGATTTGCCCCCAATGAAACGGTGGATGTTGTCATCCGTCCGGAGGATGTTCAGGTTATTCCGGCGGACAGGGCGAAGCTCACCGGCATTGTGGAATCCGTGGTATTCAAGGGTGTTCACTATGAAATGGTAGTGGACGGCGTGGATCACAAGTGGATGATCCATTCCACCAAGGCGGAGCCGGTGGGCGCTGTGATAGGCATGACCTTTGATCCCTTTGACATCCATATTATGAAGAAATCGGAGGGTGCAGAATGAAACAGCTGAGGGTGCTTTCTCTTCCGTACCTGGTATGGATGATCATTTTTATTCTGGTTCCGCTGCTGATGGTGGCCTATTTTGCATTCACTACGGATAACGGCGGCTGGACTATTTCCCATATTTCAGAGGTGGGGCAGTATGCCAATATCTTTGTCCGCTCCATCTGGCTGGCACTGATTGCAACAGTCATTTGTCTGGTAATTGCATACCCCATTGCCCTGATTCTTTCCCGGATGGAAAAGCATCAGCAGGGAACCATGCTGATGCTGGTGATGCTTCCCATGTGGATGAATTTCCTCCTGCGTACCTATGCCTGGATGACATTGCTGGGCAATAACGGCATTATCAATAACCTTCTGGGCATGATCGGGCTGGGACCGTATAAGCTTGTGAACACCTCCGGTGCCGTGGTGCTGGGAATGGTGTACAATTATCTCCCCTTCATGATTCTGCCCCTGTATTCCGTGCTTCAGAAAATTGACAAAAGCGTCATTGAGGCAGCGGCTGATCTGGGCTGCAATTCCGGCAATGTGCTGTTCCGTGTGATCATTCCTCTGAGTGTACCGGGGATTACCTCCGGTATTACCATGGTTTTTGTCCCGGCAATCTCTACGTTTATCATTTCCCGCATGCTGGGCGGCGGCTCCAATCTGCTCATCGGCGACCTGATTGAAATGCAGTTCCTGGGGACATCCTATAATCCCCATCTGGGCGCTGCAATTTCGCTGGTGCTCATGGTCATTATTTTGGTGATTATGACTGTCATGAACCAGTTCAGCCCCGATGACCAGGTGCTGATTTAATACGCAACCCTCCGGACTGCGGCGGATATCCCGGTTTGGAGGGAGGATGACTGCGTCATCTTCTGCGCCGCCTAACGGTGCGGAGGATTCGTATCACCGGAGCTTCTATTGGAAACCAAGGAGGACTGATCTATGAAAAAATTAAGCAAGCTCTATCTGGGGCTGGTGCTGCTGTTCCTGTATGTGCCGATTTTTGTACTGATTGTATTTTCATTCAATGAAACCAAGAGCCGTTCCGTGTTCAGCGGCTTTACCCTGGACTGGTATGTAAAGCTGCTGAGCAACAGCGTCATTATCTCTTCGCTGATCAATACCCTGATCATTGCCGCCATTGCCAGTATCGTTTCCACCATTCTCGGAACCCTGGCGGCCATCGGCATCAACAGCATGCGCAAGGTGCCCAAGGCAGTTGTCATGAATGTGACCAATATGCCCATTATCAACCCGGAGATTGTAACCGGTGTGTCCCTGATGCTGCTGTTTGTCTTTTTCGCAGCCAGAATGAACCTGGAGTTCGGGTTCGTAACGCTGCTCATCGCCCATATTACCTTTGATGTCCCCTATGTGATCCTGAACATCATGCCGAAATTCAAGCAGATGGATCCCCATCTGTATGAGGCAGCCCAGGATCTGGGGTGCAGCCCTTTTCAGGCATTCCAGAAGGTGATTCTGCCGGAGATCATGCCCGGGGTGATCAGTGGTTTCCTGATGGCATTTACCTATTCCCTGGATGACTTTGTCATCAGCTATTTCACCTGCGGTTCCACGTCCCAGACGCTGCCCATTACGATCTACTCCATGACAAGGCGAAAGATTTCACCGGAAATCAATGCCCTCTCTACTCTGATTTTCGTAGTAGTGGTTATCATCCTCATTGTCAAGAACGTGGTTGAGGGCAGAGCGGCGAAGAAAAACGCTTCGTACAGGGGGGCATGAGCATGAAGAAGAAATTGTGGCCCATGCTGGTACTTCCTGTTTTCTGCCTGGGTCTTTTGACTGGCTGCACCAGTTCCCAGACCGGGGACGGAGAAGAGGAGGAGGAAACTGCTGCCCAGACCCTGACTGTCTCCGATCCGGATTACTACACCCGTTTTAAGGATGCGGGTATTTCCATTAATGTCTATAACTGGGGAGAGTATATCTGTGCCGGGGAGGAAGAGGGGACGCTGGATGTTAATGCGGAGTTTACCAGGCTGACCGGTATTAAAGTCAATTATACCAACTTTGCCACCAATGAGGAGATGTATGCCAAGCTCAAGGGGGGCGGCGTCTCCTATGATATTGTCATTCCCTCCGACTATATGATCAGCCGGATGATCAAGGAGGGCATGCTGCAGGAGCTGAATTTTGACAATATTCCCAATTTCAGCTACATTATGGATAATTTCAGGAATCTGGAGTATGATCCGGAGAACGCCTATTCCGTGCCCTATACCTGGGGGACTGTGGGCATTCTGTACGATGCCTCTGTGATTGATCTGGATCCGGAGGAAATTGACTGGGATATTCTCTGGGATGAAACCTATGCCGACCAGATTCTGATGTTTGACAACCCCCGTGACGCCTTTGCAATTGCGGAATGTATGATGGGCTATTCCATGAATACGGAAAATCCGGATGAGCTGCGCCTTTGTGCCGAGAAGCTCAAGGAACAGAAGAATGTAGTCCAGGGCTACGTCATGGATGAGATCTTTGACAAAATGGGTGCCGGCGACGCCCTGATTGCGCCCTACTATGCCGGCGATGCGCTGATGATCATGGAGGATAATGATTCACTGAATTTTGCCGTGCCCAAAAGCGGTACCAATTTATTCGTGGATGCCATCTGCATCCCTGTCAGTGCCAAGCAGAAGGAAGCGGCAGAGATGTATATCAATTTCCTCTGCGAACCGGATATTGCCTATGCCAATATCGACTATATCTGCTATTCCACGCCTCATTCCGCAGCCTATGAAATGCTGGATGAAGAGGTGAGGAGCGATCCCGTTTCCTACCCGGATGAGGAGTTTATCGCTGACAAGACTACGGTTTATGTGAACCTGTCCGAGGAGGCCAGCAAGCTCATGCAGGATCTGTGGACGGAAATGAAATCAGCCGAGGATAATACAGTCAATCAATGGCTGGTGCCTGTGTTCCTGCTTTGCTGTCTGGCGCTGGTTATTGTGATCCAGGTGAGACGCTATCTCAAAAGCAAGAAGGATATCTTCTGACGGGGAAGCCCATTGCATCAACAGAAAGGAGGCAGTCATGCAGGCCGGAGTTTCTACTGCATGCATGTACCCCAAGCTCCTGGAGGAAGCCCTCTACGAGCTGGCAGTCAACGGAATTACCCACATAGAATTGTTCATTAACGCAGACTGCGAGCTGCGCCGCCCCTTTGTGGCAACCATGGCGGAGCTGATGCAGCGTTTCGGTGTGACCTGCCGTGCCGTCCACCCCTTTGCCGCCCCCATGGAGCCCATGATGCTCTTTTCCGGCTATGAGCGGAGAGTGGGGGATATGCTGGATTATTACAAGCGTACTTTTGAGGTGATGCATACCCTGGGCGCCAGTATCTTTGTCTTTCACGGGAACAGTATTCACAACCCTGTTCCGGCAGAATTCTACTGTGAACGCTTCCGCCGCCTTGTGGATGCCGGCAAGGCATGCGGCATTACAGTAGCCCAGGAAAATGTGGTGCGCTGCCAGAGCGGCTCCCTTGCATTTCTTCAGGAAATGGGAAAGCTCATGGGGGATGAGGCACAGTTTGTGCTGGATATCAAGCAGGCAGTCCGTGCAGGGGAATCCCCCTTCCAGATGCTCCGCACCCTGGGCAGTCATGTGGCGCATGTTCATATCAGCGATCACAGCGAAATGGGGGACTGCCTTATGCTGGGAGCAGGACGCTTCCGCATCCGGGGGTTTCTGGAGGAGCTGTATCAGTATCGTCCGGACGCTTCCGTGATTCTGGAGCTGTACCGCAGCAATTACCGGGGAATCTCCGATCTTATCAGCAATTACCGCATGCTGGGCAGGATGATCTCCGGTGCGGAGCGTGCCGGTCAGGGCCAGGCTAATTCATGAAATCCGTCCCATGGATTCTCAGATGAGAATAGTATGAAAATTTGGTTTTTAGGGACTTGGGATCCTGCTGTAATTTTTTGGAAATTCCGGTTGACAGCCGGTAAAAATTTAGGTATAATATGAGTATACTAAAACGTGACTGTCCCTGCGGACAGCAGCAGAGAAAGTGAGGCAGCAGGCATGAAATGTCCGTTCTGCGGATATGAGGATTCCAAAGTGATCGACTCCCGCCCCTCCGAGGATAAAAAACGCCGGAGACGGGAATGCCGGTCGTGCGGAAGACGGTTTACCACCTATGAGATTGTGGAGAAGCCCCTCTGGATTGTGGTGAAGCGTGACGGTTCTTTCGAGCCTTTCGATCGCAATAAGCTCCTCAGCGGCATCTATCACGCCATCAAGAAGCGTCCGGTGACCATTGCGCAGGTCAATTCCATTGCGGATGAGGTGGAGGATAAGTTTGCCGGCAGCTGGAACAGTCAGATGACTTCCGACAAAATCGGTTCCATTGTTCTGGAACGGCTGCGCCATCTGGATGCCATTGCCTACATTCGTTTTGCCTCTGTGTACCAGGACTTTAAGGATGTTGCCGGTTTCATTGCTGCCATTTCCGAGCTGGACAGTGACGCAGATTAAAGAGGAGGCTTTTGTATGGATTTCAATGATCTCAAGGACGAAGTGATGAACCCTACGGATGTGAGCAGCCAGTTTGATACGGCGGATATTGAGCAGAATAAGATACTTGCCGCCGTGGCAGGTATTCCGCTGCTGTTCTGGGTACCCTTGGTAGCCGCCGGCACTTCCGCATTCGGAAAGTTCTATGCAAATCAGGGGCTGATCCTGACCATCGTTACCGTTGCACTTGCGGTAGTTGGCTGGATTCTGGGCATTATTCCCATAGTGGGAGGCATTCTGGCCTGGATTATCGGTCTGGTGGGCGGTCTGGCGGTACTGGCTGCCATGCTCCTGCTCGTTGTCAGTGCAGCCACCGGAAGGGCAAGAGAAATCCCTGTGATCGGCAATATGCTGAAGGTATTTTAGGCGGTATTGCTGCCACATTCCCATACATAAATCAACGCCCGGCTCTGTACCGAACCGGGCGGATTGATGTTATTCCTGTTCTGCTGCCGTGAAGGGGGCTCCCTGGAGATCCAGTACGGCGCCTTCCTCCGGATAGTAGCACTGCACCCCGATGAGGAATCCTTCCGCAGTCAGAAGTTCTGCGTACAGGAGCGGCTCACTGCCAGTGACGGAATAGGTGTACATAACGGCACGCTGACCGGCGTATTCCTTCAGGGGCAGCTGCAGCTGCGCTTGCAGAGCAGCGTAATTCTGATAGGCGCCGGAAAAATTCCGGGGTACTGTTACTGCCTGGGAAGATATGCGTTCTGCTTCGATGCCCTGGGATGACAGCCATGCCAGCCGGGCATCTTCCGTTTCTGCACGGATGTACCGCAGCTGTGTCCGGCCTTTGGCGGAATGACTCAGGCAGACCGCTGCCGCACAGAGCAGCAGCGGCGGCAGCAATAATAGGTATTTGAACCAGCGTTTCATTGGGATGTCCCTCCTGCATGCTTTTTAATAAATGGTATGCGGCGGCATAGTAAAAAAGAACGGAGGTACTATGGCACAGATCAGACTTGACAAGCTGCTGTCCAACCGGACGCCCCATTCCCGGAGCGAAATAAGGACGATTCTCAGAAATGGTGCCGTTCAGGTGGACGGTGTGACGGAACGTGACGGCAGCCGCAAGGTGGACGCCGGCGTCCAGGAGATTGTCTGTTATGGCAAAAAACTCTCCGGTCAGACCCACACCTTCTTCCTGGTTAATAAGCCCCAGGGCTATGTCTGTGCAACCGAGGACAGAACCCACCGGACAGTTATGGAGCTGCTCCCCGAATCACTGCGTTTCAAGGGCCTTTTCCCGGCAGGCAGGCTGGATGGGGACAGCACCGGTCTTGTTCTCCTCACTGATGACGGGGATCTTGCACACCGGATGCTGGCGCCCAGAAGCCATGTGCCCAAGTACTACCTGGTTCGCCTTCAGGAATGCTGCCAGGCATCCTATGAACAGCGCCTTGCGGAGGGGCTGACACTGGGGGATGGTACTGTCTGTCTTCCCGCACAGATCAGAATCATGGATGTCCCCGGCAATTATGCCGTGATCTGTCTCCATGAGGGGAAATATCATCAGGTGAAACGTATGTTTGCAGCCATGGATAATCACGTTCTCAGCCTGCATCGTGTCGCCATTGGCGGCATGCTCCTGCCCCCGGATTTGCCCCTGGGAGGGTATATGGAACTTTTTCACAAAGATGTTGAAAAACTGTTGAAATCCGGTGGCACAGAGTCTGTATGTGAACAAATTATGACGAACTTTTCGTCATATTTGATAAATGAAGGGCAATAACTTTAGGTAAATAGCGGATTGAAAAAAAGATCATAATTTGGTATGATAATAATAGACAGAATGCTGTCGGCTTATATGGTACGGCAGTGTCTTAAAAATTTTGTAAACGGAGGAATGGAATAAATGGCAAGTTTATCACTCAGAGGAATTTACAAGAAGTATCCGGGCGGTGTAGTAGCTGTTTCCGATGTTAACCTGGAAATCAGAGATAAGGAATTTATCATTCTGGTAGGTCCTTCCGGCTGCGGTAAGTCCACCACACTGCGTATGATTGCAGGGCTGGAAGAGATTTCTGAAGGCGAGCTGTACATCGGCGACCGTCTGGTAAACGATATTGCACCGAAGGACAGAGATATTGCGATGGTATTCCAGAACTATGCTCTGTATCCTCATATGACTGTATTTGAGAACATGGCATTCGGTCTGAAGCTCCGCAAGGTTCCGAAGGATGAGATTGCTCGTAAGGTTGAAGAGGCTGCAAGAATCCTCGACCTGTCCCACCTGCTGGACAGAAAGCCGAAGGCAATGTCCGGCGGTCAGCGTCAGCGTGTTGCGCTGGGCCGTGCTATCGTACGTTCTCCTAAGGTATTCCTGCTCGACGAGCCGCTGTCCAACCTGGATGCAAAGCTCCGTGCGCAGATGAGAACTGAGATCTCCAAGATCCATAAGAAGCTGGGTACTACATTTATCTATGTAACACATGACCAGACAGAGGCTATGACCATGGGCGACCGTATCGTAGTTATGAAGGATGGCTTTATTCAGCAGATTGATACACCACAGGCACTGTACGAGAATCCTGTAAACAAGTTCGTTGCCGGCTTCCTTGGCTCTCCGCAGATGAACTTCATTGATGCTGTTCTGAAGAAGAACGAGAATCAGCAGTACTATGTTGAATTCGGTTCCGAGGATACCAAGACCTCCAGAGGTGTGAAGTACCAGATCATTGTTCCCGAGGCAAAGGTAGTTCCGGAACTGGAGAAGTATGTTGACCGTGAGGTGACTCTGGGTATCCGTCCTGAGGCTGTTCATGATGAAGAAATGTATCTGTCCAATGCAACTACAGGTATCATTGATTGTAATGTTGAAATTACCGAAATGATGGGTGCTGAGACATTCCTGTACCTGGAGTGCCAGGGCATTCCGATCACTGCAAGAGTTTCTCCTCGTTCTACAGCAAGACCCCAGGATGAGATTAAGGTTGCTCTTGATCCCAACAGAATTCACCTGTTCGACAAGGAAACAGAGCGTACGATTGTTAATTGATTGTATGATGCACAACAAAGTCCGTTCCCGTTTGGGGACGGACTTTTTGCGTATTTCCAGAAAGAAAGGTGCTGCCCGAAGCCGTCCCTGCACCGCGGGGGTTAATCATTGTGCACAAAAGAGAAGGGAAACCCATTGATAATTTAGATAATCCGCTAAATTTTTGCCAGCCGCTTGACATTTTGAGAAAATCGTGGTACACTAAACTTAGCACTCAGGGATTAAGAGTGCTAACACTCAAAAGAACAAACTGCCAGAAAGGAGCGTATTCCTTTGAATGAACGGAAGCTGAAAATATTGGCAGCCGTAGTGGAGGAGTATGTGAGAACCGGAGAACCTGTTGGTTCAAAGGCCGTTGCTTCACGGTCGGACATCGGCGTATCAGCCGCCACAGTCCGCAATGATATGGCAATGCTGGAGCAGCTGGGCTATCTGGAACAGCCCCATACCTCCGCCGGCAGAATTCCTACAATTAATGGGTATCGGCTGTATATCGATGAACTGATGGCACCGCCGAGCCTGCCCGGCGAAGAACGCCGGAGGCTGGACGATATGCTTGCAGAGCAGGGCCCTATGACGGAGGAGCTTCTGATTCAGAATGCCACCACCGCTCTGGCAGAACTGACACAGTGTGCAGCAGTGGTATCCGACTTTTCCCCGAAGTTTTCCGTAATTTCCAAGGTGGAGGTCATTCCCACCGGCAAGCGGGTATATGTGATCCTGCTGATTACGTCAGGAGGCAGCATCAAGAATAAGGCATGCCGGCTGGAATTTGATTTATCCAATGAGCAGCTGGCACATTTCTCGCAGTACTTATCCGAAAACCTGGAGGGCGTTTCTGTTGCAGACCTCTCCGAGGAAATGATGGATAACCTGACTGCTGCTATGGGTGCCTATATGATGTGCATGGCGCCTCTGGTACACGGCATCTGTGAGATCTCCAGGGATTTGCGGCAGCATGCACTGATGTTCAAAGGCGAGAAAAACCTCTTCTCCTATGAGGATCTGGATAAGATGGAGGTTATCCGCTTTATTGAACATAAGGACGAGCTGACAACGCTGCTGGATGATTCCTTCAGCGGGATCCGGGTGGTCTTCGGCGAGGGCAATGACAATTTTGTCATCGGCAACTCCAGCATGATCGTCTCCAAATACCGCAAGGGGGAACAGAATGTCGGTTCCCTTGGTGTAATCGGACCCATGCGGCTGGATTACGCAAAGGTGATTCCCTACATCGAATACTTTTCGGAGAAAATTACCAATCTGATTTCAGAAGAACAAGAGGACACTGACACCAATAACGAGAAAGGGTGAGACCCATGAACGAAGCAGAAGAGCGCCGTGAGGAAGAGCAGGAAGTACAGGAAACAGAAGAAACACCGGCTGAAGAGATGGAAGAAACGGACGATGCCGCTGAGGAAGAGGAGAACCTGGCTGAGAAGCTGGAGGAGCTCCAGGATCAGCATCTGCGGCTGTATGCGGAATTTGACAATTTTCGTAAGCGTACTGCAAAGGAGAAGATGGAAACCTACGGCGATGCTACCGCAAAATGTGTGGAGCAGCTGCTTCCCATTGTGGACAATTTCGAGCGTGCTCTTGATGCACCCTGCGCTGATGCGCAGTACAGGAGCGGCATGGAAATGATTTTCACACAGCTCAGAACCTATCTGGAAAAGCTGGGTGTGACCGAAATTGAAGCACTGGGTGCAGCATTCGATCCGAAGGTTCATCACGCCATCAAGCAGACAGAGGCAACGGAGGAGTTTGCCGAAGGCACTGTCTGCGAGGTGTTCCAGAAGGGATACAAACTGAAAGAACGTCTTGTTCGTCCTGCCATGGTGGCAGTTGCGAACTGACTATATACACAAGGGAACCTTTGAAAACCTGCAAATTTCCTTGAGAAACAGGAATTTCAAAGGCTGCCGCAAACAGAACAACACAGATAGTAAGGAAGGAAGATTATCATGGGAAAGATTATCGGTATTGACTTGGGTACAACAAACTCCTGCGTCGCAGTAGTAGAGGGCGGCAACGCTGTTGTCATCCCCAATGCTGAGGGTGCAAGAACCACACCGTCCGTAGTGGCATTCTCCAAGACCGGCGAGCGTCTGGTAGGTAAGGTTGCCAAGAACCAGGCAATTACAAACCCTGATAAGACCATCTCGTCCATTAAGCGCCACATGGGCTCCAATTATAAGGTAGATATCGACGGCAAGAAGTACACTCCCCAGGAAATTTCTGCTATGATTCTTCAGAAGCTGAAGTCGGACGCAGAGGCTTATCTGGGTGAGACCGTCAATGAAGCAGTCATCACAGTTCCGGCATACTTTACGGACTCCCAGCGTCAGGCTACCAAGGACGCAGGCCAGATTGCTGGTCTCGTTGTCAAGAGAATTATCAACGAGCCGACAGCAGCAGCACTGTCCTATGGTATTGACAAGGAAGAAGACCAGAAGGTAATGGTATATGATCTGGGCGGCGGTACCTTCGATGTGTCCATTATCGAAATGGGCGAAGCCTTCCAGCAGGTACTGGCTACAGCCGGCAACAACCACCTGGGCGGTGATGACTTCGACCAGCGTATTATTGACTGGATGGTTGCAGAGTTCAAGAAGGAACAGGGCATGGATCTGTCCACGGACAAGATGGTAATGCAGAGACTCAAGGATGCAGCTGAGGCAGCAAAGATTGAGCTGTCCTCCACACCTACCGCCAACATTAACCTGCCGTTCATTACAGCCGATGCCAATGGCCCGAAGCACCTGAATCTGACCCTGTCCCAGGCAAAGTTCAACGAGCTGACAGCCGATCTGGTACAGGCAACCATGGAGCCGGTTCGCCAGGCACTTTCCGACAGCGGCCTGACTGCCTCCGAGTTGGATAAGGTACTGATGGTCGGCGGTTCTTCCAGAATCCCGGCAGTACAGGAGGCCGTGAAGAAGCTTATCGGCAAGGAACCCTTCAAGGGCATTAACCCGGATGAATGTGTGGCACTGGGTGCTGCGCTTCAGGGCGGCGTGCTTGGCGGCGATGTAAAGGAAGGCCTGATGCTTCTGGACGTTACCCCCCTGTCCCTGGGTATTGAAACGGCCGGCGGCGTCTGCACCAAGATGATCCCCAGAAATACCACCATTCCGGCAAAGAAGAGCGAGATCTTCTCCACCTATGCGGATAACCAGCCGGCAGTGGATATCAATGTACTCCAGGGCGAACGTGAATTCGCCAAGGACAATAAGCAGCTGGGTACCTTCCGTCTGGACGGCATTGCACCTGCAATGAGAGGTGTTCCGAGAATTGAGGTTACCTTCGATATTGACAGAAACGGTATTGTACACGTTTCTGCAAAGGATCTGGGAACCGGCAAGGAGCAGGATATCTCCATTACGGCTTCCACCAATATGTCCAAGGAGGACGTAGAGAAGGCTGTGAAGGAAGCAGAGGCTTATGCGGAGGAAGACAAGAAGCGCCGTGAAGCTGTGGACAACAAGAACCAGGCGGAGAATCTGGTGTTCCAGTGCGAGAAGGCATTGACGGACTTCGGCGATAAGGTTTCCGACGCCGACAAGCAGCCCGTTCAGGCTAAGGTGGATGAGCTGAAGGCAGCGATCTCTGCCGATAACGCAGAGGAGATCAAGACCAAGATGGATTCCCTCCAGCAGGCTTTCTATGAGCTGAGCGCAAAGGCTTACCAGCAGACCGGCGCTGAGGGAGTAAATCCCGGAGCAGCGGGCGGTGCAGCTGACGGTCAGTCCGCTGCAGATGACGATGTCATTGATGCGGACTTTACAGAGGCATAAAATTTCAGATGAATTGCAATCAGACACAGGGGCAGATTTCCGTCTGCCCCCATGGCTGATTTTTGGTGTGCCGGCAGGATGACCGGCATGGACATGGACGAAAGGAGTACCGCCCCGGCGGTGGATGAGTATGGCTGACAAACGTGATTATTATGAGGTCTTAGGGATCCAGAAGGGCGCCAGTGAGGATGAGATTAAGAAAGCCTACAGAACAATGGCAAGACAGAATCATCCCGATCTGCACCCGGATAATGTGGAAGAGTGCGAAGAAAAGATGAAGGAGATCAACGAGGCCTACGCTGTGCTGTCCGATCCGGAAAAGCGCCAGCGGTACGACCAGTTTGGTCATGCAGGAATGGAAGAAGGCATGGGCGGCTTTACCGGCGGCTATTCTGGCGATATGGGCGATATCTTTGATAATCTGTTCAGCGGTATTTTCGGCGGTGCAATGAGCGGCTCTCACACCAATACAGCAAATGCTCCCAGACGGGGCAGGGATATCAACACCGGCATTACAATTAACTTTATGGAGGCATGCACTGGCAAGAGCCAGGAGCTTTCTGTGACCCATATGGAGAAGTGTTCCGCATGCGGCGGCAGCGGCTCTGAGAACGGCTCTGCCACAGAAGCATGTCCGGAATGCCACGGCAGAGGCTCTGTCAAGGTTACACAGCAGACCATGCTCGGCACTTTCTCCTCCTCCAAGCCCTGTCCCCGCTGCAGCGGCAAGGGCAGCATCATCAAGGACCCCTGCCATAAGTGCAAGGGCGCAGGCAGGACGCGTGTGCAGAAGCGTGTAACGATTACGATTCCCGCAGGCATCGACGATGGTCAGACCCTGCGCGTATCCGGTGAAGGGGACTGCGGCGTCAACGGCGGCCCCAACGGCAACCTGAACGTCAGCGTGACAGTTCGCCCCCATCCCATCTTTACCCGTGAGGGGTATGATGTGTACTGTGAAGTGCCCATTACCTATGCGCAGGCAGTCCTCGGCGATGAGATCACCGTTCCCACCATTGATGGTAACGTGAAGTTCAGTATTCCGGAGGGCACCCAGAATGGCACCAGAACCCGTCTGCGCGGCAAGGGCATCAAGCATGTCCAGCGTGATGCAAGGGGTGACCAATATGTCAAGGTCAATATCGAAGTGCCCAAGAATCTGACAAAGAAGCAGAAAGAGCTGCTGCGTGACTTTGAAAATTCCATGACGGATAAAAACTATACCAAACGCCATAGCTTCCTGGGCAAGCTCAAGGAGCTCTTCGGCCAGAACTGACAGCATCCGATCCCGGTACAGTGATGTGCCGGGATTTTTTTGCAAAAGTCTGTGCAAATACAAAAATTGGACTTGTAATCCCGTGCGGATTATGATATAATAATAGGGAGCGTACATTCTGAAACTAATTCTCTATCAACCTACCCCAACAGTTTATAGAGAGCGTGTGCTAACGCACTAACGATTTGACGGTAAAGCGGTCAGATCCCCGGTTTTTAGAGAGTATAGAAATTAAAACAGGTTCTGAAGGAAGGATGGCAGCTATGTTATATGTGGAAAATCATATCGGAAAAATCACCATCTCCGATGCGTATTTGCGTGAGTTAACCAGGCAGACCGTCCTGCAGTGCTTCGGCGTTGCAGGTCTTGCGGAGCCCAGCCTGCTTGACCGGCTGGTCAATGGCCAGGGCGGTTCCGTGCGCATTGTGACAAAGAATGATCGATTGGAGATTGCAATCCACATCCGTGTCATGTACGGTGTGAACATTCCTGCTGTGGTGCACAGCCTGATGCATAAGGTGGAATTCATCATTGAAGATGCTGTGCGCATCCCTGTATCCCATGTCCGGGTGTTTGTGGATGAAATCGTAGAACCGTAGCAGAACAGGAGGAAAAAACACAGATGAACGGCAAGCTGTTAAAGGATGCGCTGTGTTCCGCAGCCATTACAATTGAGAAAAATAAAAAATCCATTGACGAGCTCAATGTTTATCCCGTACCGGACGGTGATACGGGCACCAATATGTCCATGACCATGTCCGCCGCACGCAGAGAGCTTTCTGTGATGCCGGATACTGCGGCTGTATCGGAGATTGCCGATAAGGCAGCCTCTGCCATGCTCAGGGGCGCAAGGGGCAACTCCGGCGTCATTCTGTCCCTGCTGTTCCGGGGCTTCTCCAAGGGTCTCAGCGGCCTGGAGACCGCTGAGGCAAAGGATATTGCCAATGCCCTGGAAATCGGCGTGCAGGCGGCATACAAGGCCGTGATGAAGCCCACAGAGGGCACCATTCTTACAGTAGCAAGACTGGGTGCCCAGCAGGCACAGCTCACTGCCAGAGAAACCAGCGATGTTCTGACTGTCTGGGACGCAACCTGCAAGGCGGCTGCTGAAGCTCTGGCACAAACCCCCGAACAGCTGCCCATTCTCAAAAAGGCAGGGGTGGTGGATGCAGGCGGCAAGGGTCTGCTGACCATCTGGGAGGCAATGCAGGCGGTATTCCACGGAAAGGCGCCGGAGGAAGCGGAAGCGCCTGCGAAAAAGCCGGAGCCTGCAACGGTGGTTGCTGTGGGAAGACAGGATCTGGAAGAGGAAATCAACTTTACCTATTGTACGGAATTTATTCTGGAAAAGAAGAAGGACTGTCCCGATCCCTTCAAGCTCCGTGCGTACCTGGAGACAATCGGTGACTGCGTTGTAGTGGTGGATGATGACGAAATCATCAAAGTACATGTGCATACGGACAATCCGGGCATGGCACTGCAGAAGGCACTGGAATTCGGTCAGTTCATCAATGATCCCAAGCCCAAGGTGGAGAATATGCGCATTCAGCACGCTGGCAGGGTCCGTGAAGCACAGAATGCTGCCCAGGATGAAACCTATGTCCGTGCAGAGCCGGAGAAGCAGTTCGGCTTCGTAGCTGTTTCTGCAGGAGTTGGTCTGGAGCAGATGTTCCAGGATCTGGGCGTGGACTGCGTTGTCAGAGGCGGTCAGACCATGAATCCCTCCACGGAAGACATTCTCCGTGCCATTCATGCAACGCCGGCAAAGAATGTATTTGTGCTGCCCAATAATAAGAATATCATTATGGCCGCCGAGCAGGCAGTGGGGCTGGCGGACAGAAATGTCTGTGTGCTCCAGACTAGAACCATTCCCCAGGGAATTTCTGCAATGCTGGCATTTGATGAGAGCCTGGATTTCAAGGGCAACCGCATCGCCATGACCAGGGCGTTTGAGCGTGTTTCCACAGGTCAGGTTACTTTCGCAGCAAGGGATTCTGACATCGACGGGCATCCTATCAAAAAGGGCGAAGTGCTGGCACTGGACAATGGCAGGCTGGCTTTCACGGAGAAGGATCTCAACCGTGCCGCCTATAAGCTGACCAAGCGTCTGGTGAACAGCGAAACCGGTTTCATTACCATCGCCTACGGCGAGGATGTGGACGAAGAGACAGCGGAAGCACTTGTTTCTCAGGTTCAGGCGAAGTTCGGTGAGCGTATTGAAGTAATGCTGGTCAACGGCGGTCAGCCCGTTTATTATTATATTATCTCTGCGGAATAACGTGATCCGCAGCCGATGCCATTCCCTTTATGGGAATGGCATAATAATTGAAAGGGGCGTGTCCATGACAAAACTATTTCTATCCATCCAGAACCTCAGGGGTGTGGGAAAGAAACGTTTTGAAATCTACCAGAAGCTGGGGATACATACGCCCTATGAGCTGCTGTACTATTTTCCCCGTACCTATCACGATTACCGGAATCCGGTTCCTGTTGCAGAAACACAGCCGGAGGAAACCGCTGTGGTGCGGGTAACAATTACCGAAAAACACCGTCCCGTCTATGCAAGGGGCGGCATGCAGCTCTTTCGTCTGGAGGCAGCGGATGCAGACGGATCTTCCATCAGCATCCGTATTTTCAACAATGTCTACAGCTACCGTGCCCTGGAGGTGGGGAAAACCTATACCATGTCCGGCAAAATCACCGGCGGCCTTCTGGAACGGGAGATCCATTCCCCCCAGGTGCTGAAGGATACGGAGAATCCCCTGGAAGCGGTCTATCCCCAGACCACTGGACTTACCAGTGCCATGGTGCGCACAAATATGAAGGAATGTCTGGCGCTGCTGGATGCGGAGCCCTTTGAGACCCTTCCTGCGTCCCTCCGGGAGCAGTATGCTCTCATGCCCCTTGCAGAAGCCATGCATGCCATCCATCAGCCGGAGGAGCTGGAGGAAACCGACCGTGCAAGGAGGCGGTTTGCCTTTGAGGAAATGCTCCGCCTTCAGCTGGGACTCCGCCTGCTGAAGCAAAGAGCAGCCCGGAAGTCGGAATATCCCATGGACTCCCATACGGATCTACGCCCCTATTATGAAAGCCTGCCCTTCACCCTGACCCCTGCCCAGCAGCGTGCTGTGGAGGAGATTACGAAGGATTTGACCAGCGGCACACCCATGAACCGGCTGCTTCAGGGGGATGTGGGCAGCGGCAAAACGGCAGTGGCAGCGGCGGCCTGCTATTTCTGCGTCCGCAATGGCTGCCAGTGCGCCCTGATGGCTCCTACGGAAATTCTGGCAGCCCAGCATTTCCGTACACTGTCGGATTTCCTTGCTCCCCTTAGAATCTGCGTCTGTCTGCTTACCGGTTCCATGACTGCAAAGCAGAAACGGGAATGCCATGCCGCCATTGCCGACGGGACTGCCCAAGTGGTTGTGGGAACCCATGCCATTATGCAGAAAGCTGTCCATTATCAGCGGCTTGCTCTGGTGATAACGGATGAGCAGCACCGCTTTGGCGTGGCACAGCGTGCAGCGCTGGCGGAAAAGGGCGGTGTGCCCCATAAGCTGGTCATGTCCGCCACGCCCATTCCCAGAACCCTGGCGCTGATGGTCTATGGGGATCTGGAGGTTTCTGTCCTGGATGTCATGCCCAGCGGCAGAATGCCCATCAAGACCTATGCTGTCACGGGGAAGCTCCGCACCCGTGCCGTGCATTTTATGATCCGTGAGCTTGTCCAGGGCAGACAGGCGTACATTGTCTGCCCCGCTATTGAGGAGGGGGAGAATGATCTGCGCGCAGTCACTGCCTATGCGGAGGAAATGCAGACAGGGCTGCTTCGGGACTGGCGTGTGGGAATTCTTCACGGCCAGATGAATGCTGCGGATAAGGACGAAGCAATGCGGAAATTCCGGGATCATGAATACGATGTGCTGATCTGTACCACTGTAGTGGAGGTGGGGGTGGACGTTCCCAATGCAACCGTAATGATGATTGAGGACGCCGAACGGTTCGGGCTGTCCCAGCTGCATCAGCTGCGGGGAAGAGTGGGAAGAGGCTCCTGCCAGAGCCATTGTATCCTTCTGACGGAGCACGCCAATGAGGAGAGCCGCCAGCGCCTGCGCCTGCTGAGCAGTACCACTGATGGCTTCCAGGTGGCAGAGGCAGATCTGCAGCTGCGAGGTCCCGGCGATTTTTTCGGGAATATGCAGCACGGGCTCCCTCCCCTGAAGCTTGCCAGCCTGACGGATACCGCCATGGTGCATGATGTCCATGAAGCAGCCGACAGAATTCTGGCAGAGGATCCCGACCTGAAAATGGATGCGCACCATGCGCTCTATATGGATATTGTCCGCCTGTTTGCCCAGTACGGCGATAATGGCCTCAATTGAACAACAGCAGTTTCGACAGGATTTAACGAAATGCAGAATACTATTGGTGACATTTTAAACAAATTGCATTTTTTTGAAAAAAAGTGTTGACAAACCATTTGAAATGTGGTATACTATAAAGGTCGCAGGGAGCAAGAACAAACTCCACGAACTGCGGTGAACAGACGGTGGGAGCTTAGCTCAGCTGGGAGAGCATCTGCCTTACAAGCAGAGGGTCATAGGTTCGAGCCCTATAGTTTCCACCAACGGCCTGGTAGTTCAGTTGGTTAGAACGCCGCCCTGTCACGGCGGAGGTCGTGG
>CAZXVI010000039.1:0-22003 GCA_964644275.1 uncultured Ruminococcus sp. | reverse complement strand
GCCCGGACCGGTTATTCCGGCTACCGACTGGCGGCTCTTTTTTTATGCCCTTTTTACCCCAAATCCTGCCACAAAATCTTGTGGGCTCCGTCTATATGTCCCTAACGAAACAATAGGAGGTGCTTTGCAGTTACAAGGTGGATTATTCCCAGGGATACCTGTTCTCAAAGCCCAGCAAGCTGCTTGTTAATGGCAATTAGAAAGAATGCTGATACACCAAACTAAGTGGTGTACCAGCATTTTCTTTTTATACGAATTCCGAAGGCCGGCTTTGCAGGCATTTGAAATTGCAAAAACGGTGTTATCCTATTTTCATAGCCGCCACAGGCGGCATCTGAGGTATTATGATTCTCCCGGACGTTCCATTTCATTACCGCCTGGGTGCATATCTTCCGGCGGCTTCATGTCCTCCGGCATATCTTCTGGCAGGATTTCATTACCGTTTTCATCGGTGGAAATGGGAAAATCTTCATGACCGCCCCGTCCGCCGTCCATTCCTCCATGATCTCCGCCCATGGTTCCATGGAAATCCATGCTGCCGCCGGCAGTGCCGATGTAGGAAATGCTGTCCTCTGCAGTGAAGCTGCCAGCTTCCGTACCATCCCCTTGATAACCGCCGGTCTCATACAGGCCGTACTGCTGGCTGCTGTTTGTGGTGCCGCCCAGAAAGACGGAGTAGCTGCTGCCGCTGAGAATGTCCGGCGTGCTGATGATTACAGAGTTAAACTCCTTTGCAGGTGCATAGCTCAGGATTTCATTGCCGTTGTCATCACAAAGTGTCACCAGAGTGCCTGCGGCTTGGAAGCTGTCCAGAGTAAGCACCAGAGTTTGCTGAGTGCCGCTGGGATATTCGGCCATACCGGAACTGCCTGCGGCAACAAGGAGTCCGCCGCTGCAAATGATACTGCCGTTGCTGTCCAATGCGCCATTGCCGCTGTTAACGGAACCATCCACAAGAACAGTACCGCTGCTGATCAGAAGGGAACCATTGGAATCCAGGCCGTCACCGTCTGCGTTGACATAGATGGTACCGCCGCTGATTTCCAGCCCACAGTCCGAGACTGTTCCCATAGCACCCTGGGAAGTGCCGTCACTGGCATTGAATCCGTCATCGGAAGCTGTGATTGCCACTGTGCCGCCGCCAATCAGAATATTCGCTGCCTCAATTCCCTCATAACTCTGAGAAACAGTAATGCTGCCGCCGGTGATTTCAGCCTGTGCATCCGCATGGATCCCGTCATCGCCTGCTGCAATTGTTGTTACACCGCCGCCAAGGAAGATATTGCCGTTGGAGTGGAAACCATCATCTGCGGAGTTAATGGCAACAGTACCATTTTCCAGATACAGCAGTGTGCCCGCTTTCATGCCTTTGGTGCTGACGGTATCCACAGCGTCCGTGGTTTCTGTGCCGGTATCGTTCCAACCGCCTCTGCCGCCGAAATCGTTGCTGACATGGGCTTCTGCATTTGCAGTGCCGCCCCCGGACATAATATCCAGGGTACCACCTTTGACGATCAGTTCTGTTTCCGCCTGAATGCCATCCTCCTGAGCATCCACGGTGACAGTACCATTCTCGATATAGATAAAGCCCATGCCGGCATCTGCGGCATTATCGGATTTGATTCCATCGCTGCCGGCAGTGACAGAAATGGTGCCGCCGGCAATTGCCACATAGTCCTTTCCCTTAATGCCGTTGCCGGCTGCAGTCACATTCAGGGTACAGCCTGCAATGACAAGGTCGTCCTTGCAGGTGATGCCCTCGTTGTAATTGCCGTTGATCCGGAGTGTACCGCTGCCGTTGAGGGTCAAGCTGTCCTTGCTGAAAATGGCAGCATCCGGTTCATTGTCCCCCTCGACGGCGTAGGTGTAGGTACTGCCGTCCGTGACGCTGTTCTCCGTTCCCTCGACCATAGTGATAAAGATTTTCTTGGCACTCTGGATGTAGATGGGAGCGGAATCCAGACATGTCAGATCCACGCCGTTCAGGAGCAGCTGAACCTTGCCTTCACTGGCAACAAGAATCTGTCCGTCATTGAGAGTGCCGCTGATACGGTAGGTGCCTTCATCTGTGATGGTGATGTCCGTACCATTCACAGCAGCACCGGCACCGTCAACGGTTGCACTGTCGCCTTCCAGGGTAATATCCGCTGTAATGGCATCATAGCTGCCGGAGAGATCCCTGTCAGTAAAGATATTGGTGAGATCAGCGGAGTACACCTGACTGCTGTCTGCGAGGGAAACAATGGATGCAGACGGCTCACCGGAGCTTTCGTTCTGTGCTATCATTTCTGCAACTGGATTGGTTTCACTGGTGGGGTCTGTGCCGTCCTGGCTGGAGGAACAGCTGACTGTCAGCAGGGAGAAAACCATCGCTGCGCTTAGGCATCCCCACATGGATTTCTGATAATGCATTGTCACACCACTTTCTGAATATTGTCCCAATTCACCATCTGTTTGTTAGGTTTCTGTATTTCATGATATGATTATAGCCCGGGTTTATGGGAATTCTGTGAAAAGCTGTTAAAAAGCATGTAATACTTTAAGTAATAGAGTTAAACAATTCCCCCGTCAACAGACGGGGGAACATGCTTGTCAGCCGAGAATTTCCGACCAGTCCGGTATGGTACCTGTACCGGCCGCTGCTGCATAGGCAAGGATGAGGCTGGCATCCGTAGCATCCAGAGGACTTGCGTCCTTTTCACCGCAGCTGGTAGAGCTGCCGTTTACATCTGCAAGGAAATAGGCCAGCTTTTCAGCAGTATATTGATCTCCCCAGCCTGTCAGGCTGGCGGTTTTGCCGGAACCCTCCGATGCTGCATAGCGCAGAATCTTGGCAGCATCTGTTGCATCCGTCGTGCCATCCTGGTTGGCATCCCCCCGGTGGCCGATATAGGCAGCAGCAATTACGGGATTGCCATCGGCGGAGCACAGAGGCTGACCTTCATATTCCAGCCTGCACAGCAGGGTGAAGGGCTGATCTGCCAGAAGTGCATCGTCCGGATTGCTGGTGAGCTGCTCATTGTGAAGAGCCATATATTCCTTAGGAGAAAGCAGTTCGCTGTCCTCAGCAGTCAGAACCTTGCCGATGGAATCAACCTGATTGAGTTCTTCATTACTCAGCCCACCGGAGGCAGTCACACTGACTGCAGAGACATCCAATGTTTCATAAGCATAGCCATTTTCTCCTGCAACTGCAATTCTGGCATCCTCATCAAAGAAATGCTCCGTGCGGATGGGAGTGGTATCCTCTGCATAAAGGAACTGGTGCTGAGTGGGTTGTGTCATCAGGTACTGACTTTCCGACACGACAATAGAGGCTCCTTTCAGCGTGGGGAAGGTATCGGTATAACCGCCGCTGCCGTTGTCACTGGAAACATAGGTATGCCCCAGATCTTCGCCCTCTGCATCATGGACAAAGGAGATAGTATATACTCCTGGCTGGGTGCCCGGTGCTACATCCACATCAAATTCGATATAACTGAATTCATCCGAAGTGCTGCCCAGAAATGGCATGGTTGAGGTGTTATTGACAAATGTAATTACCGCATTTTCATCTGTTTTAAAGTTGGTGAAAACGCCGAAGCTGTTGGTCAGATAGGTGCCGCTGCTGCCGATGCTGCCAAAACAGTAGGGTTTGAGTTTGGTTGAAAAGGTAGTGCCGTCGGACAGGGTATAGGTGATGGGTTCATCGCTGTAGGGTGCAGTGGGGTTCTGGTAGCTTTCACTGTTGAAAGTGAGATTCGCACTGTCCGATACGATTTTGGCAGAGAGACATAGAATGTCGGGGTAGTCTGCTTCAATGTACATGCCCAGGCGAACCGAAATCCCGGCTTCCGCTTGTTCATCCGTCAGATAGACTGTATTGCCGTCAATAAGATAGCTGCCGGATTCTGTCTCCATGGGGCGCAGACTGAAGGCAATTTCTTCACTGCTTTCATATCCTGCGGCAGGGACTGCCGGAACAGCCAGCAGACCGCAGAGCGTCAGGGCTGCAATGCGTTTCAGTAATGGTTTCATAATCATCCTCCTTGTTGTTTGACAGTAAAATTTTCAAAAATTATGTTGATAATATCATTATACCATAATCCTTTTTGTTCTGTCAATGTCAGGATTTTACATTTGTTTGCAGCAGCCTAATCCACCTGAGCAGCCACCAGGGGACATTGTGCTGCCGGTTTTGATTCCAGCTGTGTACATGCCAGAATCCGCTGCGCCCCCCTTTCGCAGAGAGCGTCCGAAGCACCGTACACAGTAAAGAGAGGCTCCCCCTTGACAACGGCATCACCCACAGTTTTATGCAGCAGTACGCCGGCTCCGAAATCCAGCGCACCGCCGCCGGCAGTCCTGCCTGCACCAAGCTCCAGGCAGGCAAGCCCCACTTCCTCGCTCTGCATGGCAGTGAGGTAACCCGTCCGTTCTGCCAGCACTGTCCGGGAGGCTTGCGCCTGCGGAAGCCGTTCCGGATGATCCGTTACCGAAGCATCGCCGCCTTGAGCGGCAATCATCCGCCCCAGCCGTTCCAGGGCACGTCCGGAATCCAGAGCATCCTGGGCCATGACAAGGCAATTTTCCCAGGTGCCCTTTCCGGAAAGCTCCAGCATATGGGCAGAAAGCTCCAGCGCCAGCTGACATAGCCTGCCCCGTTCCTCACCGCGGAGAATCCGGAGCACCTCTGCAACTTCCAGTGCATTGCCCACAGCCTTGCCGAGGGGGGCATTCATATCCGTGAGGACGGCACGGCAGCACTTTCCGGCCAGCTTCCCCACATCCACCATGGCACGGGCAAGGGCCTGCGCATCCTCCTGAGTTTTCATGAAAGCGCCATGACCGAATTTCACATCCAGCAGAATGCAGTCCGCACCCAATGCCAGTTTTTTACTCATGATACTGGAGCAGATAAGGGGGATACTGTCCACCGTTGCAGTGAGGTTGCGCAGGGCGTACATTTGTTTATCCGCCGGCACCAGATTGCCGCTCTGGGCAATGACGCAGCAGCCGATTTCTGTTGTTGCCCGGAGAAACTCCTCTGTTGAGAGGTTTGTCCGGAACCCGGGAATACTCTCCAGCTTATCAATTGTTCCTCCGGTAAAGCCCAGCCCTCTGCCGGACATTTTCGGCACAAACCCCCCGCATGCTGCCACAATGGGTGCCAGCAGCAGGGTAGTTTTGTCACCAATGCCTCCGGTGCTGTGCTTATCCACAGTTACGCCGCCAATGGGGGAGAGGTCGAGACAGTCCCCGGAGTCCCGCATGGCAAGGGTCAGAGCAGTAGTTTCGTTCGTTGTCAGTCCCTGGCAGCATACCGCCATGAGCCAGGCGGACATCATATAATCCGGGATGGTGCCGTCACAGAAGCCGGATACCAGGAACTGAATCTGTTCCTCTGTCAACGGCTCCTGCCGACGGGTTTTTTGAATCAGATCGTACATTTGCATGGTGAATTCCGCCTTTCGTCAGTGAATTTGATTGCCACAATTATAGCATAGGCGGAGCAATTTGTCAATTGCCTTTTGCGGAGGCGATGTGCAGCACCGCCCTGAAAAGCCACTCCCCTCGGGGAGAGATTAAGGTCGGGAAGCTAAAGTAAACTGTAATTGAAAAAATTGAATTGCCTGTGTGTTTCTTTAGGCATTGACTTTTCTAACATTCAGTGGTATAATTGATTCAACGTTAAATCGGAATTTGCGCGGAGCCTACGCAGGCGTCATTCTTCCAATGCCGCCTGCGGCAGCAAAGGTCGAAGCCGGGAGCCCCGGCTGGCAGGATTTCTCCCAATGCCGCCTGCGGCGGCAAAGGTCGAAAAGGTTACTATGATTAATTCTGATTTATCTTACTTACAAATTCCAATTTACGTGAGAAAATAAAATACCTGAGAAGAAACCACTTCTTTTCAGTTGTTGTTTTGTTATGGCTGCTCCTGCCATTGGCAGGAGCTTTTTGTATATTTCTCCAAAAGTCCGTCCATACTATGACCGAGGTGATCAACATGAAAAAACTGGAAATCGCAGCGGTAATTGGAATTCTTGGCGCAATCTTTTTTGGAAATATGGCTGGCTTCAAGGAGAAAATTGATACATTGCAGGAGGAAGTGCTGCGCCTGCATATTCTGGCAAATTCCGATTCCGAGGAGGATCAGGCACTGAAGCTGATGGTGCGTGACGAACTGCTCTCCCAGGCAGGGACACTCTTTGCCGGATGTGAGACACCGGAGGAAATCCGGGCTCGTGCTCAGAATCAGCTGGAAACCATCCGTCTCATTGCCCAGCATGTGGTGGAGGAAAACGGCAGCGATGCGCAGGTGCGCGTGCAGCTGGTACAGATGGAATTTGACGAGAAGCAGTACGAGGAAATCACCATGCCGGCAGGGGAGTACGATGCGCTCCGTATCCTTATCGGCAAAGCTGAAGGACAGAATTGGTGGTGCGTCATGTACCCGCCCCTGTGCATTCCGGCAGGTGCCGGTGTGAAAAGCAATGCGGAGACGGCGGAGGATGCCTTTGATGACGAAACGGAGGAGATTCTGGAACATTCCGAGAAATTTGAAATCAAATTCCGCATTCTGGAATGGTGGGATATGCTCTGCGAAAAATTCGGATAACGAAACCGGGCTTTCCCCAGATCGGGGAAAGCCCGGTTTTTCATGCTTTGCAAATAGGAAATACTTAGTCTACAATGAGAGATTTGCCCGTCATTTCTTCCGGCTGGGGCAGATCCAGCAGCTTCAGGATAGTGGGAGAGAGATCAGCCAGAACACCGCCCTCACGGAGCTTGCAGTCACCGTTGCCTACCACAATGAAAGGAACGGGGTTGGTAGTATGGGCTGTGAAGGGAGCACCGTCCGGCTCATACATCTTGTCCGCATTGCCGTGGTCAGCAGTGATCAATGCCGCACCGCCCTTTGCCAGGATGGCATCCACCATTCTGCCAACGCAGGTGTCCACTGCCTCTACAGCAGCAACTGCTGCATCAAAAATGCCGGTATGACCAACCATGTCGCAGTTTGCATAATTCAGGATGATGACATCGTACTTGTCGCTCTCAATAGCTTCCAGTACAGCGTCAGTGACTTCGTAAGCACTCATTTCCGGCTTCATGTCAAAGGTTTCCACATCGGGGGACTTGATGAGGATTCTGTCCTCACCTTCAAACTGCTTTTCCTCGCCGCCGTTGAAGAAGAAGGTGACATGTGCATATTTCTGTGTCTCCGCAATTCTGAGCTGGGTTTTGCCGCACTTGCTCAGGTATTCGCCCAGTGTCATGGTCAGTGCTTCGGGCGGGAAGGCTACAGAAACATTTGGCATAGTGGCATCGTACTGTGCCATGCAGACAAAATGAAGCGGGAAGAAGCCATTCTTTCTTTCAAAACCAGTAAATTCCGGATCTACCAGAGCACGTGTAATTTGTCTTGCACGGTCGGGACGGAAATTGAAGAATACCACACTGTCATCAGCTGCAATCTTCGCACCGCCATTGATTACGGTCGGGAGCATGAACTCATCGGTCACTTCGTTTGCATAGGAATCACGGATTGCCTGAACAGGGCAGGAAGCCTGTACGCCTTCGCCGTAAACCATCGCAGCATAGGCCTTCTCCACACGATCCCAGGCATTGTCTCTGTCCATTGCATAGAATCTGCCCATAACGGTGGCAACCTTGCCCACGCCGATTTCGTTGATTCTGGCAACTGCCTGCTCCATGTATTCCGCAGCGGAAGACGGTGGAACATCTCTGCCGTCCAAAAATGCATGAATATACACCTTGTCCAGACCGTTTTTCTTCGCCATTTCCACCAGACCATAGAGATGCTCCATGTGGCTGTGTACGCCGCCGGGGGAGAGCAGACCCATCAGGTGCAGTGCGGATCCTTTTGTTTTGCAGTTGTCCATGGCAGCAACCAGTGCCTTGTTCTCAAAGAAATCGCCGTCCTGAATGGACTTGGAGATCTTCACCAGCATCTGGTATACGATTCTGCCTGCGCCGATGTTGGTATGACCAACCTCGGAGTTGCCCATCTGGCCGTCCGGCAGACCGACGTCAAGGCCGCTGGCACCGATGATGGTGTGGGGATCCTGCATGTATTTGTCAAGATTCGGCGTTTTCGCCGCCCGGATGGCATTGCCGTAATCGCTGGGATTGTAGCCGAAGCCATCCATAATAATCAGTGCTACAGGTTTTTTGCTCATTGTTATTAACCCTTTCTTGTTTCAAATTTTTACCAATAGATGTGGAAATATCCCGTGCGCTCATTCAGCATCCACACAGCAGTGTTGCTGTAGCCGGATTTGAAGATCATCACTTCTGCGCCGTCCGTATTCGCACCGCTGGATTCCATGAAATTTTTCCATTTCTGGACTTTCTCATCCTGGATATCATAATGCTCTGCGCCGCAACGCTCCGCATAGGCTCTGTAATTCTGGATGCTTGCCGCATCGGTATAGAATCGGATATCGACAGTCGCACTGCCCTGCATAACCTTCGGAATAAAGGTCACTTCGTAATGCTCCGCTTCTTCGGGAAGTGTTTCCGGCAGAAGCATTTCCAGAACGGAGCCTTCACTGTAATTGGAAAGGTATACAGTCCGCTGTACCGGGTAGTACCATTTCCAGTCAAGCCCCATTGTATGAGGGATGAGAATGGCAATGCCGGCAATCACATACAACACTGTACGGAGAATGCCGGTTACATACCGAAGCCCCTTGGGTGTTGGTCTGTTCCTGTCATACAGGGGCTTTGCCAGCCAGAGTACGAACAGCAGGGGCATGGATATCAGCCAGATCGTGTGATAATATGCGTAGGCAAGCCCTACGAAGCTCATCGGAAACGCCAGCAGAAAGCAGAGCAGGATATCCGTGTACCGCCAGATTGTAAATTTCCGCTTCTTCGGCTTTTTTCCGAATAATTCCTCCACTGTCAGAAGTTTCAGAAATGCCATAGCTCCCCTCCCTGCATATCTGTCCGTATTCCAGAAAAAAGGGACACCGAGGACGGTATCCCCCTTATCATTTTGGTTTTTGTAATGGTACGAAGTATGACAAGCCTATGCCGGCTTTTGTGCCGCAGGCACATTAGGAGCCAACTCGTCAGCGGCGACCCGCCGCTTAGCCCTGTACAGCAGCCTGTACGATGGTGTTGAAGTCAGCAGCCTTCAGGGAAGCGCCGCCGATCAGACCGCCGTCAATGTTGGGCTTTGCCAGCAGTTCAGCTGCATTGCCTGCGTTCATGGAACCGCCGTACTGGATGGTCACTGCGTCAGCAGTAGCCTGATCATAGAGCTTTGCAAGCTGTGCACGGATGAATGCGCATACTTCCTCCGCCTGCTCCGGTGTTGCAGTCAGACCTGTACCGATTGCCCATACCGGCTCATAAGCGATGACAGTGTTCTTTACCTGCTCAGCAGTCAGGGACCAGAGGTCAAGCTTGATCTGGCGGGCAATTACTTCCTCTGTGATGTTGCACTCACGCTCCCACTTCAGCTCGCCTACGCAAACGATGGGCTTGAGGCCAGCCTCAAGAGCAGCAATCGTTCTCTTGTTGACGGTCTCATCAGTCTCGCCGAAATACTGTCTTCTCTCGGAGTGGCCGATGACTACATACTCAACGCCCAGCTCGGTAAGCATATCAGCGGAGATCTCGCCGGTGTATGCACCGGACTTTGCAAAGTGTACGTTCTCTGCGCCGATCTTCACATTGGAATCTGCGGTGGCGGTAATGGCAGTCTCCAGGTTGGTGAAAGGAACGCATGCGATCACTTCTACATTGCCTTCTGCATTGGCTACCAGGGGCTTAATGGCTTCGAGAAGCTCCTTTGCCTCGGGTCTTGTCTTGTTCATCTTCCAGTTGCCGGCAATAATTGCCTTTCTTGTTGCCTTGTTCATGGTTCATTCTCCTTATTTTGCGTTATTCTCCGCATCTGCCGAAGGGCGGATGCTTCGGGGGCTTGTTTGGATTGCAGGAATCCGCAAGCCGGTTATTGCAGCCGTTATGACTGCCGATGGCAACCCTCGTATTGATGTTCAGTCCCTTCATCACCGGGGACAGGAGGATGCCAAAGAGCATGCCGATCAAAAAGCCGATCAGAAGCGCCAGATAAATGGGGGTGTTTTCATTCTGCTTGATTTTATCCATCAGATCCATGATGAAACCTCCGTATAGCACAAGAAGGGCGAATACTCTCTATCCGCCCTTATGCTTGTTTTGATACATCTGCACAAGAGCAATGTCGCTCTTCGCAGAAAGCGACATGCGGTTCAGTAAGCGCACAACACAGGCAATGAGCCTGCGTTTTTGGTCTGCTTACCCACGCGAATCGCCCGCGGGGGCTCCCCGCTTACTTTTCAGCGATAACAGCGACACCCGGGAGAACCTTGCCCTCAAGGTATTCCAGAGAAGCACCGCCGCCAGTGGAGATGTGGCTCATCTTGTCAGCAAAGCCCAGCTGCATAACAGCTGCTGCGGAGTCGCCGCCGCCGATGATGGTGGTAGCGTCTGTCTCAGCCAGCGCCTTAGCCACTGCAATGGTACCCTTTGCCAGAGTCGGGTTCTCAAATACGCCCATGGGTCCGTTCCAGACAACAGTCTTTGCAGACTTGACAGCCTCAGCAAAGAGCTCCTGTGTCTTGGGACCAATATCCAGACCCATCTTGTCAGCCGGAATGGCATTGGAATCCACAACCTCAACAGCAATCTCTGCATCAATGGGGTTCGGGAATTCAGCGGCAATAGCAGTATCAACGGGGAGAATCAACTTCTTGCCCAGGGATGCAGCCTTTGCCAGCATTTCCTTGCAGTAGTCAATCTTTTCATCATCTACCAGGGAAGTACCAATGGAACCGCCCTGTGCCTTGATGAATGTATATGCCATACCGCCGCCGATAATCAGGGTATCACACTTTTCCAGCAGGTTGGAAATAACATTCAGCTTGTCAGCAACCTTAGCGCCGCCCAGAATGGCAACAAAGGGACGTACCGGAACCTCAACAGCATTGCCCAGATACTGGATTTCCTTCTGCATCAGATAACCAACAGCGGTTTCCTTGACAAACTTGGTTACGCCGGCTGTAGATGCATGTGCTCTGTGCGCACTGCCGAATGCATCCATCACGAATACTTCATCGTCAACCAGATCGGCCAGTTCCTTGGAGAATGCTTCACCGTTCTTGGTTTCTTCCGCACCGCGGAACCGGGTGTTCTGGAGCAGAACAACTTCGCCGTCAGCCATTGCAGCAACTGCAGCCTTGGCATTCTCGCCTACAACAGTATCATCGTTCGCAAAGGTTACCTTAGTCGGAGCCAGAACCTCAGCCAGTCTTGCAGCTACGGGAGCCAGAGAAAATTTCTCCTCCGGACCGTTCTTCGGCTTGCCCAGATGGGAGCAGAGTACAACCTTGCCGCCGTCAGCGATGAGATTCTTGATGGTTGGCAGAGCAGCCTGGATTCTGTTGTCGTTGGTGATCACGCCGTCCTTCAGGGGCACATTGAAATCACAGCGAACCAGCACCTTCTTGCCCTTTACATTAATATCTTCTACAGTGACTTTGTTCAAACCTGCCATTATTATGACATCCTTTCAGAAAAATTTTAGCCTTTCGGCATTGTGGTGACTGTACCGGGATTTACCATCCGGCACACCATCTATATTATACATCATTTTTTTGGTTTCTGCAAGAGTAAATTAATAAAAAATTATAAATTTTTTGCGCCGCTGCCTCCGATTGTGCATTTGGCTGCTTAATATTTCCTCGTTTCGGATTTTGGGCATTTTCTGACTGCGTATTTCCTGATAAATCCAGCGCAGGAGCCTGTTCAGAATCCGGAGATAGCCGGAAAGACGCCTGCTGGAAGATGCAAAACAGGCTCTCATATTAATTCTCTATCCAACTATCCCAATAGTTTGATAGAGAGCGTGTGCCAACGTATTCCCCATTTTATGCTGTAAAACGGCATAAAATCCGTCCATTCTCATACGCCGCCTGTGGCGGCTATGAAAATAGTATAGGAATGAGATTAATATTTCTCAAACATTTTTCAAAACTTTTGAAAACAATCCGCTGATATACTTTAGGTAACCTCTCAAAGCCCCATGCGACTAAGTTTTCAGAGGTTCCCTATGCCGACTGCGTCGGCTAAATAATTTCAGGCAAAGTCTACCAGAATGAAAGGAATTCGTATGAACAATAACAATGCAGGGGGACGGGCACATGGCTAATTGGTTTCAGGAAGCATACGATCAACTGAAGAGAAGCACAAAGGAAACGCTGATTCGGCAATCCGGTTCCGCTGCTGACAGCAGTTATGAAAAAATCCGATCGGGTCAAAGTTACCTTTATAAGCAATATGGCATGGAAAGCGAAGTTGTAGAAATTCGCTTCAACAAAAAAGTGACTGGTTCTTTCCTGAATCAGGCACTTATATCTGCCGGGAAACGATACCCTTATTTTCATACAAAGCTCGTAGAACAAGATGGCGATTTTTACATTGTCCGCAACGACTGCACTCTGATTGCCAGAAGAACGCAGAAATTGGCACGGCTGGGACATATCAGCTGCGGCTATCATCTGATTGATGTTACTTATTATGATTATTCCGTATTTGTTTCTTTCCATCATGCTTTATGTGACGGACGAGGCATTATGCCATTTATCGAAACGCTGATATATTACTACTGTAATCAGAAATACGGAGAGAAGCCTGTGCCGGAAGGTGTTCACCTTGCAGAGGAATCGCTGCTCCCCGGCGAAACAACCGACCCTTTTATGCAGGAATACGACTATGATGAGAATAGAGAATTTCTTTCTCTTTCCCGTGATGCATATGCCATTCCTGAAAATGTTGCGGTTGAGGATAAGACCAATTACCGGTATGAGGTAACAATTCCCCACAACCAATTTATGAAAACATGTAAGGAAAATAACGCAACACCCGTTATTCTGCTGTCATTGCTGATGAGCAGGGGAATTGCAAAGCTGTATCCCGATTATGATAAGCCGATCAATGCCAATATCGCCACCGATATGCGTGAGGCACTGGATGTTCCAAATACATTCAAGAATTGCGTCAAAAGCATGATACTGCCCTACGACAGATCGCTTGCCGGTCTAACACTGACGGAACAGGCAGCGCAGTACCGTGAACTTTTGCAGCAGCAGCGTGACCGTGATTATTGCAGGCGGGAAGCCAATTCCATGCTTGGTCTTTTCAATAAGCTGGACACACTGGATTCCTATGAGGAAAAGCGAAAAATGATGACATTCTTTGAAGGAATGCTCCTGAACACCTATGTCATCAGCTATCTCGGACAGTTCAGGCTTGGAGAGAATGCGAAATATGTGAAGGAAATACATCTGTATAATTCCGGTACCACCGGACTTGGCATCAATATGATTTCCTGCGGTGATTGCTTTGTCCTTGATTTCAAGCAGAACTTTCCAGCGGACAAATATGTAACAGCCTTCTGTGCGGAGCTTGCTCAACACGGAATCAGCTATCAGGCGAGTGAGGCAATTCCTTTTATTACTCCCGGCGATTCTATCATCAAAAGAGGCTGAATAAAGAAAGGAGTACAAAAAATGAATGCAATTGAAATCCGAAACCTATCTAAAAGCTTTCGTGGAATGTATGCGGTCGATCATCTGCATATGACCGTTCCCGTGGGAGCAATCTACGGCTTCATCGGTGAAAACGGCAGCGGAAAGTCCACAACGGAAAAGCTGATCTGCGGTCATCTTGTTCCCGACAGCGGAAGCATCCAGCTGTTCGGCAGGAAATACACTGACGCAGGAGTCCGGGTCAGAGTGGGTGCATTG
The DNA here is from genome assembly GCA_964644275.1 of uncultured Ruminococcus sp. Lineage (GTDB taxonomy): Bacteria > Bacillota > Clostridia > Oscillospirales > Ruminococcaceae > UBA3855. The sequence continues at coordinate 8,201 of CAZXVI010000039.1, read as the reverse complement.
ATTGAAAATGCAGGCTGCTTCCCGAATTCAAGTGTATGGGACAATCTGATGATGCAGGCAATCAATCTCGGTCTGGATAATCCGGCAGATGAGATAAACCGTGTGCTGAAAATTGTCCGCATGGAGGATTCTGCGAAAACAAAATTCAAAAGCTGTTCGCTGGGTATGAAACAGCGAATTGGCATCGCTATGGCACTTCTCGGCGACCCGGTTCTGCTGATACTGGACGAGCCAATCAACGGACTTGACACGGATGGTATGCGGATCATGAGAGAAATACTCGTTGACATTACCCAGAATTACGGTTGTACTGTCGTCATTTCTTCCCATATTCTCGGCGAACTTGAAAAAATCGCCACTCATTACGGAATTATCCGCCAGGGCAGAATGATTCAGGAGCTGTCGGCAAAAGAAATGGAAAGCAGAGCCCGTGTTTTTGCATCTCTCAGAACAAAGGATATGACAGGTGCGAAAGCTGTTCTGAAAGCAAGATTTGACAACGTTAGAGAAGAGGATGGATATCTTCGTGTGTACGATGTGAACGATACGGAATCCATTGTGGAATATCTGCTCCAACACGGCCATATCGTGAATGAAATCAGAAAGAATAAAATCGGTCTTGAAGAATACTACATCGAACTGATGTCAAAGAAGGAGGGAGCATCCTATGGCAGCCGTGCGTGAATTACAATTTGAATCCCCGACCTTTACACAAAGACTGAAAGGTATGCTGGGTGTGGATTTTTACCGTTTGTTTCATACGCCCATGTTTTATATTTTCCTTATGATCGCAGCGTTTATTCCCGCTCTGATCCTGGGAACAACCGGTATGTCAAATCCGGACGGAACCGTATCAGAACCTCTTTACACGAATGTGTGGAATGCAGTTGCCGCAAATACTCCCCTTTATGCGTTCAGCGATATGGGCGGATATGCCAATATGAATATGGTATTCATCTTCGGCGGAATCATGGTTTCAGTCTTTATCGGTCATGATTACAAAAGCGGATATGTAAAGCAGCTTTTTACCACTCACGCCAAAAAGCAGGATTACATGATGTCCAAAACGATCACCTGCGCTTTCGCTATGGCTTGTATGTGCATGACTTACTTAATTGGTGCAGCAGCGGCCGGACTTCTCGTTGGTCTGGATTTCACAGTGAATGCAGGTTCGCTGATTCTTGCTATTCTGAGCAAAATGGTTATGAGCCTTGGCTGGGCGAGCCTTTATACCTTCCTCAACATCATTTTCAGAAGATATTTTGGTGTTTCCATTGCATCAAGCTTTTTTTTCGGCACGGGAATCCTTATCATAGGCGCAGGCGCAATCGTCGGCAATTCCCCTGTCCTCAATATTTTCCTGTACGGCTCCTCAGTCTATGCGTGCCTTTCCAGCAATATCGTGACCTTGCTCGTATGCCTTGCAGTTTCAGTGGCGTGGACAATTCTTTATAATCTGCTGGGAACACTTATCCTCTCAAGGTGCGATGTATATTAAAAGGAGGCGGTCAGAATGAATGCAATCGAAATCAGAGGATTAACCAAGAACTTCGGGAACAAGCAGGCATTGAAAGGTCTTGATATGACCGTCCCCATGGGCGCCATATACGGTTTCATCGGCGAGAACGGCAGCGGAAAATCCACCACGGAAAAGCTCATCTGCGGACTCCTCGTTCCCAATGGCGGAACGATAAAACTGTTCGGAAAGGACTATACGGACGAAGACGTCAGAGCAAAAATCGGCGTTTTGATAGAAGCTCCCGGCTGTTTCCCTAATTACAGCGTATGGAACAATATGATGCTCCAGGCGGCTAATTTAAGTATTCAGAATCCGGAACAAGAAGTGCAGAAGGTTCTCAGAATGGTGAGAATGGAGGGTGCAGCCTCCAATAAATACAAGAACTGTTCTCTGGGTATGAAACAGCGAATCGGAATTGCTATGGCTCTGCTGGGAAATCCGGTTCTGCTGGTGCTTGATGAACCGATCAACGGTCTGGACGCAGATGGTATGAGAATCATGCGGGAGGTGCTTGTGGACATCACCAATAATTATCAGTGTACTGTTGTAATCTCATCCCATATCTTAGGTGAGCTTGAAAAAATAGCCACCCATTACGGGATCGTCCGGGGCGGTAAAATGATCAAGGAAATGACCGCCGAAGAACTGGAGGCAGGCTGCCGTACCTATGTTGCACTCCGGACAGGAGATTTGAACAGAGCAAAGGCAATACTCAGCTGCAAATATTCCCGCGTGGAAGAAGATGAAAGCGGATTCATCCGTGTTTATGACACAGGAGAGCCCGAGGAGATCGTCACCCATCTGTATGAAAACGGCATTCTGGTCAGCGAGATCGGAACAGATAAGGTCGGCCTGGAAGAATACTATATGGATCTTATGAAGGAAAGGGAGGCATGACAGCATGGAAATGAAATTCGAGCACAACAGCTTTGGTAAAAGGCTGAGAAGCATGCTGAAAGTGGACTTCCGGAGAATGTTCACAACGCGGCTGTTTTACATCATGATGGGTATCTGCCTTGTGATGCCGATACTGATATTAGTCATGACGACAATGATGGACGGTTCTGTTTCGGTAGATCCACAGACAGGCGTTGAAACGGTAATGGAAGGCTTCGATAATACATGGCAGATCATTGGTACAGTAAGCGGTGCAAGCGCATCAGCCGGTATGAGTATGACGAGTATGTGCAATATCAACCTGCTTTACTTCTTTGCGGCAGTTCTGGTATGTCTTTTTGTGTCGGAGGATTTTAAAAGCGGATATGCAAAAAATTTGTTCACCGTCCGCTCAAAGAAGAGTGACTACGTGATATCCAAAACGCTGGTGGGTTTTGTCTGCGGTGTATTGATGCTTCTTGCCTTTTTTGTGGGAACAATGCTTGGCGGAGCAATTTCTGGACTTCCCTTTGACACGGGAACGGCAGGCACGGGCGAAATCGTGATGTGTATGCTGGCAAAGATGTTCCTTATTGCAGTATTCGTGCCGATCTCCCTTGCCATCAGCGTTGCGGCGAAACAAAAAACCTGGCTTTCGATAGTGGGATCGTTTTGTGCAGGCATGCTGCTGTTTATAATGATACCAATGATGACACCGCTGAATTCCGGGATCATGAACGTCATTCTGTGTCTGGCAGGAGGAATATTATTCAGTGCAGGTCTCGGAGCTGTCAGCAATACCATACTCAGAAAAACAAGTCTGGTGTAAGAAACACGGAGCACATCTGAATTGGATGCGCTCCGTTTTGATATGACTGAATGATGCCACAATAAATCTGGTTTTTTAGGGAATCTCTATTGTGTTTCCGTGTGGTCAGTTGACAAAAGCCAATAGGCGACTGCCATACGACGGTCACGGAGCAGTTCCGCAAGGCTCTGGAATACCCGGGGAGCAGTATCATGTCCATACATATTGTATACTTCCCAGTTTTCTCCGCTGAATCGGAAGGCGACAATATGTGCGCCACCGCCGAAAAAATTGAAAGGATGAGCAGATTTCCGGTAGTTCCAGTAGGCTATAATACCGCAGGTCATCCGTCCTTCAGCTGCCGCCTCCAGGAATCTGCGTTTGCTTCTTGTCATGCTGTAGGGAAGCCCCATGGCTGTCAGGGGACGCCGGAGATGAAAGGGATTGGTGCCGAACAGCCCGGAGGGTACAAGCCAGCACATGCGGTTTTGTTCAAATTCCCAGATTATTTCAGGAAGCGGATAGTTCCGTTTTTGCCAGCACAGAAGGTTATAAAAGGCAATCACACCACAGCCGTTCCAGGAAAGGGGATATCTGCCATAACGCATCTGTGCAAAGGGTGCATGTTCCTGTCCCTGCACCGGCATCATCGGAACGGTTTCAGCCAGCTCCCGGTTATTACGATAGTTCCGCTCTGTTTGTTCCCGCATTCTCTTGCTCAGACAGCGCCGTCTTTGTCCGGTGCCGCAGGTCAGCCAGTTGTTGTTTATCATGGGTTCTTCTCCTTCTGTCAAACAGCGTTGTTGCTTTATTATACCATGTTGCTGCTGAAAAGTAAACAGATTCTTCAGTTTGGACACGGAAATTAATTTTTATGGGGTGGTTACTTAGAGCCTGTTGGCTCTTTCAACAGGCGCCTTTGCGGCAGAGGGGACGGGCACCGGTCGGGTGCGGAGCCCCCGTGATTTCTTCCCTTCAGGGAGGGAGTCGGGGGGCAGCTTGGAGCTTCCTACTCAATAAACTATTGCACAAAAAATTAACAAAATTTTTCTTGATTTTTATGCGCTTTTATGGTATATTGAACAATGAACATACCCCTGCAAGTACAATCCATTCTTGAAGGAATTATTTATGAAACGAGTTGAAAAACGAACTCTGCTTAGCATACTGCCAACATTGTTGGTGGTCATAATTGTCGTTTCAATGACGATGCTGACCTATTTTAACCTTGTGCGGAATGAACAAAACAGATGCTGGGAACAACTCCAGGTGTCTGCGTATTATGTAAACGAGGAACTGCATCTTGCCATGGACAGCAATATCCGCATGCTGCGTTTAACAGCCTCCGCCCTGATGCAGTATCATGAAGAGGGGCTTTCTCCCGAAAAATGCTTCTCCAATCTGAATGTTTACCGGGAAGAAACAGGATTTACCCGGATTGATCTGTTGAACCCTGATGATACCTTGCAGCTGCGCACGGGGGAAACCTTTGCGAATCCCGGTATTCCCTTCTCTGAAATTGCAGCGGTCGGCGAGTGCGTTTCCTCCCGTATGAATGACCCGGCGACAGGAAATGCTGTCGTAAACTACTATGTTCCCGTTGAACAGAATGGAGAGGTTGCTGCTGTCTTAGTCGGCGTTCTGGATTGCGATTCCCTTTCTGACATGTTTCAGATCAAAGCCTATGATGGGCAGGTTTCGCTCTGCATTGTTGATCGTTCCGACGGTACGCTCATTCTGGATGGCTGGAACAGCCGGACCCAGAATCTGTTTGAAGCAGAAGAACGAACCCTTGCCAAACGATATGAGGGGCTGGATCTGATTTCTGAGATTCAGAACGGACGGGAAGGAACAGTCGCCTATCGGATAAACGGCAGTAACAAATACAGCTACATGGTCTATACCCCTTTTGATCTTTGCAGCTGGGAGCTTCTGTGTTTTGTCCGTGAGGATGTGGCCTTTGCAAGTCTGAAGGAAGTCAAGCAGATTGTGATGTATTTCGGCATTGTCGAGGGAATCCTGCTTCTTCTATATTTCTGCTGGAATATGTACAATCTGAACCGGCTGAGTAAAAGCAAACGCAGTTCGGAACAGCAGCTGCTCATCTCCAATACACTGATTCAGTGCATTAAGTCCCTGTCTTCTTATACGGATATTAATATTGCCATTAACAGCCTGCTGCAGACGCTGAATACCTATTTTGACGGTGACCGGACATATCTCTTTGAGCTGAATTACGAAAAACAGACCATCTCCAATACCTATGAGTATACTGCTGAGGGCATCTCAAAGGAAATTGATCATCTGCAGGATGTGCCGCTGAGTGTGATTGCTACATGGATTCGCAAGTTTGAAGAAGAGGGATCGTTCTACATCTCCCATATCGACAAGGATGTCCATAAGGATTCGGATACTTATAAGATTCTGGAAGCCCAGGGGATAGAGAGCCTCGTTGCTGTGCCCCTGGTAGAAAACGATGTGATCATCGGATTCCTGGGTGTGGATAATCCCAAACAAAATTACCGGGATCTTTCTCTTTTGTCCTCCACCACGTTCTTTATTCTGGACAGCCTGGAACGAAGGAAATACCAGCAGTCCCTGGAACGTCTGAGCTTTGAAGATACCCTTACCGAACTTTACAACCGGAACAAGTTCAACCAGATCCTGGAACAGCACCAAAAAAACAGCTATCATTCTCTTGGAGTCGCCTACTTTGATCTGAATGGACTCAAAGCAATGAACGACCAGCTGGGTCATACTGCAGGTGACAATTTTATCCGCAATACAGCATCCATCATAAAAAAGGAATTCGGGAACAACGCCTACCGAATCGGCGGCGATGAATTTACAGTGATTGTTCCGGATATCAGCAAAACGGATTTCAATGAAGCTATCTCACGGATTTCTTCTATGTTTAAGGAAAATCATGTCAGCGTTTCCATCGGTACCTCGTGGGCAGCTGAAGAAAATGAAGTCTCTAAACAGCTTCACGAAGCGGATATCCGCATGTATGCGGATAAGGAACACTATTACAGCGGTCAGACACATGACCGCAGAACAACAGTATGATGCCCCCTTTTCTCAACAAGTCCGCTGCATGCGGGCTTGTTGCTGTTTCTACCAATCTCTTTCCCTCGGAAGGACTGGGCGGGGAAGCGGAAGTAAACCATAAAATTGATCCGTATGATACTGCCTGGAAAAAGCTTGCATTTACAGGAAGAGTGTGATATAATAATAACGATAATTCGTGAAAGGACTTGAAATGTATGTCAAAGAACAATACTGCGCCCGATGGCAAACAGAAGGCTTTTGAAATTCCCCGCCCAGTGTTCCCGAAGCGTGCCGTTGTGACAGCCGGCATGCCCTACGGCAACAAAGAGCTGCACTTTGGTCATGTGGGCGGTATGATGGTGTTTGCGGATACCTATGCACGGTTTCTCCGTGACCGCATCGGCAAGGAAAATGTCATTTTTGTCAGCGGTACTGACTGTTATGGTTCTCCCATAGCCGAGGGATGGCGGCAGAAAGCTGCAAAGGGCGAATTCAATGGCTCTTTGGTGGATTTTGTAACCAGAAACCATGAGAAGCAGAAAGCGACGCTGAAGGAGTATGCCATTGCGCCGAACCTCTTTGCCGCTTCCGGCATCGGCCGTTCCAAGGAAGTCCATGCAGAATTCACCAAGGTATTTCTCCAGGGGCTTTATGACAAGGGGCAGCTGAACAAGATTTCTACCATGCAGTTCTTTGATGAAAAAGCAGGTGTGTTTCTCAACGGCCGCCAGGTTGTGGGCAAATGCCCTGTGGAAGGCTGCTGCTCCGAAAAAGGCTATGCGGACGAATGCGACCTGGGACACCAGTATATGCCCGAGAATCTGCTGAATCCCGTCAGCACGCTGACCGGAGAAACACCGGTGATGAAGCCCGTGGTCAACTGGTACTTCAAGCTGAGGGATTATGAGAAGCTCCTCCAGGACTGGGTAGCCTCCATGCAGAAGGACAAGTCCATCCGTCCGGTAGTATGGAAGACCATTTCAGAATTTCTCAAGCCCCCGGTCATCTATATCAAACGTGAATTTGAGGAAACCTATTTTGCCCTGAAAGACAGCTTGCCGGAGCACAGCTATCTGGAGGAAAAGAAGAAGCCTTCCTTCACCATTGAATTCACCAATCTGCCGGACTGTGATGAAGCCTGCCGCATCCTGACGGAGAACGGCATCCGCTACCGTACCGGCAAAACGCTGGTGCCTTTCCGTCTGACCGGCAATATTGAATGGGGGGTTCCTGCACCGAAATTTGAGCAGGACGGCGAAGATTTGACCGTCTGGGTTTGGCCGGAATCCCTGTGGGCGCCCATTTCCTTCACCCAGACCTATCTGGAACAGTGCGGTCAGGACAAGGAAGCCTGGAAGGATTACTGGTGCAGCAAAGAATCCAAGGTATACCAGTTCATCGGTCAGGACAACATTTACTTTTATGGCGTTGCTGAGCCTGCCATGTGGATGGCACAGCAGGCAGCATCAGAAAAGTCCGCTGATCCTGCAGAGGGTGAACTGCAGATGCCTACGATCATAGCAAACCACCATATTCTTTTCCTGGATAAGAAGGCATCCAGTTCCGGGGCAGTCAAGCCCCCCATGGCGGATGAGCTGCTGAACTACTATACCCCGGAGCAGCTGCGTATGCACTGGCTTGGTCTGGGACTGGGGCAGCGTTCCGTGAGCTTCATGCCCAAGCCCTTCAATCCCGATGCCAGGCCGGAGGACGCAGACCCCGTTGTCAAGGACGGCTTGCTGCTTTCCAATGTGTACAACCGCATGATCCGCACGGCTTTCTACACCACGCAGAAGGAATTTGACGGCATTCTGCCGGATCAGCAGCCAGAAGAGCAATTCCTGGCAGAGGGAAAAAAAGCAGTGCTGGAATACGAGCGGCATATGTCGAAGTTTGCGTTCCACCAGTGTACCTATGTGCTTGACAGCTATATCAGAAACGGCAGCA
>CAZXVI010000038.1:0-22475 GCA_964644275.1 uncultured Ruminococcus sp. | reverse complement strand
GTCATGATTCTGGACGAGGCCACCTCCTCCATCGACACCCGCACCGAGGCCATTGTGCAGCAGGGCATGGATAAGCTCATGGAGGGCAGAACCGTCTTTGTCATTGCCCATCGTCTGTCCACAGTCAGAAATTCCGATGTGATCATGGTACTGGATCACGGCAGAATCATCGAACGGGGCAACCATGAAACCCTCATTGCCCAGAAGGGCACCTATTATCAGCTGTATACCGGTGCCTTTGAACTGGAATAAGGGAATTCTTTCCGCAAAAAGCCAAAAACAGGAGCATCCTCCGGAATGGGGATGCTCCTGTCAGTTTGTCTGAAAAGGAGAGTTGTTTAAAATTTGCCCACCCCCTGACCGGCAATGATGGGGGGGCTCCGACTTTGCGTATTTCAGCGGCTTCCCTTCCTCTTCTGCATGTGGTAGGCAATGGCGGTAAGGGGAAGCTCCGGGCAGAGCTTGGCACCGGCAAGGGCAAGCTTCATCTGCAGCGTGGGCACGATGATGGCCTTTCCCTTCAGGGCGCCGTCAATGCCGCAGCGAGCCACCTGACGGGCATTGGCTGAGGGCAGAGAAAAGGAGACTCCGGCACGGCGGTTGAAGTTGGTATCCACGGGACCGGGGCACAGGAGGCTGATGGTGACGGGGGAACCCTTCCGGCGAAGCTCCTCCCGGACGGCAAGGCTCAGGCGCACCACATAATTCTTGGAGGCATAGTAGCCGGACATCAGCGGACCTGCCATAAAACCGGCGCTGGAGGCAACATTGAGGATCCGTCCCCTGCCCTGCCGCTCAAAGTCCTGGAGGAACAGCTTGGTCAGAATATGAACGGCACGGACATTCACATCAATGAGGGAAAGCTCCCGCTCCAGCGGCGTCTCGTCAAAGGCACCGAATATGCCGAAGCCCGCATTGTTCACCAGAAAGTCCACATGAAGTCCCTCACAGAACCGGTGCAGCTGCTCCGCCGCACCCCGTTCGGCAAGATCCAGGGCAATCCAGCGGGTGTCTTTCTCGAAGTGCAGGGCAAGACGGCGCAGCTGGGCGTCATTCCTGCCGGTCAGAACAAGCTTCCAGCCAAGACGGTGAAGATAAACTGCCATCTCCAGACCGATTCCGGAGGTGGCACCGGTAATGAGTGCTCTCATAACAATCCTTCCTTTCCGAGATGTATTTCTAAAAGTGGGGTGAGCTCATTAAAAAACACCCCTTTTTGACATGCTGTGATCTCTAAAAACAAGTATTTGATAATCCCCTTATAGTATAGCACAGGTCCGGGGGAGAATGCAAGCCGGGAAGGGAATTTTTTTGAAAGCGTCCGGTTTTCCCAGAGGCAGTATGAAAATTTTGTGAAATTCCAGATTTTTTTCAAAAAAACTATGGACAGGAATTAAAATTTGTAGTATAATAGTAAAAGATTGTTTTCGGAGGTATTACTATGTCTTTATTCAAAAAAGCCGCCGCATTCCTGACTGCGTTCGGCATTGCAGCCGCCTTTACAGGCTGCAGCGACACCACCTATGGTCTGATCATTAATGATACTAAAATTCCCGCAGGCGTGTACATTTACTACGCTCTGGAAGCCCATAATTCCGCACTGACCACCTTAAAGGAAGAAAATCCCGACCTGGACACCTCGGATGCTGACGCTGTCAAGGCCTGCTCCATTGAGGGAGTTGCTGTTTCCGAATGGATCCAGAACAAGGCAACGGAGCTTTGCACCAACTATCAGGCTGTGGAGGATAAATTTGCCGAGCTGAATCTGACCCTGGATGAGGAGGACAAGGCCAACATTAACTCCATGGTGGAATACTACTGGTCCTATTACCAGGATTACTATGAGAGCTGCGGCATCAGCGAGGCTTCCTATAAAAAGGTCATTACTTCCACCTACAAGACCCAGGAGGTGTTCCTGTACTACTACGGCACCGAGGGCGAATACGGCGTTCCGGAGGACGAGCTTCTCCAGTATTACATTGACAACAATATCCGCTGTGAATACATCACCATGAAGAAGCTGGACGGCGAGGGCAACACCCTGGAGAATACCAGCGAGTTGGAGGCACTGGCGGAGGATTACCAGGAACGTGTGGAGTCCGCCTTTAACGCTGGCGGCGCAGAAGCAGTCATGACGGAAATGGCTGCTGTTCAGGAGGATTATGATGCCTACTGCACCTCCGTCTCCAATGAAGCTGCCGGTGTGACAGAAACGGAAACCACCCCCGTTGAGACGGAAGCGCCAACAGAAGCTGCTACTACTGCGGAGGAGACCTCCGAGGAGGGCACTTCCACTGTACAGGCCGATGAAGCTGCAGAGGAAACCGCAACCGTCACAGCAACAGAGGATTCCGCATCCACGGAGACAGCCACAACTGCTGCCGAAGAGAGCGGAAGCGAGACCGAAACCACCACGGTGGAAACGGAAGCTCCCTATGCAAGGGAAAGCATCATTTCCGTGATTGATCCGGAGGATTACGAGGACGAGGCGGACATCACCTATTCCCCCACGGAGAATGTATACAAGAAGCTTCTGGACATTCCGGAAAGCGACTACGGCAAGCCCTTCCTGGTAGAAGAGGAGGATGCGTACTACCTGATTGTCCGCTATGACATTGAGGAACGCGCCAACACGGAGGATCTGTGGACGGAAAGTGCCGTGTACAGTGTTCAGGTTGCCATGTTCGATGATGACTTTGATGAAATGCTCAAGGGCTGGTGCGACGCCATGAGCGTTACCAGAAATGACGCCGCTTACAAGCGCTACGATACCTTCAAACTGTATTAATTCAAAAATTAATTCAAAAAAACCCTGCCTCAGAAAAGGCAGGGCTTTTTTTGTTCCTGTTTTTGTTCTGCATGGAATAAAACTGCTTCCCTCCGCCCATACTTTCTGTATCAACGAACAGGAGGAATTTCCATGGAATTACAGAATCAGAAGAAGCTTGCCGGAACCAAAACCCATGCCAACCTGCGTGCCGCCTTTTCCGGCGAATCGGAGGCACGGAACAAGTACACATTCTTTGCCGGGAAGGCACGGGAGGAGGGCTACGAACAGATTGCGGCCATCTTTGAGGAAACCGCTGCCAATGAACAGGCACATGCCAAGCTCTGGTATGCGCTTCTGACCGACGGCATCGGCACCACTGCCGAAAATCTGAAGGGCGCTGCCGAGGGCGAGCACTATGAATGGGCGGACATGTACGATACCTTCGCCAAGGAAGCGGAAGCGGAGGGTTTCCCCGGTATTGCGTCAAAATTCCGTCAGGTAGCTGCCATTGAAAAGGAACATGAGGAGCGTTACCGGAAGCTGCTGCAGAATGTGGAGGACGCCCTGGTATTCTCCAGGGATGGGGACGCAGTGTGGATCTGCCGCAACTGCGGACATGTGGTCATCGGAAAGAATACCCCCGCCATGTGCCCCGTCTGCCAGTATCCCCAGGGCTATTTCCAGCTGAAAGCAGAGAATTACTGATTCCGGAGCGGCGGGTGGAGGATGCAGTATCCTCCAAAAACTTACCCCCTCCCTTCCCCGACAAACTGAGGGATTTCTCCGACTGGGACGGAGAAATCCCTTTTTCTGCATCCATTGTCCGGGATCACATGACCGCCCATCAGATGGCTTTTTGCCGCCAAAGGAAATCAAAGCTCCCCGGCGATGCATGGAGGCAATTCTCCAGTACGCCGGAAAAGATTTTCAGCTTCCGCTGCATTCCCTCCTCATCGGCGGGAAATACCGTATTGTCCAGGAACAAGGTCAGAACGGCAACAATCATTTCCGCACTTTCCTTGGGTGTATCCGTCCGGAACACCCCTTCCTCCGTTCCCTGCACCAGCAGCTCCTCCATAATGGGTGCCACCTCCCGGATTGCCACCGTCTTCATCTGATTGTGGAGCAGCATATTGTCATGAAGATGGAGCATGCGGATGACATTTTCCTGATGGTCGTGGAATTCCCTGCGGATCATGCTCTGGAACAGCAGCTTCATTTTTTCCAGTACGGAGGTCTCCCTGCGGATTACGCTGAAATATTCATGTATGGCTTTCTCATAGCATCGAGCAACTACTTCATACAGAATTTCTTCCTTGCTCTCAAAATAGTAATACACACTTCCCTTGGCAATACCTGCCGTTTCTGCGATGAGATTGACGGATATTTCCTTGTCCGGCATGACGGACATCAACTCCTCCATAGCGTCAAGAATACGTGTTTTCTTATCATTTTTCATAGAGTTTCCCTGCCCTCAGTTTTATTTTTTTCATTATATCACAAACTTTTTCGTTTGGCAAGATAAAATCATAAAAAGAACTTGACCGGCGGTCAAAAACATGGTAAAATATAGAAAATCGGATTTGACCGCCGGTCAAAATGAGAAAAGGATTGTGATAGCATGTCAGCAGGTATCTGGATCGGTGCTGCAGGTGCAGCCCTTCTGGCAGCGGGGACTGCCGGATCCTTTGCAGGGGCAAGGGTATTGTTCAACAAAGTCATCCCCCGGATGGAGGGCGTCCGGGTCAGTATGGATGAAATGGCGGACGCCAAAAAATGGGAAGAGTACCGGAAAATTATCACCCCTAACCGGGAGTGGCTTACCGCCCGGAATCCCGAGGAGATTACCATTCAGGCAAGGGACGGCATTACCCTTCATGCCTGGTTCCTCCCGGCAGAGAAGCCTACGGAAAACCTTGTCATCGGACTGCACGGCTATTCCAGCATCGGCATCAGTGAGTTTTCCACGCACGCAAGATTCTATCATGAACGGGGCTTCGATGTGCTGATTCCCGATCACCGTGCCCACGGCGCAAGCGGCGGCGATTATGTGGGCTTCGGCATTCTGGACCGCTATGACTGTCTGGAATGGATTTCCTACATTGAGCGCCGTTTCCAGGGCAGCCGGCGGATTGTCCTTCACGGAACCTCCATGGGTGCTACCACAGCATTGATGGTCAGCGGATTCACCGATCTGACCGACGCTGTCAAGGGCATTGTCAGCGACTGCGCTTTCACCTCCCCCCATGAGGTCTTTGCTCACATTCTCCGGCGTGACTACCATCTTCCGGAATTCCCCATTATGAACATCTGCAACGCAATGTGCCGCAAGGCGGCAGGGTACGGCTTCAAGGATTACTCCACGCTGACTGCCCTGTGTACCAACAGGCTCCCCGTTCTGTTCATCCATGGTGCCGACGATAATTTCGTGCCCGTCTGGATGAGCCGGAAGAACTACGAGGCATGCCGCGGCCCCAAGGAACTGCTCATTGTGGAGGGGGCCGGCCACGGGGCAAGCACCTATGAAAATCTGACGCAGTACCAGAATGCGGTTGCTGCGTTCCTCGATACATATCTGCCCCAGGAACACGAGCGATGATCGGGAAAGGAAACAAGACTATGAAAGAATTTCAGCTCAACGGCGTTACCATACAGGGCTATCCGCTGAATGCGGCACAGAGAATCCACAATTATTCCATTCTCTATTGCCCCTATCACCAGCTCCTGAACATCGGCACAGGTCTGTACATACAGCAGGAGGTGGACTTCAAGCTGCTGAAGGAAGCCATTTATGAAGCCTATATCCGCTTTGAATCCATGCGGCTGCGGTTCCATCAGGACGAGGACGGAACGGTATATCAGTACCTGGTTCCCTTTGAAGAACGGGATATTCCCTTCCGGGATTTTTCCAGCTGGAAGGAAGAGGATGCCCACGAGGAAATGCGCCGCTGGACCAAAATCCCCTTTGCACGGTTCCACTCCCCCATGAACCAGGTTGTCATGATCAAGCTGCCCGGCGGCTTTAACGGCATCTACCTGAAGGTGGATCACATGACCATGGATTCCAGCTCCATCTTTGCGTTTGACAGGGATGTACTGGAGCTGTACTGCGCCAAGCGTTACGGCATGGACGTGCCCAAGCCCCTTCAATCCTATATCAAGGCGCTGGAAAAGGATCTCGCCTACGAGGCAGGCTCCTCCGCCCAGCAGCGTGACCGGGAATTCTGGATGCAGGAAATCCGGGAGAGCGAACCGATGTACACGGACTTCAACGGTATGGGGCGGCTCATTACCCAGCGCAGGGAAAACAACAATCCGGATCAGCGCTATGCCACTGTCACCTCCCACAGCCCGGAGGCCTCCATTTCCGTTTACAAGCTGGAAAAGGATCCGTCGGAACGGCTGATGGCATTCTGTACCGCCCATCGGGTTCCCATGGTCTGCCTGCTGCTCATGGGGCTGCGCACGGTACTCTCCAAGTTCAATAACAACGAAAAGGATGTTTCCATCAAGAGCTGTGTTTCCAGGCGGGGCACCCTGCTGGAAAAGCAGTCCGGCGGCACAAGAATCCACTTCTTCCCCCTCCGGACCATCATGGAACCGGAAATGACCTTTATGGAAGGCCTGCAGATGATGCAGGAGAAGCAGAACCGCCTGTTCCGCCATGCCAACTACGATCCCATAGCCTTCACAAGGGAGCGTGCCCAGTACTGGAAGCTGACCCCCGGCGCAAGCTATGAAAGCATCAGTCTCACCTACCAGCCCCTGTCCCTGCGCAGCAGTGCCCAGGATGTGCCGGATATTCCCTACAAAAGCATGTGGTACACCAATGGTGTGGCTGCCCAGCCCCTGTATCTGACCGTCATGCACCGGGTGGAGGACAACGGTCTGAACTTCCACTTTGAATATCGCAAGGACGCTGTGACGGAGTACGAAATGGAGTACCTGTACTACTATCTCTGCCGGGTGCTGTTCCGCGGGATTGAAAACCATGAGCGCACCATCGGTGAAATTCTGGATATGATTTAAGCAATCAAGGAGGATACGAGTATGATGGAGCAAATGAAGGAACTGGTTCTGCAGTATGTGGATGTGGATCCGGAGACAATCACACCGGAGGCAAGACTCATTGAGGATCTGCATTTTAATTCCTATGATTTTATGAGCCTGCTGGGAGAGCTGGAGGAACAGTTTGACGTAACCCTGGACGAACAGGAGCTGACCGGCATCCACACACTGGGTGAAGTGACAGCCTACCTGGAAACCCTGCTGGAAAAGTAAGGAGAAGAACATGGAGAAAACAACAATCAAAACCCTGCAGGATCTGCTGGTGCAGGCTGCAGCGGAATTCGGTGACAAGCCCTATCTTCGTGAGAAGGCTGGCAAGGGAATTGCAGATACCACCTTTGTACAGCTGGCGGAGAACTGCCGCAGGGTCAGTGCCTTTCTGCAGGAACGGAGCAGTGGAAAGCCCCTCCATGCCGCTATGATCGGACTGACCTGTGCTGCCTATCTGACCTGCTATTTCGGAACTGCCTGCGCCGGTCATGTCAGCATCCCCCTGGACGCCCAGCTCCAGGCAGAGGATCTGTGCGATCATCTCCGGCGTGCGGATGCGGAGGTGTTCTTCTTTGACAAGCGTTACCTCCCCCTGCTCCCCGTTATCCGGCAGGGCTGTCCCGGCATCCGCACCTATGTCTCCATGCAGGACACGGAGGCAGAAGGGGTTGTCTCCCTCCCCCGGATTCTGGCAGACTATGCTCCGGCGGAATGGACGCCCATTGACCCGGAATGCTGTGCCTCCATTGTCTACACCTCCGGCACCACCGGCAAGAGCAAGGGCGTTATGCTGGCGCACCGGAATCTCATTGACAACGCCATGTGCCAGGACGGCGAAAGCACCCCGGAGGACGTGCTGCTGACCGTGCTGCCCATTCACCATGTATACTGCCTGACCTGCGACATTCTGCTGTCCCTGCGCTACGGCGCAACGGTCTGCGTCAACGACTCCATGATGCGGATTGCCCAGAACCTCAGACTGTTCCAGCCCACAACCATTCTGCTGGTACCCATGATCGCAGAAACCATCTATAAAAAGATCCGGGCTGCGGCGGATGCAGCGCCGGGAACGGACATCCGCAGCATTGCCGCTGCCGTCTTCGGCGGCAGGCTCCGCAGAATCTTCAGCGGCGGCGCCTACCTGAATCCGGAGCTGGTGCGGGCATACCGGGCTATGGGAATCCCTATCTTCCAAGGCTACGGCATGACGGAATGCTCTCCCCGGATTTCCACCGCCATGGAAGGCGATGAGAACATCGGTGATGTGGGCACCATTGTCAACGGCTGTGCAGTCAGAATTGTGGACGGCGAAGTCTGGGCAAAAAGCCCCTCCGTCATGCTGGGCTATTACCAGAATCCGGAGGCAACCGCAGAGATGCTGACCGAGGACGGATGGCTGCGGACGGGGGATCTGGGGTATGTGGACGACTGCAATCGCCTTTACCTTACCGGCAGAAAGAAAAACCTCATTATTCTCAGCAACGGTGAGAATGTTTCGCCGGAAGAGCTGGAGAATCAATTTGCCGGGCAGGACTGGCTGGGTGAGATACTGGTGTATGCGGAGGACGGCATGATTACCGCCGAGCTGTTCCCCCACCCCGAATTCACTGCCGCAAAGGGTACTGAGGCGGCTGCCGCTGCCTTCAAGACCCATGTACAGAAGGTAAACGCCGGGCTGCCGTCGGCAAAGAACATCCGCAGGCTCCGTATGCGCACTGTGGAATTTGACAAAACCACTTCTAAAAAAATCAAGCGCACACAGTCCTGCCGGGGCGATCTCTGCGATTGAATCACTGTTCAGAAAGGATGGATCCCATGACCTACGAAGAAATTGTTGCAGCAGCAAGAGAGGAATTCCTGAAAAGCGATGTCAGCAGCCTCCGGCAGCATCTTGCAGTAGAAATTGATATTGTCGGCGAGGGCGAGGGCGCATTTTATGTGGAGCTGAAGGACGGCAAGCTCTATGTGGAACCCTATGAATACTATGACCGGGATGTGAAGCTGATTGCTACAGGAAAGGATTTTCTGAAAATTGCAAGGGGCTCCATGAATGCTGTAATGGCCTATACCACCGGAAAGCTGCGGATTGAGGGCGATCTGGGCAAGGCACTGGAGCTGCAGCAGATCATCGAAACCATAAAAAAAGAGGAAAAGAAGCGGGCATAACAAATCCGGGACTGCGGCATGACACAGCAGTCCCGGATTGATTTTTCTTTTCCCTTTACTTTCGGACATACTCCTCCATGGTGCCGGTAAACACACCGCTGGCAAAGCTTGCGGAATAGGACAGAATATAGGCGGCATCCACCGCATTATGGCTTCCGTCAAGGGAGACATCCGCCTCCCTGAGGCGGATTGCAGAGAAGGTGCTGGCGCCCCCCGAACCCATCCTTGCCGCATCGGCAAGGAGAATGGCTGCATCCGCTGCGTCCACCGTGTCATCATGGTTGACATCCCCAAGGGTAAAGCCCCTGCCCGCCATGGTGAATTCTGTTGCCGTCATGTACACACGATCCTGCACGCCGTCACTCCAGCTTGCGGTGACGTCGGCTCTGGCTTCCGGATCGCAGGACAGGTAGATCTCGTGGCAGCTGCTGTCGAAGGACAGCGTTTCATCCATATCCGGATCCCGCATGGTACAGGAAAAGCTGAAGGTCTGCTGCCCGGCGGCATCATCCGTGGGAACCGTCAGCAGCACAATATAGTCCCCTTCAATGAGCGGAAAGTACAGGCAGCTGGGCTGTGCAAGCTCCGCTGCATACTGGTAGTACAGAAACTGTCCCTCCTGCAGCGAGCGGTAGACAGAAACGGTGCTGTAGGAAAAGCTGCTGTCCAGGTGGATCTGCAGGGTTCCGGAAGAATAAAACAGTGTTGTCTGGCATGTGGGGTAGATGGCAATTTCCTCCGTTTCTTCCGCCGCCGCCGGCAGAGCAGTGAGCATTCCGACGGCAAGCAGTACCGGAACAAGACGTTTTGTGAGCATAGATCTCCCTCCTTGGCTTTCGGAGAAGTTCTCCGTGGACGTATGCGTGTATGGGCTGAACAGCAAAGGGACTTCACAGCAAGCTGCTGCAAAGCCCCCATTTTGCATCAAAATTCAGGCAATCTTCCGGTTCTCTTACAGCACCAGGGACGGTGCGGAGTAGACTCTTGCCTTCAGCTCGCTATTCAGCATGTACAGACTCTTGGGATCCGAGCCGAACAATTCCATTTTGGAAATCAGATCATGGGCATTGGTTTCCTCCTCGCCCTGTTCCTTGACAAACCAATCCAGGAACTGCATGGTACGGAAATCCTTTACCTCATATGCCGCAGCATAAATTGCATTGATCAGTGCGGTCACATATTCCTCATGGGCAAGTCCTGCTTTAAGGGGATCCATGTGGCAGGTAAACACCTTATCCGGCTTGTCAATTGCCTCCAGTGTGACCTTTGCATTATTGTTCAGAAGGTACTGATAGAAGAGCATTGCGTGATCCCGCTCCTCCTGTGCCTGGATCTGATACCAGTTTGCAAATCCGTCCAGCCCTGCCTGGGCATAATAGTTGGAAAAATCCAGGTAAAGATAGGCAGAATAGAATTCCTTGTTCACCTGCTGATTAAGCAGTGCTGCTACTGTTTCATGAAGCATCGTACTTCCTCCTTTTTGTTTTCATTGTGAAATATCAGGATCCGGACCGATCCCTGTTGCAATACAAACCGAAAATAATACCGCACACACCGCCGAGAATATGGGTGGCATGGGAGATATTATCCACGGCAGTGATGCCGCTGACGATTTCCTGGCCGATATAGATCGCCACCACCAGCACCAGCGTTAAGGGAATTTTTCCGCTCTTGACGGAGGTGCAGGAGCACAGGATAATGAACATGAAGGCGATGCCGCTTGCACCGCGCAGTCCGGAGGCGGTCAGCAGCACGTTAGCAAGGCCGCCCACCAGCGCCGTCACAAACATCATCCCGAGAAGGGGCTTGCTGCCGTATTTTTCCTCCAGCATCGGCCCCACTAATGTAATCAGAAAGAAATTGCTGACATAATGGGAAAAATCCGCATGTCCGAACACATAGCTTACCATCCGGAACCACATGGCAGGATCCGTCCAGGAAGTCCGGAAACAGGTAAAAAAAGTATCCGTAGAGACATTATTGGTGGCATAGCCAAACATCAGAACAATGAATGAGAGCAGTGTATACCAGATCACCACCGGTGCATTCAGTTCGATTCTGGGCAGTTTCATGGGAAAGCTCAGATTTTGGAGTAACCAAAGCTATTGACAATGGCATCCACTTTCTTGCCGCTTGCACAGAGGGGACACTCCGAGGGCAGGACGGACTTGTACTCCGGCAGGTCGGCAGCAGTAAATACAGCGTTGATCTTCATGTCATTGTAATGATCAATAGCGCTGAAAATTGCAGAAATGCCTGCCACATTGCCGCTGTAATACTGGAGGCATTCCATGCAGCGGTTGATGGTCTTGCCCGTGGAAACGGAAGACATCAGGAGCAGCACCTCCTGGTTGTAAACCTTCTTCTGGATGTTGTCACGGAACAGCATCTGGTTATTGGTGTTGGTCTCGGGGGTAATCACCGCAATATCCCTGCCGCCGTTGATGCCGTTGCCATGCTCGCAAAGATCCCTTGCCAGGAATGCACCGATCATTTCGGTTCCCTCCAGGCAGATAATCGTATCCACGCTGGTGGTGTGGGCATATGCCTTTGACAGCTCACGGGCGGTTTCTCTTGCTGCCCGGTACTGGGTCTTAATGGCAGTCATATCCACAAAGTAGTTGACATGGGAGTGGTTGGTGGCAAAGTGGCCGGGAATCAGACCAAGCTTCACGCTTTTATTGGATTTGGCAGTAATATCAATCTGTCTGTTTTCCATATCTTGTTCCCTGTGAGTGAATTTGTCACAGGTTCCTCCTTTCATTCCGGAACGGATATTGGTATACTTTATTATACCAAATCATTCAGCAGTTGTCAATCCTTTTCCATGCATTTTCAGGGGAAGGCACCGGCACTGGAAAGCCGGCTGCTGCCCCATTTCCCGGTTTTTCCCCCTTTTGGGGACCTCTAAAAACTTGTTTTAGCGGTAGGGGTGTGGGGAGTCAATGTCATCAACTTAAGGGATTGTATTCCAAAAATGCCCACCCCCCGACCCCCTCCCTGAAGGGAGGGGGAAATGATAGGGGGTCTCCGACCCCTCAACCCCGGGAAGGGCTGCGCCCTTTCAACCTGCTCGCTGACGGTGCATACATCTTACGATGATGACATGGAAGCCCCCTACTTTTTATTCTTTTTTTGAGATTACCTTTATGTATTGCATAAGAAGGAAAACTGTGCTATAATAAAACTATCATAAAGACGGCTGCACTGCGGATTTCCCGGGACGGCTGTCATACTATGGGGGAATGATCATGAAAAACAGCAACATCCGGGCAGGACTTGCCGCCTGTACGCTGCTGGCGTGCAGCCTTTGCGGCAGTCTTCCAGCCCTTGCAGAATCGGTACAGGGCGACATCAACCTTGACGAGACTGCGTCCGTGACGGATGCGGTACTGCTTTCCCAATATCTCCTGGCACGGACAAGCCTGACAGACCAGCAGGCGGCTGCCGCAGATCTCACCGGCGACGGACAGGTGAATGTTTTTGATCTGGGAGCGCTGAAAAAAATGCTGCTTGCACCGGCTGCCAATGTCCTGTATGTGGACACCATTGAGGAAATTTTTGAGGCAGTGCGGTCAGCCCAGCCGGGGGATATCATTGAAATTGCGCCCGGAACCTATGACTACACCGTTTATCAGGGCGCACAAAAAATTGATACATCGGCAGCGGGAACGGCAGCTGCCCCCATTACTCTGCGTGCAGCGGATCCCGAAGATCCGCCCGTTCTGACAGGCACTTCTGCCGAAAACGGCTATGTGCTGCATATTACGGGAGATTACTGGATTGTGGAAAATCTCCATCTCACCACATCCCAGAAGGGCATCGTACTGGATCACTCCGATCACACCATCCTCCGCAGCTGCGAAATTTCCAATACCGGCTCCGAGGCCATTGCCCTGCGTGACGGCAGTTCCTATTGTCTGGTACAGGACTGCTACCTCCATGACATCGGTACAGTCACACCGGGCTACGGAGAGGGCGTCTATATCGGCAGCTCCTACACCGTCACCGGCTTCGATTACCAATGCGATTACAATGTGGTGGACGGCTGCACCTTCCGGAATGTGGCGGCGGAGCATGTGGATGTCAAGGAATACACCACGGGAACCGAAATTATGAACTGCACTTTCTACGGTGACGGCATGTCCGGTGCAAATTACGCAGGCAGTTTTATTGACATTGCCGGGAATGCATGCTACGTCCATGACAATACCGGCTACCGCAATCAGAATCCGCAGATTGTTGCGGCATTCGAGCTTCATGAGCAGGTGGACGGCTGGGGCTACGACTGCCGCTTTGAAAACAATACCCTGTACATGGACCGTGAATACGGCGAGGTGGACACCAGCCGCAGAATGTATGTGGTGGACGGCTGGTTTGCAAACTTTACCGTCAAAAACAACCTGGTGGATCACGGAACCGGTCTTGCAGAGGCATCGGCGGAGGACTACAATTCGGACAATGTAACATTTGAATAATCATGTATTTCCCGGAGATTCCGGAGCATGTACGATAAACCGTGCGGGTGCCTCGCAGCAGCCGCACAGATTCAGGAGGAAGAGAATGGGGCGTATTACAAGAATCACAGCACTTGCCGCAGTGCCGGCCATGGTACTGGCCATGACTGCCCTGCCCTGCCGGGCTGCGCAGCCACTGTCGGAGGATACTGTCAGCTTCTATGAGGAGTGGAAGGAACGCTATCTGGTGCAGGATCCCTATGTGACGGATGAAGCGCAGTATTATGTGTGGTACAGCGAAAAAAATTATGCTTCTGCCGGGTATTCCGTGGAAGTCACGGTTTCCGAGGCCCATGGCTATGGCATGCTGATTACCGCCTGCATGGCGGACTATGACAGTGAGGCAAAAGCGCTGTTTGACGGCATGTACCGCTTTTACCGTGCCCATCTGAGCGAAATCGGGCCAAACCTGATGGCGTGGCAGCAGGAGGATACCGGCACTGCCATTGTCAATGCCTCCGGAGCGGATTCTGCCTCCGACGGGGACATGGATATCGCCTATGCCCTTCTGATGGCGGATACCATCTGGGGCAGTGACGGTGACATTGACTACAAGCAGGCGGCTGTGGACATGATCAGCGACATTATGGAATACGAGGTCAGCAAAACCGACTGGATTATCCAGCTGGGGGACTGGGTATGGTGGTCCGATGAGGGGGATCCCTACTATGCCGCCACCCGGTCTTCCGACTTCCTTGTGCAGTACATGCCCGTGTTTGCCCGGGCAACGGGGGACGACCGGTGGATGAACGTCTATGAAAGCACCTATGCCATCATCAACCGCTTTGTGGAAACCTACGGCACCGGTCTTCTGCCGGACTTTATAGTAAAGGACAGTACCGGCGCATTTGTGCCGGCACAGCCCGATTTCCTGGAAAGTGAAAATGACGGCAGCTATTATTACAACAGCTGCCGGACGCCCTGGCGGATTTCCATGGATTATCTGATCAGCGGCAATGAGGATGCCCTTGCCTTTGCCCGGACCCTCAACGCCTTTATCACGGCGGATACCGGCGGTGATCCCTGGGAAATCTGTGCAGGCTTCACGCCGGAGGGAAACAGAATTGAGGACTACAATGATCTTTGCTTCACGGCTCCCTTTCTGGTTGCTGCCGCCTGCGGCGGGGATTCCCAGTGGCATGCGGCGCTGCGGGATACGGTTGTGCAGTATGGGGAGGATGTCTACTACGGCGATACCATCAAGCTGCTCTGTCTGATTGCGGATGACGGCGGCTGGATTGTTCCCTCCGGCGGTGACCCCCTCCTGATGGGCGATGTGAATCTGGACGGCAGTGTTTCCGTTACGGATCTGGTATTGCTCTGCCGGCATCTCCTGAGTGTGGAATCCCTGACCCAGGAGCAGTGCCAGCAGGCGGACGTCAGCCAGGACGGCAGCGTCAACTGCTTCGATCTCGGTATACTGAAAAAAATGCTTTTCCCACGGAACTGATCCTGCTCCGCAGGAACGCATGCTCAATGAAACAGAAACTCCCTGCCACCGGGATAGCCATCCCAGTGACAGGGAGTGTTTACATCAGCAATTTCATCAGATTGGAATCCTGTGCAAAATTGGTAATCTCATACAGAAAAAGAACCGTGTCATATTCCCTTGCCAATGCCTGAAGGGAGCCGCTGAAATACCGCAGATCCACCATGGTAATCCATTCGTAATCCTCCACAATATGGGGAACGAAACAATTGGCATAGGAATCCTTGATCACCAGCAGTTTTTCTCCGCTGCCGCCGGTAATATCCACCCTGCCGTAATTTCCGCCGAAGAATACAGCATATTTGTCCTTCCCCTCCAGCTTTTCCCGGTCATAGAGGGGAATTGCCGCATCATTGGCAGTACATGCAATGCCGGCCGGAATCTGCGGTGCAAGGATGGTGTCATAGGCGCAGTCCTCCAGCAGCACCTTGGAATACAGCGTTCCCCGGAATTCTTCTGTCAGGGTTTCATAGGAAAACCAGTCCTTCTCACGGGGCGTGATTCCGTTTACTACGCACCATTCCAGATAACCGCAGCAGGCACCCTCCGTGGTCCAGTGATGGTCGGTTCTGTAATATAGTTCTGCGTCCGCATCCGACAAAGCTTCACGCAGATCCAGAAAGCGGCATTCCGTCAAAGACGATGCGGCAGTCTGAAAAACCGCCTCCGTATCATACTGATTGTGGTTCCGGGGCAGTTTTTCCGGCAGGCAGTCCGATGCGGAAGGCACAAGCATCACAAAGCATTCCCCTTTGCATTGGGATGCAAAGGTATTCACATAGGATAAATTCTGGCGGTACCGTTCCGTCAGAACGTCCTGGTCGGAGAAGGCTTCAAACAGATAGCCGTCCTCTCCGAGATAAACGCCGCCGATATCCCGGTTCCCTGCCATTCGCAGAAGCTCCGAGCGTCCGGAGATCCAGAAATCCCGGAACAGAATCTGATCACTGCACATCTGCTCCAGACTGGCGGTGTAGCTGCCATCCAGCAGTGCCTCCACGGAAAACTCCGGTTCCTGCTGGAGATAACGGTTCTCATTTTCTGAAAACTCCTTCTGCGGCACCACCGCTAATCCGACGCCCATTGGCACAATCACGGCGAAGCACAGGATTATGGTAACAATCGAATATATGTTTTTCATACACACCTCACTGCTGTCACAATGTCATGGATGTAAGGGAAGATCCGGCAAAAACGTCCCTGCGCAACAGCATCCTATTGGATCAGTCTCCCAGGACGCCTGTCAGAACCGGAAATACAGGAACGGGTTGTAGGTCTCTGCAACCAGAAACATCAGGCATACCGTCAGCAGCACTGGTACGGCAACCATCTGCAGCCCCTGACAGAGTGCGGGACGCTCCGCCAGCTTGCGGTAAAGCTTTCCGGGCAATGCAGTGCAGAACAGGACGCAGACAGCCAGAAGGAATCCATGGGTCAGCAAAAGATACGTGGTCTGAGGATCCCAGAAGCTCCGGGGAACAAACATTGCTCTGAGCCAGGCAAGCATATCGGTCATGGTTTCATTGGCAAAGATGACCCAGCTGACCAGGACAAACAGCAGCGTGTACAGATGCCCCACGAATGCAGGAAGCCTGTCCAGCAGCTTCAGCAGGAATGTTTTTTCCAGAATTAACAGGATACCGAACATTGCTCCCCACAGCACATAATTCCAGCTGGCACCGTGCCACAGCCCGGTTAACAGCCATACGATGCTGATATTGATCAGCTGCCTGCCAAGTCCGCGCCGGTTCCCCCCCAGAGGGATGTAAACGTATTCACGGAACCATGTCCCGAGAGAAATATGCCATCTTCTCCAGAACTCCGTGATACTGGATGAGGTATAGGGATCGTTGAAATTCTCCGGGAAACGGAATCCGAACATTCTTCCAAGACCGATTGCCATATCCGAATAACCGGAAAAATCAAAATAAATCTGGAAGGCAAAGAGGACAGCCCCCAGCCATGCCAGGGACATGGACAGCTCCTGCCCCTGAATCTGCTCGTAAATGGCGCCAGCCCGGTTGGCAAGCAGCACCTTTTTGCCAAGTCCCAGCACAAAACGGCACAAGCCGTATGTCACATCCTCCAGCGTTTCCCGGCGGCAGTCAAGCTCACGCTGCACATCCTTATAGCGCACAATGGGCCCGGCAATCAGCTGCGGAAAGAGCGTCACATAGGTTCCGAAGTGAATGATATTTTTTTGCACCGGTACCTTTTCGAGATACACATCAATGGTATAGGACATCGTCTGGAAGGTATAGAAGGAAATGCCTATGGGGAGTGCCAGCTCCAGCAGTGAAATTCCCATGCCGGTTACAGCATTGATATTTTCAATCAGAAAATCCGTGTACTTGAAAAAACACAGAATTCCAAGATTGCCTGCAACGGAAATGAGCAGAATCAATTTGCGGAGTTTTGGCTTTCCCCTTTCCCGGAAATGATCAATGAGTCTTCCATTGACATAGTCAAATACGGTGGAGAACAGCATGATCAGTACATAGACCGGTTCCCCCCAGGCATAAAAGACGAGGCTCGCCGCAAGAAGAACAAAATTTCTCCATTTTCCGGGACAGAGAAAGTACAGCAGCATCACCAACGGAAAGAAGACGCATAAAAATACTACGCTACTGAATACCATGCCGCTACTCCGTCAGGAACGCATCGAATGCGGACTTTACATCATTCTGCCGGTCGCTGATAATCAGCACTGCATATTGATCCTTCGTAAAGATCAGGGCGTTTTCTGCCCGCCCGGTCTGGGACGGATCATACTGCTCGTACATATGGACACGATCGTTTACATGGGCTTCTATGGAAGCTTTGGCTTTCGCTGCATCGTCCGCATCCTTCAGTGCAATGACGGCAATTTCATCCGCCCTGCCCTCAGAAGAATAGCTCAGAAAATAGGAATCCACCAGATCATACTCAAGATCCGAAAGGTAAGTAAATAAATCCGCTGCATTCTCATCAGAACTGCTGACATAGGACATATCCGGCAGGGTATCGTCCGCCTCCATCATTGCTCTTGACAGGTCATACATGCTGACAGCGGGCTGACGTTCCTGGCTGCCGCAGCCGGTCATGCACATTCCGCACATCGCAATGCAAAGGGCGGAACCAATTATGTTTCTCATTTTCACACGTAATCCCTCATTTATTCACCAAACAATATGCCATTATCCGGCTCAATATAATAATTGTCATCCCAGTAGGAATCATCACCCAGGTAGAAATCATCATCCCCGTAATAATCGTCATCCCAGTAGGAATAGTCGAATTCAGGGAAATATTCATCAACAGCCTCCTGGATCCTTGCATAGTCCTCGTCATCAATATTTATGCCGCCTTCTTCGCTGTTATATTTTGCAACACAGAGACTCAGATAATAATTATCCTCCCCATTGGGCACCCAGGAATAGGAGAACTCCGTAAAAGCATACTCTTCCAGCTGCCAGAGCCGTTCCTCAATCATGGATACCATCGCATCCGCCAGCAGAAACTCCGTTGTATCCATATCGTCTTCAAATTCTACAAAGCAGCAGGTGCTCTCATCTGCTTCCATCATTTCGCTGATAAATGCAGGAAGCTCATAGATATCGGAAAGGCTTTCGCGGTTCTGATAGCCCCGGTTGTACTGAATGCCGGTTGCCGCCGGGAAGAAGGTCGTATCCCAGTCATGTCCCTGCATGCACATGGAATCGTTCATATTAAAATTGGCATAGCTGGTGGTACCGGCGTCGCTGTAGATATCCGTATGGTACCATTCATCATCCAGTTTTACCAGATTCCAGGAATGGTACTCTTCGGTATTATGAACCACCATGCATTCAATGTCCATCATCTGCATAAACAGCCGGAAGGTCGTAGCAAAGCCCACACAGACGGCATTATGGTTCTTCAGCACGCCATAGGGATTGTCACAGTCCGCCTGGGATGTGGGAATGACCACTAAGGAGCCCCCGTCAAATACAAGTTCACCGGTCATCCATTCATAGACAGCCAGTTCCTTTTCATAGTCGGTCATGTCCTCAGTGATGATTTCCTCCAGCACTTCGGACGCCATATCCAGTGTTTCCTTATCCCTGTCGGACAGCGCAGAGGTGTCGCCGCTCTTGTATGCATCAGAAATCTGTACAGTAGACTCGATGACATACTCGCCCGCAATGACAACACCGTCTTCGACAGTGCCCTCCGGTTCCTTCTGTTCCTGAATCGTTTCATTCAAAGCGGAAACCATATTCACGGTCCGGACGCCGTTCCAGGAATTCACAGCTACGCCGGCAAGGAGTGCCCCCAGAATTACATAGGTAGTAATCCATTTGATCTTTTCTTTCATTTTTTATTCCTCCCAATAAATGCAGGAACCTCTGAAAATTAAAGAGAAACTCTAAAAACTTGTTTTTAGAGGTGGGGTGTGGGGCGAAGCCCCACAAGATCCACCTTTTCTTCTTTTCCGATTTTAAAAACATAGGGTTTTTAGAGGTTACCTAAAATTAACAAAAGGAGAAACGGCGGATTAGAGGGTCTAAGACCCCACATCCACCTCTCAACTGATTGTGAGAGATTCCCTTTAGATAACAGCATGCAGTCATACTGTAACTCCCATTATAGAACGGAACGGATGAAAAGTCAATATATATGACAGAACTGTAATAATTCCTGCTCATATATCTAAAAAACTGCATCAATGATGCAGTTTTTTGGTATTATGCTAATCTCTAAAAACCCCTAAGCCACGCTCCCCCATCGTGCCTGCAGGCATTATTGCAGCAATGCTTCCGGAACTGCTTGTGCCATGCGTTCATATGCGGCAAGACTGGGATGAAGATGATCACCGCTGTCATAACCCGCTGCGAAGGCAGAGGGATGCCGGGCATCCCGAAGCGCAAGATCAAAATCAATACATCCATCGGCTTCCCCTGCAGAACGCATCCAGTCATTGACATCCTGCCGGAGCTGTTCACGGAAGTCCGCATAGGTTCTCCATCCTTCAATGGGAAGAAGGGTTCCCAAATAGGCCTTCAATCCATATTCGTGTGCAAGACGCAGGTAATTCCGCAAGCCGTCAATCAATTCCTCCGCAGTGGGAAGTTCACTCCAGGGGCGGAAGGGATTGACCTCCGTTCCCACGGGATGAATAATATCGTTGATGCCATGCTGAATGATGACTGTATCCGCACCGGCAACAGGAACCTCATGGGGAAACCGGACGGCGCCCCGGAGTCCATAGCAGTCATAAGTGATATTATGATACTGCCGCAGAATTCGGGTGCCGCTGGCTGCCTTGCGGATCACGGCAAGCTTTCCCCTTCCCTCTGCCAGCACACGCTGCATCAGGAAATCCGGCCATGCCTGGGCAGTAATGGAGTCGCCATAGCACACAATCGTGCGATTTTCCTCCGCCGTCAATACCATAATATCGCTGAGAAAATAGAACCAGTTGGTTTTACGTGAAACATCCATAGGGAATGCGGCACTTTCTGTATGATTTCCCACCGCATAGTATCCTTTTGAAAGCGGCCCGGTAATATGAACGGCGGAGCGCAGCTCCGTAAACTCTGCCAAATACAGACTGACGGCAAGCTCCTCGCCTGCCTTTACAGCGAATGGCAGCGGATCACTGGTTCTGCGCGCCCCGGCAGGAATTGTTACAGCTTCTTCCTGTGCAAAGGTCAGCATGCACGAGGAGGCAGCGTCAATGCCATCCTCCCCTGTCGATCTTGCCACCAGAACCTGTGAGATCGTCACAGGTTCTGTACCGCAGAAATTGTCCAATGTGATCCGGAGGGCGGAACCATCCAGCATCATTTTGACAGGATAACGAAGGGTGAGATTCCTTCCGTAATTTTCCGGCCGGCGCTCGTTGATGGAAACGGCGTTTCCCCAGGCAGTGACCCATTTTCCAGTTTGCTCCATCCTTGTATTCCTCTTTTCTTTTGGTTCTCTTACTGATTGGTTCACTCCGGCAGACCAGAAACTGCCGGAATTTTGCCGGCACAGCCGGCATAAGGGATTGTATAAGGGAACATCTAAAAACTTGTTTTTAGAGGTGGGGGCGTGGGGTGACAATGTCATCAACTTAAGGGATTGTTTGTCAAAATTGCCCACCTCCGACCCCCTCCCTGAAGGAAGGGGACAATGATAGGGGGTCTCCGACCCCTCAACCCCGGGAAGGGCTGCGCCCTTTCAACCTGCTCACTTATCTTAAGTTGTTAGCATTGCGTGGGGTGACTCCCCTCGGGGTGGGGAGATGCCCCAAAGGGGCAGAGGGGACGGGCGCCGGTCAGGCGAAGCCCCACAAAATCCACCTTGTATTCTTTTCTAATTTTATAAACAGGAGGTTTTTAGAGGTTACCATAAGACAGTTATCTGTCCAATTGCTGACAGAAGGGTATCTGAGGTGCCCTGAAGGCAGCCATAGCGCTCCGGTCAGATGTCCGTATAGAACACTCCGGTAAGCAGCTGTACACCTATGGACATCACCGTGATTGCTGCCCAGCAGCAAAATCCCAGAAGTATGGGCTTTCCGCCTTTTCTGATTAACCTTACCAGGTTGGTATTCAGTCCGACGGCACACATGGCCATGGCTATGAAGAACTTAGCGGTCCATTTCATGGCCGGCACGAAATAATCGCTGTAGAACGCTGTGAAACCGCTGTCGGGCATAATCCCCACCAGTGTTGTGATCAGCGCAGCTGCGACAAAGTACAGGATGAAGAACGGGAATATTTTCCGGAAGGAGAAGGATTCGCCGTTATCGCCGTTTTTCCTGGCATTTCTGGTTCTGACAAAGGCAAGAACCAGAGTTATGGGAATAATCGCGAGGGTTCTTGTCAGCTTTACAGTGACTGCCGAAGAAAGGATTCCATCACAGTGATAGATGCTCTCGGCTGTGGATGCCGCAGCTGTTACAGAAGAGGTATCATTGACTGCTGTTCCGGCAAATACCGCAAAGCCCTCCGAGCCTAAACCAATCATATGACCGAACGTCGGAAAAATCAGGGCTGCAAGTACATTGAACAGGAAAATAACTGATATCGACTGTGCAACCTCTTCATCATCAGCATCAATGACCGGTGCAGTCGCCGCAATTGCCGAGCCGCCGCATATGGACGAGCCGACTCCGATCAGGCAGGCGACCTTTTTATCAATTTTCAGCACTTTCATCAGGAGATATGCTACAATAAGCGATATGGATATAGTTGACAGGATTACAGGAAGGCTCTTTGTTCCCACCTTTGCAATTGTTCCCAGATTCAGGGAGAATCCGAGGATGATTACCGCATATTGCAGTATTTTTTTGGATGTGAATTTGATTCCTGTTTTGAAGTGTTCATTCTCGGCAAACCCCGGAAAAGCCAGAGTAATCAGCATTCCGAACAGTATGGCAAATACAGGGGCTCCGATTACCTCCAGCGAAAAGCTGCCGATTTTCATACTGCTGAAAAATGCAGCGATTCCTGCAATCAACGCA
>CAZXVI010000037.1:0-23233 GCA_964644275.1 uncultured Ruminococcus sp. | reverse complement strand
ACCAGCTCCCGCTGACAGCTTTATTATTATATCATGTTCCCTCCCCTTTGTCAAGCTGAATTCTTTCACCTTTTTATTCGGGAGTTTGTGTAGGTTGTACAAACCCTTTTACCGCATCCTTTTTTTCTTTTTTGAGTCATAATGTGTATAAAGGTGGTATATCAATTTTTTCTCTCAATTTCCAAAAAAATATTTCTTACCCCCTTTTCAAATCGTTTTTTTTGTGATATAATAAAATTGGTTGTTTTGAAAATTGTTTTTTCTTTTTTATCAAGACAATTCTTTCATTATATATATCATGCATAGGAGGCTTTCATATGTCTGTACAGGAACTTTATGATGTTTGGTGTAAAAATGCGGTAGACGATCCCGATCTTCAGGATGAGCTGAAGCGCATTCAGGGTAATGATGCTGAAATCCGCGATCGCTTTTACCGTGAGCTGGAATTTGGTACCGGCGGATTGCGCGGTGTTATCGGCGCCGGCACAAACCGTATGAATGTGTATACTGTACGCCGTGCCACGCAGGGACTTGCGAATTATGTGAAGGCGTCCTTTTCTCAGCCAAGCGTTGCAATTTCCTATGACAGCCGTATTAAGTCCGATGTATTTGCCAAGGCTGCTGCGTCCGTACTTGCAGCAAACGGAATTAAGGTTCACATCTATTCCGAGCTGATGCCCACCCCCATGCTGTCCTTTGCTGTCCGTGCGCTTCACTGCAGTGCCGGCATTATGGTAACTGCAAGTCACAATCCGGCAAAGTACAACGGTTATAAAGCTTACGGAGAGGACGGCTGCCAGATTACTCTTGCAGTTGCAGAGGAGGTCATCACACAGATCAATGCCCTGGATATGTTTGCAGATGTGAAATACTGTAATTTTGACGATGCAGTTGCAAGTGGCATGGTATCCTTTATTGATCAGTCCGTCATTGAGGACTATTATAAGAATGTGCTGGCTCAGGGAATCAATACCAAGCTCTGCGCAGACAGCGGTCTGAAAATTGTTTATACTCCCCTCAACGGCACCGGCAACAAGCCCGTTCGTGAGATCCTTTCCCGGATTGGCATCAAGGATGTCACCGTTGTCAAGGAACAGGAACTGCCCGATGGGAACTTCCCCACATGTCCTTATCCGAATCCCGAGATCCGCGAAGCACTTGCGCTGGGACTGAAATACTGCGACGAAGCCAAACCCGATCTGCTCCTGGCAACCGACCCGGATGCTGACCGTGTGGGGATTGCAGTACCCGACGGTGATGATTACGCTCTGTTCAGCGGAAATGAAGTGGGTGCAATGCTGCTGGAATATATCTGCAGCGAGCGCACCAAGAATGGCACTATGCCAAAGAATCCCATTACTGTCAAGACAATCGTTACCACAGATCTGGTGAAGGCCATTGCGGAAAACTACGGTCTGGAAGTAATTGAAGTACTGACGGGCTTTAAGTTCATTGGTGAGCAGATTGGTTTTCTGGAAGAAAAGGGCGAAGAAAACCGTTATGTTTTCGGTTTTGAGGAAAGCTATGGCTATCTTGCCGGTACCTATGTGCGTGACAAGGACGCTGTTGTAGCTTCCATGCTGATTTGCGAAATGGCCGCTTATTACCGCACCAAGGGAATCTCCATGATTCAGGCAAGAGAAAATCTCTACAAGAAATACGGTGTATTCTGCCACAGTCTGCAGAGCTTCACCTTTGAGGGTGAAAGCGGTATGAAGCAGATGCAGAATCTGATGCAGCAACTTCGCACGGAGCAGCCTGCGGAGATTGCTGGTCTGAAGGTGGTTGCCGTTTCCGATTATCAGGAAAGTGTTACAAAGAATATAGTTACCGGAGAAACCTCCGCCATTACACTGCCAAAATCCAATGTACTGGTGTTCGACCTGGAACGTGGTGCAAAGGTTGTTATCCGGCCCTCCGGCACGGAACCGAAGATCAAAAGCTATTACACCACTGTCGGTGCGACGATGGAGGAAGCGAAGGCAACGGAGCAGAAGCTTGCGGACGATTTCAGCCGGCTGTTTCATTAAAATTCTCATTTTAAAAAAAGAAAGCAAAAGTGTGGGTGTGGGGCAAATCCCCGCACCCACAGCTTTTGGGAATCCAGCATTCCCAGACTATGGTTCAGGCTCTGCTATATTTCATAGCAGAGCCTTTTTCTCATCTGATACCATACAGCGTTCCCATGTTCCGAAGCGGAAACCCCTTCATTTTCAAATCCAAATTGCTCATAGAATGGAATCAGCTGCTCCTTGCAGGTAAGCACCAGCCCTGCCCGCCTGCTTTTTTCCGCATCTTCTATCACCTGACGCATCAGGATGGACGCATATCCGTTCTTCTGATAGGCAGGATGGGTCTCAACTCCAAAAATCATCTGCCAGCTTCCATTCTCATTATGAAGGGCTGCATTATTGTACATCTCATCTCGCAAATCCGGTTCGTCCGTCACCATTCCGTTTATCATGCTGACCAGTCTGCCGTCCGTCTCCAACATCCAGAAATGGCTTGGATATTCCTTTAACCGGTCAGAAAAGGCTGCTTCTGACGCAGCCTCTTCCTCAGGAAAACAGCACTTTTCCAGCTTCGCAATGCTGTCCAGATCCTCAACAGAAGCTTTCCTGATCCTATATTCGCGTATCATACATCGAGCACTTCCGGCTCTCCTGTAAAGGAATATATCACAGCCGTTATATCGTCCATATACAGTGTATTTGTGTTGTCGCCGCCCACTTCATAGGCAGCTTTCAGATTGGGATATGCATCAAGAATTGCCTGATGCACTTCAACTCTGTTATCCGCCTTGAAAACGCCGGATACCCGGATCCATCTTCCGTCCTTATCCATTGCAGATATTTCAAATTGCGGATTTTTGGCAATTTGCTTTGACACATTCTTTGATTTTGCTGTCAGCACATAGATTCTGTTTTCAAATAAAAGTGCTGTTCCAAAGGGTCTGACTCTCGGACTGTCTCCCTCCGCTGTTGCAAGATAATAGGTTCCTGCATCCTTTAAAAACTGATGTAATTTCTGTAAATCTCTTCCAGCCATAATAAGTATCCTTTCATTAATAAGCACCTCTAAAAAGCCCCTAGTATTAAAATCTAAAAAGAATAAAAGATGGATTCTGTGGGGCTTCGCTCCACACCCCACCTCTAACAACAAGTTTTTAGAGGTTTCCTTATAGATTATCATACAAGTCTTCAGTAAATGTCAGGCTTCCTCTGTAACCGGCATAGGTTCGATTGAACACAAGCCGTTCACTCATGGGGAAGGATGCAAGGATAAACTGTACATCCTTTTCGAGTGCGACTTCCCGTTCATTGCTGCTTCCAATCAGCAATGTAATCTCGTTCTCTTCATGAAGCAGAGCCTGGTTAATCTCATATTGGTCGGCGGTAAATATAACCTTTGGCGGAACGGCATATTCCAAATCGTTGATTTGGGCGATAATACGCGCCTTGTCCTCCGCGCGGAAAATCGGTTCAGCTATGATTACCAGAACGGGCGTAAAGCTGAAGTCATTTGCCAGATATCTTGTAATGCCCACAGCATTGCTGGCGTCCGCTACCACTGCAAACCGTTTCCAGCTGACCACGCCGATTGCCTGTTCAAGGTAATGGTAGACATAATCCTCCTCCATCTTGATTACCTGATCCACAATCCGGCTGTCCAGATGCAGCGCCTCTGCCACTTTTCTTACGAACCTTGTTGTGTCCGTAGCACCTACAAACAATCCGGAAATTCTGATGCTCGGAACTCCGAATTTTTGCTCAAACTTCTTTGCAGGGCCTTTAAACAGCCATGGATTGACAATAATATTCAATGCTGCTCCGGAGCACTTCCTGATCTCTTCCATTCCCTGCTGTTTTGTGAAGAAGGTATTGACCCGCAAGCCCAATGCAGACAGGATCCTGTCAATTTCTTCCAATGTTCCGCTCCAGAAGGGATCATGGTATGGAACAATGCCAAATATATTGACAAGCTTCTCATCCTTTGGCA
Source organism: uncultured Ruminococcus sp. (assembly GCA_964644275.1). Taxonomy (GTDB): domain Bacteria; phylum Bacillota; class Clostridia; order Oscillospirales; family Ruminococcaceae; genus UBA3855. The sequence goes on along the minus strand of CAZXVI010000037.1, from coordinate 19,234 downwards.
CATTCTCCTCAATCACCTGGTCAATCATGGTGTTCCAGACAACCTCATATCCCAAGTTGCTGTCCCCGGCAAATCCCGGTGTTTCAATAGGGTATACCTCATAGCCTTTTTGCCGGAACTCATCCGTAACGCTGACAATGTCATCTCCGATGATGCCTGCTGTACAGCCCGTAAGCACAAAATAGGCATCCGCTTCTATAATATCAATCGCACCCTGAATCGTGGTACGCAGCTTCTCAACTCCGCCGAAAACAACCTCTTTTTCCAGCATATTGCTGGAGGGCAGGGACACACCGCTTACAAAGCACGAACTTTTATGTCCGGACTGCCCCTGCTCGGCTGCGGAAGTCTGCATACAGCATCCGGGACCGGAATGATACACAGGACAAACCTTATGCAATGCGCCGAGAATCGAATTGATGCCAGCCAAAACGCATCCGCCTCTGGGATTTTCCAATATCTGTGACATAGCATTTTCCTCACTTTGTTATATATTTAAATGCGTCTTCTGCATACCAGGACTCCCGATACGGAAGCTTCACATGCTTGGAGAGCTTCACATTAAAGCCCGGGTTCTGCAGCTGATCGGCAATCTTATTTCCTAAGAACAGCAAACCGTCATATCCCATCGTCGGCCGTTTCCCGTCAAGTACATGGGTGGTGGGAATTCCCAGCTTTGCTGCCCATTCCGGCACGCCGATAAATGCGTCGGGCTTCAGCTTGCTGATAAGATTCACCTGTTCAAAAGGCTGCATATTCGCAATATCCACAACATAATCCTTATGTATGCCGTTCAGGTATTCAATATCCACCTGTGCGTCTTCATCATATGTGGGTGTTTCCAGTCCCACCAATTCCATCCCGAAGTCATCAATCAGTGCCGCCGCTGCGAAGGAACGCCCTGTGCCGCCGCAGATAAATACCCGTTTTCCCTGAAGGCGTTCTCTTAATTTGGCAACCAATGGCTCAATGCGCTCATGCTCCCTTGCGATAATTGCTTCCACTTCCTGCTCTTTGCCAAGAACCTTAGCAATACCCCGGTACCACTTATCCGTATTGCGTATTCCAATTGGCATTACTGTGTGGGAATAGGGGATCTCATACTCCTCCCACAGGGTTTTCATAAACTCATCCGCAAATACTTTACAAATGGAGGTGGAAGCCTCCGCTGCCGGAATGCGTCTGATTTTTTCCAGAGAGCTGTAGAAGGGAATATAATTCACCTTTACATCAATCAGTGCAAGCATACGCTCCATTTCCTTCTGGTCCGCATAGCTTACAGTCGTCGGTGCAAAGAGATTCACCAGCCCTTTTTCCTTCGGAATGCGCTCGTTCTTCAAAATATACTTGTTAATGGATAAAAACGCCGCATCAAATCCGGAAGCGCAGACTTTCGACTTAAAGCCTTCGCAGTGAATCGGAACCATAACAGTATCCGGATATTCCTGCTGCAGACTTGCTGCAATTGCATCAATATCATCCCCGATGATTCCCGATGCACAGGAAGCATAGATGAAAATCAGCTTCGGATGATACCGTTCCACGGCTTTTTTCACAGCATCACGGAGCTTCTGCTCCCCTCCGAATACGACATTTTTCTGATCAATATTCGTCACAATAATTCTTGGGTTTTTAATTGTTTTTATGCCCCTGTGTGCCTGTCCCACACGGTACATATCCACTGCCATAATCGAACACCCCACACAGCCCTGGGGAGAGTGGGAAACAAAAACAGAGTCCTCCAAAGACATTAAAGCCGCCATGCTATTAATCTGCTGGCACTGCAGCCCCTGCGCAAAGCTTCTGTCCGCTCTTTTCAGACACCCTTTTTTGAAATCCTGTTCCACTTCTTTTCCGGTGGTACCCAAATCATTGATTCTGCCCGGTCTGCTCTCACGCACGCCGGAATATCGTACATTTGCCATTCTATCATCGCCTTTCTGATACTAATTCTCTATCCAACTATCCCAATAGTTTGATAGAGAGCGCGTATGAAAATCATAATTGTTTATCATGATTTTCAAATGAGAATCGTATTATTTTTCAGTGCCTTACTGGCACTGCATGCAGTGTCAATGTATTCTTCTGCATAGTCTTTTACATTCCTTATGGTTTTGGCATCACCGCAAACCCGGCAGCTGCTGTTCTTCTTTTTAAAATCCGCAATACGCGTTTGCATGGACAGACCGTTAAATATAAAAATTTTGCCGGTCAGCAATTCTCCGATGCCAAGCAGATATTTTATCGCTTCCAATGCCTGGATGCTTCCGATAATTCCGGCAACAGCTCCGATAATTCCTGCCTGGCTGCAATTCGGGATCGTTCCCTGTTCCGGTATTTCTTCAAAAATACATCGATAACAAGGATATTCCCCCGGTACATAGGTCATTACCTGTCCCTCAAACTGCAAAATTCCTGCATGACAAAAGGGCTTTTTAAGTATCACACAGGTATCATTGATAAGAAATTTTGCCGGGAAATTATCCACAGCATCAATGATAAAATCATAATTCCCAATGATTTCTTCTGCATTTTCCGGAGTTAATGCATACGGGTAGGCCTCAACTGTGATTTGATCATTCAGCCGTTGCAGGGATTGCTTTGCGGATTCTGCTTTATTCTGGCTTGCAGTTTCCATGCTGTGCACGATCTGCCTTTGCAGATTGGAAATGCTTACGGTGTCCCCATCTGCAATCCCTATCCTGCCGACGCCTGCCCCTGCAAGGTATAATGCTGCCGGGGCTCCAAGTCCCCCTGCACCCACAATCAACACACTTGACCGCTTTAATTTAGTCTGCCCGTCAATACCAATCTGGGGAAGAATTATCTGCCTGTCATATCTGGCAATTTCCTCTGCGCTCAAATCTTCTGAAAAGGACTTTAAAAGCCACTCCCTGTATCCTCCGGATAGATTATATGCCTCATATCCGCATGCTCTTAATCTTTCAGCCAGAGGAATGCTTTTTTCACCGTAGCTGCAATAGACAATGAGCGGTTGATGGTTCGGAAGGGTCTCCATGGTGTCGTCACTGCCATTCCAATGGACTGCATGGGGGATATGCCCGTGCTGAAACGCAATTTCACTCCGGACATCCACATATACGCAATGATCTCCAAATTCTGTGGTTACCTGTTCCACGGTTATTTTCATAGCATCACCATTCTGTATTGAAAATCTCAAAAAACCCGGTTATTAACACGGAATTTAAAAGGTGGATTTTGCGGGGATTCATCTTGCATTTTAGCAGTACCCTGCTGCATATTCTTATGCTGTCATCGTACTGATTTTCTCATATACTGCATCCGCCAGCAATCTGTGTCCTTCTTCATTCAGATGCTCCTGATCGGCACTGCTAGGTTCTGCGTAAGCAGATGCATCAAGGAACTCCGCCTTTTCCTTTGCACAGACCTTTTTATAGACATCGGCCAGCTTCTTTGACACTCCCACAGAGGCAATGGAAAATTCCGGGTCAAATTCGTTTTTCCAGACAGTTTCGCCAAGGTGAATCGGTGAAATCAGCAAAATTTTTCTTGCCTTTGAGTAAGTACGGATCTGCCCTATCAGCTTTGCTGCGCCCTTTCCGATGACCTCGGCAGAAGCACCGTATACGGCTTTGCAGTCATTTGTACCAAGCATGACAATGACCGCATCAACCGGATTGTGTGTTTCAAGAATATTTGGGAACACCCGTACGCCGCACCTTCCGTCACGCAATGGATCCTCAAAAATAGTCGTTCTTCCGCACAGTCCTTCTTCGATCACTCTATAGTGTTCCAGCCCCAGTTTCTCATTTAACAAGCTTGTCCAGCGAACCCCCCATGGATATCTTCCCCCTGTTACAGGAATCAGACCATAGGTATTGGAATCGCCAAAGCATAGGATCTGTTTCATTCAATCACCTCACATGTTTCTGCTTGCGCCGTCACCCCAATTCGATCATCCGGTTAATGCATACCTGCGCCTTGCGAATGGTTTCGTCATCCAGAGAGATTTCCTCTCCTCCCGTACCGGAAACTGCATGATATACATCCACAAGAGAGGTTGCCTTCATATTGGGACAAATCAGGTCCTTGGAAAGAACATAAAACCGCTTGTCCGGCACCTGATAAGCCAGATGCTGCGCAATACTGATTTCCGTACCAATGATAAATTCAGGCCGTTCTGATTTTTTCGCATACTCCATAATTGCGGATGTGGAGCCCACATAATCTGCCAAAGCCACCACATCCGGAGTACACTCCGGGTGTACCAATATCTCTGCATCGGGATGGGCTGCCCGTGCCTTCTCTACATCGGCTGCGCTGACCCTCGCATGAATCGGACAGCCGCCCTGGAGCAGCTTTATCTTCTTTTCCGGCACCTGTTTTGCCACATATGCCCCGAGATTACAATCGGGAATGAACAGGATCTTCTGCTCCGGAAGCTTGCGAATGATGGTTACAGCAGAGGAAGAGGTCACACACACATCGCATACTGTTTTCAGTGCAGCAGTGGTATTGATATAGGCCGCCACAAGATAATCCGGGTACTTCTCCTTTACTGCCTGGATCAATGACAGATCCATCTGTTCTGCCATCGGACATCCTGCAATGGGGTTTGCCAGCAGAACCCTTTTCTGGGGTGAGAGCAGTTTCACTGTTTCTGCCATAAAGCGGACGCCGCACATGAGCACAGTGCTTTGCGGCGCTTGCTTTGCCTGCACGCTTAACTGAAAGGAATCCCCGGTAAAATCGGCAATTTCTATGATTTCCCGTGCCTGATAGCTATGTGCAAGAATACAGATCCCTTTCTCTTTTTTCAGTCTGAGTATTTCCTGTTGATATTCCTGTATGGTCATGAATTTTCATCTCCTGTTGTGCCGCTTGATGATGGAATCACAAGCAGCCGCCCTTCTAATAGTCCGGAGGATTGGCATTAACCTGGTTAATATTCCTCTTCTTCTGCCGTCTCTGAAATATCGTTCACCGGTTTTTTCAAGCCCTCGATCACAATATGATTCTTTTCGGCATAATCCCATAACGCTGCATGAATTGCCTCCTCCGCCAGCAGAGAGCAATGCACCTTTACCGGCGGCAGGCCATCCAATGCCTCCATAACGGCTTTATTGGTAACGGTGAGCGCTTCCTGTACGGTTTTCCCCTTTACCATTTCTGTCGCCATGCTGCTGGTAGCCACTGCTGCGCCGCACCCGAAGGTTTTAAATTTCACATCCCTGATAACGCCCTGTTCATCAATATCTAAATATATACGCATAATATCGCCGCATTTTGCATTTCCGACCGTACCAACTCCGCTTGGATTTTCTATCTCTCCCACATTGCGCGGATTGGAAAAGTGATCTATTACCTTTTCACTATACATGCTTTATCCTCCTTCTGTTGGTCATCTCTGAGCTGCTGTTTGCTTTCACCTGGAGCTTTTTATAAAGTCCTCATACAGGGGCGACATACTGCGAAGCCTCGTAATAATCTTCTTCAGCGAATCCACAACAAAATCAATCTCCTCCGTGGTGGTATCCTCTGATAATGTCAGCCGCAAAGAACCGTGTGCAATTTCATGGGGCAATCCGATTGCCAGAAGCACATGGGAGGGATCCAGCGAACCCGATGTGCAGGCAGAACCGCTGGAGGCACAGATACCGAGCTGATCTAACAGAATCAGCATGGATTCCCCCTCCACAAAGCGAAAGCAGAAGTTTGCATTATTCGGCAGTCGGTTCCATCTGTGACCGTTCAACCGGGCATATGGAATTTCCGACAGGACTCTGTCAATCAGATGGTTTCGTACTGCCCATTCCTTGGCATTCCGGGCGTCCATTGTATCCCTGGCAATCTGTGCCGCTTTGCCGAATCCAACGATTCCGGGGACGTTGGAGGTTCCGGCTCTTCTGCTGCGTTCCTGGGCACCTCCGTGAATAAACGAACGGATTTTCACGCCTTTCCGGATGTACAGGATACCGATTCCCTTTGGCCCATTCAGCTTATGTCCGCTGGCGGAAAGCATGTCGATCTGCATTTCATCCACATTGATGGGAATATGCCCGTATGCCTGCACCGCATCCGTATGGAACAGAATGCCATGTTCATGAGCAATTTTTCCAATTTCTGCAATTGGTTCAATGGTGCCGATTTCATTATTTGCCGTCATAATGGAAATCAGAATTGTGTCCGGACGAATTGCATTTCTTACCGCATCAGGGGAAACTGTTCCATCCTCATCCACATCCAGATATGTGATGTCGCAGCCCCGCTGTTCCAGATATTCACAGGTATGTAAAATCGCATGATGCTCTATCTTGCTGGTTATGATGTGCTTCCCCCTGGAAGCATATGCCTCCGCCGCTGCTTTCAGTGCCCAGTTATCGGACTCACTTCCGCCGCCGGTAAAGTAGATTTCTTCAGGGTTTGCCCCGATCAGCTCCGCAGCCTGCTTCCTGGCCCGGTCAACAGCGTTCTTCCCCTCTGCTGCAAAATCATATACTGCGGATGGATTGCTATATATCTGCCGGAAATACGGAAGCATTTCATTTAAAACTTCCTCACCTACCTGTGTTGTCGCTGCATTATCCAAATAAATCAGTTTCTTCATAGTATTCCTTCTTTCTTTTGAAATTAGGCTGTCAGCAAGGCCTTATATGACATACTGATCAATCATTGCCATCTCATCCTGCCATTCCAGCAAATCGGCCAGTGTGATTCCCTCCAGTGTATCGTTGATTGCGGCATCCAGCTTTTGCCATATCCGATAGCTGACACAGGTCTCTCTGTTCCGGCAGGGTGTCCCGTCTTCGCTGACGCAGTCCGCCGGTGAGATATTGCCCTCCGTGGCTTTCAGAATTTGTTTTATGGTGTACTTTTCAGGGGGATAGTTCAGCAGATATCCGCCGTAAAGTCCTTTGACGCTTTTCACCAGCCCTGCCTTGTGCAGAATCGAAACAATCTGTTCCAGGTATTTTACAGAAATAGTTTGCCTTTGTGCAATCTCCTTAAGCTTTACCGGTTCGCCAGAATTATGGCTTGCCAGATCCAGCATGAATTTAATTGCATTTCTTCCTCTCGTTGAAATTTTCAAAAATACATACCTCCGTACAGATCCTTAAAATCTACTTTTTCTATAGAATTAGTATGCTTTATAATGATTATACACCGATTTTTTGACTTTGTCAATAGGCATTCCACCAAAAAGCTATACCTATTTTCTTTTACGGGTTATAGTCAGGTGCTACACCCTCACTCCGTCAGACAATGGATGGTATCCACAACTTGATACGCATCCTCAGAACAGCGGCAGCTGCCGCAGTCTTGAGGATGCAATGCTGGAAGGGATGGGCTGCATGCAGTCCACCCCTTTGTCATGAGTATCAATGTCTAAAGAATTTCAAGGCTACCTCTAAAACTGCCTTAAAAAGCGGATTCTGTGGGGCTTCGCCCTGCGCCCACCTCTGAAACAATTTTTCAGAGGTTCCCTAAATGTTATACTCAACAGGCTCAATTGTTCCGCCCAGATTCAGAATATCGAGTATCCTGGAGCGGTATACCTGAAACGTATCCTGTGCTCTGGCACGAGGTCTGGGCAAATCAATCGCAATGACAGCCTCAACCTTTGAGGGCCTTGCGGACATCACCACAACTTTATCAGACATGTATACAGCTTCATCAACATCGTGTGTCACCATAATCATTGTCATATTGTGTTCCTTCCAGATTTTCAGAATCTCGTCCTGCAGATTCATTCTTGTAAATGCGTCCAACGCACCCAGCGGCTCATCCAGCAATAACACCTTGGGGTGTCCGACCAGTGCACGGGCTAAGGAAGCTCTCTGGTTCATTCCTCCGGAAAGCTGATGGGGATAGGATTTTTCAAATCCCTTCAATCCAATCAGGTCAATAAAATCCTGCACATCCTTTTTGGAATTCTTATAAATATGCCTTGCCTTCAGTCCAAAGGCAATATTTTTTTCCACGGTCAGCCACGGAAAAAGATTGGAACCCTGGAAGGCAAATCCCCGGTCGCTGCCCGGTTTCAGGATTTTTTTGCCGTCCAAGAGAATCGCACCGCTGCTTGGGGTATCCAACCCGCCTATTAAGCGCAGGAGTGTGGATTTACCGCATCCTGACGGACCGATCAGGCTTACAAATGTGCCCGGTTCAATATCCAGTGAAAACTCATTCAGGGCAACAATATTTTCCTTAGAAGCATCCTGATTGACAAACTCTTTTCTTACATTCTGAATTGCAATCTGTCCTACCATTTGATCACTCCTTTCTGCCAAACCAGAACACGATCCCTGACTTTAAACAGCAATGTCAGAATGCAGGAACAAAGAATCGCTATTATGATAAGTCCCGCATATACGCCGTCATACATCATGACCTGCTTTTGCCAGTTAATATACCATCCGATTCCGCTGGAATTTCCGTTCATCTCCACTGCCATCAGAGTGGCAAAGGAGGACACCGTTCCATAAAAGACGCCAAGGAAGATACTCGGCATTGCACTTGGAATTGCAACATGTACAATTTTGTATAAAGTGGATGCACCCAGGGTACTGGATACTTCAAAATGCACCTGATTCGTGCTTTGTATCCCGCTGCTGGTCATAAGTGTAACCGGGAACCAGACTGCAAAGGCAATTAAAAATATATTTGCAGCATATGTGGTCGGGAACACACTTAACGCCAACGGAATCCATGCAGTTGTCGGGATGGGACCGATGATTTTTGTGACCGGATTTAACCAATATCCGACTTTTTTATTATATCCCAGAGCCAGGCCGGTAAGAAAACCTACTGATGCACCCCATAGAAAACCGATTACCAATAGTTTTAACGAGGATAGAACATTCTCTAAAAGGAACAGCTTCTGTTCATACAGCAAGCCAATAATTCTGTCCAGGGACGGAAAGTACAGTGTCGGTAAAATCGAAGTCTTTGCTGTAAGAATATTGATAATCATAATAAATAGTATCGTACCTGTCAGCAACGGAGCTTTATATACCAGCTTTTCCCTAACTTTTTTCAGGAAAAGGGAAGCGATCACAAACAGAAGATAAATTCCAAGAACGATCAGCAGCAAATCAATATAGTAGGGATGCGCCGTTGCCTTTTGTTTCCCGCTATCCTTTAACCCATAATCTGCTGCAACAGACAGAAGAATGGCCAGCCCCGGCAATATGAGCTTTATCACACTAATAAGTTTCTTCATTTTTTCTCCAATCTACGCATGTGAGAAGGTAATGGGAACCTCTAAGAACGTGTTTTCAGAGGTCCCCAAATGATTGATTTTGCACATTCCATCATTTCAATCAAGGAAAATCTCAGCCACAGCAATCATTTATTTTTTTTTGCTCTCAACGCTTGTAAAAGTCCCGTCCTCATTGTAAATATAGCTGTCCGGGACACCGTCAAACTTGACAGTATGCTGGGCTGTAAATTCTTCAATATCCCTTCCCTGCTGCAGATCTCCGATCACAAGCAGATCGGTGCATGCATTTCTGAATGTGTCCTCCATGACACTTACGGACGGCTGATAATTGTAAGAAGCCAGAAGCTTCGCATTTGTTTCCAGATCTCCGGAGCACTGCTCATTCTCAATCTGGAGCTTCGCTGCGTTCTCCGGTTCAGCCTGCACATAAGCGGAAGCCTTCAGCATTGCTCGTGTATAGGCTGCTGCTGCCTCCGGGTGCGCCTCTGCTGCTGCTGTTGTCACGAATGCTGCGCAGCAGTATTCATTCTTGAATTTCTCATCCTCCGTCAGATCGAAGATTTTGGTAAAGCCATATTCCTCCTCTGCCGATGTCGCTACCGGGTCATGCAGGGCAACGGCATCCACTGCTCCATTCGCTAATGCCAGCGGCAAATCCGTCAGATTGTATACCACTAATTCAATCTCCATATTGGTTGTACTTACGCCGATGCCAAGATCTGCGAGCTTTCGTTTCAACGCTACTACGGAGGAATCACTTACGCCGGGAACGCCGATCTTTTTCCCCTTTAAATCCGACAGATCCTTGATGTCAGAATCCGCAGCCACATAGTACTTTGTGCAGCCTGTATGGAGTCCGGCTGAGAATGCAATCTCCAGACCGCTGTCCACCTGGGGTATCAGGCTTCCGGCCAGTCCTACGCAGGCATCAATCTTTCCTGAAGCAACCAGATCCGCTGTCTGCTGGATGTCAATTTCTACAAGTTCATAGGCAATCCCGGCAGCGCTGAATTCCTCTTCAAAATAACCATTGTCTATTGCCACATGCAGCGGCGCCAGGCACAAGGAGCCATTTGCCGTTCCGATTTTAAAGACGTAGTCATCGCCGTCAGTTTTGGCCTTACTGCCTGCGCAGCCGGTGAAAAGCAGGGTTGACAGCAGTGTCAGCGTCACAATAAATGCAAATAATTTCTTTCCATTTCTCATCATAATTACCTCTTTCTTATTTTCTCTTTATTCTGAGTGAACAAAAACCGGGCAGCCAAGGGTTTCTTACTTAAAACCTCCGGTTGTCCGGTCAATTTTATGAATATCAATAATTATTATTTTTGCCTTCTAAGGGATTCGTGATTGTCAATGCGGCGATAATACATCGTGATTTTATTTAGAGCCTCCTCCACGGAACAGAGGACATCAAATGCCGATATGGCTTTTCGTTCCAGCTGTTTCTGAATATGGAACCCAATCTTCTTACAGACGATACATCTGCAGTCAGAAATCAGCTCCACTTTTGATGAGACTGCACTCTGCCCGCCGCATCCGGCGCCATTGCCGCAACCATTGGCACCGCACCCACCGGAGGAACTGCATCCGCTTTGGACGCTTCCTGCATCGCTGCACGCAGGATCCGGCTGGACAGCTCTTTCTTCCGTCTTTTGATATACGCCGTCCGTGACTTCGTAGATGAGAAAACTTCTGGCTGAACCAAAGGTTTCATCAATCCGCTCTCCGTCAGAGGACGCAACAGCAATTTTATAGGACAAACTACACGCCCCCATCAGTTCCATCTCTGGACAGCAACAGAATAAATATCCTCAATCAGACGAATTCCGCCAGTGTAGCCTACATAGAAATCATCCAGGACGACCTTATCCTGTACCGGCCAGGAAATATTCAGATAATGCCCAAACATTTTTTCCGTAACTTCCTTTTCATAATAACTGCCAAGAATCAGCGGATAGCCATGATAATCATGCGCCTGGATTTCATTATGAATCCTATATCCGTCCGTTTCGAAGCTGACCTCCGCCTTCAGGCCATAATTCAGATTCTCAAATTCTGCTCTGATCTGTTCCTGGAACGGCTTCGGGGTATCATCCGTAACAAACTGTTTTGCAGGCACAAGTCCCAGATCATTGACAAGGAACTTTGTGATGCCAAGTGCATACTGTGCGTCGGCTACGACAGAAAACTGCTTTGCCATAACACGGGTTTCGAGGAACATGTCCGCATATCGCTCAATGAGATAGTAGTAATAGTTTTCATGCTCATTGATGATATTCTCTACCTTCTGTTCGTCAACCCCGGCAAACTTCCCCACTTCTCTGAGGAATTTACTTGTTTCAAAAGCGCCGATGGGCAGCGTCGGATAATGAAGATAGGGGATGCCCAGCTTCTTTTCCATTTTTTTCATATTGCCTACGGATACCCATGGTGAAACAAGAAGGTTGAACTCTGCCTTTGGAATGCGGTTAATATTCTCAATGCCGCGCTGATAGCCGAATATGGTATTGGGTGTCAGGCCAAGCTCTGCAATCAGCTTTTCCAGTTCTCTTATGTTTCCAAGCCAGAACAAATCCTGATACGGAACATCAGCCCAGATATTTACCAGACCCTTTTCCTTTTCATCCGATTTTTCCAGGTACTGCTCAATAATGGCGTCAATGACCTGTTCATGTCCCTTGTAATTATTGCCCTTAAATCCTGCTGTGGAGGCGTAGATAACCGGCTTATCCGCATCCTTGTAATGGCTGACAACCTCAGCCGTATCATCTCCTACGATTTCCGGAATACAGCCGGTCAGCACTACAAAAAGGTCGGCGTCGATTACTTTCAGTGCATTTTCAATGGTCGTATCCAGTTTTTTTGCACCGCCGAATACAACATCCTTTTCATTGATACTGGTACAAGGGAAAATATTCGGTGAAAAATAACCGCTGCTGCCAATGGAATCGGACAGCTTCTGCGCACATCCGGGACCGGAATGCAGTACCGGAATGGCTCTTGTAATTGCCTGTACCGTCTGCATTGCACCCATTGCGCATTTATATCTCTGTTTATCCAGTAATTTTGCCATTACTTCTTTGCCTCCTCTAAGAATTTATCCACATTCTGCTTGTACCACCAATCCGTGTAGGGGAGCTTTACTCTTCTGGCAAGATTCTTTTCAAAGCTTCGGTTATGGATACTGTCCAGGATGGACTGGGCAAATTCCAATGTGTGCTTGTAGCCGAAAATCATATATTCATCTGCCACATATACCGCAGGCGTTCCGTTCTTAATTGCCCATACCGTGGAACCGGGATGTCTTGACAGATACAGATCCGGCTGGTATTTGTTCAGGATATTCATTACCTCATAATTCTGTTGGTCGGCTACACTCGCTTCAAAGTCCACATCGTTCTCCAGCAGGTATTTCATAGAGGGCGGAACATCGCCATTTTCATATTTCTTGTCATAATGCCATGCAAGTGCCCATACCACTTCAATTCCCAACTCATTGAGCACTCTGGAAACCTCGAAGGTATAGCCGGGGCCCATGCCAAGCACAGCCTTCAGGCCCTTTAATTCCTTTTTGATTTCTTCAATCTGGGGAATATAAATTGCACGCTGCTCTTCAATGTACGTTTCAACAGCCTCGCTTCTATCCGTCACCCTGCCGATTTCACGAAGCCATGTTTCAAAGCCTGCAATGCCAAGGGGATTGATGGTTCGGATATAGGGGACTCCGTACTTTTCTTCCAGACCATTGCCGAGATAATTTCCAAGGGTTCCGCAGATGCAGGTTGTCGCAAGTGACTCTGAGATGTGGCTTAATTCCTCAACAGTGGAATTACAGTAAAGGAAGATTGGCTCAAGATCAAAATTCTTGAAGATTTCAATAATTTCCGGTCTTGCACTCTCATAGAAATTTTTGAAATTAATGGTATTTCTCTTTTGCTTCGGCGGCTGCACAATGCTGCTCAGTACCGCATGATCGGAAATATCAAAACCGGTAGCCCAGATTCTTGACTTGAAGCCTTCACAGTGTACTGCCACAATCGGCACTTCTACTTCATCCTTCACTTCGTCCACAACGCTGTCAATGTCCTCACCGATAATACCGGTTGCACAGGAGCTTGTCACAAAGATGGCCTTCGGAGAATACCGTTTATTCACTTCCAGAATGATGCGTCTGAGTGCATCTGCCGAACCGAAGATGGTATCCTTTTCGTTCATGTCCGTTCCGACATATACCGTGTTATTGGTTACGCCGCGCTTCTTTGCCATTACCTTATCCAGATAGTATGCACCCGCGCTGGCGACGGAACATCCTGCCGGTCCATGATGAATGATTGCCACATCCCTGATGGCAGAAAGCTGTCCCAATGCACAGCTTGACAAGCAGGTACTGGACTGGGAAAAGCATCGTGAACATCCTTTCAATGTTCCGCAGCTGCTTTGGCTCGCCAAATCGCCGAGTGTACCAATGTAGCCTGTAATGGAACCGATCCGGTTCTCTCTGGTGGCGACATTGGAGCTGTCCAAATTCAATGCCATATGTATCCTCCTTAGCCCTGATATGCTTCGTTGAACAGATTGGTTGACAGATAGCGCAGTCCCGTATCCGGCAGAACAGCCACAATTGTTTTTCCGGCATTTTCTTCCCGCTTTGCCAGCTGGGTTGCAGCATAAATTGCTGCTCCGGAGGAAGTGCCCACCAGAATGCCGTCCGTCCTGGCGACTTCCCTTGCTGCCCGGTATGCTTCAATCGTCTCCACTTCAAACTTCTCATCATAAATATCCAGATTCATCGTTGAAGGAACTCTCTCCGAAGGCACACCTTCAAAAGGATGCACACCTGTGATCTCTTCCGGCGCAGGATTTTCATCACTTGGCAATGAGTTCGCACCCGGCTGAATGGCAACGACCTTGATATCGGGATTCTTCCCTTTTAAGAATTTTCCTGTGCCGGATACCGTGCCGCCTGTTCCGACATTTGCGACGAGGATATCCACATTTCCCTCTGTGTCCTCCCAGATTTCCGGACCCGTTGTTGCCTCGTGAATTGCAGGATTGGCAGGGTTTGCCGTCTGATCTACAAAGTAAATATCCTTTTCCTTCGACAGCACCTCTTCTCTCAGTGCCTTGATCGCGGCAACAAAATCGCCGCCCGTTGCTTCCAGAACTCTGGCAATTGCCGGTTCTTCTGACAGTTTAATCGTTTCACCGCCAAATGCCTTGATTACCTGGTAGCGCTCCTGGCTGACCTGATCCTGAATATACACACGGAACTTATATCCCTTTGTTGCTGCAATGGCAGCCAGACCGATTCCTGTATTGCCGCTGGTCGTCTCTACAATGGTATAGCCGGGCTTTAACAAGCCCTTTTTCTCTGCATCCTCAATCATTGCAAGCGCAATTCTGTCTTTTACACTCTGATTGGGATTGTAGTATTCCAGCTTTACCAGAATTTTTGCATTCAGTCCATGCTTTTTCTCGTAGTTTTTAATCTCCAGAAGGGGGGTTCTGCCCACAAGCTCTGTGATTGATTCATATACTTTTGCCATGCTTTATCAAGCTCCTTTATTATAAACTATTTTTTAAATGTGATAATCATCCGCAGAATCCATCAGACCGAATTCAAGCAGAATTTCTTCCAGCCGTTCCTGTGTCATTGGTGTCGGAATATCAAATCTGGTATTGTTGATCACCGCCTCTGCAAGGTTGCGGTATTCCTGTGCCTGATTGGAATCCGGCTTATACTCAATCACAGTTTTCTTATTAATCTCCGCACGCTGCACAATATTGTCACGAGGTACAAAATACAGAAGCTGAGTACCCAGTTCCTTCGCAAATGCACGGAGCAGGTCAAGCTCTCTGTCAACATTTCGGCTGTTACAGATAATGCCGCCCAGTCTTACACCGCCGGTTTTGGCATATCGCTTGATACCCTTTGCAATATTATTCGCTGCATACAGTGCCATCATTTCACCGCTGGCAACAATGTAGATTTCCTTTGCCTTGCCTTCGCGGATTGGCATTGCAAAGCCGCCGCAGACAACATCACCCAGTACATCATAGAATACATAATCCAGATCGTCCGTATAGGCACCAAGATTTTCCAGCATATTGATGGAGGTGATAATGCCTCTTCCGGCGCATCCAACACCCGGCTCCGGTCCGCCGGACTCTACGCACTTGGTACCGCCATAGCCCTCACGCATGATTCTGCTGAGTTCAATATCTTCGCCTTCGTCCCTGATGGTATCAAGAACGGTCTTCTGTGCCAGGCCGCCCAGCAAAAGTCTTGTAGAATCCGCCTTCGGGTCACAGCCAACAACCATGACCTTTTTCCCGTGCTCACAAAGACCGGCAGTCAGATTCTGTGTTGTTGTTGACTTGCCGATGCCTCCCTTTCCATAAATTGCAATCTGTCTTAATTCAGCCATTATTCTCAATTCCTTTCAAATAGATTTTGGATTTGCTCATAGGATATTACTTTTCTGATGGAATCCTCTATCATGCCCGGCAATTCCATTGGCAGGATTCCAAGCTGTTCGGCCTGTGCAGCTGCACGCATGCCGATTTTACTTACAAGGATGTATTTGCAATCCTGAAACTGACGAATCGTTTCTGCAAGCTGCTCATCATGATGATTTCCGCCGCTGCACACGGGAGCGACAGAGCGGATTTCATCTGTTCTCCGTATTTCGTCATCTTGTACCTCATAAATGAGGAATGCAGTCGCACGCCCGAAATGTTGGTTGACAACAATTCCATCGGAGGATGCAACAGCAATTTTGTATGCATTCACTGTATCATCCATGTGAAAATGTTTCCTTTGTATTTAATCTTCTCTGATAAATCTGGTCGCCGTATTCCGACTTTCCCGGTACGCCGACTGCATCTGCGCGGCAGTGCTGGCAGTGACGGAAAACATCAATATACTTTGACGCTCTTGTTCTTGCCTCATCAATCTGGGAGCAAACCGGCGCTTTCTGGTCTGCCAGTTCATATTGCGGTATCAATGGGATGATATTATAAATACTTGCCCCTGCTTCCTTTACGGTTCTGGCGATTTCCTCAATATGTTCCCCGTTGATATCGGGAACCAGGACTGTGTTGATCTTGATGGTAATGCCGGCATCGGAAACCTTTTTAATTCCCTTCAGCTGATTTTCAATCAGTATTTTGGCTCCCTCAGTTCCTTCGTATTTCTTGCCATGGTAAATAATATACTTATTCAGCTTTGCCTCTATTTCCGGATCTACCGCATTCACGGTTACTGTAAGCGAGTCAATTCCTACCTCAATCACCGCATCCGCTTTTTCATAAAGCAGAAGACCATTTGTGCTCATGCACTTAATCAGAGAAGGGAATTTTTCCTTCACTTTCCTGAATGTCTCCAAAGCGTAATCCGATGCAAGGGTGTCACCCGGTCCTGCAATGCCTGCGACTGTAATTTCCGGGCAAATTTTCAGAGCCTTCTCAAGTACCTCTATACTTTCATCCGGCGTTATCACTTTGGAAGTAACCCCGGGCCTGTCTTCCACATCATTGATGACTCTGTCACAAAATCTGCAGGCAATATTGCATCCGGGACTGACCGGCAAATGGATTCTGCCGACATTGTTCTTATGTCCGCCAAAGCATGGATGGGATTTCTGTAAATCCTGATATGTATTGCTCATATGCGCTCTCCCTTCTCTCGCTGCAAAGCTGCAGCAATAATGATCCTCCAATGCATTTTCATACGCCGCATACAGCGGCATATGAAAACCACAGTAAATCAAGCTTCCCGCCCATTTGGGAGGATTTTTGCAAAACGCAGGGCGTTTTGCCGGACGGGGAATTATCTGCGGCAAATCGCCGCTGGCGATGCCGAGCGGATTCGAACCGCTAACTTCAGTTTTGCAGACCTATGCCGTTCCAACGGCCGCAGCATCCTAAGCTATACTCCAGCAATTCCCTGCCTGCTGCAGTATAGGAAACGAAAAACCAGAGGCTTTGCCAGCACATGCGATTACCAAAACCTCTGGAATTCCCGTCAGTCTTTTAATCTGTGTTTTTCCGTCTTGTCAATCTGAATGATCTTCCCATCCTGTACGATGATAGTGATCGTTCCATACTTCATGGTGTTCAGCAGTTTCTCAAGGAAATCCAAATGTGAACGTTCCAAGTGCTTATTACTGTTCGTTTCGCTCATTCACGTTCACCTCCGATTGAACTGAGAACAATCAGTTGTTGTTGAACAACGGTGTGGACAGATATCTGTCTCCGGAATCCGGAAGCAATGCAACAATGGTTTTCCCCTTGTTTTCCGGCCTTTCGGCAAGAATTGCAGCTGCCTTTAATGCGGCTCCGGATGAAATACCTACCAGAATACCTTCGCTTACTGCAAAAGCCTTGCCCTCTGCAAATGCATCCTCATTCTCCACAGTAATGACTTCATCATACACAGCAGTATTCAGCACATCCGGCACAAAGCCTGCGCCGATTCCCTGGATCTTGTGAGGTCCGGCTGTTCCCTTGGAGAGAACAGGGCTTCCTGCCGGCTCGACTGCTACGATTTTTACATCGGGATTCTTTTCCTTCAGGTATTCACCGACGCCGGTTATGGTACCGCCCGTGCCGACGCCTGCAACGAAAATATCTACCTTTCCGTCAGTCTGCTCCCAGATTTCTGGGCCTGTTGTTGCTTTATGCACAGCAGGGTTTGCAGGATTCACGAACTGCCCTAAAATCACTGCACCGTCAATTTCCTTCTTCAGCTCCTCTGCCTTTGCAATGGCGCCCTTCATGCCCTTTGCACCCTCTGTAAGTACCAGCTCAGCGCCATAAGCCTTCAGAAGATTTCTTCTCTCCACGCTCATCGTATCGGGCAGTGTAAGAATTGCTCTGTAGCCCTTTGCTGCTGCAACTGCAGCAAGACCGATGCCCGTATTGCCGCTTGTGGGCTCAATAATTGTTGCGCCCTCTTTCAGGATGCCATTCTTTTCAGCGTCTTCAATCATTGCCAAAGCAATACGGTCCTTTACCGAACCAGCAGGATTCAGATACTCCAGCTTTGCAAGAATTGCAGCATTGGTTATGCCCTTCTTTTTAGCATAACCGTTCAGCTTCAGTATCGGTGTTCCTCCGATCAGTTCCAGTGCGCTCTCTTTGATTTTGCTCATGATCATTACCTCCATACATTTTTGATTTGCGGGTTGGTTGGCCTATATAAAAAAGCAGCTGCCATATGGTTATGACAACTGCTTGCAGATACAATCCGGTATCTTAAGCGATGTACATAACACATATGGAACACACAGTGCGGCGGCGGCAACACATTTCTTGACATTGGCTCCTTCTGTTGATTGCGATCATATCGGATTTCATCATTGCTCCTCCTTTTCCTACTTAACCAATAGACTTTGTATGCTTTGTGTGTTTATTATACACCAATTTTTTCCCTTTGTCAATAGCATTTTTCCAAAAAAACTATAGATCTTTTCTTCTATGCGTTATAGCTTCCTGCTAATCAAAGCATGTTTGATTCGTTCCAGAGCTTCTGTCAGAACACTTCTCGGACATGCTGCATTAATGCGCTGGAAGCCGTTTCCGCATGCGCCGAAAATTTTGCCGCTGTCAAGCCAGAGCTTCGCCTCATGAATGATCATATGCTCCAGCTCCTCCACACTGAGACCCGTTCCACGGAAATCCAGCCAAACAAGATAGGTGCCCTCAAGCGCAGTCATATTGACCCCCGGCAATTGTTCTTCGACATAGTTTCTGACAAATGCAATATTATCGCCCACATAGGAAAGCATCGCCTGATACCACTCTTCCCCTTTGCTATAGGCCGCTTCACATGCCACTAATCCCATCACTCCCAGCTGACTGGTGCCCGCTGCATCCAGTTCTTTCCGGAATTTTCGTTTCAGCTCCTGATTCGGGATAAAAATATTGGACATCATCATGCTGGCAAGATTGAACGTCTTGCTGGGAGAGGTGCAGGTAATGCTGATATCCTCATATTCCTTTTTCAGACCCGCAAATACATGG
>CAZXVI010000036.1:0-24138 GCA_964644275.1 uncultured Ruminococcus sp. | reverse complement strand
TTATACACAAAATCCTGCTCCTATGGAAGACGGAGAATTATTTGACGCTTACGAAATTGAAAAGTTCATCCGTGAATTTGAGATTGAACAAATCGTGTTCTGTATTCCGTCCTGCTTAGAAGACGAGCGTAAGCGGATACTGGATATCTGCTCGGCTACCAACCTACCTGTTAAAGTAATTCCATTCTTAGGAAACCTATTATTCGATGATGCACATACGACTTTATTAAATCAAGTGCGTGACATTCGGGTGGAAGACCTGTTAGGACGTGATCCTATAAGTTTTGATAACGCCGACATCCGTTCTTTCATCAGCGGCAAGGTTTGCATGGTAACGGGCGGCGGCGTACAAGCACGTTACGCTCATGGAGGAAAACCCTATGAAAGCCATCAAAAATAACGTCATCGGCACATTCAATGTTGCAACATTGGCGCAGTTCCACAACGCGCAGAAATTTGTCATGATTTCAACGGACAAGGCGGTCAATCCCACCAACTGCATAATCTCAAAGAATAATCCGCGTCAGAGTGCCCGCAGAAGAGCGTGAAAAATTCAGTGTTATGACACAGAATCATGGTTGCAGCGCAGTCGGTGAAGCGGCTGCTGATTTGCACCCTCTCCACTTATCAACAAGAAAACGATAGCTTTCGGACAAGACAAAAATGCGCCCTCTGTTAATTCGGAGGGTGCATTGTATCAAAATTGCAGTCTTTAGCCATCTCTGTTGAACAAAATAGATGACAGACCAAAAAAGCCTGATTTATCGGGCTTTTTTGCGTGTCAGGAGCCGAAAATTTTTAGTGTAAAACCGTAGATGACATTCTGCCTTTTCAGCCATAAAAGTGGACTCGAACGGGCGATTTTGAATTTTGCAGAGATTTGTGAGCAGATTTGGAAAGAAAATTCCGAAGTCTGCTCTTTTTTATTGCGAAAAACTTTATAAAAGAAACCAAAGCGAGTCGATGCCAACGAAAAAAATCACATTCAATTCTCCGCTGAATCACAAGGCTTACAGCTACGAATCGGTGCAGATTGAGATTAATCAAGGTTGAGCCGCAGTATGATGAGGAGGAAGATTTCGGCTACGATGATTATGAAGTAATCGAATGCGTCAAGGTAATCAGCAAAACCGAAATCATCATATTCAAAGGAGGCTGTGAGGTAAGGGCAGAAGTCAAGAAGAAATAATGGAAAAGCGGAAACCTGTGAAGGCTTCCGCTTTTGCGGTTATATCAGGTGTTGCTGCAGCCAGTTCAAAAGATGCTTATCATCATATTCTCCGGCAGCGATGCCCAGAATCAGGCTGATCAGTTCCTCATCGGAATAAGCAAGCTCCGCATGATTGATGGCAAGGAAAACAAGCATGGTATGCGTACCAATTCTCTTATTGCCATCAACAAACGGATGATTCTTGATAAGCCCGTAGCCAAGGCGAGCCGCTTTCTCCAGAAGTGACGGATAAAGATCGGTATCACCAAAGGACTGGAATGGTGCGTTAAGCGCAGAGTCCAGTAACCCGTCATCCCGGATTTCAGGCGAACCGCCGGACTGTGCAATCAGCATTTCATGGAGCTTTAAAACCTGCTGTTTTGATAATATCTTCATTTGGCAAGCTCCTCGTATACTGCTTTATTACGTTCCATGAGTTTCTTGGAAACAGCAAAAACATCGTCGTCAGCGGCAGCCTGCAGCTCATCTAC
Organism: uncultured Ruminococcus sp.; assembly: GCA_964644275.1. Taxonomy (GTDB): domain Bacteria; phylum Bacillota; class Clostridia; order Oscillospirales; family Ruminococcaceae; genus UBA3855. The sequence goes on along the minus strand of CAZXVI010000036.1, from coordinate 22,437 downwards.
CTGTGTGAAATCAATAATCAGATAACGGGGGGTGTTATTCTTCAGGACAACAGCAGAGCCGTACTGATCTACCAGACGGGCAACTTTTGAAAAATTCTGGTTGGCTTCCGTCATAGAAACCATCGTGTTAGTGTTGATATTCATATACCTCACTCCCTTCTCTCATATTATACCACAAATTATAGGATAAAGTCAACCTAAAACTGAAGGCAGGTGATAAATTGGCAGGAAGCTTTGAAGGTATCAAAACAAGAAACTAAGGTGTTCATGCGTCGCCAGAAAGTGTTCTTGGTAATTAGCATAGCTTTTCTCCTCATTCGTTACGGCTGAACACGTTTATCATTTCCCTTAGCGCCAGCTTTTCGCTGCTGATATAATCTTAATACTTGGAGCTCTGGAGATCATGTATCCCGACAGGTTCGGCTGATTTTCATAGCGCTTGACAAACTATAATTTTCAATGTATACTGTAAAAAATGGCAGAGTCCAAGGGTTGATTGGCTCTATCTTCGGGTACGGTATTTGACAGGTGTAAAGTTCATGGATAATGAGATAAGGCAATCCTGCGTAAGATGGGAGCAATAGTACAAGACGTCAGAAATTTAAAAACAGAAAAAAATTTTGTATCTTTTTTGCATCCTGTGCGTCTATTATATAGAAGGGACGTGAGCAACTTGAGCGACTTAAAAGAGATCTATCAGCTGTATGCAAAGGATGTCTATCATTATCTGCTGAAATGCACCGGAGACGAGCATGAGGCAGAGGAACTGACGCAGGAGACATTTTTGCATGCAATTGAAAAGATCCATACATTTCGAGGAGAAACTTCATTAAAAGCGTGGTTGATTGTGATTGCGAAAAATTGCTATTACAGTGCAATGCGTTCTCCATGGAAACACCCCTTGGAACTGGACGAAAACATGGCATCTGATCATGCAGACGATAACTTGTCCGATTGTTTTGTAAATCGTGAAAAAGTGAAACGGATCCATCGTGTTTTGCATCACATGAACGAGCCGTATAAGGAAGTGTTTAGCCTTCGAGTGTTCGGAGAACTGCCGTTCAAGGAAATCGCAGAACTGTTTAAAAAAACAGAAAGCTGGGCGAAGGTCACCTTCTATCGAGCCAAAAGCCAAATTATAAACGCTATTAATGAGGAGGATGCTAAATGAAAGATTCATGTAATGTGATGCAGGACTTGTTTGTGCCGTATCTTGATAACACATGCAGCGATGAGAGCCGCGCATTGCTGGAACAGCATCTGGAGGAATGTGAAGCCTGCCGCAAGACGATGGAGACCTATCAATCGTCCGTACCTTCGGTTGACATTCAGGCAAACGTGGTATGCAAGAAGCCGTTTATTCGAATTCATCGCAGAATAAAATTGTTTATCATCGTGATCGTAGCGCTGCTTATTCTGATTCTGCCAGTGGCGGTATATCAAATCTACGGGCATACCCATAATTTTTATGAGGCAGATCGATTGTTTCTGAGGCTGGATAACAGTGACTTTGTCAATGCCTCCAGGCTGAACGATCTTGAAGCACGTACTTGTTCTATGTACCGAACAATGTATTATACTTTACAAATTCGCAATGGGACTGCCGATACGAATGCGGCCTTATCAGAACTGGTTGAGGAAAGCAATGCACTGGACCAGGTGATGTGTGATTATGAGAATGCTGAGATAATGTATGACGAGGATTTCAACACAATCATCGTTACAATTCCGTTGCTTCTGCCGGATGATGATACACCGACAGTGGTTCAACTTGTAGGAAGTCGTGTGGGCTGCGGAAAATATAGCTTTTCAGAAATCACTCTGTATCCCAGGAATATGTTAGAGGAGAAATACGTGGCATTAGATTATGCAAATGCTATATTTGATTCATTGGATGCATGGCCGTTCACTGGGCGTTTCACCTGTATGGTGGAATCGTGGAAGAAATATGACTTGCCTGTCACTGTACCGGATGAGCCGAAAGACTATTGCGATACCGGTGTGAAAATTCCATCCGGTGTATATATGTATATGCATGATGATGGGAAGGAAGATACATTAACCATCTATGAGGATGGTACGCTGATGTATGAATTCAGTCATGAAAAAATTGATACCGATGGATTCCCATACGAGTATCCCTCTGTGCTGGAGTATGTGTATTGTACGGCAACCCCCTGTCCTTATTTCATCATTGAAGGTGATAACGGATTCGAGTTGGTGATACGCTATGAAAAAACCGGTATCAGAAATACGAGAACGATAGAGTTTCTGGAAGATGGAAGCTTATGTTGGAGGAATCAAATTTTTACGAGAATCGGCGATATAGAATAAACACCAGCGCTGATTGGACTGTGAGAAGCCTAAAAACAGAAGTCATGGTTTAAGCGAAAAAGAAATGGAACTTGTACAGCTTCTGATGGCAGACCGTAAAAGTGCAGGGGATATTCAGGCAACATTGAAGCGGCTGTTCGCCGGAACAATTGCGCAAACAGAAAATAATGGCAATGTACGCAAAGGAAATGTCACAGCGTGACATCATTCCTCCCGAAGTAAATGAGCGGCAGAACCGTCCTCCTGAAAAATTTGTCCCGAAGTTTTGAGCGCTGCGGAGATTTCAAAAAAGCGGACTATGCCCGTCCGGTGCTGGGATCCTATGAAAAAAGTCTGTAAAAAGTCGATCAACTGTGGTAAAATAAAAAACACAGGAGATCGATTTTTTATGGGAAGAAGAAAACGAGAGCCAATGAGCGAAGGAAAGAAAAAAATCATCGGAATGCTGCTGGAGGAGTATGCTATCAAAACAGCCGGAGTAGATATTTTCCTGTCTATATAAAAAGGTCAGAACGTACATCGCCTGTACGTTCTGACCGCTTATCAATATGGCAGGGGCGGAAGGAATCGAACCCTCGTCAAAAGTTTTGGAGACTCCTATTCTACCATTGAACTACGCCCCTATTTAGTCGTTTTACCTACGACTTTTATAGTATAGCACATTTTGCTCCGTTTGTCAAGAGTAATTTCAGAAATTTCACCAAATCGTTAAAAGATTGACAACTCATGTGAAATATGATAGAATAATAAAAGATTGTGTGAAAAATAAGGAGTGAAATGATGGAACGATTTAACGACCTTGTGGCGACCATCGATTCCTATGTATGGGGAGTCCCCCTCATTGTGCTGATCATTGGCTGCGGCATCCTATTGACCATCCGGCTCAGGGGAATCCAGCTGCGTAAGCTGGGAAAAGCCCTGAAGTTTATGTTCTTTGATGAGGAAACCGGCCATGGTGAGGTGACCAGCTTTGCGGCACTGTGTACGGCACTGTCCGCTACCATCGGAACAGGCAATATTGTTGGTGTTGCGACTGCAATTGCTGCCGGGGGCCCCGGTGCCTTGTTCTGGATGGAAATTGCTGCGCTTTTTGGTATGGCAACCAAGTATTCTGAGGGGCTGCTGGCACTGAAATACCGTATTACAGACAAAAACGGGCATATTCTGGGCGGTCCTTTTTATTATATCGAAAACGGCATGGGCAGGAAATGGAAATGGCTGGCAAAGCTTTTTGCGATCTTTGGCGTACTGGCAGGGCTGCTGGGCATCGGAACCATTACTCAGGTGAACGGAATTACCGCCGCTGCAAATAATTTCTTTGATCCCGAGAAAACTCACACTATTACTTTGTTCGGAATGGAATATACCTGGACACAGATTATTGCCGGACTGATTATCACACTGTTCGTTGCATTGATTGTAATCGGCGGCATCAAGCGCATTGCCTCCTTTTCCGAGGTAGTTGTGCCCGTTATGATTGTTATTTACATTGCCTGCTGCCTGATAATTCTCTTCAGCCATCTGACGGAAATTCCGGCAGCGGTAATGAAGATCATACAGAGCGCATTTGGTCTGCGTCCCATAGCCGGCGGTGCCGCAGGTACTGCCATTGTGTTGATGTCCATGCGAAGCGGCATTGCAAGAGGTATTTTCTCCAATGAAGCAGGCCTTGGTTCCGCTCCCATTGCAGCTGCCGCCGCAAAGACAAAGGAACCAGCAAGACAGGGGCTGGTCACCATGACCGGAACCTTTATTGATACCATTCTTGTCTGCACAATGACGGGTCTGGCAATTGTCATCTCCGGCTGCACGGAAACCAATCCGGAGCTGCAGGGCGTGGAAATCACCAATGCTGCGTTCCAGTATGGACTGCCCTTTCCCCACAGTGTTTCCTCCTTCCTGCTGATGGCATGTCTGGTGTTCTTTGCCTTCACCACAATTCTTGGCTGGAACTATTATTCAGAGCGCTGCCTGTCCTATCTGACGGGTTCCAATCGGGCAGTTACCAGGGTATTTCGCTGGCTGTACATCCTTGCCGTGTTTATTGGTCCCTACCTGACAGTGGAAGCTGTGTGGAATATGGCGGATATCTTCAATGGTCTCATGGCACTGCCCAATGTCATAGCACTGATCGCTCTGTCCGGCGTTGTATCGGCAGAAACCAGGCAATATCTTCAGAAGCTGAAAGCGGAAAAGAAGAACTGACGAAGAAGCCTTGCAATATACACTTTTCAATGGCTTTTAGGGAACCTCTAAAAACTTGTTTTTAGAGGTGGGGGCGTGGGGCGAAGCCCCACAAAATCCACCTTTTATTCTTTTCTGATTTTATAAACAGGAGGTTTTTAGAGGTTACCTTTAGTAACTTAATATACCTTTTTCAAAAAATTCAGCACAGCTACTTGACAAAACCAAGTAGCTGTGCTATACTATTGGTGAGCTACTTTGGAATGCCAAGTAGCTGCGGGCCCGGAAACAGTAATGACAGAAGCGAGCGGAGGTGTTCCATGGACAATGCACAACTGATGAAGGGAATTCTGGAGGGGTGTGTGCTTGGAATCATTGCCGGGGGGGAGACCTACGGCTATGAGATTCTCAGTATGCTGGAGAAAGCCGGCTTTGAGGAGCTGGGTGAAGGGACGCTGTACCCGATTCTCACCCGGCTGGACAAAAACGGCAGTATTGCCTGCCGCAGAGCCAAGTCCCCACTGGGTCCGGTGAGAAAATATTATTCCATTACCCAGGAAGGAATGGAGCAGCTTGCTGCATTCAAGAAACGCTACCGTGAAATCACAGACAGTGCTGCGAAGATTTTGTTTGCAGCAGCAGAAGAGGGAGACAAATAATGGATTATCAAGCAATGGAATCACAGCTGAACGGCAGCTACCGTGAGGTATTTGCCAGAACCGTGCTGTACGCCTGTACCACGGGTATCAGTACGGAGGAAGCGGATGAGCATCTTGCAGATCTGTTTGATCTGCTTCTGACGGCGCAGGAGGAGCAGAAGCCGGTGGAAAAGCTGGTGGGAAGGAATCTGGAGCAGTTCTGCAAGGACTATTTTGAGGACTACACGCTGATGGATCGGCTGAAATTTCTTCCGCAGGCATCCTATCGTCTGTCGTGGATCATACTGGTCTTTGAACTGCTGGATCTGCTGTTTCCTATTGAGGACATGCATGTGGACTTTTTCAGGATGCAAACAGATATTTCCGGCTTTGTCATTGGTGCTGGTGTGGGTGTGCTGTATATGCTGCTGCTTCATACGCTCTTCACGCCTCTGGTGATGAAGCATAGGAAGATTAAGCCCGGTGTATGGTATATGCTGATGTTTGTTATGCTGGTTGTGCTTATTGCAGCCTCTGTGATACTGGTGGGTGATGCGACATATCCCGTTCCCGTCTGGCTGCTGCTTGTTCTCTCCGCCGGATATATTACAGTATATCTCATTGGCCGTTCTGTCCTGCGGTACCAGAAGTATGGTACGATTCGTAATATCGGGAAGCAGCTTGCACAGGACAGTTATTATAAAAATCTGGAAAACAAGGACCTGGAGATTGCCTGCCTGGAGGGCTGGGAGATACGCTGGAAACGTCTTGACAAGAAAAAGAAAATTCCCCCGGAGGCCTTCCTGCCGCTCCTGCAAAAGGAGGACAGAATTTCTGATCGGATGCAATATGGATATGCAGCTATTTTCATTGTGGTATCGTTATCCGTTGTTATTGGTTCTGCCGAGGTCAACAGTGTGACCGATACCATTCTGTTCGCAGTTGTGCTTGCTGTTGTTGAATATCTCCTCTACCGTGTCTTCCGGAGGAATGAGCGAAAGATTGCAGCCATCCGCAAGCGACTTCTGCGGCAATGTGAAGCATCCGGCAAGACCATGCCGGAATATATTGAGGAAGCACTGACGGAGCATCGGAATGCACAAAAATCCTAAGAGCCCGTTTCGTATCTGGAGACAGCCGGTTTTTCAAGCAGATTTTCGTCCTGACAACGACCGTTCGATGCAGCAATACCTTATGTTTTGCAAGTCGGACGGGCGAAGTCAGGGCGGAACGATGCCGAAAAGTCGCCTGTTGGAAGATGCGAAACAGGCTCTAAGTATTCCATACAATTTTACGCCCCATAAAATTATTTTTTTATGACATTTTTACAAAAAGCGCTTGACAATCAGCCCACAGCGTGCTATAATAAGTAAAAATAGAGTTTTTGAAATGACTTTTTCATGTTTTTCTCCGGAATGCCCCGCTCAGCGCAGGCTGAGTGGGGTGTTCTGTTTGTTTATATATGAGGACTTGCAGTGATTGCGCCGGCATTGTTCGGCAGTGGAATCAGCTGGCTGTCCGTTGACCAGGGTCTGCCGCCGCGAGGCGATATGATACTATTATATATAAGGAGCATGCTTTTTGAAACAGTACTGTACACCGGAGATTGTAGGCTGACCGGGAGGTTAGCATCATACAATCCTATGAAAAACCTCCCATAATGCAGTCAATAATGGTAACCTCTAAAAAGCCCTTGTTTTTAAAATCCCAGAAGTATAAAAGGTGGGTTTTGCGGGGCTTCGTCCCACACCCCACCTCCAAAAAACAAGTTCTTAGAGGTCCCCTAATGATTATCTTCATTTAGATTGAGATTTTGTATCAGGAGGAAAAACAATGTATACAAATAGAGAAATGAAAGAAGCCCCCAGAATTCGTTTAGAAACACCCTGTGATTATGCGGAAGTGGAGAATCTGACACGGGAAGCCTTCTGGAATGTCAACGTTCCCGGATGCAATGAGCATTATCTGGTGCATGTAATGCGGGAACATGAGGATTTTATTCCGGAGCTGGATTTCGTGCTGGAACAGGAGGGACGGATCATCGGCAATGTTATGTACACCAGAACAAAGCTGATTGATGAGCAGGGAGCGGAGAAGCCGATTCTCACCTTCGGTCCCGTGAGCATTCTGCCGGAGTATCAGCGTCAGGGGTACAGCCGGATACTGTTGGAGCATTCTTTTGCAAGAGCACTGGAGCTGGGATATGATACCATTGTATTTTTTGGCAATCCCGACAATTATGTAGCCCGGGGCTTTCAGAGCTGTAAGAAGTACAATGTATGTCTGGAGGGGGACTGCTATCCCTCTGCAATGCTGGTCAAGGAGCTGAAAAACGGTGCCCTGGACGGCAGAAAATGGTACTTTTATGAGAGCGCCGTGGGAGCGCTTTGCGATGACAGGGATGCGGTGCAGCAATTTGGCGCACAATTTCCGCCAAAGGAGAAGCAGTGGCAGCCCAGTCAGGAGGAATTCTATATTCACAGTCATTCTGTGATCGGATGATGAAAAGAAGGTAAGCCTACGGCTTACCTTCTTTAGCTTGTCGATAAAGCGGCAGTTTTGTAAAACTCGCTCCCCACCCGCCTATTCAGAGGACTTTTCGTCCATATTTCGGGGGTTGCAATCCTCTGCATGCGCCGAAGACGCAACGAAACCATATGAGCCACCCAATAGATATTGGGTGGCTCATTGTATATTAAACACAAAAAGATGATAAAACAATTGTTAAAATAATAGAAAAAAATAATAATGTATTGACAAATATATAAAAAGTGATATAATAAAATAAAAGATAAATGAAATTAATAATATGTAACTAACAATTATAAGAGCATCTATAAAAATTTGTTTTTATAGGTGGGATATGGGGTGAAGCTATGTATGGAGGTGATTTTATGAAAAGAATCTCGATGTTACTTGTGCTTACCATCAGTGTATTGACGATCACTGCATGCAGTAATGAGAAAGAAGCAGCTGAGGATCAAACAGACGCTGAAAATTCACGCCAGATTGTCGATACCATTGTGTCTTCAGCAGACATTGCCTATGCTGCTGAAACTCTGGACGAACTGTATGCAGAGTCGGATTTTGTTGGAGAAATTGAAATTACATCTGTCTCCAGCAGCATTGTTGACGGAACGGACATGATTTCCACGACTGCTGATTTTGATGTTGTAACTGCTTACAAAGGGGATGCCGGGAATCGGTCTCTCACGGTCGGCGGCGGCTATATGAAGCTTTCAGAATATGCAGACCAGCTTACATGGCTTGATTTCTCGCAGTACAGCGAAGAAGAGACGGAGAACGGCTATATCTGTCGATTGACGACCTACACCCATATTCCGGAAAAGGGTGAACGCCTGCTTGTTTTCTGTAAGGTTTACGATGAGGGAAACCAGATCTATGGCACATCGCCGCAGCAGAGTATCTATGTCTGCGATGGTGATACAATCACCATCAATTCTATGGAAACCTCCGGCTCCTGGACGGATCCGCTGGCACTTGATCTTGAAGAAAACTATGGTGCAGCGCTTACTGTAAATGAGCAAACAGTGAGTGTTGTCTGCAATCGTGAAACCATTCTTGCTGCACTGCAGGAGTAATAAATCCCATGCCACCTGCTTGCCTGCGGCGTGCTTTTAGACTATGTATGTGGATTGTAAGGGGCAAAGCTCCCTACATGCGCCGAAGGCGCAACGAAACCATAAAAAATTAGCCCAGCCCTGCGCCGGTAGGCGTAGTGGCCGGACGAGACTTGTTTGACAGACTAAGAAGGTAAGCCTTAGGCTTACCTTCTTTCTTACTTATCCCATACGCTGACTAGTATTGTGTTCTGCATGCTTTTCCTGCTGTTTCATTCCAATTCTCTAAGCGGTTTTATTCTGCGGAAAATCAGACATACCCCTACCCCTGCTATACCAATTATGAAAAATAGCATGGCTGCGCCCGAACCCTTTCCTGTGCCAAACAGATTGGTCAGCAAATTGCCTTTCGGGACACCTGCCATAATCGGCTCAAACACTTTGTCCACAAGCAAGCCTCCCAAAAAATAACCTATAGGAATTGTGAAAAACTGCAAAGTGTTTCTTACAGAATAGACACGCCCTTGCATGTCTTTCGGAACCTTTGTACGGAAAAGGACATCATAATTTGCATTCATCAGTGGAATCGCAAGCCAGCCAAGGATTGCACCAATGCACCAGATGATAATGGAATTGCTGAATGCCAACAAAAAGTTTTCTGTACTCATAGATAGTATCAGGCAGTTGCATATCACTTTGATCCTGCTTTTGGGTTTAGGAAAAAATGTCGCAATTACACTTCCGAGAAGCGTGGCAATTCCTACACAGCTGCTGACAATTCCTAGCGCTGCTGCATCCTTTTTGGATAACACCATGGCAGGCATTGCTGCATCATAAATCGAAGCAATCAGGTTAATTGCCGACAAAAACAATATCATCCAGAGGATTCCCTTGCTGGATTTCAGATAAGCGAGTCCACTTTTAGCCGCTTGCAGCAGGCTTCTAGACTGCACACTTCCGTTTTCAATTCCTGGAATCCTGATGAAGAACAGCAGTACGAGAAATGCAATGGAAAAGGTGAGCAGGTCAAATACAATAACTGCTTCAATTCCTACAAAGGATACAATTGCTGTTGCAAAAACAGGAGTCAGAATGGATACAAGTGAGTTGGAAAACGAACGCATGCCGCTTGTTTTCTGGTAGTGCTGTTCCGGTGTCAGCAGCGTTGCAGCCACATCTGAGGCGGGCGATTGTACCGAATTCATCAATCCGTTCAGGGCATTGAGAATGTACAGATGCCATGCCGCAAGCCTGCCCGTTTCAAGAAGCAGCAGCACTGCAACCGTACACAGTGCCGCCAAGCTGTCACAGGCAAGCATGATGGTTTTCTTGTTCCACTTGTCACTGACTGCTCCTGCAAAAATGCTCATAAGCACATAGGGCGCATAGGAACATACCGTCAGCAATGCCGTTGTCAGTGCAGAACCGCTGTCCTGATACAGCCATATGACAAGTGCGAAGTTTGTCATTGCGCTCCCCAACGAGGAAAATGACTGGGTAAGCCAGAGAATAATAAATGGTCTGAGTTCTTTCAATATTTTCATAATACCTTGCTCCTTTAATGATAAGCGAACCTCTGAACTCGTGTTCAGAGGGTGCCATGATTGCTTTGTATGTCAAAATTGCAAGGTATGACGGTAAGATCTACTCCACGCAGTCCGTCATTCCTTGCATGGAGCTGTGCCAATACAGAGTATCATGAAATTCTCCTTTCCGGTGTAGGACCCGCTGCTGATACTAATCCCTCAAACTGTATAATTTTCAGCGGAACCAATTTATGAATGCAGCAATGCATACTGCCTGCGGATGCGATCCTCAGCCTGACGGCGGAAGGCAGGGGGGCCAAGAATCTCCAGAACAGGACCGAATCCCAGCAGGCGAATGAGCAGCTCGGTTTCGTCCTGCCGGTCATACCAGAGTGTCACAAGGCAGCGTCCTGTGACCGGGTCACGCTCGGTGCGCTTTTCAAAGGGAGCAAATTCCATCATAAACCGCTCGATGCCATTGCGTTCTCCGGTAACCTCCACCAGCACCGGCTCCGGCGCACGGCGGCGTGCATAGCAGTCCGCCTCATACTTCCGGGGATCCTCATACACTCCTGTTCCATGGATTTCCAGAATCCGCCCCACATTGATCATACCGGAGCCCACTGCCTTTCCTTTCCCCATCTGGCAGCAGAAAACACGAAATTTGTCGTTTTTCTGGGAATATTCCAATTTCAGAGGAAGAAATGTTCCGGAAAGCTCCTTTCCTTTTCCGGATACGAAGCGGATGTTCAGCAGCTCTCCCTCCTGCACGGCACGGAGCACCCGGCGGAAATGCAACCGGTAATGGGCGCTGTCATAACGATCCCCGTCGGAAAACTGATCAAAATACCGCAGCATTTGCGGCAGAAATAGTGGCGTTATGTCCTGCAGCTCTTTTTCCAGGGCAGCAAAGACAGCATCGGACAGGAAAAGGCGCATTCTGGGATCAGCGAGCTTGGCCTTCAGCCATCGTTTCTGGAGCAGCGTGATAAAGCCGGGCGGTGCATGCCGGGTCACACGGGCAAGTCTGCCGTCAGGCATCCGGCGCAGCAATCCCCAGTTTTCTGAAGATTCCGGGCGCAGCTTGGGAGGGAGAAACAGTATGGAGTCCCGGAACGCCTCCTCCTGGATAAGCCGGAGCATTTCCTGCTCGGAGCACTCCCCCTTGGAAAGAATCCGGGCAACCGTGCGGAAATATGCACCATATAATTCAGAAAACAGCTGCATCCGTGTCCTGCTTTCCCGGCCTCCGGCAGTACATCCGGTACATCCGCCGGATATCCTCCTGAAAACGGCGCAGTTCCTGGGGTGCGCCCTCAATGGAAACAATTCTGCCAATGTAGGTTTTCAGCCAGCTCATGATTTCGTTGGGATCAAAGACCGTGAGCGTCAGCATAAAGTGCCGTTCATCCAGACGCTCCACACTTCCGCAGCGTTTTTCACGCTGGAGCCGTTCCAGAATATAGGGCTCTCTGGATAGGTCAATTTCCATGACAATCCGGATGGTCGTTTCCCGGCTCCGGGCAGTGTTGTTCTCAAAGGAAACGCCGAAGCACTTGTCCGCATTGCGTTCCAGAATCTGCACATAATGTGCATAATCGGGACATTCTCCGCCGTCGTACACCCGCCGCAGATGATCCAGACGGCAGGAACTAATCCGGCGCATACCGGGGTGATAGAAGATCAGATACCGTCTGCCGGTCTGGGCAGAAATGTAAATTTTCAACGGAATGCCTGTAATTTCTTCTTTCTTCTCCCGTCTGGAAGAATAGCATAATCTGGCAGCATGCTGTCTGCGGATCAGTTCCAGCAGCTCCAGCAGCACCTCATCCTCCAGAATATGTACAATGTACTGGTGCTTCATAAGAAAGCTCTCATTCCGCAGTCCGGCTGCCTTTACAAGGGAATGCCCTATAAAGCCGAATTCCGGCACGCCGGAAAAGAAGCATACTGCATCGGCGAGTCCGGGAAATCTTGCAAACAGGTTTTCCGGGGTATCCGGCAGAAGCCGATAGAGGACAGATTTCCCCTGTTTTTCAGCAGAAAGAATACCCTCGGCAGCGTATTCCCGGAGCTTCCCCCGGACGGTCTGCTCTTCAAACACAGCACCGTACTCCGAGGCAAGGGCTTCGGTCAGACTGCGGATGCTGTGTGCCTTCCCATCGGAAAGCAAATCCAACAGCAGAAAATGCAGACGGATATCGTTATCCGTAAAGCTCCGGGAGGCAAAGGCACGGAACAGGGGATTTTCCGGCACCCTGCTGCTGTCTACGGAAATGCTTACCTGCTTGCCCCGGTCAGTGGTTTCACTGCGCAGATAATCCCCCAGCCAGCTTTCCACACGGCGTTTTTCGTCATCGTAGGTTCGTGCGCTTTTCCGGTCAAAATCGCTGCGCACTTTACAGCCATAAATGAAGAAATCCAGCACATAATCCCTGGTTTTGTCGAAGTTTTTTATCAGCTCGGAAAATCCGCCCATACGTCCGCCCCCCATCAGCTCAGGCATGGTAAGTCTTGCAATATTGGCATTACTATCATCAAGGTAGCCCGGAACAGTCTTCCGCTCAGTTCACGCATCCTGCAGCGTTGAAGCTGTATTGCTATCAATCAGAATTCAGCGGGATAGTTAGCAGGGAAACATCAATTTACTAAACTAACTGATATCCCCTCTTATACTGATAGTTACCAACAACAAATTTCTTTCCATCCACTTTATCAGCAAGCTCATTTGTTGTAATAAACTCTTTTGTCACCTTCACAAGGTATTGCTTTGCCTCTTTCTCAACAAGATAGAAGGCGGCTGATTCACTTAACAGATCTATCAGCTGTACGATTCCAGGCTGAACAACAAAATCAACAATCCACTCTGCCTTACTCATTTTCTTCTGTCTTATAAGTGAATAAATGGCGCTCGCATCCTTGTTTTTTGCAACACACACTGCATCTTTTTTATCCCGGCATTTGCCCGTTTTCTCATAATCATCAAGATTAATGGGTTCCTTAATTTCATTGAAGCTTATTTTCTCATCTTCATCTAACAAATAGTCAATACTTACATTCAGCAGCTGGGACATAGCTTTAAGGTTATTTATATCCGGCATACCCTTATCAGTTTCCCACTTTGCTATAGCTGACCTTGATACAATCATCTTTTCAGCGAACTGTTCCTGTGATAACCCCGCTTCTTTTCTTGCAGCCCTTAATTTTTCTCCAAATGTCATAATAACGACCTCCTGATTTTTGCCAATGTGTGGCTAATTTATTTGCAAGTTCATTATAAGCCATTTGTTCAGTGACGCGCAAGAAACTAACTGTAACAAGCATGTTACTTTCCGTAACATCACGAATCCATGCGGTTTTCAGCAATATCAACTTTCAGGCAAAATACGAATTCATCTGTATAAATCAGAATTTAACGGCCTTTTCTAAAGCTCCCGCCGCCTCGATAAGTAACAGCACAGCAAGAATAGCATTGTCCACAGTATTTACATTTTATTACATGACAAATAACATCATCTACCCAGCATCCATTTTCATTCTTTACCCGATCTGTATCACAGGTTTTTTCACAAAATTCAAAATCACCTGTATCTACTAATTGTTGTATATATTTCAAGCATTTCAAATATTCATCTGGCGTAAAAAAATGGCTTTGTAATCTTATGTTGCTGCAAATCTGACACATGACATCACCACCTCATAAATGCCGGCCTATACGTTTGACTTTTTCTCTATCATATCACATCACACTGAAAAAGTCAATTCGTGAGTCTTTTGGCATAGCCGGTCAAAAGTACATAGGATATAGTTCAAAGAGCTACCTGATTCCGCCAAAAATCTGGCAGCTCTTTATTCTTTCAATCATTCAAGACTATTGCTAACTCAATGCAGCTGGTTTTGTTGCAATTATCTGATATAGGTTTTTCATACACCTCCTGCTTATTTTCGGGAGATATTTCACCAGTTCTTATAAATCCTAATGCTTCCCAGAATGGTTTACCAGTGACAGGGTCTGCAGTAAGGTACATGTGCTTGACGTGGTCAGCCTTGAAGTAGTCCTCCAGATATTGAAACATCTGCTTGCCATAGCCTTTTCTCCGGTATTCGGGCAACACATAGAATTCCATTACATAGCCGAATCCGACTTTTTTGAATCCTTTATCTTCGGGTTGGTCAATTCTACCGTACAAGAATCCGATAGCAGACGATTGAACATAGCATAGCTTCAGACATCTTGCGGTGTCAAATTGCTTTTCAATAATACTGTTCGTCCATCTTTTCAGAATTTCCGAGTCGGTATTTCGGTTTTGATGTTCATCCAGTTCTTTTGCATACATCTGCATGAGACGGTGAAAATCATTGCTGTTTTCTTCTGTAACGCTTGTGAACTTCAGTTTTTTCATAGTAACTCCTTTGTAATGTAAAAAGTGTTCCCGATAACGAGAACACTTGAATTTTACCATATACATTAAAGCGTTAAGCAGAGAAATGTGAATGATAGGTATTCCCGTTACGGACTATTGAATTTCTCATATCATTCACCTGCCTTTCAAACTGTACTTTGATTTTAGCATAGTTTTTTGTTTTTGTCAAGGCGAAATTTATCACCTATACAACAGATGCATTTTCGGGTAGGATCGCTTTGCTAAAATCAATATTCAATCGCATCCAATGTAAACGTACCACCAACCACTTTTATTGTTACAGCATGTTCGCCGTCAGGTAAATTTGCAGCATAACTACACTGTCTCGGTCTTGTTGCTTGTGTAATCTCTACGGTTTCCAGCAGTTCTCCATCTATGTAAACTTCCAATACTGCGGGGGCAGTTTCACCGATCAATGCGAAATGCGTTCCGGTAAATCGGAACATAAAGCTTTTTTCTTCCGTGCTGCCTTCAGCCGCTTCTGCACGGGAAATGGTACGGTTAAAATGAATATATCCCTCCGGCACTGTTCTGTACCAGTCACCAGTATATGTGATTGCAGTGTCATGATCGTCCAATCTTATGACAGATGCGGGCATATCGTCCACCGGTGTTACTTTCAGATTGTCAAACAAATTGTTGTAAAGTCCGCTGCCGATGGAAATTCGCCCGGAATTGGCATATCCTGTTGTATCTTCGTAAACAGTCAGCTCGGTACCATCCACAAAGGCAGATATGGTTTGTCCCGCAGCAGTGACCTGAACCGTATGCCATATGCTGCTGTCAAAGCCTCCCATTGTGCCGGTTGCAATCACTTGTGCATTTTGATAGAGATTCCATGTGCCGTTGGGATCTATCTGAATGGAATAGCCATTCTGGGCAGTTCCTGCATCCAGCTCCGCTGTCAGATAGCGGACGCCAAAGGAAACATAATTTTCCTGTGAAGCATCTGCAAACTGAAAATCAATTTCAGCGGAGTAATTGCTCCAGCGGTCATCTCCAAGAGAGGTGATCGGATTGGGTGTCCCCCGCAAACGCCAGTCCGTGGGCTTATTGTCGGCATTGATCCTCTGCATCAGAACCTTGTTTCCATTGACCTCTGCGACCTCAAATGCTCCGCCGTAATCCGTGGTGTAACGGGGTGCATTCCCTCTGGACGAAAGGAACTGATCCTCATATTCAAAGTCGTCGCTGTAATTCACATCCAGAGGCGTATTCTCATAATTGCACTGGGAAACAGAAGTATCGGCCGTTTTGTCGAGGGTTGTGACTGTGACAATGGAATAGGGCTTAACTTCAATTGAATAGGCATAGCCGGTTTCAGTGCTGACAGGAAGATATGTCCCGATATTCTGAAAATAGTTTGCATCATAGTCCTGTCCCTCATCAGGTCCTCTTGTTTCCCAGATGGATATTGGCGCTGCTGCTTTCTCCATATTTGTTAAGGTAAAAGTATAATTTCTTGCGGCATCGCTGTCGTTGCAGATGACAATGGAATAATCACCAGTTTCCGGATCTGTGACTGTCATATAGTTATTGGTGGTATCGGAAATAGAATGGTTTTCTGCACCGTCCCCATAGCAGGCACTATCCACAAAGCGCCAGCCGTCTTTCATAAAATGCGTGAAATGAGCAGATGTCCAGATGCCGCAGTCTGCCTCATAATAGCCGCTCCAGGGATTCTGCGCACTGATCAGCGATTTCGGGAAAAATTTTGCACCGGAATAATATGCAGCAACTGCCGGCTGATATTCATACATGGTCATTCTGCCATTATAATAGCCATTGATGATGCGATTACAAACATCCAGTGCGCCATTGGTTCCATTAATACCGCTGCCGCTGCTTGTCACTGCCAGCTTTGCAACAACAGCCGGAGAGATTCCCTCCGTATACCAGATTTCCTTGCCGTAATCATGGTTCAGTGTTTTTGCTGCATCACTGGCATGGGTATTATAGTGCTCTCCAAGAATGTCAACAGCATCTCTCAATGCCTCGTTTTCCATCATGGCATCGGCAATATTCCAGGAACCCACTTCGTCAGAGGCAACAATTTTGATTTCCCCATAGTCATATCGTTCCTCTTCTTCATGTTCCAGTCTGTCCGCAAAATAAATAATCCAATCAGCATCCACTTCGGCAGGCTCATTTCCGTCGGCGCTGATGTGGGTGAACTGGATTCCGTACGTATCATAAGCACCGTCGATTGCTGCTTTATACCATTTATACCGTGCTTCAAAACCCGATTCCTGACCATCTGCAAAGGCTTCCGTCACCCATTTCGGCTCGCCCCAGCGAAGCAGATCCACCGTAATATCAGGATTGATGGACAGTGCATCCGCTGCAAACTGAAAACCTGCACCCCTTGTTACATCTGCAGTTTCGTCCTCTGTACGCATGATGGACGGCTCGGTTCCGGAAGAAGAATTGACATCTGCACCGAACTCAATTTTGACATGAGTCAGACCGGCGCCATAATCCGGCTGAAACAGCAGCTTCATGATCTCCCAGTAAGCATCGGGGTTTTCTGCTTTATAATCCAGCAGAAGCCGGGAGGAATTATTGGCGCTGACTGCCCCCAACCCCCGATATACTGTCCCCTCATCCATGTTAACAGTGTTTCCGTCGATTGTAATTGCCTGATAGGATGTGTTTACCACTGCATCTGGAATCGATTCTTCAGCTTTTGAAGCATCCTCTTTATTTGCTGTACAGCCTGCTGCAATGCAGGACAGCATCACAGTGCCGATAACCGCAGCCGCTATCTTTGTCAATTTCATAGTTCCTATTCCTTTCCGGTAACATACTACAGGGAGCCTCTAAAAACTTGCTTTTGGAGGTTGCCTACATTCATTCTACTGAAAAATTGAACAGAACACAATAAAAAATCTGCACATTATCATAGAAAATCTGCTGTAAATCTGTTGCTGATTTCCAATAAATATGCTATACTATTCACAGGAAGGAGTGAACTGCATGGCAATCATCGAACACGCAAAGTATTACAGCAATGAGATATACAATGTCAGCCATTCTCATACCTCATGCGAGCTGATTTTTCTTACAGAGGGCAGCCTGCGAATCGTAACGGATAAGGAAGAACATTTGCTGCAAAAAAATGATATGGTGCTGATCAAAAGCTGTCAGCACCACACGATTACCGTTTTATCAGAAAGTACATACTGCCGCTGCATTGCCTTTCTCAATCCATGGGAATTGAAAAAACAACTTGTCCGTCCGGATTTATTTGCCATGCTGACTGATAAAAGTGCAAGCGGCATGATTTTCGCCGGAGATGTGCCGTTTGCAGCGCCTTAACAACGATTTTTAATAAAGTTTGGACGGTTGGTTTTACAATAAAACCGAAAGGACTTATACATAATGATTGATGTGATTTACAACTATCGTCAGGGTGATCTGCACTCGGCTGAGTTTTCAAAGGAGTGGAACAAGCTTTGCATACCCTTTGAGGAGTCGCTGACCGAAGCACAGCTTATTACATTTCACAAGCTCCTTGATATTCAGAGCGAGACTTCTGCTGACGAGATGAGAGATGCATACAAAGCAGGCTTTAAGGACGGTGTGGCTTTTATGAAGGAGATTCAGGAATAATAAATACTATCATAACATAAGTAAAAGTGCTATGCCTTCCGTGAATGGAAAGCATAGCACTTTTTTCAGACAGCATATTCAATTTTCACTTGCTAAATTTACTATCTTCTTGCTACGTTTTTCAGCATATTGTATCGTGCGGTATGCTCCGCCGCTTTTGTGCTGAATACAGCATATCACAAGGTTTGATCGGTCAACAATGTTTCTATTGCGGATTTGAATAGCCGACTTCGGGTGAGCTTCGGACGATTCGGCACATATCTCGACTTCATCATAATAGTCAAGGTACTCCTTTTCGTTGTCACGGTACTCAGCTTTCATATATGGCAGGACAAGGGTAAAATGAGTATTGCCGTACCCATAACTGCGGACAGCTCTTTTAACGGCAGCAGAAGCAAGCAAGTCAAATTCCCCATCTCTGCCAATCAAGAAGTCAACATACTCCCTCTGTGTGATTAACTTGTGCAGGAGCTTGTCCAGACGGCTCTCTATCTCTGTTCCGTGCTCTATATACCTATGCCCGAAAAAGCTGACAGTGTAAATATTCATAGTGACAACTCCTATTCACTTTTGTTATCATATATTATACACCTAAATGTCCATATATTCAAGCCCAAGCGGATATTATTTTATTGCCCGATAAGGTATATAATAGTAGTAAACAAAACGAAAGGGGCGGTTTTATGGAAGTCGGCAAGAAACTACACAAGCTCAGGGAAGATAAGAATATGTCTATGTACCGCCTTACACAGATCACGGGTGTGTCGGGACACCATATCAAGGGCATAGAAGAAGGCACAAGACAGCCTACCATTGAAACACTCAATCGGCTGACGGTCGCACTTGGTTCTTCTCTTGCAGAGATTTTCAATGATGATACGGAATGTACCTATCTGTCTGAGAAAGAACGGCACTTGATTGAGAACTTCCGCAGATTATCTGAGGAAAAAGCTGATGCTCTGCTGAATATGAGCGATGTACTGAATAAATAAGCAATGGCTACTGTATCTGATGTGCAGCAGCCTTATTTTTTAGCCCATATTGGACTTATAAGTCCTCAGTGAAATATTTAGAAAAATGCCTGTCAAGTGATTGACTATTTGTGCAGATTGTGGTATAATAATTATAGATACAACTTCTCATAATTTCATCTTATCAGAAGTGGAGGTGTGACTATGACCATACTCAACAAAAAAGAAATGTCCGAAGAAGATATAAAGCTACAATACATTACTCCTGCTATCCTTGCTAAGTGGGATAAAAGCAGAATTACTATGGAAACAAAGATTACTGATGGCAAGATATGTCTAAACGGAAACTTTGTCCATAGGGACAAGAAAAGCGCAAAATATGCCGATTATGTACTCTATTGGAACAGCAGTTTTCCCATAGCTATCGTTGAAGCCAAGGACAATAACCATAGTGTTTCATTCGGCATACAGCAGGCTATTACATATGCTCAAATGATGGACGTACCTTTTGTTTACAGTTCCAATGGCGATGCTTTCTATGAACACGATATGCTTAACGGTACAGAGCGTGAGATCGCACTTGACGATTTTCCCACACCCGATGAGCTGATAGAGCGTTACAAAATGAGTGCCAACGGTGGAAATGGTCTGTCTGCGAATGAGCTTGCCGTTATCAATCAACCGTATTATTCAAGCCAGAACACCTATGAGCCAAGATATTATCAGCGTGTAGCGGTAAACCGTACTGTTGATGCCATTGCCCGTGGAGATAACAGACTTCTGCTTGTTATGGCAACAGGCACGGGAAAGACCTATACCGCATTTCAGATAGTCTATCGTCTGCTAAGAAGCGGTATGAAACGGAAAATACTATATCTTGCCGACAGAAATATCCTTGTAGACCAGTCTATTCAGCAGGATTTCTCTCCGCTTGAAAAGGTTATCCATAAGATAAATGCTGCAAAGGATAACAAAACTACTATCACTTCACATCAGGTATATTTTTCGCTGTATCAGCAGCTTATCGGCGACGATGATAAAGAGCATTTCTCCGAATTGTTTGATAAGGATTTCTTTGACCTTATAATCGTAGACGAGTGTCATCGCGGCAGTGCCAAAGATGACAGCAAATGGCGCAGAATTTTGGAATACTTCTCATCAGCTGCTCAAATCGGTATGACAGCTACTCCAAAGGAAACTGCATATACTTCTAATATCGACTATTTTGGCAAGCCCATATACACATACTCCCTCAAAAACGGCATAGAGGATGGATTTCTCGCTCCGTTCAAGGTCATCAGCATTACAACCGACATTAGTGACGGTTGGAGACCGTTAAAGGGACAGCGTGATTATTACGGCAATGAGATTGAGGACAGAATATATAACAATACCGACTATGACTATAATATCATAATTCAAGATCGTATAAATCAGGTTGCGCAAGAGATAACGAATTATCTTATCGGCACTGACCGTATGCAGAAAACCATTGTTTTCTGTGCAACGGAGGACGCTGCTGAGCGTATGAGGGCTGCACTAACAAATCTCAATGCAGATATGTGTGCCAAAAATCCCGATTATGTGGTGCGTATCACGGGGTCTGACGAGTACGGCAAGAGTAAGCTCGATTACTTTATTTCCGTATCTTCTCCATATCCTGTCATTGCTACTACTTCAAAGCTCTTATCTACGGGAGCAGACTGCAAGATGACGAAGCTAATCGTACTTGATGAGAATATCGGCTCTATGACCGAATTCAAACAGATCATCGGCAGAGGTACACGGCTTCGTGAGAAAGAGGGCAAAACACACTTTGTTGTTATGGATTTCAGAGGGGTTTCCCGATTATTCTATGATCCTGATTGGGATGGACCGATTGAAGTTGCTCCGACTTATCATCCGCCGCAGCCGAAAGAACCGTCTGATCCTGTTGAACCGCCTGCACCTCCTCCAGAACCGCAGGAAAAGCCTTTTGTTGATGTGAACGGCTGTAATGTGCGTATCATCAATAAGGTGGTATCGGTGTATGATGCTGACGGAAAGCTCCTGCGGCACGAGAATATCATAGACTATACAAGGACAAATATCCTCGGAGAATACGCAGACTTAGAACACTTTATCAGAAGTTGGAACAGTGAAGAAAAGAAAAAGACCATATCGGAGCTATTCAAAGAACACGGTATCGACTTACAAGCCTTGAAAGAATCTCAAGGTATGGGTGATATTGACGATTTTGATTTCATAATTCATGTTGCGTTTGACAAGAAACCGCTTACAAGAAAAGAGCGTGCAAATGATGTTAAAAAGCGTGATTTCATCAGCAAGTACAGCGGTACGGCAAGAGAAGTACTTGAGGCTCTGCTTGATATGTATTCAAACGAAGGCATATATCAGATAGAAGATACGCAGGTATTAAAGCTTGATCCGTTTATCAGAATGGGCAAGCCTGCCGCTATCGTCAAGCTATTCGGCGGTAAGGATGGCTATATGCAGGCTATTCGTGAGCTTGAAGAAGAAATATACAGGGTGGTTTAAGATATGAGCAGTTTGGGTAATTTCGTAAAGAGATTACGGGATATTATGAGAAATGATGCAGGCATTAACGGCGATGCACAGCGTATTGAACAAATTGCTTGGCTGTTGTTTCTCAAAGTTTACGATACAAAGGAAGAAGATTGGGAATTTGACGATGATAACTATGAATCTATCATTCCCGAAAAATGCCGCTGGCGTAATTGGGCAGTTGATGATAGAAAAGGTACAGCAATAACAAGTGATGAACTTCTTGATTTTGTCAACAACAAGCTGTTTCCAACACTGAAATCTATTGAAGTTTCAAAAACTACACCTATTAACAAGGCAATAGTAAAGACAACCTTTGAAGATACAAATAACTATATGAAAGACGGTGTTTTGCTCCGACAGGTAGTCAATGTTATTAACGAGCTGAAACTTGACGATTATGAAGAAGCCCATGCTTTCGGTGAAATTTACGAATCTATCCTGAAGGAGTTGCAGAGTGCAGGCTCGGCTGGTGAATTTTATACGCCCCGTGCCGTTACCGACTTTATGGCGCAGATGATAAAGCCTGTTATTGGCGAGAAAATGGCGGAAATCAAAGTGCAGAGTTTGATACAATTCAGCGATAGCCTTGCCGCCTGAAA
>CAZXVI010000035.1:0-26129 GCA_964644275.1 uncultured Ruminococcus sp. | reverse complement strand
AGGTGCCGGCTCCTTCCCCGTCTCATTTTCTGAGACGGGGTTTTTAGTTTATGAAAATCATTGGATCGTAAAGCATGCCCTCGGCTTTTTATACAATGTTATTGATAGTTTTTTTGTGCAATTATCCCATGACATTTTAGATCAAAATATGGTATAATTATAAGAAAAGAATTGTAGAAGGTGGAGGCAGCTATGGATTTTAAGAAGGATGAATATGTTGTTTACCGGAATGCTGGGGTTTGCCAACTGATTGATATTGATACCCAAAGTATGGATGGCGAGCATGAACTGCTGTACTATAAACTAAAACCACTTGCAGATCAGAATTCTACATATTATATACCTGTGGATAAGTCTGAGGGGAAACTAAGAAAACTTCTGACCGTTGCAGAAGTATTGAATCTCATCGATAATATGCCCGATTCGGCTCATACAATGGATGTGTGGTCCGATAATCGCCGTGAACGCAAGGAGTTATATTCACAGATTATGAAGAGTGATGACCAGATGGCGATGCTCCAGCTTATTGCGTCCTTGTATTTTCGGAAGCAGTCATCCGAAGCAAGTGGGAAACGTTTTTCTGCAATGGACGAGTCGGCAATGAAGAATGCCGAAACACTTATGCTGCAGGAATTTGGTGTTGTTCTGCAGATGGAACAGGATGAGCTTCGCAATTTTATTGATGAACGTGTAACAGCAAGGCAAAAGGAAGCTTAGAACGTGATTGCGTGCAGAAAAATCCGATCACGAGTGGAAACAGTGAAGCTGCCGATATTTTAGCAATATCGGCAGCTTTTCATTTTAACGAATTTTTTTTCGTATGAAGCTGCCGCAGGCAGCTGCGCTCCAAACTGTATTATCCTATTACAGTTTGGAGAATTAGTTTTAAAACTGTTTTTTGCTATTGCTTTTTTCAGTGAAAAATGCTATACTGATACTACTATTGAAGCGTGCGCTTTTGCGTTCAAAGGAAGGAGAATGAGATTTGGATAATTTTCAGTTCTATAGTCCCACAGAATTTATATTTGGCAGGGAAACAGAGCAGCAATGCGGAAAGCTGGTTCGTAAATACGGCGGTACCAGGGTGCTGGTTCATTATGGTTCCGGTTCCGTTGTCCGCAGCGGGTTGCTTGACAGGGTGACGGAATCCCTGGGACAGGCAGGAATTTCCTATGTTCTGCTGGGCGGTGTACAGCCCAATCCCCGTGATACAAAGGTCTATGAGGGAATTGCGCTTTGCCGTGAGGAAAAGGTGGATTTCATTTTATCCGTTGGCGGCGGTTCCTGTATTGATTCTGCCAAGGCCATTGCCCTTGGAGTGCCCTATGACGGAGATTTCTGGGATTTTTACGCGGAAGACAAATGTGTGGAGGAAGCCCTGCCCATTGGTACTGTACTAACCATTGCCGCAGCCGGAAGTGAAGGCTCCGGGGCCTCCGTTATTACCAGGGAGAAAGGAATGCTTAAGCGTGATACCGGCTCCGATTTGCTCCGGCCTCGCTTTTCCATTCTGAATCCGGAACTGACCCAGACGCTTCCTGCCTATCAGACAGCCTGCGGTGCAACGGATATAATGGCACATGTGTTTGAGCGGTACTTTACCAATACGGAAGAAGTAGAAATTACAGACCGCCTCTGTGAAGCCGTGCTGCTGACCATGGTGAAAGAAACGCCCCGTGTTATCGCACAGCCCGATTTGTATGAAGCGAGAGCAAATATCATGTGGGCGGGAACTGTGGCACATAATGATATTGTGGGCGTCGGCAGAAGCCAGGACTGGAACAGCCACGGTATTGAGCATGAGCTTTCCGGATTGTATGACTGCGCACACGGTGCAGGTCTTGCCGTAATTATGCCTGCATGGATGGAGTATGTCTGCCGCCATAATGTGATGCGGTTTGCTCAGATGGCGGTACGTGTGTTTGGCTGTCAAATGAATTTTGCAGATCCGGAACAGACTGCCCGTGAGGGAATCCGTGCCTTCCGCCGGTTCCTCCATGGGATCGGCATGCCCATTAATTTTGCAGAGCTTGGTGCCCGTGAAGAGGATATTCCCCTGCTGGTTGAGAAATTTGGTCTTGGTGACGGAACCACTGGCGGTTTTGTGCCTCTTTCCTCAGAGGATGTGGCGAATATTTACCACATCGCTGCAGGTGCCACACTGTAAGGGGTGCTGCCATGATAAATCTTAACAGAAAATGGGCACTTGTCACCGGTGCCAGCAGAGGAATCGGAAGACTGGCAGCACTTTGCCTTGCGGAGCATGGGTGCAATATTGTTGCTCATAGCCGCAGCCTTGAACACACGGAAGCACTGCTTCAGGAACTGCATTGTCTGGGTGTGAACGCTTACGGAGTGGAAGCAGAGCTCGCTGACCCGGCTGCAGTCAGGGCAATGCTTGCGAAAATTGATGAAATGAACGTCAATATTGAGATTATTCTGAACAATGCCGGCGTGCAGGTTGCTTATCGGACGGATTATCTTCAGACTCCGGTGCAGGACTATGAGCAGAGCTTTCAGATCAATACCATTGCCCCCATGATGATCTGCTATCATTTTTTGCCGAAAATGATAGAACGGGGCTTTGGCAGAATTGTCAATACGACCAGCGGTATCCGCTTGGAACCGGAGCAGGCAGGCTATTCCGCCAGCAAGGCGGCTCTGGATAAGGTGACCGTTGATCTCGGATCCAAAGTGCAGGGGACGGATGTTATTATCAGTCTTGCCGATCCCGGATGGTGCCGGACGGATCTGGGCGGTTCCCAGGCACCCAATGCACCGGAGAGTGCGATTCCCGGTGTGGTCGTGGGAGCATTTGTCAATGACGGAAAATCCGGAAGATTGTTTAGAGCAGGAGATTTTGCCGGCTTGACGGTGGAAGAAGCCGTTGCCAAAGCTCATGCATCAATGCACAGTCCTTATTGAGCTTCTCTGAAAAAATCATCTAAAGCTCTTGACAAATTCCCGGTAATCCGCTATAATGAATAACATAAGAGAACCTCTGATAACTTGTTTCAGAGGTGCTGCAAATGAAAAAAGCAATGACAAGGAAGAGTACGGTGCCAGCAGCAGCAGAGAGAGAATCCGGTTGGTGTAAGGATTTGTGTGCTGTGCCGGAAGGTAGCCTTCGAGCTTCGGGTCGAACCGCTTAATGCCAAGTAGTCCCCGACGGTATCCCCCGTTACAGGGAGCGCATCCTGCAATGCACGGATGCAGTGAGTGCGGATGCATTGCATCCGAAATTAGGTGGTAACACGGACATCACTGTTCGCCCTAAGCTGTCATAGGCTTAGGGCGTTTTTGTTGGATGTTCGCCCTGATAAATCTGAAAAAAGGAGAACTGAAATGGCAAAGGAACTTGCAAAAAACTATTGTCCTGAGGAATTCGAGGACAGAATCTACGGCGAATGGATGAAGCGAGGATGCTTCCATGCTGAAATTGATGAAACGAAGAAGCCCTATACGATAGTGATTCCCCCTCCGAATATTACCGGTCAGCTGCACATGGGACATGCACTGGATGAAACCCTCCAGGACATTCTCATCCGCTGGAAACGGATGTCCGGCTACTGTACCCTCTGGCTCCCCGGCACAGACCATGCAGCCATTGCAACGGAGGCAAAGATTGTGGAGGCAATGCGCAAGGAAGGCATTACCAAGGAGGATCTTGGCAGAGAAGGCTTCATGGAGCGTGCCTGGGAGTGGAAGCGCCAGTACGGCGGCAGAATTGTGGAGCAGCTCAAGAAGCTCGGTTCCTCCTGCGACTGGGACAGGGAACGCTTCACCATGGATGAGGGATGTTCCAAGGCTGTCAAGGAGGTCTTTGTCAAATACTATGAGAAAGGCCTTATTTACCGCGGCGAGCGCATGATTAACTGGTGTCCCAAATGCCTGACCTCCCTCTCCGATGCCGAGGTGGAATACGAGGATCAGGCAGGTCATTTCTGGCATCTGCGTTACCAGATTAAAGGGACAAATGATTACCTTGAGCTGGCAACGACCCGTCCGGAAACCCTACTGGGTGATACCGCAGTTGCTGTTAATCCCAACGATGAGCGTTATAAGGACCTGGTGGGCAAGATGCTCATTCTTCCCATTGTACACCGTGAAATTCCGGTGGTAGCCGATGACTATGTAGAAATGGAATTCGGTACCGGCGTTGTAAAAATTACGCCTGCCCATGACCCCAATGACTTTGAAGTGGGTCTTCGTCACAATCTGCCAGTGATCAATGTCATGACGGATGATGCCAGAATTACGGAGGATTATCCAAAGTATGCCGGCATGGATCGTTTTGAGGCAAGAAAAGCAATTGTGGCAGATCTGGAGGCAGAGGATGCCCTGGTAAAGGTGGAGGATTACAGCCATAATGTCGGCACCTGCTACCGCTGCGGCACTACTGTGGAGCCGAAGGTTTCCACACAGTGGTTTGTAAAAATGAAACCTCTTGCTCAGCCGGCTATTGATGCTGTAAAGAAAGGTGAGACGAAGTTCGTTCCGGAGCGCTTTGAAAAGATTTACTTCCACTGGCTGGAAAATATCCGTGACTGGTGCATTTCCCGTCAGATCTGGTGGGGACATCAGATTCCTGCATTCTACTGCGACGAATGCGGAGAGATGGTGGTAACCAAGGAGACTGCTGCGGTTTGTCCGAAGTGCGGCAAGCCCATGCGTCAGGATCCCGATACCCTGGATACCTGGTTCAGCTCGGCGTTGTGGCCTTTCTCCACACTGGGATGGCCGGATGAAACTGAAGATCTGAAGTACTTCTACCCCACGGATACACTGGTAACCGGCTATGATATCATTTTCTTCTGGGTAGTCAGAATGATGTTCTCCGGCATGGAAAATATGGGGAAGGCTCCGTTCAATACGGTTCTGATTCACGGACTGGTCCGTGATGCACAGGGACGCAAGATGTCAAAGTCCCTCGGCAACGGTATTGATCCCCTGGAGGTGATTTCCCAGTATGGTGCGGATGCACTGCGCTTCATGCTGGCAACAGGAAATTCCCCGGGAAATGATATGCGCTATATTGACGACAAGGTAAAGGCAGCAAGAAACTTTGCCAACAAGCTCTGGAATGCCTCCAGATTCATTATGATGAATCTGCCTGAGGATTTCACATTTACAGGTTTGCCAGAGAAGCTGGCTCTGGAGGACAAGTGGGTTGTCAATAAGTTCAACCGCCTTGCCAGAGAAGTCAACGAAAATCTTGAAAAGTTTGAGCTTGGTGTGGCCTGCACCAAAATTTATGATTTTATCTGGGATGTTTTCTGCGACTGGTATATTGAGCTGACCAAGCCCAGAATTCAAGCAGGCGGGGAGGAAATGGCTTCTGCCCAGGCAGTGCTGATATGGACAATGCAGGGTATGCTGAAGCTTCTCCATCCCTTCATGCCTTTCATTACAGAGGAAATCTGGCAGGTGCTGGTTGGCGACGGCAGTATGATTATGCTGGAAAGCTATCCGACCTTCGATGAGAGTATGGACTTTACAGCGGAGGAAGCTGACTTTGAAAAGATTATTTCCGCCATCAAGGCAGTCCGCAATACCCGCACGGAACTGAATGTCCCTCCGTCTGTTAAGGCAAAGCTGTACATTGAGACAGCGGATGCAGAGTTATTTGCCAGTGCCGCGCTCTTCTTTGAAAAGCTGGCTTCCGCTTCCGAGGTGGAGGTTGGTGATAAGTTCGAGATTGCCGACAGTGCCGGTGCTGTTACCGATGCCGCACGCATCTTCATTCCCATGGATCAGCTGGTGGATAAGAAAAAGGAACTGGCACGTCTTGAAAAGGAGAAGGCAAAGGTGCAGAAGGATATTGATTTCCTCAGCAGCAAGCTGAATAATCAGGGTTTCCTTGCCAAGGCACCGGAACAGCTCATTGCAGCCGAGCAGGCAAAGCTTGCCAAGGCACAGGAGAAAATGGATAAAATTCTGAAATCCATGGAAAGCTATCAGTAAAAGAGCTACAGCAGGGCGGAAGCTCTTCCGCCCTGCACTGCAGTTTCTGCTTGATAAAGGAGTGTAAAAAGGAAAACATTTCTGACAATGATGAATTATGATGAAGCAAAAGCCTTTGTGGAGGGCTTCAGCCACAGCGGTGCGCCGGTGACGGATCTGCACCGGATTGCAGCCTTGATGCGGGATCTTGGCAATCCCCAGGATCGTCTGCAGTTCATCCACATAGCTGGCACCAACGGAAAAGGCTCCGTTGCGGAATACTGCACCAATGTCCTGACGGACTGCGGCTACCGTACCGGAACCCTGACATCGCCCTATATCCGTCATTACCGTGACAGAATCCGGCTGTGCGGCGAGGAGATTCCGGTTCCTGTACTCTGCGACATCTGTACACAGGTGCAGGCGGTTGCCGGTGCAGCGGATTATTCTCAATTTGAAATTACCATGGCGATTGCAATGCTGTATTTTGTCCGGGAGCACGCAGATATTGTGGTTCTGGAAACCGGTATCGGCGGCACACTGGATTCCACCAATCTCATCCTGCCGCCCCTGGTAAGTGTCATTACTGCAGTTTCAATGGATCATATGCAGGTGCTGGGCAATTCCATCCAGGAAATTGCACATCAGAAAGCCGGCATTATCAAGGGCGGCAGTGAGGTTGTCTGCTCCGATGACAGTAAGCCGGAAGCACTCCGGATTCTGAAAGAAACTGCGGCGGAGAAGGGATGCCCATGCCATGTTCCGGACTGGTCCGCTTGTCAGGTTGTACAGTGCAGTCTGACCGGCAGCCAGTTTGTCTATCACGGCAATACCTACCGTCTGCAAATGGGCGGTGTCCATCAGGTTCACAATGCTCTCACCGCCATTGAGACGCTGGAGGTGCTGCGGCGGAAAGGATTTGCCCTTCCTCAGGAAATGGTTGTCAGCGCATTGGCTCGCACCCATGTTCCGGCAAGAATTCAGATTCTCCGGGAGGACCCTCTCGTCATTCTGGACGGCGGCCACAATGCCGACGGCGTGGGCGCACTGGTTCGTACTCTGGATGCAAGCGGCATTGATACCTGGATTGGAATCTGCGGCATGACCGGTACCAAGGATCAGGATGCGGCTGCTTTTCAGCTGGCACTGGTGCTGAGCAAGGTGTTGTGTGTGGATGGCTTTTGTGACGGTGCCATGCCAAAAGAAGAACTGACAGCGGCATTTGTGCGTCAGCATGCCCTGGTTTCTCCCATGGAACTGGAACAGGCGCTGCCCTATGCGCTGAAATGGGCGCAGGGTTCCCATGGCGCTGTGGTCATCTGCGGCTCCTTGTATCTTGCGAATTATTATTTGGGAATCACTGAAAATAAGCTTTAGAGGTGGGCGTGTGGGGTGACTCCCAACGGGATGGAGAGATGCCCCAAAGGGACAGAGGGGACGGGGGCCGGTAAGGCGAAGCCCCACAGAATCCTCCTTTTATCCTTTTTTAATTATTATAACAGGGATTTTTCGAGATTGCCTTTAAACAACGTCCTTGGACGCTTCCGGAACAATTTGTTTTCTGACAGGCGTCATGCCTGCAAAAGGGGGAAAACTGCGTGGAACTGATGATCACTGCAGCAATTATCATTGTTCTCCTGCTGATGCTCGGTGTCAGTATCGGAACAATTATGCTGGGTATTTTATGGCTGATAGAAGGAATTCTTGCAATGATGACGCTGTTCTTTCTGTTCAGTGCTGTCTTGTTCATAATGGGAAAGCCGGTCACCGGCACGTTTTCTCATGTGGAGGAACAGCAGAAGTTTGCAAAAGCGGTTTACCTGATTCACGGCGAACCCTGCCGAACGTTGTATCCAGCCGAATCCTTGCTCCGGAAACGGATCTACCGTGCCGGGACACATCGTCTCCGCATGGGAAAGCTGCACGGACACGCCATCCTGTTTGACCGGCACAGTGCCGTAATTATGTGGCTGGGACTGGCGGCCAGTGCAGCCGGAAGTGTCGGAATGGGGCTTTTGTTATACTATTTTTATCGTTAGAAAAAGTGTAAGAACGCCTCGGTTACAATGTTGGACATGGCTGTTTTGTCTGAGAATGTATAGGATTTTTTGCTGTTCATAAAAAAGACAAGAAGTTTTCCGTAATTTGTGGTATACTATTCCTATATTTTCCTGTATAGTTCTAGGTTCACCAGATAATTGCAGGATCATACATTATTCGATAAGGTAGTTTTTGTGATAAGTCACCAATTCAATCAGTCTCTTAATAAGGAGGATGTCGTTTTGAAATTAAAACAGCTGGTCATGACCATGGTAGATGGGTTCTGCATGTCCCTTGCTGACAGTGTTCCCGGTGTTTCCGGAGGTACTGTTGCGTTTCTCATGGGATTCTATGATACGTTTATCAATTCCCTTAATGATTTGCTGACAGGGAATATTGCTGCCAAGAAAAAGGCGCTGATATACCTGATCAAACTCGGTATTGGCTGGGTAATTGGCTTAGGTATCTGTGTTACCGTTCTGACATCCGTTTTTCATTCCCACATCTATCCTATTTCGTCCCTGTTTATCGGATTCATCCTCTTTGCAATTCCCATTGTGATCATGGAGGAAAAGAAATGTCTGCGTGAAAAGCCCTGGATGGTGTTCATGGTGTTGATTGGCGCAGCTGCAGTTGCAGCACTGACTTACTTTACTTCCGGTGACGGCGGCAATGCGGTGAATATTGATCAGGGCGGCTTTTGTACGTATTTGTATGTATTTGTAGCAGGTGCCGTTGCCATCTGTGCCATGGTATTGCCCGGAATTTCCGGTTCTACCATTCTCCTCATTTTTGGGCTCTACATTGCGATTATCAATACTGTGCATGAAGTGATGACGCTGGATTTTACTCATATCCTGATTCTTGTTACATTTGCTCTTGGCATTGTGGTGGGGATTGTTTCCATTGTCCGTGCGATCCGTGTGGCACTGGACAAGCAGCGCAGTGCGACTGTCTACCTCATCATCGGGATGATGCTGGGATCCCTCTACTCTGTAGTAATGGGACCTACGACCCTGACAGATGAAAATGATGTATCCCTGGGCCTTGCGCCGCTGGGACCGGATACCTTCGGAATTGTCTGGTTCCTGCTCGGGGGTGTGATCATTATTGGAATGCAGTTCCTCGGCAAAATCAAAAGTGATGCCAAGGAAGAAGCAAATACAGCAGCAAAATCATAAGAAAAGCATCCGTACAACTTTGCTGTACGGATGCTTTTCTACTTCCTTTAACAGACTGCTTCGCTGTAAGGATGATTGAGCGGATAGAAATTGTTATGCTGCTTCCAGCTGGGCCTGTTCTGCTGCTGCACTGTTACGGCAGAATATCCATTTGAAAACTGTGCGGATCAAGGGCTGAATGAAGAACAGCTGCGAGAAGAATGCAAAGGGCAGGTTGCAGCAGACAAGCTTCAGCCAGTTTGCCAAAAGCGTCAGAACATTGAAGTCCATGTACTGATAGGGATAGTACAGAATAGCGGCAATAAAACTCATAGCAGGACACATCAGGCCGACAGTTGTGCAAATAATTGCAGTTTCAAACAGAACCGGATGCGTTGTCCTTGGGTCAAAGACCTTTGCAGCAAGCCGGAAGGAACTGGGGCCTCCCATAACGACTTCCAGTGTATAGGCAAACACAAATTCGATTAGTACCACTGCCCAGATGGGAACCATTTTTCCCATAACAGAAATACCGCCCATCATCCGGATCGCTTCCAGTACACCGGATGCCCCGGTCTGACTTTTGAACAGATCACCATTGATGACATACAGGCTGTAAAAAACATAGGCATGCACTGTGACCAGTACAGTGAGAAAGGCGAAAACCATTCTCTGAAATTGATTTTTGGGCATATAAATCCTCCTCCTGGCAACAAAAAAACACATGTCCGTACCCGTACATCTTTTCCGGCGGTGTGCCGTAATCAGATTTACGTACCGAAGTACTACATGTGTCGTTATTGCCATTATTCTTTTTTTTGTGGGAATCCACTTTCTATAGTTTACCATTATAAAATTTCTTTTCAATTAATTTTTTTTAAATAATTTATGAAATCTGATCCCAAAACAACGCTGCGGCTCTCCCCAAAGAGTTCGCAGATTTTTTTACAAGACAAATCAGGAAATTTATGGTATTCTGATATTGCAGACAAAACCAGAGTCCTTGTCTCGGTATGGCAGGGAGGTGCGTGGGGCAGTGCCGTAACGTATGCCGCTGGTGTCTGTATTGGCAGATTAGCAGACTCAAATCCTGCACAAGATCAGCAGGTTCGAATCCTGCACAAGCATTGGGTGCTTGCAATTGGCTTTTGATCGGATCTGGCGTCATGTCGGATCAACTCATTTTGTCCTTCGGGACACTGAAAAAACAGCCTGTGCTCGGTTTCTCTCCGGGGAAATGTGGGAGCACATGCCCTGCCGGATTCCGGATACCGCCGCTTCTGACCGGCTGCCAGAGCATGGCTTCCGCAGTCGTTCCGTGCGGCTCAAGGTATCTGCCGCAGTGCTTCCATCAGACTACAGGCCCGCTTTGTTACCTATAAGGAGGTTGTACATATGAAAATTACAATCAAAGAAACAGAACGTGGATTCCTGTTCAGAAAGGCAAACTATGTCCGTCTCCTGGAACCCGGTGTCTATCGCCTGCATCGCAATCAGGAAATCCGTAAGGTAAGCCTTTCCGATGCTCTGTCCGTCACCTTTGACGATATTCAGCTTGCAGTATTTCGCAGGGATCCAGCATTTTCTGCTTGTACTGGGGAGATTTCCGTCGCCGACGGTCAGCTTGCCCTGCATTTTGAGAACGGCATTTATCAGGACAGTCTTGGGTGCGGTACCCATACCTACTGGAATATCTCCAGAGAGCACACCTTCCAGCTGTATGATGTGACAGAGCCCCGGATTTCTGTTACCATCCCCCGTTACATCTGCGAAAGGCTCTGTGAGGAAAACCGGATGGTATCCGTCCGTGTGCCGGAGCACAGCAAGGGAATTCTGTACTTTGACGACAAGCTGGAGGAGATTCTGGAGCCAGGTGTTTACTACTACTGGGATACTGCGGTAAAGGTGAGTGCTGTCATGGCGGACACCCGACAGCAAATGCTGAATATCACCGGTCAGGAGATCCTGACAAAGGACAAGGTCAGCATCCGTCTGAATTTCGTCTGCAGCTACCGTATTACGGACTATGTCCGTATTTTCAGGGAGATCCGGGATTATGCCAGCCAGTTCTATCTTCTGGTGCAGATGACAATGCGTGAGCAGATTGCAGGCTGCACCCTGGATGAGCTGCTTTCCCAGCGTGAGCAGATTGCCGCCGCTGTAACGGACTGTCTTCGTGAAAAGGCAGCAGCCATGTATATCGAAGTCGCAGAAACCGGTATTCGTGATATTATTCTGCCCGGGGAGGTGCGTGATATCATGAACACAGTGCTGGTAGCAGAAAAGCGTGCCCAGGCGAATGTGATTACCCGCCGGGAGGAGGTTGCTTCCACACGTTCACTGCTGAATACAGCAAAGCTGATGGATGAGAATAAAACCCTCTATAAGCTCAAGGAACTGGAGTATCTGGAAAAAATCTGTGAAAATGTGGGCAATCTTTCCGTCTCCGGCGGTGATCTGCTGGCACAGCTCCGCGCCATTCTGGGAACGGGCAGTTAGGAGAATTCGTACAGCAGCTTGCATTTTTTCAGACACCATGGTATAATAGGAGCGGAAATCAAAACTCTGCAAAGGAGCAAGCCATGATCTATCTGCGTTCTTTCCTCCCCTCCAACCGGAAGGTCAGCCATCCCAATCTCTATCCCTACCAGGTTCTGAGCGGAAGATGTTCCGAGCCACTGGAATTTTCGCCCATTACCGTCCTGTATGGAACCAACGGTTCCGGCAAATCCACCCTGCTCAATATCATTGCCGGAACCCTGAAGCTGAAGGGGACTGAACGGCTTCGCTACGGGCAGGAATTTGTGGACAGATATATGACGGAATGCCGCTATACACTGGGCTGCAGCGAGGAGGGGAGAACACGGCGGATTCCCGAGGAAAGCCAGTACATCAAAAGCGAGGATCTGCTCTTTGAAATCAAACGCATCCAGCAGGAGGAGGCACTCCAGCGGGGATATATTTATGAGGAGTACCGGAAGGGAATTCCCGTGGAGGAAACAGAACAGCGGATTTACAATGCATCCGGTCAGCTGTCCGGTGAAGGCATGCGCATCATGGAGTATTTGTCTTTCCGTCAGGAGAAATACTCTAACGGCGAAACCGCACTCCAGCTGCTGGAGGATCGCATTCAGCCGGGAGGTCTCTATCTGCTGGATGAGCCGGAGGTATCCCTTTCCCTGCAGAATCAGCTGGAGCTTGCAGAGCGTCTGAATAATCTTGCCAGATTCTTTGACTGCCAGTTCATCATTGCCACCCATTCCCCGATCATGCTTGCGAAACTCCGGGCCGTGATCTATAATATGGATCTTCCCCACATCAGGGAGGCAAGATGGTTCGAGCTGGAAAATGTGCGGTTCCTATACGATTTCTTCCAGCAATACCGGCATCTTTTTGATACTAATTCTCTATCAAACTATTAAAATAGTTTGATAGAGAGTACGTGCTAACGCACCCGCCATTTATGCTGTAAAACGGCATAAAATCCGTCTCATGCATTTTCAAATGAAAATAGTATGAAAAAGAACATCCTCGGTGAAGCAATTCTGCTCCGCCGAGGATGTTGATTATTCGTTTCGTTTTTTTATAATCTTGCCGACTGTGAATGCTACGGCAAGTCCGGCTGCCGCAGCACCGGCGATGGGCAGTGCCGCTTTTTTCAGCGTTTCCTTCGGTCTGAAAGCTGGAAATACGGCAGTTCCACGGGATTCCGACCTGGGAGGTGCTTCCTCAGGGGATTTCCGGTTCAGCTCGTCCGTGGGAATCTCAAAGACATCAAAATCCAGTGTTCCTTCCTCAATGGTCAGCTCCAGCGTATGCCAGCCGTCACGGATGTTATCAATTGTGCAGAAGGCCTCCCGGAAGCGGCATGCGGAAATTTCCCGGCGGTCGCTGAACAGCTTGCCGTCCAGGCGCAGAGTGATGACAGCAAATTCTGTTGTTCCCAGAAGGGAAATGGAAGTTCCGCAGAAACGGATCTGCATGACAGCTCCCTTTATTCCTGTGGCACAGGTACGGTGGTAGAACCGATAATCCGCCATGCCGCAGAGCTTCCAGTATCCGGCCGCAGAATTCGGGTACTGCACCGCACCGGAGAGACAGTCAATGCGGTCACAGTACCGGGATTTCGGCAGCGGCATTGGCTGTACACACAGCTGACGGAACTGATTGGGATAGTAGGCGCTTTGCAGACAAATTCTGCCGGAGCGGATCATGGGTCTTGTTCCCATGCGGTATTCGCAGAGGGCGGCATCATCAAGGAAGGCAAGAATCAGGTCCCCGATGCACAGCAGGCTCAGCTTGTGAGGAATATTCCAGTCAAAGGCTTCACAGGTGCCTTTGTTCAGAATCTCTTCCATGTACCGCAGCTGCCAGCTGCCGTCCCCGTACAGCCGCAGCAGGACGCCGCACTCGGCACTCTCCGGAAAGGTTACCGCTGAATTGTAACGCATGCCAAGGGCAGCGTAGTTGTCGGCGTCACCGCAGCTCAGCCTAACAGTAACGGTACACTGATAGTCATGCCAGGTATCGTCTCCAAGGCTTGTAATTGGCTCCGGCGTGCCCCGGAACCGCCAGTCGGATGGCAGCGCATCCCTGGAAATCTGCTGCTGCAAAGCGCCGCCGTCCTCTGTGGGCACCAGTTCAAAAGCACCACCCTGATCCGTTGTATACAGCGGTGCACTGCCTCTTGCAGCACAGCGCTGCCCGTCATAGGCAAAGGCATCGGTATAGGGGAGGGGAAGACGGGTGTTTTTCGGCATGGGGAAACGTATGCTGCCGGTTCCGGCAATTGCCGATACATCCATGGAAGTAATTGTCAGAAGGGAATGGGGCTTGACCACAACCGGAAATGCCGTTTCCCCGTTTCCCGGATGGGACTGAATTTCTTCCGTCACACGGAACCAGTGTCTGTCAATTCTGGCAGGATCATCACAGCTCGCCGTTTCTACCAGATGCAGCGTGCCGGGAAGTGCAGGCAGCTTCCGCAGTATCACCAGATAGGAGCGGGGCAGGTTGCTGTCATTGGAAATATGCAGGGTCAGGTGCCTGCGGTCAGGGGAGACGAGTGCCATGTAGTTATGGGTCGTGTTGGTGATGGCATGATTTTCGTCCCCATCGCCGTAGCAGGCACTGTCCACATACTGCCAGCCCAGCTGTGCAAATCTTGTGAAATGTGCCGCAATCCACAGACCGATGTCATTGTGAAAATACCCCGACCAGGGCGTGTTTGCTGTAATCAGCTGTTTGGGGCTGTAGCAGGAGCCGTCATAGTACGCCCCTGCTGCCGGCTGGAATTCATACATGACCATGCGCCCGTGCGCATAGCTGTTGATAATCCGGTTGGCGACGTCAATGGGGCCGTTGACGCCGGCAAGGCCGCTGCCATCGCTGCGGCAGGAAAGTGCCGGAAGATTGCAGGGAGCAATTCCTTCGCTGTACCAGATCTCCTTTCCGTACACATCATGGAGGAGCTGGGTATTAT
Source organism: uncultured Ruminococcus sp. (assembly GCA_964644275.1). Lineage (GTDB taxonomy): Bacteria > Bacillota > Clostridia > Oscillospirales > Ruminococcaceae > UBA3855. The sequence goes on along the minus strand of CAZXVI010000035.1, from coordinate 11,504 downwards.
CATCGCCGTAGGTTGTGTAATGCAGTCCGATCACATCAATGGCTTCCATCAGTTCAGGATTTGCCAGCATTTCGGCAGCAATGGTGCGTGTCCCCACTTCGTCGGATGCCACCAGCTTAATTGCTGATACATCATAGGGTGCATTCTTCTCCGAACGCAGGTGCTTGGCAAAATAAATCAGCCACTGGGTATCCGCATGATCGGTCTCATTGGCATCGGGACTTATGTAATCAAAGGTCAGCCCGTAGGTTTCATAGGCTGCGCAGATGGTTTCATAGAACCAGCGGTATCTTGCAGCATAACCGGCGGTTTTTCCGTTCCGGAATGCCGCAGTGACCCAGTGGGGTTCTCCCCAGCGGAGCAGATCGGCAGTGACGGCAGGATTGCAGGCTTTGGCATCCGCTGCCAGCATGAAGCCGGCTCCCTTTGTGACATCCGCCTTCTCTTCTGCCGTGCGCTTGACACAGGGCTCCGTGCCGGAGGAGGAATTGATATCCGCACCAAACTCCACCTTGATATGGGTCAATCCGGCGCCATAGCCGGGAGCGAACAGAAGTCTGACAATTTCCTGATACACCTCCGGATGCAGCAGCTTGTAGTCCATGAGCAGCCGGGAGGAACCGTTGCCGGTTACACATCCCAGTCCGCGGAAGCGTGCTGCCGGGTTTTCATTGATCTTGTCACCGTCCACAAGGATTTCTGCTGCATTCTGCAGCATCTGCTGTACGGTATGTTCCATAATGTCCTCCCTTATTTGACGTTAGCAGAGCAGCACAGCGCTTTCGGCGCTGCAATCAGAAATTTAATCTTCTTTCCTTCCTCCGTAAACATCTGCTCATGCTCCGTTACCAGGTTTTCCGGAAAGCCGGAAGCATGCAGGTCACGGGTCAGATACCGGACTTCAAACCCTGTTTCTTCCAGATATTCCAGCGTTTCTTCAAACAATGCGTCATCGTCCGTCTTGAACCATAATTCCCCTTTCAGGAATGCTTTGTACTGTTCCAGCTGCCGGGGATGGGTCAGGCGGCGTTTTTTATGTTTGCTTTTCGGCCAGGGATTGCAGAAATTAATGAAAATCCTGTCAACCCTGTCCTCCTCCCCGAACGCCTGTGCAATATTGGAGATATTCAGAATCATGATACGCACCTGCTCGTCCGTCAGGGACTGGGATGCCAGTGCTGCCTCAATTTTGCGCTTGGCAAGAACCAGCATTTCATTTTTGATGTCAATGGCAAGGAAGTTGGCATCCTTCCAATGCGGGATTGCCTGGGATGCAAAGCCGCCCTTCCCGCAGCCAAGCTCAAGGTAAAGAGGCTTGTCATTGGAAAAGACCTGATTCCATTGATTGCGCAGTGCGGCAGGCTCCGCAATAAAAAACGGGCAGGCTTCCAGTTCGGGTCTTGCCCATGGCTTGCAGCGAATTCGCATAGTACCCTCCAAAAATGGGGATCTCTAAAAACTTGTTTTTGAGGTGGGATGTGAGGCGAAGCCGCACAAAATCCATCTTCTATACTTTGTCAATTTTAATAACAGGGGTTTTTAGAGGTTACCAGATTATAAACAGATTTCAATGCTTCTGCCGGAGGGTTGATATTCCTCAAAAACCACCCCTGACAGTTCAAACATGCGCGTGGAGGCGCGAATGGCGTCAGTACCGGCATATTTATTGTTGAGATAGACCACCTTCCGGATTCCGCTCTGGATAATGGCTTTTGCACATTCATTGCATGGGAACAATGTCACATAAATGGTACAGTTCTGCAGACTGACAGCTGCACGGTTCAGAATGGCGTTCAGCTCCGCATGGCAGACAAAGGGATATTTAGTATCCAGAAACTCTCCCTCACGCTCCCAGGGCATCACATCATCATCACAGCCCATGGGCATGCCGTTGTAGCCAACGGAAACAATTCTATGTTCCGGATTCACAATACAGGCGCCCACCTGCGTGTTGCTGTCCTTGCTGCGCTGTGCAGAAAGAACGGCGATTCCCATGAAATATTCATCCCAGTTCAGATAATTCGTCCTCTTCATCGTGGTTCCTCCATATACAGATTTGCACAGCTTCCGTAGAGGCTGTGCAGTCAGCATTTATTCATTGCTTGTTTGTACTGCTGCCGGTTCCTTGGCCTCAACGGCATCCGTTGCTTCAGAGGATGCTGCTTTGGTTCCGGTTTCTTTGGTTGTCTCAGACTCTTCCTCGTCCTTCAGCTCAGCATACATTGCTTCGTCACCAACAGCACCTTCAATCTCCAGCTGCTTGACCGGGATTCGCTTGAGAGGGGAGTAAACAAACTTTGAACAGGATTTATCCTCCTCCATCAGTCCCTGCTTTTCACAAAGAATACGGCTTCCGTCCTTGGTGCGCTTGCCATGCTGGCAGTAGCCGCACTTAGGCGTTACTTTTTTATCAAAGTAATTTGTTTTTTTCTGAAAAAGACCCATAATGCCACCTCGCTTAGAATTTCATATACATTATATTATAGCATACTCTTCTGAATTTGTCCAGCATTTTTTTAAAAAAGACAGAGAAATCACTTTTTCGTGGCACCATTTCGCAATTGTTATGTTTCATATTGATATTCTTTTACCGATTTGTGCAAGGTGTACAAGGATTGTGGAGTGCGTTAGTTCAGTTTGCGGATGGATTTTTTTAGCGAATTATGATATAATTGTTTAGTAAGCATGTGACTTCGCCTCTATTGTCATTTTTTTGACAAAGTCGAGCGGCGGACATGCAATTCAATCTGGGAGGTTACACAATGGGTGCAAAAACTAAGAAAACTGTTCCGTTCCGCGGCACACCTGAACAGGAAGCACAGCTTCGTGCGGTAATTGCCGAGCACAAGGACGACCAGGGTGCACTGATGCCCGTCCTGCAGAAGGCACAGGACATTTACGGCTATCTGCCAATCGAGGTGCAGAAGATCATTTCCAATGAGATGGATATTCCGCTGGAGAAGATCTACGGTGTAGTAACATTTTACGCACAGTTTTCACTGTTTCCGAAGGGACGGTATAATATTTCCGTCTGTCTTGGTACAGCTTGCTATGTAAAGGGTTCCGGCGATCTCTACGAGAAGCTGAAGGAAATTCTGGGTATTGACGGCGGAGAATGCACAGAGGACGGCAAGTTTTCTCTGGAAGCATGCCGCTGTATTGGTGCCTGCGGTCTGGCTCCTGTCATGACAGTCAATGAGGACGTATACGGCCGTCTGACAGTGGATGATCTCGATGGAATTCTGGCAAAATATGAGTAATCATTGCTTGCAACTACATAACAAGGAGGAAATTATACATGAAATCGTTGGACGAAATTAAAGCGATTTGTGAAGAAATGCAGGCTGAGCTTCAGACACGTGACGAATCTACTGCTGCATGCGGCACAAAATACCGCAAGCATGTCCTGATTTGCGGCGGTACCGGCTGTACTTCTTCCGGCAGTACCGAAATCAGGGACACACTGATTCAGGAGCTGGAAAAGCACGGACTGACAAATGAAATTCAGGTGGTAAAGACCGGCTGCTTTGGTCTCTGCGCACTTGGTCCGATTATGATCGTATATCCGGAGGGTGCTTTCTACTCCAGAATCAAGGCCGAGGATATCCCTGAGATTGTTACCAAGCACCTGGTAGAGGGCGGTCAGCCAGTCGCACACCTGCTCTTCCAGGAAACTGTAACAGAGGATGGTATCAAGTCCCTGAATGAAACCGCATTCTACAAGAAGCAGCATCGTGTTGCCCTGAGAAACTGCGGTGTTATTAATCCTGAGTGTATTGATGAGTACATAGGCAAGGACGGCTACCAGGCGCTGGCAAAGGTTCTGAAGGAAATGACACCGGATGAGGTTATTCAGACCATTCTGGACAGCGGACTGCGCGGCAGAGGCGGCGGCGGTTTCCCCACCGGCATGAAGTGGAAGCTGGCCCGCAATATCGTTCCGGATGCTGACCAGAAGTATGTTTGCTGTAATGCCGATGAAGGTGACCCTGGCGCATTTATGGACCGTTCTGTACTGGAGGGTGACCCCCATGTTGTTCTGGAGGCAATGGCAATTGCCGGCTATGCAATCGGTGCAACACAGGGTTATATCTATGTTCGTGCAGAATACCCCATTGCCGTAGAGCGTCTGCGGATTGCCATCAATCAGGCAAGAGAGTACGGTGTGCTGGGCAAGAATATCTTTGGCACCGGTTTTGATTTTGATATTGATCTGCGTCTGGGTGCAGGTGCGTTTGTCTGCGGTGAGGAAACTGCGCTGATGACTTCCATTGAGGGCAACCGCGGTGAACCCCGTCCGAGACCTCCCTTCCCGGCAGAAAAGGGTCTGTTCCAGAAACCAACCATTCTTAATAACGTTGAAACCTATGCGAACATTCCTCAGATCATCCTGAAGGGTGCTGACTGGTTTGCTTCCATGGGTACTGAGAAGTCCAAGGGCACAAAGGTATTTGCTCTGGGCGGTAAGATTAACAATACCGGTCTTGTAGAGGTACCGATGGGTACCACGCTCCGTGAGGTAGTTGAGGAAATCGGCGGCGGTATTCCCAAGGGCAAGAAGTTCAAGGCTGCACAGACCGGTGGTCCTTCCGGCGGCTGTATTTCTGCTGAAAATCTCGATATTCCCATTGATTATGACAACCTGATTGCAATCGGTTCCATGATGGGTTCCGGCGGTCTGATTGTTATGGACGAAGACAACTGCATGGTTGATATTGCAAAATTCTTCCTGGAATTCACAGTAGACGAGTCCTGCGGTAAATGTACGCCCTGCCGTATCGGTACAAAGCGTATGTATGAAATGCTGGATAAGATCACAAAGGGCAAAGCAACTCTGGAAGATCTGGATAAACTGGAAGAACTGTGCTACTATGTTAAGGCGAATTCTCTCTGCGGTCTGGGTCAGACAGCTCCGAACCCGGTTCTGTCCACACTCAAGAACTTCCGCAACGAATATGAAGCGCATGTTATTGATAAGAAATGTCCGGCAGGCGTCTGCAAGGAATTGCTGCAATATAAGATTGATGCTGACAAGTGTAAGGGCTGCACAGCCTGCTCCAGAGTATGTCCTGCAGGTGCCATCACCGGTACTGTCAGAAATCCGCATACAATTAATACGGAAAAGTGCCTGAAATGCGGTGCATGTATGGAAAAATGCAAGTTCGGCGCAATCATTAAGGAATAAGGGGGAGCAAGACAATGGCAGATATTAATGTAAAAATTAATGGCATTGCAGTTTCTGTTCCTAAGGGTACCACCATCCTGGAAGCTGCGCATATTGCTGGTGTGGATATTCCGACACTGTGCTATATGAAGGAAATCAATGAGATCGGTGCATGCCGTATTTGTATGGTAGAGGTAAACGAGGGCAGAGGCTTCCGTATGGTAGCAGCTTGCGTTTATCCTCTGGCAAACGAAGGTACGGAGGTTCTGACAAACTCTCCCAAGGTTCTGGAAGCAAGAAAGAAGACCCTGGAGCTCATTCTCTCCACCCATGACAAAAAGTGCCTCTCCTGTGTCAGAAGCGGCAACTGTGAACTGCAGAAGCTCTGCAGTGATCTGGGCATCGAAGATACTGATGTGTATGAGGGCGAAAAGATTGCATATGAGGTGGATGATTCTGCTGCACATATGTATCGTGATAATAATAAGTGCATCCTCTGCCGCCGCTGCGTAGCAGTGTGTGCAAAGACACAGGGTATCGGCGTTATTGGTCCTAATGAACGTGGTTTTGCAACCAACATTGCAAGCGCATTTGAGATGGGACTCGGTGAGACAAGCTGCGTATCCTGCGGTCAGTGCATTGCCGTATGTCCTGTTGGCGCAATTGCTGAGAAGGACTATACTGATGAGGTATTTGCTGCAATTGCAGATCCCTCCAAGAGAGTAATTGTACAGACTGCTCCTGCAGTTCGTGCCGCATTGGGTGAGGAATTCGGTTATCCGATTGGCACCAATGTAGAGGGCAAGATGGCTGCTGCTCTGCGCAGACTGGGCTTTGATGATGTATTTGATACCGACTGGGGTGCTGACCTGACCATTATGGAAGAGGCAACCGAGTTCATGGATCGCTTCAAGAACGGCGGCAAGCTCCCGCTGATCACTTCCTGTTCTCCCGGCTGGGTGAAGTATTGTGAGCACTATTTCCCTGAGATGACCGAAAATCTGTCCAGCTGCAAATCCCCCCATCAGATGCTGGGTGCAATTGCCAAGACCTACTATGCTGAGAAGCTTGGCATAAAGCCCGAGGATATTGTGGTAGTCAGCGTAATGCCTTGCACTGCCAAGAAGTTTGAGATTGGCAGAGACGACGAAAACGGCGCAGGTGTTCCGGATGTGGATTATGTTCTGACAACCAGAGAGCTGGCAAGAATGATCCGTCGTGCCGGTCTGAAATTTACTGCACTGCCCGATGAAGATTTTGACAATCCGTTGGGTCTGTCCGCAGGTGCCGGTGACATCTTCGGTGCAACAGGCGGTGTTATGGAAGCTGCGCTGAGAACTGCGGCATGCTGGCTTACAGGCGAGGATACAGTTGCGGAATTCCATGAGATTCGTGGTGTTGACGGCATCAAGCGTGCTGTTTACAACGTAGCCGGCACGGAGATTAAGGTTGCTGTTGCCAGTGGACTTTCCAATGCCAAGAAGCTGCTCAAGGCAGTGGAAAACGGCGAGGAAGAGGTTCATTTCATCGAAATTATGGCTTGTCCCGGCGGCTGTGTCAACGGCGGCGGTCAGCCTCAGCAGCCTGCAAGTGTCCGCAATTTTGAGGATCTGCGTGCACTTCGTGCAAAGGCTCTGTATGATGAGGATGCTGCAAAGGATCTGCGTCTGTCCCATCAGAATGCAGATGTAAAGAAGCTTTATGAAGAGTTTCTGGGTGAGCCCGGCAGTCATAAGGCACATGAGCTGCTCCACACAACCTATGTAAAGCGTACCATTAACTAATGTATATCAAGAACACCCTGAGGTAATCGGGGTGTTCTTTTGTTTTCAGCACCCATGTAATCCATGCCTGTTGCGGATATGACTTATAAAATTGTAAAAAATCTGATTATTTTTATAGAACTCTTGCATTTTCTGACATTTTGTGGTATCATAAAAAGAACAGCGATTTCTTTTCGCTAATAACAATCGTGCACCCGATGCACGGGTAGGGAGAGAAGTATGCCAAAAAAACAGGACATCAACAAAATTATGATTATCGGCTCCGGCCCCATTATTATCGGACAGGCATGTGAGTTCGATTACTCCGGAACACAGGCTTGCAAAGCACTGCGCAAGCTTGGCTATGAGATTGTTCTGGTCAATTCCAATCCTGCAACTATTATGACGGATCCCGACGTTGCAGACATCACTTACATTGAACCCCTGAATCTGGAACGGCTGACGCAGATTATCGACAAGGAACGGCCCGATGCATTGCTTCCGAACCTTGGAGGACAATCCGGTCTGAATCTCTGTTCCGAGCTTGCAGAAGCTGGTGTTCTTGAAAAATACCATGTGCAGGTAATCGGTGTCCAGGTGGATGCCATTGAGAGAGGCGAGGATCGCATTGAATTCAAGGAAACCATGAGGAAGCTTGGCATTGAAATGGCGCGCAGTGACGTAGCCTACAGTGTGGACGAGGCAGTCAGGATTGCAGAACAGCTCAAATATCCTGTGGTTCTGCGTCCTGCCTATACCATGGGCGGTGCCGGCGGCGGTATGGTTTACAATGTGGACGAGCTGAAGGTGGTCTGCGCACGGGGCCTCCAGGCAAGCCTTGTGGGACAGGTGCTGGTAGAAGAATGCATCAGCGGCTGGGAAGAGCTGGAGCTTGAAGTTGTCCGTGACGCAGAAAATAATATTATTACCGTTTGTTTCATTGAAAACATTGACCCCATCGGTGTACACACCGGGGATTCCTTCTGCTCTGCCCCCATGCTGACCATTTCGGAGGACGTACAGAAGAAGCTTCAGGGGTATTCCTATCAGATTGTAGAAGCCATAGAAGTGATCGGCGGCTGCAACTGTCAGTTTGCACACGATCCGGAGACGGGCAGAATTGTTGTAGTAGAAATTAATCCCAGAACCTCCCGTTCTTCTGCGTTGGCATCCAAGGCAACCGGTTTCCCCATTGCACTGGTTTCTGCAATGCTGGCATGTGGTCTGACCCTGAAGGAAATTCCCTGCGGCAAGTATGGCACACTGGACAAGTACGTTCCGGACGGCGACTATGTTGTAATCAAATTTGCACGCTGGGCATTTGAGAAATTCAAGGGTGCTGAGGACAAGCTGGGTACCCAGATGCGGGCTGTGGGCGAAGTAATGAGTATCGGTAAAACCTATAAGGAGGCCTTTCAGAAAGCAATCCGCAGTCTGGAAACCGGCCGTTACGGTCTTGGCTTTGCCAAGAATTTCCATGAGCAGACCAAGGAAGAGCTGCTCTCCCAGCTGAGATTCCCGTCCAGTGAGCGGCAGTTCATAATATATGAGGCTCTGCGCAAGGGAGCAACTGTGGAGGAAATCTTCCAGCTGACGAAGATCAAGCACTGGTTCCTGGAACAGATGCTGGAACTTGTTCAGGAAGAAGAACAACTGCTGACCATGAAGGGCAGCGTACCGGAGGAGACGGTGCTGCGTCAGGCAAAGCTGGATGGCTTCAGCGACCGGTACCTGAGCCAGCTGCTGGAGATTGCCGAGGAAGATATCCGCAGCGCAAGACTGTCCTATGGTATCCGTGAGGCATGGGAAGGTGTCCATGTCAGCGGTACCCAGGATGCTGCCTATTATTATTCCACCTATCATCTGGCAGAGGACAGGAGCCCATCCAATTCCGATAAGCCCAAGATTATGATTCTGGGCGGCGGTCCCAACAGAATCGGGCAGGGAATTGAATTTGACTACTGCTGTGTGCATGCTGCGCTGGCATTGAAGAAGCTGGGCTTTGAGTCCATCATCGTCAACTGCAACCCGGAGACTGTTTCCACAGACTTTGATACCTCCGATAAGCTCTATTTTGAGCCGCTGACGCTGGAGGATGTACTGAGTATTCATGAGAAGGAAAAGCCCGTCGGCGTGATTGCACAGTTTGGAGGGCAGACACCTCTGAATCTTGCCAGTGACCTGAAAAAGTACGGTGTAAATATTCTGGGTACCAGCCCGGAGACTATTGACCTTGCAGAGGACAGGGATCATTTCCGTGCAATGATGGAGAAGCTGGAAATTCCCATGCCCGAATCCGGTATGGCGGTCAATGTTGACGAGGCTCTGAAAATCGCCGGCCGTATCGGCTATCCGGTTATGGTTCGTCCTTCCTATGTGCTGGGCGGCAGAGGAATGGAGATTGTTCATGATGATGAGATGATGAAGGTGTACATGGCAGCCGCTGTCGGTGTAACGCCGGATCGTCCCATTCTGATTGACCGTTTCCTGAATCATGCAACGGAGTGCGAGGCGGATGCCATTTCGGACGGTGAGCACTGCTTTGTACCGGCGGTTATGGAGCATATTGAGCTTGCCGGTGTTCATTCCGGCGATTCAGCCTGCATCCTGCCCTCCAGGAATCTCACTGAAAAGCAGATTGCAACGATTAAGGATTACACAAAGCGCATTGCAGTGGAAATGGGTGTATGCGGTCTGATGAATATGCAGTATGCCATCGAAGGGGACACGGTATATGTGCTGGAGGCAAACCCCAGAGCGTCCAGAACCGTACCGCTGGTTTCCAAGGTCTGCAATATCAACATGGTGCAGATTGCTACAGAAATCATTACTTCCCAGCTTACCGGCAGACCCTCTCCCGTTCCGGCTTTGAGGGATAAGGTGATCGGGCACTATGGAGTGAAGGAAGCTGTTTTCCCGTTTAATATGTTCCAGGAGGTTGACCCGGTACTGGGTCCGGAGATGCGTTCCACCGGTGAGGTGCTCGGAATTTCTGCATCCTTTGGTGAAGCCTATTATAAGGCACAGGAAGCAACCCAGGTCAAGCTTCCGGCAAAGGGTACCGTACTGCTGAGTGTCTGCGACAGGGATAAGTCGGAGCTGGTGGAGATTGCCAGATCCTTCAGTGAGCTGGGCTTCCGCATTATTGCCACAGAAGGCTGCTACAGGATGATTTCTGAGGCAGGTATTCCGGCGGAGCATATTTACAAGCTTTATGAGGGACGCCCGAATATTGCGGATCAGATTGCAAACGGTGAAATCCAGTTGATTATCAATACACCTGCGGGCAAGACAAGCATTACTGATGACAGCTATATCCGCAAGGCAGCGATCAAGCACCGTATCCCTTATATTACGACCATGGCGGCAGCCAAGGCAAGTGCGGAGGGCATCCGTGCTATGAGGAATGCCTGCAGCGGAGTAAAGTCCCTCCAGGCACATCATGCTGAAATACAGTAACAGCGATGGAATGTCCGCCGCCCGGGCATTTTGAAACAACAACGTAATGATGATTCATGGACTTCTCTGCTTTTGGCAGGGAAGTTCTTTTTTCAGGTAACATCTAAAAATCCCCTGTTTTAAATCAGAAAAGAGCAAAAGGCGGATTATGTGGGGCATCGCCTGACCGGTGCCCGTCCCCTCTGCCCGGTATTAGAAGTTTCCTTCAGACAATGATCACATAATTTTCGTTTTTTTATTGCAATATGCTTCAGAAAATGCTATAATAAAAAGTAGAGCAATTGCCTGGGACGATACCTGCCAGAGGCAGCTTCCCTCAGAACGGCTGGATCTGCCACAGGTTTTGAGGATTAGAATCACAGGAGGAACACATGAAGAAATGGAGCATAGGTAAGCCGGACCAGAGCGTGGTTTCCGCATTGCATAGTCAGAGCGATCTTTCCCGGCTCTGTTGCATGGTACTGGCATCTCAGGGATGTGAAACTATTGCCATGGCTGGAGAGCGGATCGGATGCCGGGAGCTGAGCGATCCCTTCCTGATCCGGGATATGCAGGAGGCAGCGGATTGTATCAATGAAGCCATTGACAGCGGCAAGCGGATTTGTGTCTACGGAGATTATGATTGTGACGGCGTTATGGCAACGGTCATTCTTTATTCCTTCCTTTTGGAAATAGGCGCCGATGTTACCTGGCGGATTCCGGAGCGCAGCGAAGGATACGGCCTGAACCTGGATGCAGTGGAAGCCATGCACGAGGACGGCGTGGAGTTGGTTGTGACTGTGGATAATGGTATTTCCTCCATTCGGGAAGCGGATCGCATTGGGGAGCTTGGCATGGAGCTGGTCGTGACCGATCACCATCAGCCGGGCAGGGAATTGCCCCGGGCAGCCGCTGTGGTTGATCCCCATCGGAGTGATAATTATTCTCCCTTCCATCTTTACTGCGGTGCAGGACTTGCGCTGATGCTGGTCGCTGCTCTGAACGAGGGGGATACAGCAATGGCACTGGAGCAGTTCGGCGATCTGGCAGCCATTGCTACCATTGCCGATGTGGTGCCCCTGATCAGCGAAAACCGCTATCTGGTGGAAATGGGGCTGCAGTATCTGGAAAACACGGAA
>CAZXVI010000034.1:0-26502 GCA_964644275.1 uncultured Ruminococcus sp. | reverse complement strand
CCACGGTTCCGGTGTCAACACCGGTGTGGAGCTTGCCACCGGACTGTATTTCAAGGTTGTGGATTCCGATGACTGGGTGGATGAAGCTGCCTTTGCTCAGATTCTGGATAAGCTCAGAGAATTTGCAAAGCTGCCCTATCCTGTGGACATGCTGTTGTCCAATTATACCTATGAGCATGTGGAGGACGGAACCAGTCATACGGTCAGGTACACAGATGTGCTGCCGGTGAACAAAATCTTCACCTGGGATGAGATTGGACATTTCAAACCCAGCCAGAACATCCTCATGCATTCGGTGATCTATAAAACCCAGCTTTTGCGGGAAAGCGGCACAGTTTTGCCGGAGCACTGCTTTTATGTGGACAATATCTTTGTCTACCAGCCCCTGCCCTATGTGAAAACATTGTATTATATGGATCTTGATTTCTACCGCTATTTTATCGGGAGAACGGATCAGTCCGTGAATGAAGAGGTCTTCATCCGCCAAGTGGATCAGCAGCTGAAGGTTACTTATCATATGCTGAATGTCTGCAATCCCATGAAAGTTCAATGCCCAAGGCGGCTGCGCACCTATCTGCTGCATTACCTTTCCATGATGGTGATTATCTGCTCCGTATTTCTGGTGCTGAGCAAGACAGAAGAAAATATAAGCAAACGCCAGAAACTGTGGGAGGATATCAAGGAAAAGGATGAAAGCCTGTACCGGCAGCTCCGGTATCGTTCCTTCTGTGGATTGACCAGCATGCCGCTCATCCGTACGCCGTTGGTTCTTGGAAACTGTTACCGGATTGCCCAGAAAATCTACAAGTTTAACTGATTCCGGATTCAATCAAAATGTATAAATACCGATGCATTGGTGAAAATATTGTAGAGAAAAAGCCGAATGTTCGTTAGCTACTGCAATCCCGATTGACAAAAACGACAAAAGGTTGTATCATGAACATGGAGGAACTGTATTCTCATTTGGCAACTCTAAAAATTCCCTGTTTTTAAAATCATTCGCTTCACACCCCATCTCTAAAAACGTGGTTTTAGAGGTTCCCATTTGTATAGTTCTGACAGCCAGCAATAGGATGAGGAACATTGAACCCAACACTGAAAGGAAGATGTCAATATGTCAAATAACTTTGCGCCTGAATGGGAAGGATTTGCACCCGGCAGATGGAGTAATGGCTCTGTAAATGTGCGTGACTTCATTCAGAAAAACTACACCCCCTATGACGGGGACGATAGCTTTCTGGAAGGTCCTACAGAAGCAACCACAGCTCTCTGGGATCAGGTGATGGAACTTTCCCGTCAGGAACGTGAAGCAGGCGGCGTGCTGGACATGGATACCAAAATCATCTCCACCATTACCTCCCATGGTCCCGGCTATCTGAATCAGTACCTTGAAAAAATTGTAGGTTTTCAGACAGACAAGCCCTTCAAGCGCTCCCTCCAGCCTTTCGGAGGAATCCGCATGGCGCAGACTGCCTGCAAAGCTTATGGCTACGAGGTTGACCCCGAAGTTGTAGACATCTTTACAAAATACAGAAAGACACATAACCAGGGCGTTTTTGATGCCTATACACCGGAAATGCGCCTGGCAAGAAAATCTGCAATCCTCACCGGACTGCCGGATGCGTACGGCAGAGGCAGAATCATCGGTGACTACCGCCGTGTAGCACTCTACGGTGTGGATCGCCTGATTGAAGACAAAAAACACCAGCAGGACACACATTTTGTCCGCATGACATCCAAGAATATCCGTCTGCGTGAAGAGCTTTCCGAGCAGCTGCGTGCGCTGGAGGAGCTGAAGGAACTGGGACGAATTTACGGTTTTGATATTTCCCGTCCTGCACAGAATGCACAGGAAGCCATACAGTGGCTGTATTTCGGTTACCTGGCAGCGGTCAAGGAGCAGAACGGTGCGGCTATGAGCCTGGGCAGAACCTCCACATTCCTGGATATCTATATTCAGCGTGATCTTGATAAGGGACTGATTACAGAGCGTGAGGCACAGGAATTGATCGACCATTTTATTATGAAGCTGCGTCTGGTAAAATTTGCCCGCACACCGGAATACAATGCACTGTTCTCTGGTGACCCCACTTGGGTGACAGAATCCATCGGCGGCGTTTCTGTGGACGGTCAGCACCTGGTCACCAAGAATTCCTTCCGTTATCTGAACACCCTGAACAACCTGGGGACTGCACCGGAGCCGAATATGACAGTGCTCTGGTCCACAAGGCTTCCCCAGAATTTCAAGAAGTTCTGTGCCAAGATGTCCATCAAATCCTCCTCCATCCAGTATGAAAATGATGATCTGATGCGTGTTACCCACGGTGATGACTATGCCATTGCCTGCTGCGTCTCCTCCATGAGAATCGGCAAGGAAATGCAGTTCTTCGGCGCAAGAGCAAACCTTGCAAAGTGCCTGCTCTATGCCATCAACGGCGGTGTGGACGAGGTCATGAAGGTACAGGTCGGCCCGAAGTACAGACCGGTGGAGGGTGATTATCTGGACTATGACGATGTCATGGATAAATATGACCAGATGATGGAATGGCTGGCAGGACTGTATGTCAACACACTGAATGTCATTCACTTCATGCACGACAAATACTGCTATGAGCGTATCCAGATGGCACTCCATGACAGGGATGTCAAGCGGTACTTTGCAACCGGTATTGCCGGCCTGTCCGTTGTGGCAGATTCCCTCAGTGCGATTAAATACGCTAAGGTAAAGTGCATCCGTGACGAAAACGGCATTGTCGTGGACTATGAGGTGGAGGGTGACTTTCCTAAATACGGCAACGATGATGACCGTGTGGACAGCATTGCAGTGGATATTGTCCGCAGCTTTATGGATAAGGTCCGCAAGCACCACACTTATCGTGACGGCGTTCCCACCATGTCCATCCTGACCATTACCTCCAATGTGGTATATGGTAAAAAAACCGGCAACACGCCTGACGGCAGAAAACAGGGTGTTCCGCTGGCACCGGGCGCAAATCCCATGCATGGCAGGGATACCCATGGTGCCGTTGCTTCCCTGTCATCTGTGGCTAAGCTGCCTTTCCGTCACGCACAGGATGGTATTTCCAACACCTTCTCCATTATTCCGGATGCGCTTGGCAAAAATCAGAAGATTTTCTCCGGCGAACTGGATCTGGATGCACTGAGAGCGGAGGCAGAACATGAAGCCAGAGGAGAATAATGCCGCACTGGAGGCACAGGCAGATGAGCTGGTAGTTTTGCTGGATTCCCTGGTAGCCGGCGGTTCGGAGCATATTAATCTGCAGGTGGGCGAAGAAACCAGAGTTCGTACTGTGAACAGCACGGATTGTTCCGGTATGCTGGGGGCTTGTGCCATTCCGACATTCTTTGATGACGAAGATGGCAGTGACAGCACAGAAGAATCCGAGGAAGAGGATCTTTGGTGATCCTTCTTCCCCCCAATTTTCAAGGAGGTTTTTATTATGGAAAATCAACAGCAAATTGACAACCTCGTAGAACTGCTCGATGGTTATGTGGCAAAAGGCGGCCATCATCTGAATGTCAATGTTTTTACAAGAGAAACATTGCTGGACGCACAGCAGCATCCGGAAAAATATCCTCAGCTGACAGTGCGCGTCTCCGGCTATGCCGTCAACTTCATCAAGCTGACAAAGGAACAGCAGGATGATATTATCTCCAGAACATTCCATTCCAAGATCTGACTGCTGCATGACATAACGAAAAGCCCCGGCTCCACTTACATGGAACGGGGCTTTCCTGCCCATTATAGAAAGGAGGCTCCCAATGGAGGGCTATATTCACTCCACGGAAAGCTTCGGGACAGTGGACGGACCGGGAATCCGGTTTGTTATTTTCTTTCAGGGCTGTCCCATGCGCTGTCTGTACTGTCATAATCCGGACAGCTGGAAAGCAGGTCAGGGGCAGCGGATGAGTACGGATGCGCTGCTTGCCGAATATGACCGTTATAAGGAATTCCTTAAAAGCGGGGGAATCACGGCGACAGGGGGAGAGCCCATGATACAGCTGCCCTTCCTTCTGGAGCTTTTTGCCAAAGCAAAGGCGAAAGGAATCCATACCTGCCTGGATACCTCCGGGGTTCTGTTCTCCGAATCCAGACACAGCGAAATGGAGCAGCTGTGCAAGGTAACGGATCTGGTCATGCTGGATATCAAGCATATTGATGACGAGAAGCATCGGAAGCTTACCGGGCACAGCAATCGCAATATCCTTGCCTTTGCTGAATTTCTTTCTCAGCACGGCGTTTCCCTGTGGATTCGTCATGTGGTTGTTCCGGGATGGACGGATGACCCTGAGGAACAGCACCGCCTGGGCTATTTCATCGGCGGTCTGAAAACCCTGAAAGCACTGGATGTGCTTCCCTATCATGATATGGGCAAGTCCAAATACGCTGCTCTTGGAATCCCCTACCCGCTGGAACAGGTACAGCCCCTTCCACCGGAAGAAGCCGAGGCGGCCAGAAATACCATCATGCAGGGTATCAAACAGCGTCTTCTTGCGAAATAATAAAGGGGTGCTCTAAAAACTTGTTTTGATACTATTCTCATTTGAAAATCATGATAAAACATTATGATTTTTATAGCCGCCACAGATGGCGTATGAGAATGCATAAAATGGCGAGTGCGTCAGCACACGCTCTCTATCAAACTATTGGGGTAGTTTGATAGAGAATGAGTATTAGTGCTGCTTAAATTGATAACCACGGCATGACTGCAATACTACAGCAATGCCATGGTTTTTGGATGTGGGATGGATTTTTCCGGACTAAGGGGCTGATATCCGTCAGGCGGAGTCTCATACCGTTTTTTCCGTCTGCCAATCAGGAATTCTGGAAGGCTGCCAGAAGATAGTCCCCATACACATCCTTCTCCACGACAAATTCAGGGCATCCCATATACCCCGGTGCGGTTTCATATTTATCGTACACAATAACAAGCTTGCCGTCCTCATTAAAATAGAAATTCTGGTCTGCATCGATCACATAGAAATTCCACTCGCTGTTTTCGGGCGAATCCAGAAAATACACCACAGAATCATCCGCCGCCATCTGGGCAACCATCTGTTCACGGATGTTCTCGCTGATTGCCTCCACATAGGTATCCTCTGCAAACAAGTCCGAAAGCTGCACAGATTTGCCTGTACTTCGGTCAATATGATAATATTTATAATAAGTATCGCTGCTCCCTGCCGCCTCGAATACAGTCATCCTCAGTGTAAACCAATCCGGTGTGTCCGTCACAATGTCATAATCCACCTCAAGACAGCCGTAGCCGTCCATCTCTGCACTTGCCTGAAATTCTGCAATCAGCCGGTCAGTCAGTTTCCTGGCGGCCTTGCTGATTTCCCCCGCACCGGTGCTGTTTTCTGCATTCATCACAATCTGCGGCGTTTTCACCGCAGCAGAGTATCCGCCGTCATCATAGACATAATTGGAGACGGTAATCACTTTTACCACTTCTCCGATGACTGGAATTTTCTGCATGGCATTGGCAATTGTGGGGTTCATATTCGGAAGAAGCAGGCATACCAAAACCACAGCAGCTGCTGTCCATACCACTGTCCTGCGTATGCCCCTGGAAGGATGGTTTGGGACTGGCTTCTCCGTGAGGTTTTCCAGAAAGTCGTTAATTCTGTGGTCCGTCTCCGCATCGGGCATGACCCGGTGCTCTTCCAGCAAGGATTTCATCTTCTTGTCAAACGGATTCATAAAACTCCTGCACCTCCTGTAAGCTTTCTTTCAGCTTCTGTCTGGCCCTTGACATTCGCTTTTTCACAGCAATACTTGTAATTCCCAGAATCTCAGCAATCTCCTTCACGCTGAAATCCTCAAAATAGTAAAGTATCACAACGCTTCGATAGGTTTCATCCAACTCCTGAATTGCCTGCCTGACTGCGACAGAAAGAGGAATGTCCATTGATTTGGACGGAAGAATCTCCGCATATGCATCAATACTGCAGATATCCTTCTTCCGGCGGAGGATTTCATAACAGGTATTGATGAGAATTTTGAACATCCATGCTTTGCATTTGCCAGGATCCTTCAGCGTATGAAGATTGCTGTAGGCCTTGTACAGCGTATCCTGCAAGGCATCCTCCGCATCCGCATGACTTTGCAGAATATGGTAGGCGGTGTTATAGAGACTGTTCTTCAGCAGCCTGACCTGCTCACAGAACCAGTTCTTATCCATTGTCATATTGTTTCTCCTGTTTGCATCTGCTACTGAACTGTTTTAGAGCATAGCCAATCACTCCAGTCTGCATAGTATTTTGCCAGCACATGCGTATTGTCACTGGAATAATCCTGCCGCAGATTGCCGTTTTCATCATCAAACAGTTCATTGATATCAATATAAAAAATAAATTGGTTATCAGCAAGCTGTGCAATGGCAGCATTATAACGATTAATGGCATCATTGCTGAATATCGGATCCGTTTCCGAGCGGCTCTCTGTTACATGCAGGTTGGCTTCAATAAAAATCAATGTCTCCGGCTGTTTCTCCCTCAGATAGGCAACTACATCCTTGTACTTCTGCACCGTTTTATCAAAATCGTACCCAAGCTCGTTGATTCCCAGCATAATATATATTTTACCATATTCCTTTGCAGAAAGCAATGCATCAAGCGTCATTTTTCCTACACTCGGAACTGAAACTGATTCAGTTTCCACGGTATACACAGTCATTCCCACTGTTGCAAAATAATCTGCATTTTTGAGATTCCCATATTCGGATATGCCGACAGTACGGGAATCTCCGATAAACAGAGCATCCGAAAAATAGGATGCGTCTCCCTGTACAAAAGGAGTATCCGGTTCTGCAGGTTCCGTGGACGGGAGAGTTTCCGCCGGAACCGCAGCTGACGGTTCGGTTGCCGTTTCCGAAGCCTGGGACTGCGTCCCTGGCAGTACCGTCTCAGCGGGAACGGTCTGGGGCACGGTGGTCTGTTCTGTCTGCAGTTCTGTGTCAGGCCGGACAGAAGAGCTATGTTCGGATTTCCAGAGTTTCTGCCAGATGAATGGTGACACTATCAGCATGGATGCCAATAATAATAATGTGTAGGAATATCGTTTGTATGGCTTCATGATTGCCTCCTAAAACCGAAAATACAGGAATGGGTCATCCATTCCCTGATACATACAATACACAGCTGCATAGAACACAATCAGCAACAGGATGGACATGAACAACGAATTCTTCAGCTTTCCGTAAATGAGCGATGGAATCCTTGTGGAGAAGAGCAATCCAGCGAGCAGGAATTTTCCATAAATTCCAAAGTATTTGAGATAGTCCTCCGGGAACACTGCAGCTGCGTGCTCTGACAGGAATGGGAACAGCCGCTGCACATAGACCACAAGCGATGAAAGGTCTGTTACTGCAAAAATCAACCATGTCAGCGGAATCAGCAGAAGCATATACAGATGGCCAAGGCACTTATGCTGTTCCATGAAGTTCCCAAAACAGAATTTTTCCAGAACAAGAATGAGAAACAATACTGCCCCCCAGAGCACAAAATTCCAGCTTGCTCCATGCCAAAAGCCTGTTAACAGCCATACAATCAGCAGATTGCGAATGGTTTTCGCTGTTCCCAGGCGGTTTCCGCCAAGAGGAATATACACATACTCACGGAACCAGCTGCCGAGGGTTATATGCCATCTACGCCAGAAATCCGTCATTGTAACTGCAGTGTAGGGATGGTTGAAATTCCGTGGGAATTGAAATCCCATGAGTTGCCCCAGTCCGATTGCCATAAGAGAATAGCCATAGAAGTCGAAATAGAGCTGAAGGGAATATGCGGCAATTCCCATCCAGGCGAGGGGTGTGGAAATGCTTTCAAAGCCAATCATGGCAATATCCTTCCACAGGCCGCCCAGCTGATTGGCAAGAAGCACCTTGCTGCCAAGGCCGATGGTGAATGTCCGAAGGCCCTCATTGACCATCTCAAGGGAATGTTTTCTGTTCCGAAGCTGCTGGGCAACACTGTCATAGGTGACAATCGGACCAGCAATCAGCTGCGGGAACATGGATATATAGGCACCATAACGGACAAGGGATGTTTCTGGTCCGGTTTTCTGTTTGTACACATCCACAAGATAGGAAACATTCTGAAAGGTATAGAAACTGATGCCAATTGGCAGAAGAGCATTTGTCAGCGGAAGAGAGAGCGCCGGAAACAGGGCATTGATATTGCTGATAAAGAAATCCATATATTTAAAATAGATGAGCCATCCAAAATTAAAGACAATTCCCGAGATCAGAAAAATTTTAGCGTC
Source organism: uncultured Ruminococcus sp. (assembly GCA_964644275.1). Lineage (GTDB taxonomy): Bacteria > Bacillota > Clostridia > Oscillospirales > Ruminococcaceae > UBA3855. The sequence goes on along the minus strand of CAZXVI010000034.1, from coordinate 18,215 downwards.
CCTTCTGCAAAGCTGCATCAGCCGTCCAAGACTGAAATTGAGGACAATAGTCAGAAACATGAGCAAAAGGTACACCGGTGTATCTGCAACACCAAATCCATAGAAAACCAGGCTTCCGATAACAATAACGACATTCCTGTATTTTGGCGGAGCAATGCTGTAACCGATGAGGAAGACAGGAAGAAATACAAATAAAAATTCTAAACTGCTGAAAACCATGGAATGCCGCCTTTCGATTGTTCTTTCATCACTTAGACGCTATAGCATCACCAAAGGTGACTGATTATTTTTAGTATTACCCCATTTAACACTAATCCCTTGCGCCGACTATGCCAGCGCAAAGGATTGCATGGGAGAGATTTGAACACACAGCGGTCAAATCTGCGGCTGCCAGAAATACTTACTGCCTGACAAAAAGAAGGCTGCGCAGATAACTACGCAGCCTTCCACGGGCAGTGAAGCTTTTTTCCAGCCATTCACCTATGGCAGTGCCCTTTCATTGTTCTATGATTCCTTATGCGTTAACAGCTTCCTTCAGGTTTTTGCCAGCCTTGAATGCCGGAGCCTTGCATGCCGGAACATCCTGCATCTCACCTGTACGAGGGTTTTTGCACTGCTTTGCGCTGCGCTCACGAACCTCAAATACACCAAAACCAGTCAGAGAAACCTTATCACCTGCAACCAGGGACTCCTTAATGCAATCCAGTACTGCATTGACAGCCAGATCCGCATCCTTCTTAGAGCAGTCCAGTTTGCCGGCAACTGCCTGAATCAGTTCAGCTTTTTTCATCGTAACATCCTCCATAAAAATTAATATATATGTATTATATCCCATTCGTAGCGATTTGTCAAGTTTTTTCCGAAAAATTGTCGTTTCCACAGATTTTCAGGCTGTTTGCTGCTGAATTTTAGATAATATAATAGTGAAACAGGATCAAACCATCCTCAAACCGCAATTTATGCAGATTTTTCCATTATGCCCGATCAAGAGCACTGCGGATCCTGCTGACGATTGCTGCAATCTTCGGAACCGCATCAGCTCCGCACTGCTCCATCAGTGTACCGGCCGCCACAACACCGCTGCAACGCACACTCATTCTGGCTGCAGAGGCACCGTCACGGATGCTGCAGTTCACACAGAAGGGCACTGCCACATTGCAAACTAATTTTGGAGTTATGGTTTACCTCCGTATCCCCCACCCGCTCGCCTGCGGCGTAGTTTTTCTCAGCAGCAGAAGTGCTGCAGGCCTGTACAGAGAAGTTCCGCATAGCCATCCCTCATGGGGCGACATGGCGGAAATTTCCTTCCTTCAAAAACTATTTTTCAAAAAACAAAAAAGATTTTCAGAAACCACTTGTCATTTGCAGAAAAAAATGATATAATAACTAAGTACATATTGTCATAACAGCAGAACGCTATTTCAATTGATCAGGACTTCGTGATGCTGAAAAGCAAGAAAGGACTGCCGGTTTGCGGCAGAAGGATTTAATGATGAGCGATTTTTTTGCAAATAAATGGACAAAGCGTGTAGTTTCCCTATTCAGTCCTTTGTATTGTGTCATGATTATCATGCTTTCGTATATGTCCATCTTTTATGATATGATTGTCAGAAATCCGGTCACAGTATGTATACTGCTTTCCGCCGTGTCCGTCTTTGCGGCTGTGCTGATGCTGTATACACGACGGCAGGTTATCACAATTATCACAAGCCTTGTCATGCTTCCGGCTCTTCTTCCGGCAGTGCTCCTGTATTTCGGTCAATGGGAAGTACTGATTCCCATGCTGCTGGTTGCGCTGGTGATCTTCTTCTTTTCCGGGCTGGGAGAAACTGCCAAAACCGTCTATGGTACCATTTTTCTTTTGCTGTATCTGCTGGGATCTCTGGCATATTTTCTTCTGACTTCCCTCTTTGCGCCTTCCACTGTATCCACGGTAGTGGAGTCCGGCATTTCACCTTCCGGCATCTATCGCTATGAGGTAATCAACACTATGGACAGCTCCGACGGCAGCACAACCGTCAATGTAGAAACCAATTTGCTGGATAAGGACTTTGATATGCTGCTGTTTCAGATCAAAGGCCTGAGCCGCTCTGTTATGGTTACCCGTCCTATGGAAAACCAAACCACTATTGTATGGCAGACAGAAAAGCGGTCTGATATCACAGCCCAGATCAACAGCATTTCCGACAATATCACAGTTACGCTCAGTGATGAGCAGATGGCACTGCTGGGCAGAGCCGCATACAATGTTATTTATAACGGACAGTCCCTCCAGCTGAGCGGCGAAGAATATGCTGCGCTCACAGTTGCACTGACTCCTGCCAATCAGGAAGCACTGCAAATTGACAAGGAGGAAGTGCATGTGTCCGCTTTAACTGAAAAACAGCTGGAAGTTCTTGGCATTGCTGTAACAGACTGCAAAACTGTCCCCCTCTCCTCCCTGACGGATGCTGATCTGGAAACGCTTGGCATTCCCGAAGAGGGAGATGTGATGTACTGCAACGGCAAGGTATGCTTTCGTTACTATATAGCTATTCTGGAAGAATATTTTTCCATTTCCAATCGGGAAATCGGACTTACATAATCTGGGAAAAATTGGAAGTTTCCAATTAAGAATATTATAAAATTATATTATCAGGAGGTTCGTTATGAGCGAATTTTTCAAGAACATCGGAAAGATTCCCTATGAGGGCAAGGGGTCTGACAATCCGCTGGCATTCAAGTATTACAACCCGGATGAGGTGATTGCCGGAAAAACCATGAAAGAACAGCTGAAGTTTGCACTGTCCTGGTGGCATACCATGGGCGGCGACGGCACCGATATGTTCGGCTGCGGCACTACGGACAAAAGCTGGGGGCAGACGGATCCCATGGCAAAGGCAAAGGCAAAGGTGGACTGCGCATTTGAGATTATGGACAAGCTGTCCATTGATTACTTTTGCTGGCATGACCGTGATCTTTCTCCCGAGTTCGGCTCCCTGGCAGAGACCAATGCAAAATTCGATGAGGTTGTTGACTATGTAGCAGAAAAGATGCAGCAGGATCCTTCCAAGAAGCTCCTGTGGGGTACTGCCAAGTGCTTTGATCATCCGAGATACATGCATGGCGCCGGCACTTCCCCCAGTGCGGATGTATTTGCATTTGCTGCTGCTCAGATCAAAAAGGCTCTGGAAGCAACTGTAAAACTGGGCGGCAACGGTTATGTATTCTGGGGCGGCCGTGAAGGCTATGAAACCCTGCTGAACACCAACATGGGTCTGGAGCTGGACAATATGGCACGCCTGATGAGAATGGTTGCGGACTACGGCAGAAGCATCGGCTTTACCGGTGATTTCTATGTAGAGCCCAAGCCAAAGGAACCTACAAAGCACCAGTATGACTTTGATTCCTCAACAGTTATCGGTTTCCTGAACAAGTACGGCCTGGCAAATGATTTCAAGCTGAATATTGAAGCAAATCACGCAACTCTGGCTCAGCACACCTTCCAGCATGAGCTGAGAGTGGCAAGAGTCAACAATATGTTCGGCTCCATTGATGCAAACCAGGGTGATACTCTGCTGGGTTGGGATACTGATCAGTTCCCCACAAATGTATATGAAGCAGCGCTTTGCATGTATGAAGTCCTGAAGGCTGGCGGCTTCACTAACGGCGGTCTGAATTTCGATGCCAAGACCAGAAGAGGCTCCTACACCATGGAGGATATCTTCCTGAGCTACATTGCAGGCATGGATACCTTTGCACTGGGTCTGCGCATTGCCGACAGAATGATTACGGACGGCAGACTGGACAAATTCGTGGCTGACCGTTACGCAAGCTGGAACACCGGCATCGGTGCCGACATTATCAGCGGCAAGGCAACACTGGCAGATCTGGAAGCCTACGCATTGGCTAAGGGCGAGGTAACCGGCTCCCTGACCAGCGGCAGCCAGGAGAAGCTGGAAAGCATTATGAACAACATCATGTTCAATCTTTAATCCGAAACAGCAAGAAACGGCGGATTTTCCGTCGTTTCTTTTCGCAGGTGCTTGTCGGTTCCTGCAGATTCCGGCCAGATTATGGCGTTCTGAAGGAGGTGTCTATGGGAAAATACCAAAATGCCATCCGATGGTGCTTGATTGTCATGATTGCTGCTCTGCTGATCCTTGGGCTATTTTTCGGAATATGGCAGTATCACCGCAGCCGGGAAGAAACCTCCCATGAAACAGAAACCAGTACTGAAACCAGCACCAGCTGCATAGAAATAGTACAGACTTCCACAGAAGCAGTACAGACAGCTTCCACCACTGTTCCGGTTTCTGAAACAACGCCTGATAGTACGACAACAATTACAGTAACACAAACCGAAACAACTACTGTCCAGACTACAACAACAGTCATTCCGGTGGAGTCAATTTCACTGAGCTTTGATAACATTCAGCTTTATATAGGAGAGTGTGCCATGCCCCTTGTCACAATGCACCCGGAACAGGCCTCGGACAGAACAGAAATCTGGTCCACCTCCGACAACAATGTCGCTTCTGTTGACTACCGCGGCAACATTACTGCCAATAGCCCCGGAAGCTGCACCATTTTCGTTACCGCTTCCTCCAATCCCGATGTAAAAGCGCAGGTAGAGGTCACTGTTCTGGAACGGCCGGCAACAGAACCACCTGCAACGGAAGCACCAGCAGCACTGACCTATATCAACGGGATTCTCATTGCCAACAAGACCTATGCGCTGCCGCAGGACTATTGCCCCGGCCTTGATCCGACCTGCAAAGCGCAGTTTGACGCACTTTCCGCAGCAGCTGCCAAGGAGGGGCTGAATATCTATCTGTCCTCCGGGTTTCGTTCCTATGACTACCAATCCCGAATCTACAATAATTATGTCAATCTGTACGGACAGGAAAAGGCGGATACCTTCTCTGCACGTCCGGGACATTCCGAACACCAGACAGGGCTTGCCATTGATGTGAATACCATTACGGACAGCTTTGCCGACACTCCGGAAGCCGCCTGGCTGGCGGCTCATGCTCATGAATATGGTTTTATCATCCGGTATCCCAAGGGAAAGGAGCAGATTACAGGCTACAAGTATGAGCCATGGCATATCCGGTATCTGGGCGTGGAGACGGCAACGGCAGTGTATGAAAGCGGTCTGACGCTGGAGGAATATCTGGGAATTACATCCATATATCAGGATTAGTCAAAAAGCAGGTCGGACATGACCTGCTTTTTACTGCTTGTCGATAATGTGGCAGTTTCGTAACATTTGCCCTCTCCCCGTCTCTTGCAGAGGACGTTTCGTCTATGTCTCGGCGCTGCGAAACCATAATAATTCAGTCCAGTCCTGCGCTGGAAGGCACAGCAGCTGAATAGGCTTTAACAGATTAAGGCTGTATTTACTCAAAAAGTAAATACAGCCATCTTTTTACTCACTTTCAAGCTTTACCAAAACTTCATCCTCTATCTTAGCTGGCATAAATGCATAAATGAGGTTTCCAATACCACATGTCCACCACACAGTCCACAAAGCAACCATAAGATGATTCTTTTTCTTTCGTTTTACCAACCGTGCATTGCTTTCACCTCTGGACTCAAGTGTATAACCAGTTGTGATAAAATCATCAATCACCTGTTCAAACTCCTTTGAAGTCGTAGTTCGTCTGATTCTGCTGTTCATATTTCACATCTCCTTTTTAATTTTTGCACCTATATAGGTGCAAACTTATTATACATCAATTTTATAATATTGTCAAGAGGTTTCCTCAAAAAAACAAAAAGGAGATTAATGATGAATCCAAAAGTAGAAAAGATGGTTGGAAATAATATCAGAAGGCTGCGAGAAAGCAAAGGCATTACTCAGGAACAGCTTGCAGCAAAGCTACAGCTCAACGGCTGTGATATTACCAGGAGTGCACTTGCAAAGATTGAAGTGGGTCAACGGCATCTATATCCGGATGAAATTATTCTGATAAAGCAGATCCTGCATATCAGCTATGATGAACTCTTTCAGATTGAGGATGAGTTCATTTCCAGATGATCGCAAAAAAGCAGGTCGGACATGACCTGCTTTTTACTGCTTGTCGATAATATGGCAGTTTCGTAACATTTGCCCTCTCCCCGTCTCTTGCAGAGGACGTTTCGTCTATGTCTCGGCGCTGCGAAACCATAATAATTCAGTCCAGTCCTGCGCTGGAAGGCACAGCAGCTGGACAGGATTTTTTGACAGTCTGCCTCTAAACACAAGTTTTCAGAGGTTTCCTTAAACATTTGCAGCAGATTCTCGCCGATTCCTATGGTCCGAAGCAATCAACCGGAAATTTCCGCAAAGCTCTTGCAAAGAAAGGGAAAATATAGTATAATAAAATCAAACTGCCCGGTATCTCAGGTGCCGGGACACAGAATGGAGTGTATTGATTATGGCATATGTAATCGGTGTGGATCTTGGCACCAGCGGTACCAAGACCGTGCTATTTGATGAAACAGGAAAAGTGGTTGCGTCCCATACTGTGGAGTATCCCATGTACCAGCCCCAGAACGGCTATGCAGAGCAGGATCCGGCGGATTGGCGTGAGGCGGCCTTTACCACAATGAAAGCAGTCATGGACAAGAGCGGTGTGTCCGCTGATGAGGTCAAGGGAATCGGCCTGTCCGGACAGATGCATGGCCTTGTCATGCTGGACAAGGACTGCAAGGTCATCCGCAATTCCATTATCTGGTGTGACCAGAGAACGGCAAAGGAATGTGAGGAAATCACAGAAAAAGTTGGCGCAGATCGTCTCATTGCTATCACTGCAAATCCGGCACTGACGGGATTCACTGCTTCTAAAATTCTCTGGGTGCGGAATAATGAGCCGGAGAATTATGAGAAGTGCCGTCATATCCTGCTTCCAAAGGATTATGTGCGTTTCTGCCTGACGGGCGAGTTTGCCACCGAGGTTTCCGATGCCTCCGGCATGCAGCTGCTGGATATCCCGAAACGTCAGTGGTCGGATGAGGTGCTGGAGAAGCTGGACATTGACAAGTCCCTCCTTGCTAAAGTTTACGAAAGTCCGGAGATTACCGGCGGTCTGACTGCAGAAGCAGCTGCCAAAACCGGTCTGAAGCCAGGAACCATTGTGGTCGGCGGTGCCGGCGACAATGCCGCAGCGGCAGTGGGTACGGGTGTTGTCAGGGACGGCAGAGCGTTCACCACTATAGGAACCAGCGGCGTAGTATTTGCCCATACTTCCGGCATTACGATTGATCAGGGCGGCAGAGTGCATACCTTCTGCTGTGCTGTTCCGGGATGCTGGCATGTCATGGGGGTGACCCAGGGTGCAGGACTTTCCCTCAAGTGGTTCCGTGACAATTTCTGCAATGCAGAAAAGGAAACAGCAAAGGCCGTGGGCGTGGATCCCTATTATCTCATGGATAAGGCAGCGCTGGAATCCCCCATCGGTGCCAATAAGCTGCTGTACCTGCCCTATCTCATGGGAGAGCGTACACCCCATCTTGATCCCAATGCAAGAGGTGTATTCTTTGGTTTGTCCGCAATCCATGAGAAGCGTGACATGCTGCGTGCAGTCATGGAGGGCGTGACCTATTCCCTGCGTGATTGTGTGGAGGTCTGCCGTGAAATGGGTATTTCCGTCAGTGATATGATGGCATGCGGCGGCGGCGGTTCGTCACCTGTATGGAGACAGATGCTGGCGGATCTGTATGATTGTCCGGTCAAGACCGTGGATTCCAAAGAAGGCCCTGCTCTGGGTGTGGCAATCCTTGCTGCCGTGGGTGCCGGTATGTATCAGAGTGTGCCGGAGGCATGTGATGCCATCATTCATACTGCAAATATTCAGGAGCCGATTCAGGAGAATGTGCCGGAGTATGAGAAATACTATCAGCTGTACCGTGAGATTTATCCGGCTCTGCGGGAGAAATTTGCAGCTCTGGCAGCGCTGTAATTCTGACCTTCAGATATCGGGGAGAGGGGACAATGAAAATGAAAAGTAAAAATTTAGTTTTAGGTGTACTGCTTCTATGCTCACTTGCCGGACTGCGTTTTTTGTCAATGGTAAAAGATGATGAAACGGCAATCGCGGAGCACCTGAATAGTACTTATTCCGATTATGCAGAAAATCCTGATCATTATATTTTGACAGAAGGCAAAATTGTTGACGAATATAATCCTGACTTAGGAAATGAGATCAACTTTTTTGAATCAAGAGCCTGGCTTGTTGAGGTTACAATGTCTGACGGAACCGTTGTACAGACCGTTGTTCTTAGAGATAAAAACGATAAGTTTGGTGAGACCATTCAGATAGCCTATGAGAAGATTAAGGATGAAGATCAGCGGTCTTATATGAATGCAACACAGCTCAAATTCATCCAATCCAACGGGGTGGACAAGTCAATTAGACTTCTGACAGGACTGGACGTAATCGTGGCTGTTGTGGTAATCTGTTATTTTATGTTTGCCATAGTAAAGAGAAGCAGCAATAGAAAATAAATTTTTCGTATTTATTCTACTAATTCACCAGTAAATCATAAAAAGCAGGTCCTGTCCGGCCTGCTTTTTATGATTGTCGAACAATCCAGTCCAGCCCTGCGCCTGCCGGCGCAGGGCTGGACTAAATTATTATGGTTTCGTTGCGCCGAAACATAGACGAAACATCCTCTGCAAGAGAATATTAGCTTAAACAAGAAGACTGTCGGCAGTACCCTTCATTGATCCGTATCATATTCTTGATAAAAAGAAAAAAATTATCGTTTTTCAATAAAAAACTCTTGACAAATAATAAATGCTATGCTATACTGTAAATACAGCAGGAAAATTTCGACAACGGAGGTACCATCTATGTGGAACAAAACCAAATCCCTGCAGCTCTCCATTCTTCTGGTGCGGGTGCTGTTCATCCTGATTCCGATTCTTATGTGCTGTGTACCCATTATAGTACACTGGTATGATATAGTCTACGGCGAAGGCATAGGACTCCTGCATGGCTCTGTGTACTGGCCGCTGTGCATCTGCCTGTATCTGGCGGCAATCTGCGGTCTGGTATGCCTGTTTGCACTGGGAAGACTGTTGCAGAACCTGAAAAGCGATCTGGTATTCATCCCGCTGAACTGCAAATATCTGCGCGTAATTTCCTGGTGCTGCCTGCTGGCAGCGATTCCATTTTTCTGCTTTGGCTTCTGGCGGTTTTTAAGCTTTCTTGTAGCACTGGCAGCTGCTTTTTTCGGACTGATTCTCCGGGTACTCAAGAATGTCTTTGATAAAGCAGTGGAGCTTCAGGAAGAAAATGACTATACAATCTAAGGAGGGTTTCCATGCCAATTATTGTTAACCTGGATGTAATGATGGCAAGGCGGAAAATTTCCTCCGGTGACCTTGCCAAAAAAATTGACATCACCCCTGCCAATCTCTCCATTCTCAAAACCGGAAAAGCCAAAGCCATCCGCTTTTCCACGCTGGAAAAGATTTGTGAAGTCCTGCAATGCCAGCCGGGAGACATTTTAGAATGGAGAGAAAACGAATGAAATTGCACTCCCTGAAACAGTCCTGGAAAGCTGTCCCCGGCTATGCTTCCATTTTTCTGCTCCTGCTCATCATTGAAATCCTCATCGGCACCAAAGCCCATGGCTTTGTGCGAAGTTACGGCGGCGATGTGTTGGTACTGCCATTGCTGTACTGTCTCATCCGGAGCTTCACGGGGGCACTTCCCCGTTCTCTGCCCCTGTGCCTGTTCGGTCTCGGATGCCTGGCTGAACTGCTGCAATGGCTCCGCCTGAATACACTGCTGGGCTTTGCACCGGATAGTCTGCCTGCAATCCTGATTGGAAGCTGTGCGGACTGGAAGGATATTATTTCCTATGCTGTCGGCACGCTTCTGATTGCAGCCGGAGAAGCAGTGCGGAGCAGCATTATCCGCCATTTCTGATAGTAGAAAGGAGTCATCCCATGAACGAACAATACGATTCTCTGTACACTGCATCCAATCCGTTGCCCGAAGAAGAGATTCCGGCGGAGGTATTCAGCCGGAAAGAACAATGTCTTGCATATATCTCACTGGTACTGGGCTTTCTCTTTATCCGGTTTGTCTGCTACCATACCACCGGATTGCTGACCACAGTGCTGTTCTGGCTGCTGTTCACAGTCTGCATATTGTATCTGAAGCACAGCGGAAAGGTCCTTAGCCGTTCACACATCTGCCTCGCAGCCGTACTTTATTGCTTTGCCGCAGTATATACCATCACTGCCAATCCCTTTTTGAAATTTCTCAATACCATCTTTCTGATTCTGACCGGTACACTATTGATTTATATGGTGAGCCATCCGGGACCCGTTGTCTTTCGTTTTCTTCCCTATACGCTCCGGCATGCTGCCATCCGTGTCCCCTTTGCAGGATTCGGAAAATGTCCGGCAGCAGCGACCAGCGGTATTCGCGGAAAAGCTATATGGAAAAACGGACTGTACGCACTGGTCGGTTTGCTGATTGCATTGCCGCTGACCTTCCTTGTGGGCGCACTGCTCTGCTCTGCCGATGACAACATGGCAGAAATGCTGAGATATTTCCGCCGGATTCCCTCCGATGAGCTGCTGATTCTCATTCCCCATCTGCTCTTCGGCATACTGGCCGGCAGCTATTTCTTCGGAAGCTTGTATGCAGGCATTTCCGAAAAATACGAGCTTTGTGAAGAAGACTGCCAACGAAAGCTGCTCAGTCTGCGCATAGCGCCGAATCCCATGGTTTATGCAGCCGTAACGCCCATCTGCCTTCTCTACATCCTCTACTTCATTTCCCAGATGAGTTATTTTATGGGGGGATTCACCGGAACCCTGTCCGAGGGATACACCTATGCAGAATATGCACGCCAGGGCTTCTTTGAGCTTTGCACTGTATGCTGCATTAATTTCTTTGTGATCGGTGCAATGAGCTTCTGTGCCAAGCACAGCGGCATTGTAAAGCCCCTGCTTCTGAAAATTTACACCATCTTCCTGTCCGTCTGCTCCCTCTTCCTTGCAGGCACCGCCATTGCCAAAATGGGAATGTATATCGACAATTATGGCATGACGCCGCTGCGTGTCTATACCACCTGGTTCATGCTCCTTCTGATCATCGGTTTCATTCTGGTGATTGCACTGCAGTTCCGCAGCAGCCTGCCGGTTGGAAAAATTGGTTTTGTCCTTTTTACGGTGATGTTCGGGGTGCTTTGTTTTTCACGGCCGGACGGATGGATTGTTCGATATAATGCTGAATTGTATTTAAGTGGTCAGCTGGAGAAATTTGATAGCCAGCTCCTTGACGAGCTGTCCGACGATGCCATTGCTGCCCTGTGCCGCTATGAAAACGGCACACTGGGAGATACGGATCTTCAACTGGAAATCCGTCAAAGAAGTACACAGTATGACAGGGACAGCTACAGCGGTCTAAATCTTTCTGCCTGGCAGATCATGCTGGACGGGAGGTCGGATGAATGAATTCCTTTCCCTACGCCCTGGACAACAAGCGGTACCATACCTTATATTATCATAACCTGCAGGTCTTCGGCGGACGTGTGTATAAAGCGGTACTCAACGGCGGCTTCACCTGTCCGAATATTGATGGTACGAAGGGAACCGGCGGCTGCTGTTTCTGTGACGGCGGCAGCGGTGCATTCACCCATCCTGCACCGCTGGAAGAACAGCTGCGCCTGGAAATGGAGCGGATTCACCGGCAGAATCCGGATGCCCGGGCCATTGCCTATTTCCAGGTACACACCAACACCTATGCTCCGGTGCAGCGGCTGCGTGAATACTTTGAAGCAGCACTGCAGCATCCGGGAATCTGCGGCCTTTCCGTGGGTACACGTCCCGACTGTCTGCCGGAGGATGTACTGGATTATCTTGCCGAACTGAATGCAAAAACTTATCTAACCGTGGAACTGGGTGTGCAAACCATTCATGACAGAACCGCTGCGGACTTCAACCGGGGATATACATTTGCTGAATTTCTGGATGGATACCAAAAACTGCAGGAACGGCAAATCCGCACCTGCCTCCACATTATCAACGGTCTTCCCGGTGAATCCGGAGAGGAGATGCTGGAAACCGCAAGAGTACTGGGCGCACTCCAGCCCCAGGCCATTAAAATCCAGCTGCTGCATATTCTGGAGGGAACCGAATTCGCCCGGCGCTTCCATCAGGGACGGATCACGCCCATGACCCGGGAGGACTATATCGACACCGTTGTCCGGCAGCTGGAGTATATCCCGCCCGAAACCGTCATTGAACGTGTAACGGGGGACGGTGAAAAGGCAAAGCTGCTGGCCCCTGTCTGGAGCATGGACAAAATCCGTACTCTGGGAGGGATTGACAAACGACAAAAAGAACTGAATTCCTTTCAGGGAAAAGCGCTGCTGTCCTCAGAACAACAGTAAGATGAAATACCAACAACTGCCCGATCAATCAAATCGGGCAGTTGTTGGTGTATTCTGTAAAAACAAATTTTTAGAGGTTCCCAATATATAAATGGACTCAGGCCTTCAGCCGGATCGTAACTGTGAACAGATCCCCCTGTAATTCTCCGGCAATCCGTCCTCCCATTTTTTCGGTCAGTCCCCTGGCAATGGACAGTCCCAGACCAGTGCTGTTCCCGGTACGGGCACGGTCGGATCGATAGAACCTGTCAAAAATGCGGCTCACATCCAGATGCTCCGGATCACTGCAGCGATTGGTAATGCCAATACAAACACCGTCCCCCTCCCTTGCAAGACGCACCTGAAGAAAGGGCTCCTCCCGGCTGCCGTGCATCAGAGCATTCTTCATTATATTCTGCAGTACCCGGCGCAGTGCAGTTTCATTGCAGACAGCAGTAATGTCTTCCTCCGGAATCTCCACCTCCGGCGCTATCCCGCGGCTGCGGCATTCCTGATAAAAAGATAGAAGCGCCTGTGACAGGATTTCATTGACTGGCAGGGATTCGCATGCCAGCTTATCATTCTCATCCTGAAGCCTGGCATAGGCGAAAAGTGCCTCCAGCAGCTCCCGGAGCACAGCAATGCGGCTGCTGATGATGGTATAGTATTTCTGCCTTTTCTCCGGATCCTCCGTTTCCTGGAGCAGTTGAAAATAGCCGTCCAGCGAAGTAAGAGGTGTGCGGATATCATGGGAAAGATCGGCAATGCTTTCCTTGAAGCGGATTTCCTTGACGATACTTTTCTGTATTACCGTTCGCTGCTTCTGGAGCAATCGGTTCAGCTGACTCTGAAACCGCCGGAAACTCCGGGTTTGCAGATGCAGGGTAATTTCAAGGTTACTGTCCTTCTCCTCCAGAAATGCCAGCTGGCGGCAGATATCATCCATCTGCCGCTTCTGTGCAATGATGAAAAGGATGGATCCTGTCAGCGCTGCCAGTGCAGCAATCACGACCCAGATCATAGGCTTCTCCTTTTATTTAATGTCCTGACGGCGTGTAAGCAGCAGTGTGATTCCAGTGCATACAGCAATAAATATCAGACCGCAGAAGGCTGCATTGCCCATTCTGCCGAATGCGTCCTCTGTACCAAGGGTGGTAATAATGCCGTAGGGAAGATAATGCTGCATCATAAAATCCTCATATCCCAGCTTATTCTGTACAAACAAATTCACCAGATAATAAACACCATCGCCAAGAACACAGCACCACACCAGGGATCCGGTAATTGCCAGCGCCCTGTTGCGGAATCCCTGGCCGAGCAGGGAGCCAAGCATGCCAAAGGCAGCGTTCAGCAAAAGGTATACCAGCAGATAAACAATTAGTTTTGCAAAATTACCCATCACCACATTCTTGTAAGAAATCAACAGCATGGGAACTGCAAGCAGCACGGCGATCGCCACCATCATAAAGCTGAAGGTCAGACTCATTACAATATCCGAAAGCACCAGCCTCCAATTTTTGGTGATAGCAGCAAGATTCTTCCGGAAACCTGTTGATGCATGCCCGGTAGAGAAAATTCCCATAAAGATCGCAATGAACAGCACAAATCCATTTCCCTGGAAGTAGAGAGGCATCTCTGCAGTCAGATCTATTTCTGTCTCAGCATCCTCCTCATTAACAATGACATTGCCATAATCATCCTCAACATAGACGATTTCCTGCATGCCCATTGCTTTCTGAATATTCCTTGCCAGGTCACTGTTGCCCATGAGAATGCTGAATAATGCAGAAATTAAAGCCATCACCATTGCAAAAATAATCAGGATGACCCATGTGCTCTTGCTTTTGAACATCCGGTACCATTCCATTTTTAATATGTTAAGCATTTGCTGTACCTCCTCCGGTCAATGAGAAATAGTATTCTTCTACAGATGTATTGTCCAGAATAATTCCCTTTACAGGAATATCTGCCAGCACCAGTCTGCGGTTGATCTCACAGATCTCGTCATAGCGCTCAAACACATGAATCGTATGGGGATCCATTACCTGATAATGATGGATGTCCATCTCCTCCAGCGTCACGCATGCTTTCTCCGTCTGTTCCGTGGTGATGCAGATTTTATCCCGGCATTTCTCATGAAGCTCTTCCTGTGTCAGCTCTGCCAGAAGATGCCCCTCATTGATAATGCCATAGCAGGTCACAACCTTGGACAGCTCCTCCAGAATGTGACTGGAAATGAGAATCGTCAGATTTTTCTCCGTGTTCAGCTGCTGCAGGATGCGGCGCATATCTGCGATTCCCTGAGGATCCAGTCCGTTGGTAGGCTCGTCCAGCACCAGCAGATCCGGGTCACCCACCAGTGCCATGGCAATGCCCAGACGCTGCCGCATACCAAGGGAAAAGCCGCCGACTTTCTTTTTCCCCACATCCGCAAGCCCCACCAGCTCCAGCAGCTGTTTGCAGTAGCCGGAAATATTGCCGATGCCGTAGGCAAGGCACTTCATTTTCAGGTTTTCAAAGGCTGTCATACCCGGATACAAGCCAGGTGCTTCAATGAGGGCGCCGATTCTGGACAATGCCTTCTGACGGTATATTTCCGCTCCAGTATAGCCGAACAGCGTAATCTCGCCGGAGGTGGGATGCGCCATACCGCTGATCATTTTCATAAATGTGGTTTTGCCGGAGCCGTTCTTTCCGATAAAACCATAGATTTCCCCCTGACGCAGGTGCATATTCACAGCATTGACGGCTTTCTGTTTGCCGTACACCTTGGTCAGTCCGTTGGTCTGCAATGTGTAATTCATTCCAAATCTCCTTTCAAATCCGGGAAGGATTTCCCTTCCATATTTTCATTTTACAGGAAAAAGGTAAACGAAACGCTAAAAAAGGTTAAAGAAATAGTAAAGCTTTTCTTCTACACCCTCTGCACCTCCCTCAGCGATACAGGGACGGGCACAGCAGCAGAAAAATTGCAAAGGATATTGACTTTTCTGAACGTCTGTGGTATGATAATAAAAATTCGACCGCATATTGAAGCGGTCAGAAAGGCGGTACTTATGAAACATTCCGTTTACAATCCATTTCTTCCCCTCCACGAATACATTCCCGATGGGGAACCCCATGTCTTCGGGGACAGAGTGTATCTATTCGGCTCCCATGACAAGGAGGGGGGCGAAACGTTCTGTATGCTGGATTATACAGTTTATTCCACACTCGTCAATGATCTGACGGACTGGCGCTGCGAGGGAACCATTTACCGGGCATCCCAGGATCCTGCCTACGGCAGCGGCAGGGACTATATGTATGCCCCCGATGTTGTCCGCGGAAATGACGGCAGATACTATCTCTACTACTGCATGTCCGGCAAATTCGGCAAGGGCGGCTACTTTGGCCCCATCAGTGTGGCAGTCTGCGATACCCCTGCAGGGCAGTATGAATATCTGGGGTTTGTGCGAAATCCGGACGGTACCCCCCTGCAAAAGTATGTCTGCTTTGATCCGGCCGTCATGAATGACAACGGTACAATCCGGCTCTATTATGGCACCCAGTACCCCTATGAGGAGGAGCCTGATTTTGCTTCCAATGAAGCCCGAATTCAGGAGGAAATGCAGATGTTCGGCAAAAGCCGGGAGGCAATCCTCCGGACACTGGACAGCGTCATGGGACCCAGTGCTGCTGTGCTGGAGGATGATATGCTGACCGTCAGGGGCGAACCGCATCACATTATTCCCTACCGCACCGGAGGAACCAGTTTCGAAGCGCACCCGTTCTTCGAGGGCTGCTCCATGCGGAAGGTGGGAGAAACCTATTATTTTATCTACTCCTCCTGGCAGAATCATGAGCTTTGCTATGCCACAAGCCAGTATCCCGACCGTGATTTTGTCTTCGGCGGTACCATCGTTTCCAATGGGGATGTGGGACTGCATGGCAGAACGGAGGCTGAGCGGCTGAATATGACCGGCACCACCCATGGCAGCATTGTACAGCTGAACGGGAAGTGGTATGTATTCTATCATCGGCTCACCCACAAATCCGATTACAGCCGCCAGGCATGTGCGGAACCCATTGAGATCCTTCCCGACGGCAGCATTCCCCAGGTAGAAATTACCTCCTGCGGTCTCAACGGCGGTCCCCTTCCAGCGGAAGGCAGCTACCCCGCAGTCATTGCCTGCAATATCACCAACGGGCATATGCCCCACGGTTCCAACAGCATTTATACGGAAAGCTTCCCCAATGTCACGCATTGCGGAGACGAACGATTCATCGGTGAAATTGCAGACGGCACCATGATCGGTTACAAATATTTCCAGTTGGCAAAGCAGACAACGCTGACGCTTGTGCTGCGCAGTACGGGAAGCGGAACGCTGACTGTTTCCACTGATGCTGCCGGTACTCCAGCCGGCACCTTCACGATTTGCCCCGCAAAGGACTGGAGCGCAATTTCATCCCCCCTTGCCGCTGCAGAGGGAACCCATCCCCTGTATCTGCATTATCACGGAACAGGAACTCTGGACTTGCTGGAACTGCAGTTTTCCTGAGTGCGTTAGCACACCCTCTCAATCAAACTATTTCAGTAGTTTGATTGAGAATTAGTATCACATACACCAAACAGGACCTGCCCATCCAAAGGGCAGGTCCTGCCAGCCTGTCAAAAAAGTCAGCTACTGCGCCTACCGGCGCAGGGCTGGACTAAATTGTTTTGATTTCGTTGCGCCTTCGGCGCATGTAGGGAGGACTCCGACCCCTCTGCTCCGGGCAGGGCTGCGCCCTTTCAACCCGCTCACTGATGATGTGTCCTTTTATTCTTTTTCGAGGTTACTAACAGTTTTTAAGGTTGCTTTTATTCTACAAAGGACGCAGAAGTGACAATGCTGACAAAATCATCCCGAAAATCTGAATAAGTATCCACGTCCGATTTACAGGTAATGATGTACATGGATTGGGTGTCCGTCAGATACCCAACCAAGCAGGTCTTGGAGATCTGGGAACCGTCCTCAGCCGGAACGGAATAGGTGAATTCCAGCGTATGAACGGCTGTAGTGCCGGCATAGAGAATCTCGTTATTCAGGACCGTAAGCTCCGTGGTAATTTCCTGATATTTCAGAAGTGCATTATTGGCATAGTCCTCTACGGAGGAATAGGGCGCCCCCTCTGTATCCTCGGTGACAATCACACTGGCATCCTTATCCACATAGTATTCCTCATAGAACTGGGAGGAGGTAGTCTGGAAATTCTCTGGGATTTCCAGATACAGATCGGGGAGCGGGAGTGCCTTGTAGACAGCCTGAACAGAGGAGGAATCCTCGTCCGGCTCTTTCTTGCTGCAGCCAACGCAGCAAAGGCACATTGCCAGCAGCAGTGCGAGTTTTTTCATCATCATAGCAGCATCCTTTCGGAGAAATTTAATAAGGAAACCTCCAAAAACACCTGTTAGTTACATCGAAAAAAGAATCAAAGGTGGATTCTGTGGGGCTTTTCCCCACCTCCAAAACAGGTTCTAAGAGGTACCCATAAGAAAAACGGACGGCAAAGCCGTCCGCCTGACCAGACCGGTAAGCCGAGTTCTGTCGTGTGCGATAATTTATCTAGGCAATACGTCGCCGTATTGCTCAAGCCGCCGTTACTGTGCCGTCCACCGAGCAAGTGTTGCGCCCCGAAGGACAAGACGGTCAGTACCATTAGACGTTGCATCGGATAGGGTTTACACGGCAGTGCAGTCTCCTGCACTCCGGTGAGCTCTTACCTCACCATTCCACCATCACCGTACCGGAATACGGCAGTCTCTTTTCTGTTGCACTTTCCCTAAGGTCGCCCTCGGCTGCCGTTAGCAGCTATCCTGCTCTGTGATGCTCGGA
>CAZXVI010000033.1:0-27644 GCA_964644275.1 uncultured Ruminococcus sp. | reverse complement strand
GCAGAGGGATTTTTCTTATCTTCTTGTCTGAATGTGGGATTTATGCGGTGTTGCCCTAAGGTTGGGGACGCATTTAAGTTGGTAGAGCAAGATTTGATAGGAGGAAAGAGGGTTCTGTTTTCGGGAACAGGATGTCAGATAAATGGGCTTTCGATGTTTCTCGGTAAAGAATACGAGAATCTCTTCCTTTTGGATGTAATCTGTCATGGCACGCCTTCTCCAAAACTTTGGAGAGAATATGCCAAGTACCAAGAAAGCAAATATGGGAAGCTAAGGAACGTTAATTTCCGATGCAAGGAAGATAGTTGGTCTGATTTCGGTATGAAGGAAAATCAATTATACATATCCAAAGATAAGGATTTCTATATGCGTATGTTCCTCAGAAATTACTGCCTTCGGCCATCTTGCTATGAATGTCATGCGAAGAACTTTAGGCGCGCAGATATGACAATTGCTGATTTCTGGGGAATAGAAAATGTTACACCAGAACTGGATGATGGCAGAGGAACAAGTCTTGTTATTACGAGGACAAATAAAGGCTCGGAATTATTCAAAAGCGTAACGGAAGATTTGAAGTGGAAAGAGGTGCGTTATGAGGATGCAATCAAAGGTAATCCATCCGAACAGTCTTCAGTTGCACGACCGAAACAAAGAGATGATTTCTTTGAAGATTTATCGAATATTATCTTCGAGGAAATGAAGAATAAGTATGATGCAAAGCTATCGTTTCTTCAAAGGGTAATGCGTAAGATCAAACGAGCTATCAAAAGAAGGGGGGGGGAAAAGCCCCTAAGTATTAAAACGACGTACGGAGTACTTTACACATTTGGTGTTGAGATTTTCAGCTTATCGGATAAAAAATGTGACAAATAGGTGATAAATTGTTCAATATTATGGATTTATTCTTATGTAGCATATAAAAATGGAGAGATGAATATTGTGTTTGAACGGATTTTTACGTGATTTGTCTGGATTATGCTATCTCTATGGTAGAAGATGCGGAAGGCTTCGAGTATCCACAGATTGATTATTGCAAGCGCATACGGCGTTGCCGGTGTAGCTAGGTTTGCTTGATAAAATCTACGAAAGGAGTGAAGTGACAGGGTGAAGAATCGAAAAAAGGAATGTGGAGTTTTGATATCAGAAATTCAAACACGGGTTTATGCAGGGCGGGTTAGAGATAAAGAAACGCTGATGCTCAGTTCGTCTGGTGGGGCATTTACAGTTCTCTCCGATTTCTTTTTGGAAAAGGGAGATGCTGTAGTAGCAAATGTCTACAACTATCAGACGAACACATCTGAATTCCACTTAATTCAGAATAAGAGCGAACGAGATGCAGCCCGCGGGTCGAAGTATATGCAGAGCAAGCCGGGAGATATTTTCCGCGAAGCGTACCAGTGGCTGATGTTGAATCCAGACCGAAAACTGCTGTTTGTTGGAATGGGTTGCCAGGCAGATGGCTTTCGGAAATACGCCGAGATGAAGAACATCAGAAATCGTGTTTACATTGTTGACATCATCTGTCATGGTTCTCCAAGCCCAAAGTTGTGGAAAGAGTATGCAGAGTCTTTAGAGAATAGAAAAGGAAAGATTACATACCTGACGTTTAAGGATAAGCGTAACGGTTGGAAGTCTCCAACAGCTTTTGTGAAGATAAATGGGAAAGAAGTATCAATAAGCGATTACGTTAAAGTGTTCTATAATCGTTGTGCGTTAAGACCTTCCTGCCACGAGTGTCCTTATGCAACAACAGAGCGTAAAACGGATTTGACGATAGGAGACTTCTGGCATATTGAAGAAACAATACCAGATATTTATGATCCAAACGGTAATTCTCTTTTTCTGATTCATACGGATCGAGGAGAACAGTTGTTTAACAGCATTAAGGAGGACTTGGATTATTGCCAGAGTGATACGAAGCAGTGCTGGCAGAAAAACCTTGAAGCACCTACGCCAGTTTCTGAACATAGACAGGAGTTCTGGAAGGATTATCAGAGAGATGGAATTGAGTTCATAATGAGAAAATACGGAAGATTGCCCTTCAAAACAAGGGTTAAAAATAAGATAGCTAAAATAATCGGGGGGGGTACTCACAAGTAACTGTATCTCCTGTTATGCTGATTACTCTGAAAGGAGGGCGGAATAATGAACTGGAAGCAGCCTAAGGTATATGCTGTGCAGCATAAAATTGAAACTGTAAGAGCCGCTTCCAGATCAGGCGGTATTTTCACGGCAGTATCAGATTGGGTAATTTCACAGAATGGTATTGTATATGGTTGCGTGTTAGACGAGAGCTTCCGTGCTGTTCATATCAGAGCGATATGCGCAGAAGACAGAGACCATATGCGAGGATCAAAGTACATTCAGAGCAAATTGGGCGACACCTATAAGAATGTCAGGAAAGACCTGATAAATGGAAGAATTGTTCTGTTTACAGGAATCTCCTGCCAGGTTGCCGGATTGAAGCAATATCTTGGAAAAGAATATGAAAACCTATTTTGTGTGGATATTGTTTGCCACGGTGTGCCGAGTCCAAAGGTGTGGGGTGAGTACCTGCATTGGCAGGAAGGGAAAAACAAGGCTAAGGTGTTGAAGGTAGATTTCCGTAACAAAACAGATTTCGGCTGGCGGGCTCATAAAGAAACTCTTACGTTTGAAAATGGGAAGAGAGTTAGCAGTAATGTGTTTACCACATTGTTTTATGAACACAGCATACTGAGACCTAGTTGCTATGAATGTCTTTATAAATCTGTGCTGCACCCAGGTGATATTACAATTGCGGACTACTGGGGGATAGAGAAAGCCGCCCCAGAATTTGATGACAACAAGGGTGTTTCTCTTGTACTTGTTAATAATGAAAAAGGGAAAAGTGCGTTTGAAACTGTTAAAGAGGCTGTCAGATGGAAAGAAACAAAGCTGGAAGACAGTATGCAGCCACCATTGAGAGCTCCGTTTCCTGAGCCGGAGAATAGAGCGTTATTCTGGTCTGATTTCTCAAATAGGAGTTTTGACTATGTTGCAAAGAAATATGCTGGATCAGGTTTAATAAACAAGGTCAAACGTGGACTCAAAAGAATTAAGAGGAAGTTGATAGGATGAAAGAAATACCGGTACTGTACAATAGAAAAGAAGAATGCTGTGGTTGCACTGCCTGTTATGCAATTTGTCCTAAAGAGGCCATATCTATGGTCGAGGACGAAGAAGGATTTGAGTATCCACAGATTGATGAAAGCAAGTGCATTCGGTGTTACCAGTGCGTCAAGGTCTGCCCGATAAAGGCAGCAAAAGGATTGCAGTGATAGGACTTTGGGGCGTATTGCATCTTGATTTCTGCCGGTTCCCATAATATACTTAATACACAGAAATCCAAAATCTCTCAATCAAATATAAGGAGTGTGTACATCTATGCCGCGTCCCAAGGGTTCCAAGAATAAAGTCAAGTCCACCATCCCAACCGCTGATTTCGACGCTCTCATCGCCGAGAAGTCATCCAGCAAAGAAGCTCTCGTTGCCGACATCGCTTCCCTCGAAGAAAACCTCACTGCTCTCAAGGCTGATCTGAAAGCAAAGAAGGCGGAACTGAAGAAGCTGGATACTGAAATTACTAAGCTGGAAGAGCAGAAGGCTGCGTTCGATGCTGCGCAGGCTGAAGAAGCGAAGAAAGCTGAACTGGAAGAGACGATTCAGAAGCTGATGGCCGATGGCGTAAGTGCGGCGGAGATTCTGGAGAAGTTGAAGTAAAAAACAGAGCCGTGTGTTAATTACACAGTCATGTGTAAATACAGGGTGTCTTCTGGCATTACTGATTCCCAATTAGAAAACATAAACTTACCAAGGAAGGAGCCGTGTGGGTAATATAACGTCCACACGGCTTTTTGTATTTTTGTCCATGAATAATAATTTGGCCCGTCGTGTTAGGATCGCCGGCGCGGGGTTTTAAGGCCACTCGAACGGAGTTTTAAGGCCACCGTAACGGCGGTGAAGGCCACCTGAATCATGAGCATGGCACACAGCAAGTCTAAGAAGTCCATGTCATGCGGCAAAGATAATTCATAAGTCCAAGAAGTCTCGGATGTATATGCCGACCCCAGAACCGCACCTGCACGGGGGTTCGACCGCACGCTGCCGGGCTTTGAACCGCACGTTGCCGGTCATTGACCGCATCCATCCGAATCCTGTATACTAATCATAGCACACAGCAATGTGTGACTTGAAATACAGGAGGTTCGGATATGATGAACTATCGACGAATCTTGGAGATGCATTCCTAGGGGCATAGTCAGAGAAGCATCGAAGCGAGTGTTCACTGCTCGCATCAGACGGTCAGGTCAGTACTCGACCGCGCTCAGGAATTGAACATCACCTGGCCGCTTGACGATGATGTGACCAATGAGGCACTTGACGAGTTGCTCTACGGCAGACGGGAAAGCAGCCCCACACCCTATGCGGTCATCAACTACGAGTACATCCATCAGCAGTTGTCCCAGAAGGGCGTCACGCTCACACTGCTCTGGCAGGAGTACTGTGATGCCGCCTACGCAAACGGCGAAACGCCGTACATGAGCACGCAATTCGGTGACAAGTATCGCCGCTGGGCGCGTGTCACGAAAGCGACGATGCGCGTCACCCACAAGCCCGGCGACACTATGCAGGTCGATTGGGCGAGCGGTACTATCCCGTATTATGACCCGATCACAGACGAGGAGTACAAGGCGTACTTGTTCGTGGCAGCGCTGCCGTGCAGCAGCTACATCTATGTGGAAGCCTGTGCAGACATGAAAATCGAGAATTGGCTGATGTGCCATGTTCACGCTTACGCATATTTCGGCGGTGTGACGCGGATTCTGGTACCGGACAATCTCAAGACCGGCGTAACTGCCAACACCCGCTATGAAACGCAGCTGAATCAGAGCTACCAGGAGCTTGCGGAATACTACGGCACGGCGATCATTCCGGCGCGTGTACGCAAGCCGCAGGACAAGGGACTCGTGGAAAAGTCGGTCGGATTCTCCACAACGTGGATCACCGCAGCACTTCGTGAACGCAAGTTTTTCTCCATTGCGGAGGTGCAGGAAGCCGTCGCTGAGCGACTGGAATACATCAACACCAAGCCCTTTCAGAAACGTCCTGGTTGCCGCAGAGAGGCGTATTTTGCGGAGGAAAAGGAATTCATGCTGCCGCTTCCGAAACAGCCGTACGAGCCGTCTGTGTGGAAGCAGCAGACTGTTGGCAACGATTATCTCATCAGCGACGGTCTTAACAAATACTCTGTTCCGTTTGACTTGATCGGCGAACAGGTGCAGATCCGGCTGACACGTGATCTTGTTGAGGTGTATTTCAAAGGCAGCCGTATGACTTCGCACAAGCGCCTCACAAAGTTCAGTATTCAGCCGATTGTGAAGCCTGAACATATGCCTGACAGACATCGAGAATACCTGAATTACAATGCTGATGAGTTCAAGTCATGGGCGAAAACCGTCGGCAAATCTACCGAGGAGATCGTCAAATACTTTCTGACCTCCGGTGCAGCCGCCGAACAGGGTTACAAGGCTTGTGTCAGCCTGACAAAGCTCGGAAAGAGATACGGCAAGAAGAAGCTGGAATCTGCTTGTGAACGGATGCTGGCATTCACCTCATCGCCGTCTATCCGCACAATTTCGACGCTTTTGAAGAACAGTCGTGAACCGGACAAGACTTCCGAAGGAACGGAATCCGGCAGCAAATACGGTATTACCCGCGGCGCAGCCTATTGGAAGAAAGGCGGTGGCGGTAATGTTGAATAACACTTTCGAACGCCTCCGTGCCATGAAAATGAGTGCATTTGCGGATGAATTGGAGCGTCAGATCGATGATGCAGAGAACTACAATCAGCTTGGATTTGAGGACAGGCTCTCGCTGCTTGTAGACAGTGAGTGGAACCGCCGACAGAATAACAAGCTTCTCCGCTACATCCGAAATGCGCTTTTTTCCGATTCTTCTGCAACGATGGAGGGCATCGAATACATTGAGGACAGGCATCTGGACAAGGGCAGGATGCTGCGATTTGCGACGTGCCGGTATGTTGACGAGGGTCGGCATATTATCCTGAAAGGTGCATCCGGAAACGGCAAGACCTACATCGCCTGTGCGCTTGGAAACGCTGCCTGCCGCAAGTTTAAGACGGTGCGTTACATCCGGATGCCGGAGCTTTTGGATGAGTTGATCGTTGCCAAAGCAAACGGCGAATTTGCGAAGGTTGTCAAGGCATACAAGAAGGTAGATCTGCTGATCCTTGATGAGTGGCTGATCCGCTGCCTGACACCGAATGAGAGCTATGATCTGCTTGAAATCGTTGAAGCACGGATCGAACGCTCTATGATCTTCTGTACACAGTACCATACCGAGGGATGGTATGACCGCATCAATGCCGACCCGAACAATGACAGCCCGATCTCCGATGCAATCATTGACCGAATCGTCAACACCGCATATCCGGTCATGATCGATGGAGAAGTCTCCATGCGAAGACGGCATGGTCTCTCGGAAGGAGCAGAGCCGTGATGGAGAATTACTGTGCTTTCAGTCAGGATCACAAGTGCCTGAAATGGGAGGATTATGAGCTTACTCGTCATGAACTGGAAGAGGCTGACCGCCTTTGTCATGGCAACTGGATAGAAATCCAGCGGTTGTATGCGTACATTGACGAACTCAGAGCCATTCTTAAGAAGAATCACATTGATTACCCGGAGATCTGATCAAGCTCAGGGCTGATTTACCTGAAAGGAGCCTGTTGGTGTATTCTGACAGGCTCCTGATTCAGGTGCGGTTTTGCTCCGGCAAGATGCGGTTCAATATCCGGTAAGGCGCGGTTCGTACCCCGTGCAGGTGCGGTTCTGGGGGCGGCATATACATCGGAAATCCAAGAAATCTAAGAAGTCTCACGGCGTAAACGGAGTAAGATATGGCAAAGAATAAACAGAAGGTGTCTACATCATTAGAGACGACCACCAAGAAGCTCGACCTGTCAGATCAGCGCAAGGTTGAACGGTTTGTGGCGAGTACGTTTGACGATGCTCGTCAATCATTGAAAAAAATACGGAAAGCCCACCCCGAGCGAAAGGATATCTTTGAAGATACGGAAATGGTGGAGCCGCACTATTCCCGCAGAATCAAAGCCGCAGTCAATTACCTGCCGGTGCTGATGAAGCGGTTTGAAAAATATCGGAACTTGGAACCGGATGATTATGCGCTGTTTATCTCACAGCCGACGTGTAGCATCGCTTCTTTGGATATCAGAGGAAGTCTCTGCACCGGCGCTGCACTATGGATTCTTGATACACTCAAGGACTGCAGGAAGATGCAGAAGCTGTATGAGAATATACCGTGGCTACCCGATGATGCTCCAACCGATATGCCGACAATATATGACCCCTGCCATTCGTATGAAAACATGCCTGACCGGGAGTGGCATCACTACCGGGTCAACGAGCGGGTGAACGACCGGGGCGTCAAGATCGACACCGAGCTGGTGCAGCAGGCCATCGCCTGCGACCTGATGTTGTCGGATGCCATGACCAAGAAAGCCTACGAGCTGACCGGGCTGGAGAATCCGAACTCAGTATCCCAGCTCAAATCGTGGCTGGATGAGCGCGGCATTCCGATGGACAGCCTGGGCAAAAAGGACGTGGCGCAGATGATCGGGGAGCTGGACAAGAATGGCGTGGACGAGGAAGCGATGGACATGCTGAAGCTCCGACTCCAGATGGCCAAAAGCTCCGTCAAGAAGTACCAGGCCGCAGAACGCTGTGTCTGCCCGGACGGAAGGGCGCGGGGACTGTTTCAGTTCTACGGCGCATCCCGCACCGGGCGGTACAGTGGCCGCAACATCCAATTGCAAAATCTCCCCCAGAACCACATTTCCACGCTGGAGCAGGCGCGGGATCTGGTGAAGATGGGGTGCTTCGATATGGTCGAGAGCATCTACGGAAACACACCGGATGTCCTCTCCCAGCTCATCCGCACGATGCTCGTCCCCAAGGAGGGCTGCGAGTTCATCGTGGCTGATTTCAGTGCCATCGAAGCTCGCGTCCTCGCATGAGAAGCGGAGGAGCAGTGGGTGCTGGATGCCTTCGAGAATGGGGAAGACCTGTACTGCGCAACGGCGTCCCAGATGTTTCATGTCCCCGTCGTCAAGCACGGTGTGAACGGCGAGCTGAGGCAGAAGGGGAAGATCGCAACTTTGGCCTGTGGCTACGGTGGCTCCTCCGGGGCGCTGATCAGCATGGGCGCTTTGCAGATGGGTCTGAAGGAAGAGGAACTCCCGGAGATCATCGACTCCTGGCGGGAGGCCAATCCGAAGATTGTCCAGTACTGGTGGGACGTGGAAAAAGCCGCCATGACAGCCTATAAGACCGGGGAGCGCAGCGAGATCGGCAAGATCGCCTTTGAGTTCTGGCCCGGCACCCTATGGATGGTGCTTCCCTCCGGGCGAAGGCTGGCCTACCTGAAACCCCGCACACAGCCTAACCGTTTTGGCCGCATGAGCCTCACCTATGAGGGCGTGGGCCAAAACCACAAATGGAGTCGGCAGGAGACGTATTCCGGTCGGCTCGTGGAAAATGCGACCCAGGCAATCGCCAGAGACATCCTTGCTGAAGCAATGGCGCGGATGGAGGACTACGGTCTGAACATCGTTGCCCATGTTCACGATGAGGTCATCATCGAAGCGCCGATCGGAAAGTACACGGTGGATGAGGTCTGCAAGTTGATGGCGGTTAAGCCGGACTGGTGCGAGGGCTTGCCATTGTCAGCTGCGGGGTACCTTGCCCCTTCGTACTACTTCAAGGACTGAGGGGGTGAGTGTATGCCGCACGTGATTGTGCTGAAGGATGGGTCGCTCCTCACACCCTTTGACCTCAAGGATCTTCTGGACGCCGTGGAGCAATGCGCCGGCAGCGACCTCCGGGAAGCCTTGGAATCGTACATCTCGGAAAACGTCAGCGACATTGCGGAGTACGAAAGCGAGTATGAGCGCATGGACAGGGAGCTGGACATGGCCCGCGACCACCAGCGGGAAGTCCTCTGCAACGTCATGGAGGAAGTCAACGCGCTGGACATCCTGCTCCACGATGACCGGCTGAACCGCAGACGGAGGCAAGGAGCAGTCAAGATCATCCGGCAGATGATCAACCGGGAGCTATGAGTGATACAGTGAGTGCCTCCTTGAGCGGTGCCTTTCCCTCAAGGACAATGAAATAACCATCGGCGCATGAGGGGCGAATAAATATGCGCCGGGAGATAGGAGATATCATGAAGATTATCCGTATCACAAAAAACTGCGCCCTCCGGTTTCTGGAGGAGGCGCACACGCTGGGCGGGAGGGCAGAGCATCTGGTGGAAGCCCATGAGAACATGATGTTCAAGGACGGCACTGTCAATGTCCTCGGCAGCAGGAAGAAGCACACCACCATCGTTCGCTTCCTTCCTGCGATGGAAATGGAGAACGAAAAGCTGAAGGAGCAGTTCCCGACCATGCAGGGGGAAGCAATCCGCATGATGCTCATGGGGCCTCTGGGCTCCGCCGCATCCCTGCTGGGGTATTTCTTCCTGACCGAAGAACATGGGCATAGGAAATCTATGCTGGCCTACGGTGCAACCATCGCAGCTTACCGGGCCTTCTATGGCAAAGGCAAAAAGAAAATGGACAAGCTCCGCAACACCATAACGCTGGCAAGGACAATGCAGGAGCTGATACTGCTTCTGCAGGATGACATGCGGCTGCATGAGGATGCCTGGACTGCGGAGGAAGTGACCCAGCGCCGCACTGCTGCGGAGCGTTGGCCGGAAGACCCGTTTGAAGCTGTGTTCCAGTTGGATGTGGAGAACCGTAAGCGGCTGACACAGCCGGACTACCTGTTCTACCTGAACCGTGACTTCCACGACCTGAAACCCGCAAGCGATAAGCAGTTCAAATGGGTGACGGACTGGGCGGAGTATATCAGGAGTCGGATGAAAGACCCGGATGCGCTTCAGAGGAGAAAGCTGTCCGGGACAGACACAGAGGAAGCACCAGATGGTGCAGAAAGCGAGGAGACAGTATGAAAACAGGAAGAAGTTTGCAGGAAGTTCTGGTGGAGCTGAACTGGCAGAACAAGGCGAAACAGGACTTCATCAGTCCGGCGCAGGGGATGCGGCTCCGGGAGGATGGCCGTACTTTTGAGATCAACCATCTGACCTCCAATCAGCAGGAGGTGTTCGGCACGACCCTGCTGTTCCACCGGCAGGTGGCGTCGGCGCTGGGTATTCCTGCCAAATATTACGACCTCATGCAGGCGCAGAAGCCCACGCTGCTGGCTGAGAACGTAAACGCCTGGTTTGGGGACAAGACCAATTCGTACATGGTGCGGTCGATGGACTATGGTGCTGGGCAGGTTGCCCGTGCACTGTTGTCGGAACGGTATCGCCGCATCGACAATCTGGAGGTGGCATCTGCGGTCTTGCCGCTGTTTGCGGGCTCCGACCAGTATGAAGTGGTTTCCTCAGAGGTCACGGAGCATCGGCTCTATCTGAAGGTCGTGTCGAAACGTCTGGAGATGGAGGTGCGCAAGGGAGACATCGTCCAGGCAGGAGTTGTCATTTCCAACTCGGAGGTGGGGCTCGGTGCTGTCTCCGTTCAGCCTCTGGTGTACCGGCTTGTCTGTTTGAACGGTGCCGTGGTCAATGACATGGGCGAGCGCCGCCATCATGTGGGCCGGCAGGCCAAAGCAGTGGAGGATAGCTTCGCACTGTATTCGGACGAGACGATTTCTTTGTCCGGGACTTGAGCTTTAATAGTTAGTTTTGTGATAAATTTGCAAGACTGAAAGATGAATCCGAGCTGGCAGACATCAAGCAACACCTTCCTTAGCTGCAAAAATCAGAATCAGGGAAGCATCGGTGGCATCCGCCTTGCCGTCGCTGCTGTAGTCGGCGAGGTACAGCTGTTCCGCAGTCAGTTCACGACCGGTGCCGACTTCTGCTGCGAGCTGCAGAACTTCTGCGGCATCGGTAGCATCGATCACTCCGTCATAATTGAGGTCGCCGACCAGCTGTTCGGGGGGATCGGTGACTGGCTCCGTAGTGGGCATGGGATATGTTTCATCTTCATCACCATCGTCATCACTTTCAAAAGGAACATTGTCTGTTTCAAACTCAGTATCGTACTCTTCTGACTCAATTTCAGGAGCACGTGTCACAGCCAAAACAAGTTCGTTTTCTGCAATAATAAGTACTTCTTCATAAGTGAAAAACCCAAAAATGTAAGCCCCACTGTAACACTTAGTGGTGCTATCCTCTAATCCAAGGGCAGTTTGCATCTGAATACCCAAGTCTTCATAAGCGCTACCCCGAATATAAGAATATTCTAAAGCGTACAGTTTATCATATTTTTCTTTAAGTTCCTCTTCGGTATCGTCCTCTTTTCTGAACTTTTCAAGCTCTTCTTCTGCCGCTTCAGCTGCCTGTGCTTCGATCAAAGCATAATCAACTGTATCCTCATAGTGAATATAAACCTTTACCTCTGCATCGTTTGCTTCATAATATTCAAGAAGCTTTTGCGAAAATTTCGAAGTGACATCCGTCTCTGCATAAATCAATGCTGTGCAAAGCCATGCAGTACAGAGAAGAGCACAGAGAATGGCTGCTGAGATTTTTTTCATTTTCATCATAATAATTCCTCCTTATAATAGAACTGCTAAAAGCAGAGATGCATCAGCGCTGGTGACCTGATCGTCCTGATTATAATCACTATTCTGCACAGCACCGAACGAAAGGTAACCGACTTCCATATTTAAGAGGAAGAAACCTCCTCTTATTCATATTATACAATGGCATTATGATAAAGTAAATAGTATTTGGAAAATAACAATAACGAAATTTGACAAATCATTTTGTGCACATAGCACAAAATGTTGAAAATATGAATTAGCCCCGCAGCCGGTAAAATTTTCCGGAGACATTGAAGAAATTTGCTGCAACCCCTTGACGATTGCTGGAAAAAGTAGTAAAATAAAAACGATGCAATATTAGATTGCAAGATGATCCCATGCCGCTGTGGCACCGGGATAGTATTGGAGGAATCACATATGTCTAAGAAGTTTATCATCGAAACATCCGCACGTCATGTGCATGTGACACAGGAGCACCTGGAAATCCTGTTCGGCAAGGGTGCCACGCTGACCCGCAAGAAGGATCTGTCCCAGCCCGGTCAGTTTGCCTGCGAGGAGCGGGTAACGGTGGTTGGTCCCAAAAAATCCATTCCGAATGTTTCTATCCTCGGTCCGGTTCGCCCTGACACACAGGTGGAGCTTTCCGGTACGGACGCACGTTCCATCGGCGTAGCAGCTCCGATTCGGGAATCCGGTGATGTGGCTGGCTCCGGTGCGTGTAAGCTGGTTGGCCCCTGCGGTGAGGTGGAACTGGAGCAGGGTGTGATGATTGCAAAGCGTCATATTCATCTGACACCTGAGGATGCTGCAGAGCTGGGTGTGAAGGATAAGGACATTGTATGGGTGAAGTGCGGTGCAGAAGGCAGAAAGGCTGTTCTGGGCGATGTTGTCTGCCGCGTATCCCCCAATTATGCAAGAGCAATGCACATTGATACGGATGAAAGCAATGCCATCGGTGCAGGCCGTGACATGGAAGGCGAGATTGTAACGCTGTAAGTTATTACGGACGAAGATGAATTCGGGCAGTCACAGACGGCTTGCCCGAATTTTGCATATTATGCCATATGCTTCATAAACTAAAGGAAATCTCTAAAAACTTGCTTTGATAGTTGGGGATAGGCAAAGCCCCACAAAATCCACCTTTTCTTTTCCGATTTTAAAAACAGAGGGTTTTTAGAGGATACCTATACTGATCATTGACGGATTGGAGGAGTGAACGTGAATGAACGGAATCTGACCATGCTTGTGGATTTTTATGAGCTGACCATGGGCAATGGCTTCCTGGAAAACGGCAGGGGAGAGGAGATTGTCTACTTTGACATGTTTTACCGCAAGGCACCGGATGATGCCGCCTATGCCATTGCTGCCGGTCTGGAACAGGTAATTGCATATCTGAAGGATCTGCGGTTTACGGAAGAGGATATTGCCTATCTGCGCAGCAAACAGCTTTTCGGCGAGCCGTTTCTGGAGTATCTGCAAAATTTCCGGTTCTGCTGTGATGTCTGGGCAGTCCCGGAGGGGACACCGGTGTTTCCCCATGAACCTCTGCTGACGGTCAGAGGACCAGCCATTCAGGCACAGCTCATTGAAACCATGGTGCTCCTGAGTATCAATCATCAGAGTCTGATTGCTACCAAGGCAAACCGTATTGTCACTGCTGCCCAGGGAAGACCGGTTATGGAATTTGGTTCCCGCCGCGCCCAGGGATATGACGGTGCGGTTCTGGGGGCAAGAGCCGCTTATATCGGAGGATGTACCGGAACAGCCTGTGCTATTGCGGACACCACTTTCTCCATTCCTGCGCTGGGTACAATGGCACATAGCTGGGTGCAGCTGTTTGACACGGAGCTGGAAGCCTTTGAGGCATACGCAAAGGTTTATCCCGATGAATGTACTTTCCTGGTGGATACCTACAGTGTGCTGCATTCCGGTGTGCCCAATGCCATTACGGTATTCAAGCAGCTGGAGGAACAGGGGCACAGGGGTAAGGGGATCCGCATTGACAGCGGCGATATTGCCTATCTGTCCAAGAAGGCACGCCGGATGCTGGATGATGCTGGGCTTTCCTATATTCAGATTGTTGCCTCTAATTCTCTGGATGAGTATATTATCCGGGAGTTGATTTCCCAGGGGGCGAAAATTGACAGCTTCGGTGTGGGCGAACGCCTGGTGACCTCCCGTTCTGAACCGGTGTTCGGTGGTGTGTACAAGCTGGCAGCGGTGGAAGAAGACGGAAAGATCATTCCCAAAATTAAGGTTTCGGAAAATACTTCCAAAATTACCAACCCTTCCTTTAAAGCCGTCTGGCGGCTTTATGACCGGGAAACAGGCATGGCACTGGCGGATGTTCTGACAGAATACGATGAGAGCATTGATGATACCCAGCCCTATGAGATTTTTGATCCGGATCACACCTATAAACGAAAGCTGCTCCGCAATTTCCGGGCGCAGAAGCTTCTTGTTCCGGTTTTTGTCAAGGGTGAGTGTGTTTACCAAACACCATCCCTCCCGGAAATTCAGCAATACTGCCGTCAGCAGCTTGCTACCATCTGGGATGAGGTGAAGCGGTTTGAAAAACCCCAGAATTACTATGTGGATTTATCCCCCAGGCTTTGGGAACTGAAGCAGCAGCTTCTGAGCAGGAAATATGAAGTATAAATGCGTTCCATTCAACATGGTTTTAGAGACCGACATAAGAAAGAAGGAAAAAAATGAAAGTTATCGGAATTATTGGCGCAATGCCGTCAGAACTGAAGGATATCCAGTCCGTGCAGCAGAATCCGGTCAGCACGGAGATTGCAGGCTTTACGTTTCTGGAAAGCCTGCACGGAACAAATAAAATTGTAACTTCCTGCTGTGGTATCGGCAAGGTCAATGCTGCTGTCTGCACGCAGGTCATGATCGACCGGTTCGGAACGGACTGCATCATTAACACCGGGATTGCCGGCGGCATGCACAATGACGTAAAACTTTGTGATATTGTTGTTTCTTCCAGTGTTCTGCCCCATGATCTGGATGCGCATTTTCTGGCGGACTATCCGCCCTACTGTGCAGAGTTTCCGTCCGACGAGGCACTCCGGGCACTTGCCGGAGCAGTCTGTGCAGAGCAGGGCATTACCGTCCATAGCGGCAGGATTGTATCCGGGGATGCTTTCATCACAGACAGTGGAGTGAAAGCAGGAATCAAAGCAAAATTTGATCCCTATGCTGTGGATATGGAGACAGCGGCAATCGGGCAGACCGCATGGCGCAATCAGGTTCCTTTTGTCAGTGTGCGCTGCATTTCCGACCTGGCAGATGATGACGGAGCAATGTCCTTTGATCAGTTCGAGCAGATTGCTGCAAAGCGTGTGGCGGATATTGTGATGACAATGTGTGAGCATGAGGTGTAATCGTGCAGCTGCTGGATAGACTCCGTGCCGTCATAAATGAAAAAGGAGTACGGTTGATCGGAATTGACGGACTTGGCGGGGCAGGGAAGAGCACCGTTTCTGCGGTTATTGCAGAGCAGCTGCAGGCGGAAGGTGTTCCTGTTACACTGCTGCATATTGATGATTTCATTCATCCCAGAGCAGTCCGGTACCGTGAAGACGTGCCTGAGTGGCAGTGCTATTACGAGCTTCAATGGAACTATGGATCTTTGAAATCCGTGCTGGATCTGGTGAAAAACGAGGGGATGTTCAGTGGCGAGGTTATGCTTTATGATAAGGAACAGGATTGTTATTTTCCGCAGGAAATCACAGTGCCGGAGAACGGCATTATGATTGTGGAGGGCATATTTCTGCAGCGGCCGGATTTGTCCGGGTGGTTTGATGAGATGATTTACATTGCTGTTCCTGAAGAGACCCGTCTCCAGCGTGTCCTGTGCCGGGATTCCTACATCGGGGACAGGCAGGCGATAGCCGATAAATACGAACGGCGCTATTTTCCGGCAGAGCGGTTCTATGTAGAAACCTGCTGTCCGGAACAGCGTGCGGATTTTGTGATAAATCAATGAAAAACAGCGCTTCCCCAGGGGAATTCCGGGGAAGCGCTGTTTTTATCAGAACGGCGTAACGTCATACATTTCTTTCAGCTTTTGCAGTGCTTTTTTCTCCAGACGGGATACATACGAACGGGAAATGTTCAGCTCTTTGGCCACTTCCTTCTGGGTTAGTGCCCGGTTCCCGTACAAACCATAGCGATGGATGATGATTTCCAGTTCCCTTGTGTCCAGACACTTCGCCAGAAATTTGTGCAGTTGTTTGGAATGGATGGAAAGATCCACTTCCTCCTCCAGATCACTCCCGTCCTCAATGATATCCATGAGCGTCAGCGCATTGCCGTCCTTGTCCGTGTCAATTGGTTCATTTATGTACAGATCTCCGGCACTTTTCTTCATGGAGCGGAAGTGCATGAGGATTTCATTTTCAACACATCGTGATGCATACGTGGAGAATTTCGACCCCTTCTTGTAATCGAAGGTGTCCACTGCCTTGAGCAATCCAAAGGTGCCGATGGAGATCAGTTCCTCCGGTTCTTCCGAAGTGTTGCGGTACTTTTTGGCAATGTGTACCACCAGTCTGAGGTTGTGCTCAATCAGCTTGTTTTTCGCAGCAGCATCGCCCTGTTCCATGGCAATAAAGCAGGCAAGCTCTTCTTTGGCAGAAAGAGGTTTGGGAAATAGGTGGGGTGTGTCAGCGTGCAGAATCAGACACAGCAGTTTTCCCAGGAGTTCTAATAGCATTGCAAAACACCAGCCTTTCGGGATAGTGTATGCAATGGGGCTTTTCCGCTATGCGGTGCCCGTATCGGATAAATGACATGAAATAACATCGCCTGAGAATAACGGTTCCTTCCCAGGCGATGCTTGCTTTTTATTTTTCATTAGCTGCCAAAATTAATAAGCCAGCTTTTCTTCCAGCCATGCTTCCAGCTCGGCAATGGGCATACGCACCTGCTCCATGGTGTCACGGTCACGAACCGTCACGCACTGGTCGGTCTCCTTGGTATCAAAGTCATAAGTAATGCAGAACGGCGTACCAATCTCATCCTGACGGCGGTAACGCTTACCAATGGAACCAGTCTCGTCAAAGTCCACATTCCACTTCTTGGAAAGTGCTGTGAAGACTTCCGTTGCCTCAGGACTCAGCTTCTTGGAGAGGGGAAGCACTGCAGCCTTGAACGGAGCCAGTGCCGGATGCAGATGCATTACAGTACGGACATCATTCTTCTCTGCGTCAATGACTTCCTCATCATATGCTTCCGTTACAATGGACAGGAACAGACGCTCCACGCCCAGGGAAGGTTCAATGACATAGGGAATATATTTGGTGTTGTCCTCCGGATCGAAGTATTCCAGGGATTTGCCGCTGTGATTCTGGTGCTGAGTAAGATCGTAGTCCGTTCTGTCCGCAATGCCCCACAGCTCACCCCATCCGAAGGGGAACAGATACTCAAAGTCCGTGGTTGCCTTGGAGTAGAAGCACAGCTCCTCCGGATCATGGTCACGCAGACGCAGATTGTCTTCCTTGATGCCAAGGTTCAGCAGGAAGTCACGGCAGTAGCCTCTCCAGTACTGGAACCACTCCAGATCAGTACCGGGCTTGCAGAAGAACTCCAGCTCCATCTGCTCGAACTCACGGACGCGGAAAATAAAGTTGCCGGGTGTGATCTCGTTACGGAAGGACTTGCCCACCTGTGCCACGCCGAACGGCACCTTCTTTCTGGTGGTTCTCTGGATGTTGGCGAAGTTGACGAAGATACCCTGCGCCGTTTCCGGACGCAGATACAGCTCGGACTTGGAGTCCTCGGTGACACCCTGGAAGGTCTTGAACATCAGATTGAACTGCCGGATATCAGTAAAGTCCGTCTTGCCGCAGTTGGGGCATGCAATGCCCTTCTCACGGATGTAGTTCATCATTTCCTCATTACTCCAGCCGGCAGGATTGGTGCCGTCAAATGCTTCGATGAGGTTGTCCGCTCTGTGACGGGTTTTGCAGGACTTGCAGTCCATCAGCGGATCGGAGAAGCCGCCAAGATGGCCGGAAGCCACCCAGGTTTCAGGGTTCATCAGGATGGCAGAGTCCAGACCCACATTGTAGGGGCACTCCTGGATGAACTTCTTGCGCCATGCTTTTTTGATATTGTCCTTCAGCTCCACGCCGAGGGGGCCGTAGTCCCATGTATTGGCAAGACCGCCGTAAATCTCAGAGCCTGCGTAAACAAAGCCCCTGGATTTGCAGAGGTCAACAATTTTGTCCATGCTCTTATCGGTATTCAGCATTTGTTTTTTCCTTCTTTCTGACGATTTCTCGGTGCCGTGCGGCACATATAGTTTTATTATACTATAGATGGGGGAAAATGTCAAGTGTGAAATCAGACAGGAAAGGAAACCAGAAATTCCCATAGTTTACAATTTATTCACGAAAATTTCATCGTTTTTTTTTTTTTTTTGAGGTAAAATGGAATAAAACAGATGCATGTTTTCCGGAGGGTGATTTTTATGAAAAAGCTGAAGGTACAGCCGCATAGCAATTATGATAAAGAATTAGTCTATACTGTTTATAATGATTCTGATGAAACTGTGCGGTATGACATTCGCTATTTGCAGGTATTGCAGGATGGGAAAAACATTGTTACGAGTGAAACTGAGACGCATCATTATCAGGAGATCCTTCCCAAATCAGGAAAAGAATGTTTAGTAAAGCTATCCGAGGAACTGAAGATAGCTGCGATGTTTACCTGCTGTATCGCGGAAAAAGCATCGGGCACAGAGTATCCGGTGGTACAGCTGACAATGAAGGAACAAATTTATACATTCCATTTTTGTCAGTGCGGCAAATGGTTTGAATCGAAAGGAGAAACATAATGGGAAAAACAAGTAAAATGATTGAACAAGCGGATATTTCATTCAGAAGTCCGAAATTGACGAAGATTATGATGATTATGTGGTATATCATCGCTGCTGCAGCGTTGATATTAACAAGTCTGCCAGAAGAAAAGTTTGATGGCTATTGTATAGATTATCATTTCATGACATATACAGTAGCAACAAAGTACTTAGAACCTGGTCGGTGGCATAATGCAGGCGAACTTGAGTGGGATAATGTGCTCTGGATGTTTATTCCAATTGCTCTTGCAATTCTCATTATAGTTTTTGTGGTTCCTTTGTGTCTTTACCTATCCAATTTCAATGCAAAACGTTGTAATCTCTCTCTGTGGGAGGA
Organism: uncultured Ruminococcus sp.; assembly: GCA_964644275.1. Taxonomy (GTDB): domain Bacteria; phylum Bacillota; class Clostridia; order Oscillospirales; family Ruminococcaceae; genus UBA3855. The sequence goes on along the minus strand of CAZXVI010000033.1, from coordinate 8,752 downwards.
TACGATTCAAGGCAACCTGAAAACTGCATTTTCTGTGAAAGAACTCCGGCTTCCCATCGAAAAGGTGGACAATGTCATGGTAGTGGATGGATTTGCGGACAAGATCCGCGGCGGCAAGACGATTGTGATTCGCTCCAATTCCGGTCTGATCAAGTTCCACTGGGTACATAATGCTGATGCATTTGTGAGAGCGACCGTACAGCAGATCGAAGAATTCAAAAAACAAACTGCTGCTGCGTCCACTCCTGCACCAGCTGCCGCATCGTCTGCATCCCTCACCGAAAAGCTCCAGGAGCTGCAGACCCTCAGAGATCAGGGCATCCTCACTGAGGAACAGTTCGAGCAGAAAAAACAGGAGCTGCTTGCAAAATTCTAATCAACAAGAACTTCCGTATATCTGCGGAAGTTCTTTCAGACTGTCAAAAAAGTTCTGTCCAGCCAATATGCCTACCTGGCACATGGCTGGACTATTTTTTCGTTGCGCCTTCGATGCATGAGGGGGGCGCAGACCCCTGCAAGCCCTGAAACATAGATAAAAAATACTCTGTAAGAGGCGGGTAACCTCCACCTCTCTAATAATAGGTCGTTTAAGCATTTCTTCAGAGTAATGTACTGCGCTGTTTTTTAAAAGAATCAATTCTTTTAAGAGCCGCAGCTCCATGCAGCATTCCGTAATAAAGCAAGGAGAAGCCGACTGTCAGCCCTGCCATTGACCATAGCTTTTCCTGAGAGGTCAATGCCTGGAATATTGGAAACTCCTCAATGATTCTTCTTGCTGCTATATGATTGAGGAAAATCGCAAGAGAGAGGGAACTGCAGTAACGAAAGCATTGAAATCGAAAAATGCCTGCAAAAACACTGCATCCGCTGAAGCAGAATGCTGTCACGATTGGTATCAGCAGCAGGGCAGGAAAGAGAATCCTGGAATTCATTGTTTGCAGCAGCCATAGCCATATAAATAGAATATCGGTGAGAACCTCTGCACAGGCAGCAGCGCATTTTTGCTTTCCTGTGTGGATATGGTGGCGAAGCCAGTCGGTCAGCAACCAGCTCACCGCACCAAAACAGATACCGCAGCATGCCCGGAGAAAACCACCGCTGATGAGTGTTCCTGTTGTATTCTGGGGATAAAAAGGCGTCTCCGATCCGTAAAAATAACTCAGGATGCCCAGCGCAGCCAGAGGACTGAAAATATGCAGGAAGAAGCTGCGATTTTGTAAGAGCAGATAATACAGTGGCAGCATTGCAAGCAGCATGGCTGAAATATACCAGGTAACAGAATTGATGCCAGCCGGTCGGATTCCGCACATTTCAATGACAAGCAGCTCCGGAATGCTTTTGATAAGTATTTCCTGAAAGGAGCGGGAAAAGGAACCACATTCCACACCATAGGTGTACACATAAATGATAAAATTGAAAAGGAATGTGATATAGTAGGGGATTGCCAGCCCTTTGAATTTATGCATCGCATATTGCAGAGATGCTTTGCCAGGATCATAACATACTTCCGGTTGTTGGCACACAACATGTTCAACCATAAGCATACCGGAGACGACAAAGAAAAAATGAACACCCATCCATCCCCACTTATTAGCCATGTTTCGAAATAAGGTGTCTGTACCGAAGAAAATTCGGGAATGATATAGGAAAATACAGATCGTGAATAATAGCTTCAGAAAGTCAAGCTGATAATTGCGTTCCAGTTTCTTTGAAGCAGCAGCTGAAGTGTTGCTCATGATACTCCTCTTTTCTATGATGGGTTGTTTATTTCTACGAATGAATTAAGGAAACCATTAAAAGTTATTTCTGTTCTATAAGACGAATGTTGATGGGAGGAAATGACAGAGATTTTTTCCTTTTTCGAATATCATGATATGGTAAAGAAAATGTTAAAAATATATAAAAATGTTGACTTTTGTTCAGAAGTGTGGTATACTATTCATAGAAAATCGGCGGATGCCGATGGAAAAACAATCATTCATACAAGGAAGCATCTAAAAACAGTCATTGTATTTTCACTTCAAAACAGGGTTTTTAGAGGCAGCCGCAATAAGGAGGAATTTACCATTATGGCACAGAGAATTGTATTGAACGGCACATCCTATCACGGTGCAGGTGCGATTGCCGACATTATCACCGAAGTCACAAGCAGGGGATTTCAGAAGGCTTTTGTATGCTCCGATCCGGATCTGCTGAAATTCGGCATTACTAAAAAGGTAACCGATCTTCTGAAACAGAACCGGATGGACTATACAATGTATTCGGATATCAAACCAAATCCTACAATTGCGAATGTTCAGAACGGCGTTGCAGCATTCCGGGAATCCGGTGCAGATTACATTATTGCTGTGGGCGGCGGCTCTTCCATGGACACTGCAAAAGCCATCGGCATCATTATCACTAATCCGGAATTTGCCGATGTCCGCAGTCTGGAGGGTGTGGCACCTACCCAGAATCCCTGTGTCCCGATTCTGGCAGTTCCTACAACAGCAGGTACAGCCGCTGAAGTTACGATTAATTATGTCATTACAGATGAAGAAAAGAACCGCAAAATGGTATGTGTGGATACCCATGACATTCCTGTTGTTGCATTTATTGATCCGGATATGATGAGCACTATGCCCAAGGGGCTGACAGCTGCTACTGGTATGGATGCACTGACCCATGCCATTGAAGGCTTTACCACCAAAGCAGCATGGGAAATGACGGACATGTTCCACCTCAAGGCAATTGAGATTATTTCCAGATCCCTTCGGGGTGCTGTAGACAATACGCCGGAGGGCCGTGAGGGCATGGCGCTGGGACAGTACATAGCAGGCATGGGCTTCTCCAATGTGGGGCTGGGTATTGTTCATTCCATGGCACATCCTTTGGGCGCACTCTATGACACTCCTCACGGTGTTGCAAATGCAATTATTCTGCCGGTTGTAATGGAATACAATGCCGAAGCTACCGGTGACAAGTACAAGTACATCGCTGCTGCAATGGGCGTTCCCGGAACAGAATCCATGTCCGTGGAGGAATATCGTACTGCTGCCATAGATGCCGTCAAGAAGCTGTCGGCGGATGTTGGGATTCCGGCTAATCTGAAGGAAATTGTAAAACCGGAGGACATTCCCTTCCTGGCAGAATCTGCTTATGCGGATGCATGCCGTCCCGGCAACCCGAAGGATACCTCTGTGGAAGAGATTGCAGAGCTGTACCGCTCGATGCTGTAAGCATTCGCTTATTCTCCAATAGACAAAGTTCAAGCCCCCATCAAATGGATGGGGGCTTTACTATAGGGAACCTCTAAAAACTTGCTTTTAGAGATTCCCTATGGACAGATACAGGTTACAGTAAATGCCGGAACGGACGTATCAGTACCCGCAGAATCTGATAAATGAATTGCTTCTTTGCGGGCAGCTCGGCGGCTTCATAGTACACACCCTCACTCTGGCTGCCGTCTGACAGTACTTCTTTGCTTTTATCTATATATGTTTCCGCCATATCGCGGAAATACTGATTCAGTTCTTCGCTGTCAATAACAAGCATCAGCTCCGTATCCAGGTATGTACTGCGCATATCAAAATTATAGGATCCAACTACTGAGATATGATCATCAATTAGAATGGTCTTGGTATGCAGAGCATGCTCGTTCATCACTTCATACACATCGGCACCGGCAGCCAGAATTTTATCCCTGTTGTTCAGATAATCCGTGCAGCCCCATGGATTTGAGCCCCTTTCCACGGCATTCAGAAGAATCCTTACCTCTGCCGTTTCTTCCATCTGTGCGAGCACGCTGTACATGTACGAGTCGCAGATAACATAGGGTGTCTGAATCACAATATCATTGCTGTCCTTACATAGCTCCTGAATAGCTGAAAGCAGCTGGGGACTTTTATTACCGGCATGAACAGGATTTGACAGGAGAACAATCTGATTTGCAGGATAGGTATCCTCCTGCCATTCTGCATATTCTGCTGCGCCGCTGTAGCGATCCAGCAGCTGCTTATAGCGCTCTTCAAAAGCAGAATAGATCTGTGCAGCAGTTGCTTGTTTCATTCTCACAGTTTTTCTCTGAACGCAGGGATCCTTCCAGACAGTCTCAAAATAGGCCATCAGCTGCTGAAAAGAGGTTCCCATGCCCGGTTCTTCCTCGTACACGAGAATTTCCCGGTCAATGTTAATGCCTTCCTGATAATTGCCGAGAAAAATGTCATTGGTATTTCTGCCGCCAAGGAGATACATTTTGTCATCAATTATCAGGTATTTGTCATGCATACGATAATTAACCCTGTAAATATATTTCAGGCTGATGGGATTGTAGAAACGAACTTCCACATTCTCATGTGCGCACAGAGCATGAAAGGTATCACTGCCTGAAAGATACACTGGCTCATAAATGCCGTCCAGAAGCACCTTTACTTGTACGCCGGATTCCGCTGCCTGGTAAAGTGCTGCCATGACATCCGTGCCGCTCTCGTCCGGCCGCAGATCAAATGTTGTCAGAATCACGGATTCTTTTGCACTTGCAATCATCCGCAGCCGCCAGAGAAGAGCCTCTTCATTCTCATCAATAGAACGGATCCGCTCCTTGCTGCTGCCCTCAGTTTCAGAATAAAGTGCAGACAGCGTTTCCTCATAGCTTGCATCCGGCTTTTTGTGAAAAGCCGGCAGAATCAGATTCACCAGAATGGCACTGACAAGGAACAAACACAAAATCAAGAGTACTATTTTCACTATTTTTATTGCTGTTTTTTTCATTTTCTCCCCGAGCTTTCATTGTTTGAGATCCTTGCATGAAAGGGGATCAGGTATAGTCCCTTCTGTCAGAGTACGAACGGTGAATTACCATCGAATTGGTTCGTGCCTGATCCATTTTACAATCCATAGGATATCAACAGCGTGATAGAATCTGACGAGCCTGGTATGTTCATAATGCTTCAGCATACTATAAATAAGGTTTGTGATGCCAAAAGAAAGCAGTGCAGCAACGGTACCAATTATGATGCCGGCAAGGACATCGGAAGGATAATGCGCCATCAGATAAACTCTGGTAAAACCCATAAACAGTACATATAGATACCCCCAGATGACAGCTTTTTTCCTGCTGACAAGCAGAAGTGCTGTTACGCCGGCCATCGCTGCAGTCACATGACCGGAAGGGAAGGAGTAGCTGTCCTCCGGCGGTGACCCAAGAAATTCCCACCATTCACGGTAGAGATCCACTGCCATAAATGGTCTGACCCTTGCCACAAGATGCTTTAGTGAAAAAGTGGTAAACAAAGAACTGAAGCAGACTGAACCGCAGGTACAGACTGCCATTTTTCTGGTTCCGGAGAACAGGAACAGAATGCCGGACAGAATAAATACCGATATTCCCAGTTCACCGCTCTGACTGAAATACCAGACCAGCGTGGTCAGCATGTCACCGCCCGCTTTTGCAAGCTCATGACAGAAGCTCAGAATGCTGTGATCAAATTCCCAAAAGAATTCATCCAGCCATATTGCAAAACCCGATTCCGGTTTCAAGCTATCTCCCTCTTTCTGTATAGAATCCTGCTCCTCTTACAAATGGCTTGCAGAGGAATAGAATAAAGCTTCGTAAATAGTATAGCAGAATCCTTAAAAAAAATCAATACTCTCAGAGGAAAAAGCGCAGAACAAATCGTCCGTACATTTATTGCTTTGGAGATTCCAAATCCCAGCCCGGCTTGGGTACATCACATAATGCATATCTTGTGCCGTTATCCAGAATGATACAGAACATCTCGTCTCCGAACTTAGCATTTTTATAATCCAGAAATATGGGGCAGCAGTACTCATTTCCATCCCTGTCGCTGACATAATAGGGATGTTTTGCCGCATCATGCTTCTTTCCTCCAAGGATCATGGTGCCAAATGCATATTTCTGGTTTTTCAGACAGTCAAAATCGGAATTCATTCCAAAGGTTTTTCCAATGCCCCTGATAAATGAAACAATAAAAGATGCTATGCACATAATCCAGAATATCAGAATATAGCCGCTCCTGTTCCTTCGGTATCGGTAAGAATAGCCGTAATAGCCAGGATTCACAAGATTTTTAAAATCGTAAATCGCCAGCGGCAGCAGCAGTAAAGAACCTGCCAGTGATAGATAAAGCATCATCATAAAACTGTAACGACGCTCACTTACATATTGCAGCAGCACCGTTTCCTTTTCTTCCGGCAGGCGAAGCCGGTATAAATCCCTTTCCTCCATAATGGAGCCCCTTTCTTTGCGTGTTGCCACTCAAATATAAATTTTACATTACAGACTATCAAAAAAGTCCTCTGCAAGAGGCATGGAGGGCAAATTTTATGCAACTGCCACTTTATTGACAAGCTGAAATGTAAATTTTATTTACATTATAGCATAACAGAAAGAAAAAAGCAAGAGGTTTTTAAAAAAGCCGCACGGAAATCAATTAAAATTTGCCCACACGCTAACCTCCTCCCCGAGGGAAGGGGTATTTAAGGACAGCGTGCAGCACCGTCGTCTCCTTTTGAAACCACTTTTTTGAAAATCAATTTCTGAAAATAGCCTATGAATTCTGGCAGTTTGACCGAGTGAAGCGCAGAATTTTTGTCAATTCGACGGAAAATCAGAAAAATATTTTTGAAAAGCTCTTGCAAAATACAGAAGAATCGTGTATAATAATGTAGTACTTGCTTTTGGAAGGAGACAAAGCGTGAAAATCGGACTGGTATTAGAAGGCGGTGCACACCGCACCATCTTTTCCTGCGGTGTGATGGATGCTTTGCTGGATGCCGCTGTGAAGGCAGATTATGTCATCGGTTCCTCTGCTGGCATCACCTATGGCGTTTCCTATGTATCCGGTCAGCGCGGAAGAAACCGGGAGATGCTGCGGCGCTTTGTCCGCAGTCCCCACTATGCGGGCTTTCACCATCTCCTCAATCCCGGCAACCGTTCCTATTATAATCTGAAGTATGTATTTGAAACCATACCCAAGGAGCTGCTGCCTTTTGATTACGAAACCTACAATGCCTTTGAAGGACAGGTTCTGGCAGCCGTAACCAATATTGCAACCGGAGAGGCAGAATATCTGCCTGTGGGCGGTTCGGAGGAAGGCTGGATGGTTCTTCAGGCAACCTGTGCGCTGCCGCTGATGTTTAAACCCATTTGTATTGACGGCAAGCGATATGCGGACGGTGGCGTGGCGGATTCCATTCCGTTTGAAAAGGCACTGGCTGATGGCTGCGACAAGCTTCTGATTATCCTGACAAGGGAACGGGGTTATGTCAAGACAGAGGAAGCGCTGATGCGCAGTGTTGCCAGGCATTACCGGAAGAAGAGCCCTCAATATGCACAGGCACTTCTCACCAGGCATGAGCGGTACAATTCCTGTATTAAAAAAATCAATGAGCTGGAAAAAAACGGAAAAGTCTATGTCATTGCACCGGAGGATACACTGGGTGTCAAGCGGACGGACAAGCGACTGGACAAATTGCTGGCACTGTATGATCAGGGCTATGCACTGACAGCTCAGCAGATGCCGCAGCTGCGGCAGTATCTGCTGGAACAGGAAGACACTACAGAAGAAACGAGGCAGGAAGAAAATGGCTGAACTGAAATTTGAGATTACAGAACACATTGGTGTTGTGGGAGAAAACGCAAGAGGATGGAGCCGCGAACTGAACATGGTTAGTTGGAATGATCGTGAGCCCAAGTATGATCTGCGCGATTGGTCTCCGGATCACACCAAGATGGGCAAGGGTCTGACCATGACAGCGGACGAGCTGGCGAGTCTGAAGGAAATTCTGGACGGACTGGATCTGGACGCCTTTGACGAGTAAGCTGAAAAAAGGCATGAAATGAGGTGAAATAATGCGAACCAAGGGTACAAAGCCGATTACCGAAAACCGCAAGGCAAGGCATGAATACTTTGTGCTGGAATCCTTTGAAGCGGGTATTGAGCTGACAGGGACGGAAGTCAAATCCATCCGTCAGGGCAGTGTCAATCTGAAGGACAGCTGGTGTGCGGTAGAAAATGGTGAGCTTTTTATCAAGCAGATGCATATTTCACCTTATGAGAAAGGCAATATTTTCAACCGTGATCCGCTGCGTGTCCGTCGGCTGCTGATGCATAAAGCAGAAATTAACCGTTTATACGGCAAACAAAAGCAGGATGGCTTGACACTGGTTCCGCTTTCACTTTATTTTAAGGATGCGAAGGTCAAGGTGCAACTGGGTCTATGCAAGGGTAAGAAGCTCTATGACAAGCGTGACGATGCCGCAAAGCGTGACGCTAAGAGAGCGATTGACAGGGCATTGAAAGCGCAGAATCAATAGTTTTGCGGATGACATGGGGGCGTACCGGTTTCGACGGGGGCTTTGCACCATGATAAGCGAGTAGAGGTTGCTGCATCTCTTTAAACAGCGGCACGTTTAAATATAAACGCTAAAAATAACATTTCTGTAAGCTTTAACAAGAGCCTGCAGGTTGCAGCCTAAGTCTGCATCTGTCCTGTAATTGAGGACCACGGCTTTTACAGGGCATCGATAAGTGGTGAACGTTTCTCAGACCCGTCCATGTCTTTGAAATGTATTTGGACTACTTGCCGGATCAGCCTGTTTATCGGCGGATCTGGCAGGGAATGTTAGTAGATAAACTACACTCGTAGAAAGTTGTGGGAATGGGCTTTCGGACAGGGGTTCGATTCCCCTCGCCTCCACCATATTAGCACCCTAATTTTGATACAAATTAGGGTGCATTTTCATTTGCAA